>JAVEYK010000042.1:5500-26979 GCA_034003505.1 Anaerolineaceae bacterium | reverse complement strand
TTGGTCAGAAAAACACCGGTCAGGTTAATGTCAATCGTGCGCTGCCATTGTTTCTGCGTCACTTCCAGCAGCGGTTCACCGGTATAAATGCCGGCGGAAGCCACCAGAACATCCACGCGTCCCCATTTTTCCATGACCGCGTCGATGGCTGCCTGGATGCTTTCCGCATCGGTTACATCACAATGCAGAGCAATTGCACCCACGCCAAGTGCCCGTACTTCTTCTGCCACAGCCTGATTGAGTTCGTCGGTTACATCCAGGCAGGCAACAAATGCGCCTTCCTGGGCAAAGCGTTGGGCACAGGCTTTCCCGATGCCATTAGCTGCCCCTGTTATCACTGCTACCTGATTTTCAAATCTCATCATATTCTACCTCTCGATTTTTTATTTGATTTAGTTAATGGTTTTTTTATTATCCTTTTAATATCTTCATCGCTTCGTCAATGGAAATATTCTCATGAATCAGCGCTGCAATTGCAGCCACCATGGCTTTGGGATTATCCGCCTGGAAGATGTTCCTGCCAATCGCAACCCCTTTTGCACCTACATCCAGACCTGTGCGGATTTTCTCCAGCATTTCGCGTTCGCTGCCTTTTTTGGCACCACCCAGGATGACTGCCGGCACATAACAGGTGGAGGTGACGGCTTCAAAACCAGGTGCATACGGGATCTTGACCCAATCCGCACCCAATTCGGCACCCACCCGCGCAGCAATGGCAATACTCTCGGCTGTGCGCATGTGATCCGGGCTGTCAAACCCACCGGGGACCATTTCGCCCATTACGGGCAAACCCCAGGCATGCGCTTCTCCCACTGCCATGGCGAGTGAGCGCAACGAATCTTCTTCCTCCGGAGCACCCGGGAAAGCAGAAATACCAATCGCGTCCGCACCGATGCGCAAGGCATCCTCGATGCTGTAGAATACGGATCCCGGCCCCATTTTACCTAATTTGGTGCCGCCACCATCCAGGCGCATGATCAAACCCAGGGGTTCAATTTCTTCAGCAAATTTCTCTGCGGTACCGTAAGTGGTCAGAATGGCATCCGCGCCACCAGCTGCAATCTGGCGCAGAAGCTCTGCGGGTTGTTCCATCCCTTTGGCGGGTCCATCAATCATGCCATGGTCGAAAGCTACAATAAAAGCGCGGCCATCGGGTCGAAATATGTGTTTCAATCTACGTGTTCTCATTATGAAATCCTCTCAAATAATTCTGGGGTAATCTGGTAAACTGCGGGTTCACCAGCGAAAAACCTTCTTATTTCTTCCACTGCTAACTCCCCTAACATGGTGCAGTTATCAATACATCCGGCGATATGCGGCACGACCACCACATTATCCAGGGTGCGTAAGGGACTATCGGCAGCCGGTGGTTCGGGATCGGTTACATCCAGGAAGGCAAAGAAACGACCTTTCTGTAGCTCCCCAATCAGGGCCTGCTCATCGATCAGGGTTCCGCGGGCGGTATTGATTAAGAGTGCGTTGTCTTTCATGAGTGCCAGCCCGGCAGCATTGAGCATATGGTGCGTCTGTGCGTTGGCAGGCGCATGAATGGAAACCACATCTGATTGGCTCAACAATTCTTCCAACTCCACTTTGGTTGCGCCCAGTTTTTGGGCTTCTTCGGCAGTCACAAAGGGGTCAAACAAAAGCACATTCGGTTTGAATGGTTTCAGTAGCTCAATCACATGCCGGCCGACATTGCTGGCACCGATGATGCCGACATTGTTGCGGTATAACTCACAGGCATACCAGCGATCCCAGACCGGGGCATCGCGCCAGCCGCCATCGCGCACATGCTGTGCCAGTTGCCAGATGCGTTTCTGCCCCACAATCATCAGGCCCAATGTGGTTTCAGCTACCGTCCTGGCCAGCGCAATCCCGGTGCTGGTCAGGTGCATATTCCGCTGCCAGAAGGCATCACTCACAAACCGTTTGACACTGCTGCCCATGTGAGCCATGGCTTTTAGATTGGGTGCGGCTTTCATGACATCCGCGTCCAGTTGTGCCACCCCCCAACTGGTAATCACCGCATCGGCATCCTTCAAAAGTTTTATCAATTCATCCTTCTCGGTCGGTTCATCCCCTGGATGATGGATAACATTTGCAAAGGTTTCCAATGCATCCCAGGCTTGCTGGCTGAACATCCGTTTGTAGTTGGCTTTTCCGATAGCGATCGCTACCAATGGTTTTTGCATACTTTACTCCTCTTTCCTTGTTTCATGTCTGTGTGAGATCATTGATGATTTCTTTGAATAATTTCCTGATATTGTTTAAAACCCAGGGCATACAAACCAACGTGTATTGGGTCGGCCTGAATGGTGCGGGCCGGTTTCTTAAAGAACTGCAAGGCAGCATCAATATCCGCATACACGCCACTGCCCACCCCCGCCAGAATAGCGGCACCCAGGGCTGGCCAGTTATCATATTCCGGAATCTGAATAGGCAATCCGGTAATTTCAGCGAGGATCGACGGCCAGAGGCTGCTTTGTGCGGCGCCACCCACCATCCACAGGCGTTCAATCGGGTGTTGCGCCTGGCGAATGGCATCCAATGCCCAGCGTAATTCATAGCCGGCGCTTTCCATGATGGCGCGCGCCATATCCGCCCGGTTATGCTGAAAATCAAGCCCTATAAAACCACCCCGGCGGGTGGTAGCCGGATCAGCATGTCCACCCGTCAGCGGTAAGAAAAATAGTTCCTGGTTGACCTGCGTTTGATTGACTTCCTGATCAAATTCAGCAAACTTTGCCTGCCGTGTTCCTGAATGATCCTCCGCCTGCCAGGCGCGCTGCAGCCACCACTCAAGCGAAGCCCCCAGCCCCCCCAGCGATTGGGAAAGCGTCCAGCGTTGTGGATAGGCGTGAAAGTTGAAACTCAAGTCCTGCGGGTAAGCCTGCATGTCTACTGCGCTCAGAATGCCGGTGAAAACCCAGGCAGTTCCACAAGCCAACAGAAATTTACCTGGTTCGTTAATCCCCAACCCCAAGGCTGTGCAGACCTGATCATGCCCGCCGTTCACCAGAACCGTGCCGGGTGTCAGACCGGTTTGGTGGCAGACATCAGATGTAATTTCTCCAATGATCGTTCCGGAGGGTTGCAAGTCAGATAACATCGCTGGTGAAATGCCTGCCAGTTCGCAGATCGGCGCACTCCAGGCACCGGTATGAATATCCAGCAACTGCATGCCGCCCGCATTGGATGGATTCGTGACGAATTTTCCCGTCAGGCGCTGGGCCAGGTAGTCATTGACTGAAAAATAATGGCTGGCCTCCTCAAAAACCTGCGGGTTGTACACTTTCAGCCAGGCAATCGATGGCAGCGGCAAACCGGCATACAGTGACCAGCCACTGAGCGGTTTGACCTGCTCCTCGACCCCGGTTGCAATCCAGTCAGCTACCAATTGCTGGCTGCGTCCATCCAGCCAGGTGATGAGCGGGTAGACCGCTTCCCCAGCCTGATTGGCAGGCACGAGTGATCCACTCTGGACTGCCATGCTGATGGCTTTGATGGTTACCTGCGATCCGGCCTGTTCCACAATCGTTGCAATGACCGAGAGTAGTGCCTGCCAGACTTCTTCGGGATCCTGTTCAACCCAGCCCGGTTGGGGTGTCCGGTTATGGTACGCAGGCGAAACAGCCCGAGCCAATTCCTGTCCTTCCAGATTGAAAAGGACAGCTTTGGTTGAGGTTGTGCCAACATCCACACCTAACAATGCTGTGATCATCTAGCGTCCGCTTCCTGATGATTAATCAACCACCACCCCGGCTCGTTCGAACAGATCAGCACACACTTTTCTGGCGCGTGCCAGCATGGCTTTTTCATCCGTAAATAGAATCTCTTTCCCACGCATGAGGATTCTGCCGTTCACAATTACGGTATCCACATCGCGGTTGCTGGCATTATACACCAGAGCAGAGGCTACCTTGTGTACCGGCATGGCCAGCGGCGTATCCAGATCCACCAGGATCAGATCCGCTTTTTTGCCTTTTTCGAGTGACCCAATCTGCTGGGGTAACCCGAAAGCGGTTGCACCACCGCGGCACGCCATCCAGAGCACATCTTCTGGCAGCAGCACCATGGCGTTCAGGGTGCTGACCTTGTGCAATAATGCCGTTGTCTTTAATACTTCGAGCATATCCTGATTGTTATTGCTGCCGGGTCCGTCGGTGGCCAGTGCCACTGTAATGCCACGCTCCAGCATTTCCGGTACACGAGCCACACCAGATGCCAGATACATGTTTGAGACCGGGCAGTGCACCACCAGTGCGTTATGTTTCTCAATCAAATCCAGTTCAAAATCTTCCAGCCAGACACTATGCACCAACTGCATGTGCGGTCCCAGAACGCCGATATCAGCCAACCATTCGATGTGGCGCGATCCACGCGCTTCCTGGTTCATTTCCACTTCTTTGCGGGTTTCAGCAACATGGATATGAGTGCCGGATCCCCATTGATCGGAGAGTTTGTGAGTAACACACATGGTGTCATCGGTGCAGCCCCAGGGGATTAAGGGGCCAAATTCAACCCGGATGCGCCCGTTGCCGTTGATTTCCCATTTATCGCGTAAACGGGTGGTTTCAGACACAATACGCGCCTGGTCTTCCATGAAGGTTGGATGATAATTCATATCCGCCCAGCCACGCGCCAGCAAGAAGCGCATGCCACTCTCTTCAGCAGCCTGGCAGACCCCATCATCATTGAACGGGTCGGTGTGAATATATTGGTGATCGATGACTGAAGTAGCCCCACCACGAATATTCTCCAGCATGCCAACCATGGCAGCTACATAAGCATCTTCCGGGGTCATCGCTTTGGCAACCGGCCAGATGGCTGCTTCCAGCCACTCCAGCAGTGGTTTGTCATCCGCCAGCCCGCGGATAAAGGTTTGGAAAAGATGGGTGTGGGCATTGACCATACCTGGCATGACGGCCATATTGGCTGCGTCCAGCACCTGATCTGCTTTTAAGAATGCCTCGGGAGGATCACCAGCACCAACTTCCGCAATCAGGTCGTTTTCAATCAGAACGTACCCCTTTTGGAAAGTTTGTTTCTGATCATTGAGGGTGATCACGGAACCATTTTTGATTATAATCGTGCTCATTCTGAAAACCTTTCTATCTGCAATATCTTTTCTCTCTACCCTACGACCGAATCCGTTTTACAGGGCTAAGGTGCTCAATGTCACTGATCAGCCCCTCTAAAAGCGGTTCAAATTGGTCCCCCAATGCGGGGTCACGCCACTGGCGCAAATTGCTATCCAGCAACAACATGGCTGACCGGGCTGTGCCCGCCAGCAGGTTGATGCTCATTTCCAGATCGTCTTTCACCTGATCAATGATATGGCTGCGGAAATCCTGCATCACCTGGGCAGCCATGATGGATAACTGACTGATGCGGGTAGGAAATTCACACAGCAACCGCTGCCCCTGCATCTCATCACCCGCATTGCGTAAAGAAACCAACAACCCGATGGCGGTGGCATCTTTATCGCAGATATCCAGCAACTGTTCCTGAATGCTGGCTAATTGATCCAATTTAGACTGGTATGGGGTCGCCTGATCAGCCAGTTGCTGTAGGGTAATACGAATACAGGCAAAACCCAGTGAAAGCGCAGAAACAGCAGCGTTGGCAATCACAGCGCCGGCCATGGCATGATTCTGGAAACTGATTTCACGGTTAAATTCTCTGATACTCAGATTGGTAATCTGTTCTGTCATTCTTTCCTCCACTCGTAAGCGCCCGTCCAGTTTGGCACCCGTCTCATGGGTAATTCCACCCCGATCGATAATATAGTTGACCAATTCACGGCGCAAAAAATAATCTGATTCAATATGCGGAAAATCATTGATATGGAGAAAGTCACAGTCTGGTGATTGATCACCACAATTTTCCCAGTTTCCTGCCAGCTCACGGACAAAACTGGTCGTGGCAATGATAAATTCTTGCTCCAATTGTTCTTCGATCGGGCGACCGTTCATGATGATTTGGCTTACCCGGATATCCGCACGGGTGCGACGAAGTTCCACCCCATAGCGCAACGCCTGACTGAATTGCAAAAATCCACGTTCGGTATTCGGTTCCCCCGGCAGGTCGATACGCCGGCTATTATCGTGGATCAAATCACGCAGTTGACTGCCAGTGAGCCGGTAAAAGCGGATCGTATCAGCGAAGGGCATCAGATTGAACCAATCCCCATATGTCAGTTGTTCCCCAACCGCCAGCCCCCGACGCAGGCAGCTCGAATCAATCATCGCCAGATCAACGCTCTGACCAGCTTTCTTCAGTTGTTTGACCATCCCATCGGTGATAAAGTTTGCCAGTGCCAGCTCGCCGGAGGCATAGGTGTTACGCACATAATCTGTGCCCAGGGTTGGATCATCTCCGACCTTACCCAGAACGCGTGCAAAATAACTGCGGGCGCGCTGAACTAATGGCTTCATCACCTTTTCTTCCAATTCGAGGTCTACCGGCAGGGTTTCGGTTGCCATCAGGCGCACATGTACCACCGCCGCCGATTTTTCACGGATGCGTACGTCAACCCGGCCTAAATAACGCCCCAAGGAACCAGCCTGAACGATTGGTATCCCATTCACAATATTGTGAGGGTTAAGTCCCTGGTGATTCAACTCATTGTGGGAATGACCACCCACAATCAGATGCACGCCGGCATAAGGCAGTTGTTTTGCCAATTCCACGTCGCCTGCTTCCGCCGTAATCGCTGAAGTGGCTGCCAGGCTGTATCCGAGATGGGTTAGCAAAATCACCACATCGCACAATGGCCGGAAGGCTGGCAATATATTTAAAGCGGTCTGTACCGGGTTAACGATACGACTATTATTTTTGCTGATTTTGCACTCAGCGGAGGTTGCCAAGCCGATGATACCAACCCGAATTCCTTTGATCACCATCAAGGCTGCCGGGTAATATAATCCCTGCAGGGTTGGGCAATCAATCAGGTTGGCTGCCAGGATGGGGAAGGAGGCATCATTTTCAATGGATTGTTTCAACACATCCAGGCCCATATCAAAATCATGATTGCCCAGCACCGATAGATCAATCCCGGCCTGGGAATATAGACGATAACTGGCATGCACCGGTTGTGACCCGAATGGTTCATCCATCAACTCATCGAAGACGGTACCGATACAATCATCCCCACCGGATAGCGTCAGCACCGCATGCTGTGGATCATTGGCAACCTTCTGTCGTTTTTGATTGATTTGATAAGCCATGCGGGTAAAGACCGGTTCTTCTCCATCCGGGAGAAACCGCACCAGATGACCATGAACATCATTGAAATGATAGATGGTCAGAAAGAAATCATTATTTTTCAGCGCTGGTGATGCTTCTGGCAAGACAAGGCCTTCATCCGGGATTATTTCTTCGATCAATCCGCTGGTTGGATCACCAGACAATAAAAACAAATGTCGATCGGCTGCACTGTGTGGATTGGGAAATCCTTTATGCAGCCTTAATCGACCCTGTTCTGAATTTATGCTGGTTTTTTCACCCAAAAAAGATTACTCCTGTCTTAGCGTAGCTGGTTCTTTCATCAGATTCAAGATGCTGTCCAATTATCCTTTAACCGCGCCTTCCACCATAGCCCGGAAGAAGGTTTTGCGTGTAAAGATGAACAGGATAATGATGGGGGCAGCAATCATCAAACAGGCAGCCGCCAGCACTTGCATATTAACAATATTCTGACTCAGAAAATCGTACAAACCAAACATAGCTGGTTTATATTCGTTCTTGGTTACCAACAGGTAAGCCACAATAAACTCATTCCAGACATTCACAAATGTCATCAAAAAGACCGAGATCAAACCAGGAATTGCCAATGGCATGGTAATGCGGAACATCGCACCCAGAGGGGAACAACCCTCAATCAATGCTGATTCTTCCAATTCTCTCGGGATGGCATCAAAGAACCCTTTGGTGATCCAGACACTGAGCGGCAGAAAGAATCCGAAATAAACAAATATCAGAAAGAGGCGGTCATCCCAGAAGGGCAACCCTTTCCGAAAGGTAATACTCATCTGATACAACGCCAGCATATTGGTGATCAACGGAATACCCGTGACGGCGTAGATGCCAGTCATCAAAGCATTATGACCTTTAAAACGGTAGCGCGAGAAGGCAAACCCGGAAAGGCTGGCTAATAAGGTGACACCAATGGCGGAGGAAAACGCGTACAGAATAGTGTTGGGGATATAAGTCTTGACCAGGTTCCCGGTCAATTTGAAACCGAGGAGCGCATTTTCATCTGGTTTCGGTGCAAATACACGTTCCCAACCTTCCACCGCCCAGCGGCAGGCACTCCACTCAAAGGATTTTTCCGGGGTATCACAGGGGAAAAATATAGGCGGCTTGCGGGTGATATCTGCCTGTTCTTTGAACGAAATGGTGATTGTGGTAAAAATGGGAAAAATCGCAAAGATGCTAACCAGCAATAAAGTCAGTCCGATCAGTCTTTCTTCCCATTTACGGCGTGAGAATTGATTTGAGCTGCTCATTAGTGGTCCCTTTCATGGATTCTGGTCGTACGTAAGACCAGGAAGATTAAGAACCAATTGACGACCGCAATCAAGAGTGCCAGCGCGGCTGCACGTCCAAAGCGGAGTTGTCCCCAACCCAGAATATACAGAAAATAACTGAGCACATAGGTGGCAGTGCCAGGCCCACCCCCCGTGAGGCTGAAGACCATCCCTACCCCATTCATGCCGCCCAGCGTCAGGTTGAATAGGGCGACCACCATCGCCGGCATAATTAAAGGAACGGTGATATGTTGGGTAATTTGCAAACCATTGGCACCATCGATGCGCGCACTTTCCAGCACTTCGCTGGGCACCGTTTGCAAAGCAGCCAGAATCAACAAGGTAATAAAGGGTAGCGCTCGCCATGAGGCGGCTAAAATCAAAAAGATCATCGCAGGCGAAGGAGGAAACGGAAAATTCCCTATCCAAGCCTCGGGTCTCGAATCTATCAAAACCGAAATTCCCCGTTCTGCCAGAAAACCAGAAAAGAGACCATAATCGGGAGAAACCATCAAACGAAAAACCAGCCCGGTAATCACATCCGCAATAATCCACGGAATAAAAAGAATGGTTACATATAAGCCAGTCATAGGCACATTACGTTTGAGTAAGTTGGCAATGACAAAACCCAGAACAAGCGTCAAGGAAGTGTAACCAACCAGGAAGATAACTGTATGGCCAATGCTTTCTGGAAATAATCCAGTATTAAATAATCGATCGTAATTTTTAAACCCGACAAAATTCCAGCCCTGTGGCTCCCTCTCCTGAAAACTGAGCCAGATGGTGTAAATAGCGGGGTAGACCTGAACAACCAAAATAACGATTATCGTGGGCAAAATAAGCCAAAAAGGCAAGGATTTGCCTATCTCAAAGCGTTTACGTTTTAATGCGGGACTCTTTTGCATGCTGATTCACCTTTCAAAAATGGGTGATCTCGTAATACCGCTCATTCCAATCATTAAGCCAGTCATGTCGATCAAGGAAAGAAACCTTCAGACCTTCTGCTAGTTTGGATAATTCAATACAAGCTGACTCTAACCAACTCGAAAAAGATTCCGAAAAGCAAGTTAGTTATCCAAATGTCGGATTGACCAGTTATTACAGTTTGAAGGTGGGAAGGATATTATGCCTTCCCACCTTCATGAAATTAAGTTGCGAGAAGTTTGTTGATTAACTCTCTAATTAATTGTTAGCGTTATACTCGTCTTCAACTTTTTGAAGTTCTGTGGCAATATCCAGGGTGGGTTCTGCTTTGATCAGTTTGAAGATCACACCAGCAATTGCTTCAGCAGCTTCAGCTGGTCGCTCTAAAGAACCAGCCCAGTTTCGACAAACACTCTGGTTGATCGCACCGGCAGCTTCTTTATAGAAGGGAGTCTGCATTTCGGGCAATTCCTGTGCTGAAACCAAAGCTGGGAAACCAGCGCCAGGGCCAAGCACATATTCAATATGGCGGGTTAAGTCACCCATGACCCAGTTGATATGATCATAAGCAGCTTCCACATTCTTGGCACCGGTGGGGATGCCCAGACCCTGGATATCCAGGTTACAGCCAGGTACCATACCTTCGGGGGCAAACATCGGGCGCATCACAACATCACCAGCTGCAATGGCATTGATCATGTCTTCAGAAGAACCCTGATCATAGGCTGTTCCGTCAGGCGCTGTCAAAGGATTGATGTAGCGATAACCGAACAAACCAGTGGGGATCGCACCAGCGGAAGAATCTTTGAAGGAGTTTTCTTCCAGGAAGTCACCAGCGAAAACGGTATCGGGGTTGTAACCGCGCGCTACTGTTTCACGTAAGAATTCCATGGCGGTAACATTCTCAGGTGTATTGAGTTGCATGTTGCCATTGCCATCATCATAACCGCCACCGAAGGAGGCAAAGAAGGCAAAGTACATACGACCAGCGGCTGATCCACCGTAAGCGGTTGAGCCGAAATATGTCCAGGCGTAGAACCCTTCTTCTTTCAGGCGCTCAGCTTCGACCATAAATTCTTCGGGAGTGGTTGGGTAACCATTGGGATAGCGGTCTGCCCAGACATAGGTCAGATGCGGACGTTCAGCAGTGGGTACACAGTAAATTTTTCCATCCGGACCGGTACAGGCTAATAATCCACTCGGTTCCAGGTCAGCATACCAGGGTTGAGCCATCACCCATTCAGTGATGTCAGTTAAAGCGCCATTATTGACATAGGTAATGGTCTGTTGGCCACCCAGCTCGATCAAATCCGGTACTTCACCGCCAGCTATTACTGCGGAAACCAATTCCTGAGTTTGTTTATCCCATGCTTTTGGAATATTGACCCAGTTCCATTTACCAGCAAAATCAGCATTGAAAATCGGGATATTCTTGGCCAGATATTCATTACCAACACGTTCGTCACTGGCCGGGTCGGTGTTGTTCTGGTCATATTGATACCAGGTCACAAAATCGACTGCTTCAGCCGGTGCTTCCGGTTCAGCTGGTGCAGCTGGTTCAGCAGGAGCTGCTGGCTCAGCGGGTTCAGCAGGGGCAGCCGGTTCGGCTGGTTCAGCTGGAGTTTCAGCTGGTTGACAACCGACTAAACCGAATGTGAAAACGACCAACATGAGAGCGGTCAAAATTAATTGTTTCTTGCTTTTCATTCTTATTCTCCTTGAAATAATTTTTTTTACATGGTAGGTGGAAAGATTTTTTTGTGAGTAAATCACCTCCTTAAGATAGATGTCTGCTGCAAAGTAAATTCTTTTAATGATCAGCCACTCGGGTAAAAAACTGTTTTCTCAGCGAGGTTGATTCCCCACGGCAGAAAACGAATGAAAATATCCCCATCAAATTTTTACTTTGAACGAGGAGATTAAAATCTCTTTATGAAAAATGGACGTTTTGGGAAATATTGTTTTAATCAAGTCTTTTCCTGGAAGTGCAGCATGAATAAGCATTACTAATTACTCCCGCGGGACTCTGCCAAATTCGAAATCCTGACTTATTGAATGGCAGAACTGTAATTCCTCTTATAGATTTACATGAAAAGTTGCTGGAAAAAATTGTTGCATTAATGAAAATATAATAGCATGTGCAGATAGGCTTGTCAAGTAGAAATGAACTGATTTCAAGTATTACTGAATAATTTAAGGTTAACGCGGACTAACGATGATCGCATTATCCTGAATGCATGTGAAATTTCGAAGGAAGTTACAAAAAAGCCCGCCATCAAAATGCTGAAACAAAGAAACTGCAAGGATTTTGTCCCTGCAGTTTCTGGCCTCGTATTGATATTTTTTAGTAATACTTAATTAATTGTTGGCGTTATATTCTTCCTGCGCCGCGGTTAATTCTGTGTAGATATCCAGTGTTGGATCTTCTTTGATCAGTTTATAAATGGCATTCATGATGATCTCCTGGGCTTCATTGGGCCGCTCCAGGGTTCCCTGCCAGGGGGTGCAGACACTGGCGTCCAGAGCTATTTTTGCCTGTTCATAGAAAGGCGTCTGGAAGGTTGGATGGTCCTGCACTGATTTCAACGCCGGGAATCCGCCCCCCGGCCCGACGGCAAATTCTGCATTCTCATTTGGGGTCATCAACCAATTGATGAAATCATGGGCTGCTTCCACGTTCTTGGAACCAACCGGAATTGCCACAGCCTGAACATCAATATTACAACCGGGGGTGTTTCCTTCCGGCGCAAAACACGGCCGCATGACCACATCTCCAGCCGTAATGGCATTAATCATATCTTCAGAAGTACCCGTATCGTATTTGGTGCCATCCGGAGCGGTCAAAGGATTGATGTAGCGGTAACCAAACAATGCTGTGGGAATTGCACCGGCGGATGCATCTTTGAATGCATCTTCTTCCAGGAAGCTGCCGGCGAAGGATGCTTCAGCAACATAACCATTCGCTACGATCTCCCGTAAAAATTCAACGGCAGCCACTGTTTCAGGTGAATTCAGCAGCATGTTACCTTCGTCATCATAATAGGTGCCGCCAAAGGAGCGAATGATCGCCCAGACAGCACGGGTAGCGCCATCGCCACCATAAGCAGTTGATCCAAAGAATGTCAGAGCACTCAGTCCTTCCGCTTTCAGACGTTCAGCTTCAACCATGAATTGTTCTGGGGTGGTCGGATAGCCGTTGGGGTATCGGTCTGCCCAGACGTAGGTCAAATGTGGTCGCTCGGCCAGCGGGATACAGCGCAGTGCGCCATCCGGGGTGGTGCAGGCATTTTTGGCACTCGGGTCGATATCTTCATACCAGGATTGTTGTTGTGCCCACTCGGTCAGATCGCTCAGAACACCATTACGGTAGTAGGTCATCAATACATTGCCTTCCATCTCCGCCAAATCGGGGACATCGCCCCCGGAAATATGGGCAGCAACCAATTCGCCTGAAATTTTATCAAATGATTTGTGGACACTGTTCCAGACCCATTTGCCGGCGAACTCCTCATTGAACTGCGGGATCTTATTCCGCAGGTATTCATTCCCTGTACGTTCATCACTGGCAGGATCGACATTTTCCTGGTCATACTGGAACCAGGTAATGAAATCCTGTGCTTCTGCCGGTTCAGCAGGTGCGGCTGGTTCTTGCGTGTCTTCCATCGGTTCGGCAGGCTCACCAGCCGGGGTGTCTGGTTCAGAAGTTGCCGGAGTTGCTGCCGGGCTACAACCCACCAGACCGATCAGAAAGACAAACACAAACAATATTGAAAACAAACTAAATTTTTTTCTCATTCTCATTCTCCTTTAAGGTATTGGTCATACTTACATTGGATATTGACAAGTTGAGGGTTCCTTTTCTCCTTTCATGGGCTGTTTCGAATGCCACTGATTGAACCTGCAAAGCAGATTGTGGCATGCGTTAATGAGATGATGCGGGGGTCTGAAAAATTCTGCATATTTGTTTGATAATTTTCCAAATAGTGTTCCGATTTTTCTGATTTGTGGTGAAAGATGAAATTGGTTGGGTAAGAAAAGTATGAAAATCATAGCATTTTGAAAAAACAATGTCAAGTAAATATGAACGGATATTAAGCAATACTGACAGATCAATTATTCTACAGCATTATTTTCCAGTAATAATAAATATCCAGACCTACACTATTCCTTATTGTTTGCCGTGCTTGACATTTATTTTGAATCCTCTATAATGATGGTAGACGGTATACCGTATACCAGAAAACCTTTTCCAAAGAGCAGCCGATGGCAATAATTTTTCATCATCCAATTTCTTCCTCAGCCTCCCTGTCCGTTTCTGATGCTCCTTTTACTTTATCCATTGCAGAAACTGATTCGGGCCAGGATATTTTTCAATGGATTTCTGTGCGCATGCGCATTTCAGGAAAGTGGCTCAGTGCTGCTCTCATCGGAAAACAAACCTTAGCGGACGAATGCTTATTGCAATTTGAAGCGCCCGAAGCTGCCCGCACAAATCTGAACCTGCGGATTTCCATTCAGGAAAACCTTCTCCTGGTGGAGTTATCTGCGCCAGACCCCAACATTGAAGCGATTGGGATCGATTTCATTGCGCATCCGGATGAGCATTATCTCGGTTTTGGCGAGCGGTTCAACCGCATCGACCAACGCGGTCAGGAAATTGATCTGCAGGTCTCCAATGGTGCTTCGGGCGGTTTGGCGTACAAACCGGTTCCATTTTTTATGTCCAGTGCCGGTTATGGTCTGCGCCTGCTGACAGCCTATCGCAGCAAGGTCAGGTTGGCCTGTTATGATGACCCCCATCTGGTTTCCATCCGCAGCGAGCACAATCAACTCAGCTTCCAGCTCTGGACCGGGAAACCCTTTGCGGAGCTCCTGGCGCGCTACACACAATTATTGGATAAGCCCCTCTATCAACCTCCAGCCTGGATTTTTGGACCCTGGAAATCACGCGACTGGACGGTTGAGACACAATCAACAGTGGAACAAGATCTGCGTTTGCAACGCCAGCTCAATTTACCCGCGTCGGTCAAACTGATCGATGCTGCCTGGGAATCCGAGCTGAATGATTTTCAGTTCAATGCCAACTTCCCCGATCCGCAGGGGATGATCACTGAAGCCCGCAAGCTCGGGTACCGCATCATCCTGTGGATTGCTCCCTGGATGGTCAGGAATGACCCGCCCAGCCCGATCTATGAGTTCTGTGCTGAAAATGGTTACCTGATCAAAGATGCGTCCGGCCAACCCTATGTGCATCGCCTGGGCAACAGCCCCGGGTTTATAGGCACCTGCTTTGATTTCACCAACCCCCAGGCTGTCGATTGGTGGCAAAACCAAATCGAGCGTCTGGTAAAGATGGGAGTGGATGGGTTCAAAACCGATTTTGGTGAACAGGTGCCTGCGGATGCCGTCTTTTATGATGGCAGTCCGGGCAGTGAAATGCATAATCGCTTCCCGCAGCTTTACAACCAGGTCACCTATGAGGCTATGTCCCGCCATACCCATGGCATTCTATTGGCCCGCTCCGCCTGGGATGGATCACAATCGTACTCTGCCATCTGGGCCGGTGATCAGAGTGCAGATTTTGGCCCCGCCACCGGTTTGCCGAGCGTCATCATGGCTGGCCAGACTGCAGGTTTGTCGGGATTCCCCTTCTGGGCCAGCGATATTGGCGGTTACTTTGGACAGCCGACCGAGGAAGTGTTTGCGCGCTGGATTGCATTCGGTGCCTTTTCCCCGATCATGCAATTGCATGGTCTGGGCTGCCGCGAACCCTGGAAGTTCTCCAAAGAAATCCTGGAGATTTACCGGCACTACGCACGGGTTCACAGCGATCTCTTTCCTTATATATACACTCACGCCATACAAGCCGCGCAAACCGGGATGCCGATCCTGCGCGCCATGCCGCTGGTTTTTCCGGATGACCCCGCCATCTGGCAGGCAAACGCAGAATTTCAATATTGTTTCGGGCGCGAGTTGCTGGTGGCACCAGTCTACTTCGGTCACAGTACCAAACGGCATGTGTATCTGCCACCAGGGCTGTGGCGTGATTTCTGGAGTGGCGAGACCTACCCGGGAGGTCGGGAGATTGTTGTCACTGCCGAATTAAATCAGATTCCGGTATTCGCCCGCGCCGGTGCGCTCATCCCCCTCCTGGATCCCTCAGCAGACACCTTACTGCCCGTAGTGGATGAACCAGAGATTAAGGTTGCCGGGGATCACCTGCGCCTGCAAATCTATCCCGGTGCCGATGGCCGTTTCGAATTGCATGACGGCACCCAATTTCGCTGGCTGGAAGCCACCCATACGTTGCAAGTGGCAGCACAACCCATTGAGCGTTTTATCTCTATACGCATGATGACAGCTGACCTACAGCTCGACCAGGTGCAGGATGATCATGGTCAACCAATACCCACCGAAAACACCAACCTGGATGGAAACCCTGATCATATTCGTTTCCAGACCCTTCCAAAACACACCTACCAGGTGATTTTCAAGTAAATTTTTAGAGAAAAGGATCCCATGACCCAGATTTCTTCCACTACTGAATGGCAGCAAGCCTTAAAACCGATTAAATCGCAGACCCTCCTGGTGGATCAGGTTTACCAGAACCTGTCACACGCCATTCTGACCCAAAAGATAAAACCCGGCCAGCATCTGGTAGAGCAACCCCTGGCAGACCAGTTGTCCGTCAGCCGTATTTCGGTGCGGGAAGCTATCCGCCGGCTGGCACAGGATGGTCTGGTTGAGATCATCCCCTCCAAAGGTTCTTTCGTGGTCAGTCTGACAGCCGATGATGTCAAGGAAATTTACCAATTACGATCGGCGCTCGAAATCATCGCTTTAAAAGAAATCATGACCAGCAACAATCATGTTAATTTGGGTCTGTTGGACGAAATTGTGTCTCAAATGGTCACCCTTGAACAGAAGGAAGATCGTTTGCAAGGGGCTGCTTTAGATAATCAATTCCATCGCACCCTGATGAACTTATCCGAATTATCCCGCACCATTCGCATCTGGGAACAAATGTCCACCCAGATCACCATGGTCATTTATACCGTCAGCAGTCACTATCCTTCCTACGAAGGCCTGGTGGAACGCCATAGCAAACTCGTCAACCTGATTCGCGCCGGCAATTATCAAACCGCCGCAAACTATCTCCAGCAGCATATTCAGGAAGGCGCGCAACAACTCCTGCATGCCATTCACCAATCCAATCCTATTTAATCAAAAGAGGTACCCTTGAAAATTAATCAAATTGAATGTAGTCTGCTTGAATACCCGTTACCAGCACCATTACGCCCATCCTGGGCACCTGGCCGTGTCTTTACCACCACCAACTGTACGCTTTTGCGTGTGCATACGGATGAGGGTATCAGCGGCATCGGCGCCGGTCCGGAAGTTGGCATGTTGGGGATTCACACCTTCGCTGATTTGGTGGCCCCATATATTCTGGGCAAAGACCCCTTCATGGTGGAACAGATCAGCCCCTATTTACGCAATGCAGTTCGGGATGGCAGCTACCCGTGGGCATTCGAGATGGCGCTCTGGGACATCATTGGCAAAGCCAGCCAGCAACCCGTTTACCGGCTATGGGGAGGTTTCCAGCAGCGCATCCCAGCCTATGCCAGCCTGGCGGAAGTACCCAGCCGCGAAGAACAGGTGGAACGCATCCACCAGTTGCGCAGTGTCGGCATGAAAGCCTTTAAACTGCGCCTGCGCCGCCCCAACATCAAGGATGATATTGCCCTGGTGGAGCACGTCCGTTCGGTCTTCGCAGATCAAATTGATTTGATGGTGGACGCCAATCAGGCCAACGTAATGCCCTCTCCCAATCCGATCGGAGCCTGGACCTACAATGAAGCTCTCACGGTTGCACGCGCCATGCAGGAACTGGATGTTCTGTGGCTGGAAGAGCCCCTGCCGCGCTACAACTACCAGCAACTGGCACAATTGGCTGACGCAGTGGATATTCCCATCGCGGGTGGTGAACTGAATATCGGGCTGCATGAATACAAAACGCTGATCGACATGAATTGCTACGACATCATTCAGGCTGATGCCTCTTTCTCGGAAGGCATCTTCCAACTCAGAAAAGTGGCAGCACTGGCTGAAATGTCCTTCAAGAAATTCATCCCGCATACCTGGTCGAACGGCATTGGATTGGCAGCCAATTTACAACTGGCAGCCTCCTTGCCCAACTGCCCCTGGTTTGAATTCCCGGTTGACCCGCCCGGCTGGACGATTGAAGCGCGTGATTTCATGCTCAAAAAGCCTTTCCAGGTGGATGAAGACGGTTCCATCAGCCTCACAGAGCTGCCCGGGCTGGGTTTGGAGCTGGACGAACTGGCTATTCAAAAATACACCAAAAACCATTGGATCAGTGAAAGGATTTAATCATGTGTACCGAAGCATCCTTAGAGCAGGATATTCTGGCATTGGCAATGGCACCCCGTGCAGAACGCAAGAAACAGGCAGTCCAGATTCTCAACCTGACCTGGGAAAAAGGTCTGTATCCGGCCTCGATTGCACCTGTTTACCAGGCATTGGGAAGCGGCAAACTGGCTGCCATGACCATTCCGGCGTTCAATGTGCGCGGTCTGACCTACCCGTTGGCGCGGGCTATCTGGCGGGCTGCCATGCAGGCCAAAAGTGGCCCCATTATTTTTGAATTAGCCCCTTCCGAATCCAGTGGTTGTGATCAAACCTTCGAGGAATACGCCGCCATGGTGATGGCAGCCGCTTTCAAAGAAGGTTATCGTGGGCCCGTCTTTCTGCAGGGGGATCACTTCAGCCTGGAAAATGCTGAGGATTTAAGCAATTTAGAAAAATTAGCTGTGCAGGTAATCGAGAGTGGTTTTTACCAGATTGATATCGATGGTTCGCACCTGTTTGATGAAAATGCCAGCGAATTAACCGGCTTTCATCAACCCAATGCGCAGGGCACTGCCCAGTTAATCAAGTCCATTCGCAGTCAGCAACCACATGATATTCATATCACCCTGGGTGGTGAAGTGGGTGAAATCGGTGGCCGTAATACCAGCCTTGCCGATCTGGAAGCCTTCCACGCTGAACTCAAAGAACAACTTAGCGATGACACACCCGGCCTCGATAAAATCAGCGCTCAAACCGGTACCACCCACAGCGGCATCGTCCTGCCGGATGGAAGCACCGGACGTATGAGCGTTGATTTTGAGCTGATTGCAGCACTTTCAGAACAAGCGCGCCAGTTTGGCTGGTCGGGCATGGTGCAGCATGGTGCCTCCACCCTGCATTTCGAAGATCTGGCAAAATTACCCAAAGCAGGTGTGATTGAAGTCCATCTTGCCACCCAGATTCAGAATATCCTCTTTGATCATCCAGCTTTTCCGGCGGATTTGCTCGCACAAATGAAAAGTGAGCTGGTCTCCACCACCCAGGCTGCGGAAGGCGATCAGCTGGATGTGCGCGCTGACCTGAGCCCAGCACAACGTTTCTATCAGGCCCGCTGGGCTGCCTGGGGTATTTATAAGACCCAACTCTGGCAATTGCCGGATGAGGTCATCGCCCCAGTCAGTGAAAGTCTGGCAGAATGGGCAACCCAGATCTTTAAAGCACTCAAAGTGAATAAGCGCCGCAAGGTGCTGAAGGATTTCTACCCGGAGGAGGCGTGAAAAAGTACGACGTGCTCGGTTTGGGGTTGGCAACACTTGATATTCTGGCGCAAACCCCGCGTCTACCACAGTCCAATGATTGTTTTCCGATTGCAGCCCTGGAAATGCAGGGTGGCGGCCCGGTCGCGACAGCACTGGTTGCCCTGGCGCGCCTGGGTGCTAAATCCCATTATCTGGGGTCATTGGCAGCGGATGACACTGCCCGCCAGATTGTGAACCAATTAGGTGCATACAGCATTGATTGTACCCATTGCCCGCAACGGGATACAGGCGTCTCATCGGCTTCTGTCATCCTGGTGGAACAAAGCAATGGTCAGCGTGCCATTCTCTTTCAAAAATCTACTGCGGAAGATTTACAACCCGCAGAGGTCCCCGCTGACCTGATCAAACATGCCCGTGCCTTGCACCTGGATGGATTCTTCACACCGGCTGCGATTCATGCCGCCAAAATTGCCAGACTGAATGGTGTATTGGTCTCCTTTGATGGTGGTGCCGGCGAATTAATGTGGGATGAGTTAACCCAATTGCTGCCACTGGTGGATATTCTGGTGGTTGCCAAAAAGTTTGCCCTGGCAACCAGCGGCAAAGACAGCATCCTGGAAGCCGGAGCAGAATTGTTGCAAAAATATAAAAACCAGCAAGTCGTCATCACGGATGGCGAACACGGCAGCTGGTATTGGGATCAGCAGACCCATTTTCACCAACCGGCGTTCCGAGTATATGTCGTCGATACCACCGGTGCCGGTGACTCTTTCCACGGTGCCTATTTGTACGCCTGCCTGCAGAAAAAATGGACGCCACAATACCGTCTGAAATTTGCCAGTGCGGTCGCTGCTATCAAATGCACACAATTGGGAGGCCGCAAAGGCATCCCCACCCTGTCTGAAACCCTCGTGTTTCTCGAATCCCAGAATTCATAGAAACGAACCCCATTTGAAAGGAACTTATGAAAGAAAATAAAGAATTAAAAGTAGGGTTAATCTCCGTCGGTGTCCCCTGGTTTGACCAGGATGTGGCAAAACGCAACCTGGAAGAAACCCGTGCCTGGCTGGAAGAAGCATGGACGGTGGTTGGCCCATCGGATGTGGTGGTGGATAGCCCTGCCCTGGAAGCAGCCGTGCAGAATTTCCTGACGCACCAGCGCCCACAGGTGCTGATTATCCAGATAGGCACCTTCCCGGATGGTGAGGTTCCACTGAGCATCGCCGAACGGGTGCGCGTCCCGATCATCATCCACTCCCTGCCCGAACCAGAGATCGAAAAACGGATTGCCATCAACAGCCTGTGCGGCGCTAATCTGACCACCTTTACCCTGACCGAAATGGGATTCGCGCATAAAGCCATCCATGGTTTTGTGAGTGATCCAACAGTGCAGGTGCAGATGACCGCCTACATTCGAGCTGGGCTGGTGCTGGAAGCCTTAAAACAGCAACGCATCGGGTTGATCGGCTTCCGTGCCCCTGGTTTCTACCCATGTGTCTTTGACGAGCTCCTCATCCGGCGAACGTTTGGGGTTGGGATCGACCATATCCCCCTGAGTGAAGTCGTTCTGGAACTCCAGAAAGGTCATCAAAACCCTGGGCCAGTCAAAGAATTTCCGCGCATAGAAGGTGGCGACCTGCCGGCAGAGTCGGTTGAGTCGATTCAAAAATATTACACTGCCCTGGGATCCGTGCTGAAGAACAGCGGACATAGCCTGTTTGCCATCAAAGATTGGCCGGAGATCATGGGGCTGGAAGACCCGGGCGGCATCTGGCCGGGACTGGGCTGGCTGCTGGATGAAGGCTACCTGCTGGCACCCGAAGGCGACGTGAATGCTGCGCTGAGCATGGCGATTCTAAATGGACTGACCGCTTCCACCCCCTTCTTTGCCGACATCAGTGCCTGGGACGATGAATCCAACGCACTGGCGCTCTGGCATTACGGCGGCGCACCCAGCCTGGCACGCTCCAGTGACGAAATCCGTTACGGGGAAGAAGGCCGTGAGGTGCAGTTCACGCTCAAACCCGGCCGAGGTACCCTGGTGCGCTTTGGCTATCATCACCAGCAATTCCGCATCCTGGCCATCAGTGTCGAGATGCTCGACAAGAAAGTACAACTCCGGCGGGCCGGTGGTTGGGCGCAGACCGTCAACCAACCTGCCCGGGATGTCGTTCAAACCATGCTCGACGATGGCTGGGAACATCATGTCGTCCTGACCTATGGTGACATCCTGCCAGAATTACGCGCCATCTCGCGCTTTACCGGAATTCCACTAACAGCGCTTTAATCGGATCATGCCGGGTTCGGGAACAACATCGCAGCGAACGTTCTTACCCCTTCAAAACCCGAACCCGGCACCATTTCCAACCTGAATTTGACTCAACCCTCC
>JAVEYK010000042.1:0-5400 GCA_034003505.1 Anaerolineaceae bacterium | reverse complement strand
TATACCGGCAGGTTTTTTCCTGCACTTTGATCCGCAATATCACCAGGGCCAGGCCGCCATCGATAAACATCTGGAGTTCTTTCACTACACCGGAATGGACTTCGTCAAAATCCAGTATGAGACTGTTTTCCCACTGCGGGAGGAGATCCGTAAGCCCGAGGATTGGCTGAAGATGCCGAAATACGGCCTCGATTTCTACCAGAATCAAGTCGATATTGCCACAGGGCTGGTGCAGGCCGCCGGAAAAGAAGCGCTGGTGATCCAGACGCTGTACTCCCCTTTCATGTGCGCCGGGCATACGGTTGGCGATGATGTCCTGCTGCGGCATTTGCATGAGAACCCGGAACCCGTCAAGCGCGGGCTGGAAATCATCACCGAGAGTTTACGCATCTTTGTGCGCGCCTGTATTGACGCCGGAGTGGATGGTTTTTATCATTCCACCCAGGGGGGTGAGACCAGCCGCCTGGAGGGCTCAGCTTTGTTTGCGGAGTGTGTGAAACCGTTTGATCTCGCGCTGATGAATGAGATTAATGAAAAGTGCCCGTTCAACATTTTGCACGTTTGTGATTATGTGGATGGCTATCGCGACCTGACCCCTTTCCTGGATTATCCGGGCGATGTGGTCAATTGCAGTTTAAAGCTGGGTGATCAGAGACTGAGCGGGCAGCAGGTTTCGGAGCTCTTTCAGCGACCGTTCATGGGTGGTATCGAGCGATTGGGGACGATTAAGCAAGCAACAGCCGGGCAGGTAGAGCAAATGGTGAAAAGTGTTTTATTAACGGCACCGGAACGCTTCATACTGGGGGCGGATTGCACCATCCCCTCAACGGTGGATTGGAATAATCTGCGCGTTGCAATTCGCACAGCACATGCGTACCGTCCAAAAAAAGGAGGCTTGAAATGAACCCTTTTTATAACAGGGAGCAAAGACGGCTGCGTGCACTGTGGCGCATCCTGATTCAGGGTGGGTTGTTTTTCATGGGACTGGCCTTCGTGGGTGCGATTGTAGGCATCGTAGCGGTTTTCTTTATGGCTGCCAGTGGTCAGGCTGACCTGCAAGTCTTGACGGATCAGCAAGCCATCACAGATATGATCATGAGTTTGGGCAGCGGCTGGTTTTTTGCCTTGAATGGGGTTGGCACAGTGATTGTGATCGTGCTGACATTTTTCCTGGCCGGCTGGTTATTGGATCGACGCAAATTTGTTGATTTCGGTTTTCACTTCTCGGGTCGCTGGTGGGCGGATTTTGGTTTTGGGTTATTTTTAGGTGCAATTCTGATGGTGTTCATTTTTCTGATGGAATTAGCGTTTGGCTGGGTCAGCATTGAAAGCTTTTTCCAGGCGCGCAGTCCCATCGATTTTCTGAGCAGTATTCTGGCTGCGCTGGTTGGTTTTATTGCGGTCGGAATTTATGAGGAGATGTTGTTCCGTGGTTATCATTTACGAAATATTGCCGAAGGTCTGAATTGGAAAAAACTGGGCCCACGAGGCGCTTTGTGGATTGGGTATATTCTGTCATCTTCCGTATTTGGGATTGCGCATGCTACCAATCCCAATGCTACCCTGATTTCTACACTGAATATTGTGCTGGCCGGGTTGTTTCTGGGGGTGGGATTTGTGTTAACCGGTGAGTTAGCCATCCCCATTGGACTGCACATCACCTGGAATTTCTTTCAGGGCAACATTTTTGGGTTTCCGGTGAGCGGTTCCAACAGCGGAACCAGTCTGATCACAATCTCCCAAGGTGGACCTGATCTGTTAACCGGCGGTGCTTTTGGCCCGGAAGCCGGGTTGATTGGGATATTGGCGATGATCGTGGGGACAGCCCTGACGATCCTGTATATTCGTCAGACCAGGGGCGTGGTACGCTTGCAGACGACCCTGGCGCAATATCAAAAGCCTGCGCCGAAAATACAAACTGCCGCTGAAAGCGGGCCGGATATTCAACCGGAGTAATCCCCCCATACGCTATTTGGTTTGGATGAAAATGCATCAAAAACATGATGAAAATCATCATGCCTGTGATTTGATTTATTTTCCGGGATGGCTACAATCGTAGATAGAGGTTGGGTAGTTCAATTTCCAAAATGGGTGTTGTGTTTGGCTGTTCTACCGACCTGTTGATAACCTATCTTAACTATCAGGAGGAGTTCATAATGGCTAGTTCACCGTTTTCATCAATCAGCGATAGCGTCATAACGATTGAGAGACATATTCTGGAACAGGAGCGTTTCCATCCCGAAGCAACCGGTGTGTTAACGTACCTGTTGTATGATATTGCCCTGGCTGGCAAGATGATCGCCAGTCAAATGGCGAAAGCTGGATTGGCACAGATTCTAGGTAAAACCGGGGATGTGAATGTGCAGGGTGAACAGGTGATGAAACTGGATAAGCTGGCGGACGAGACTCTGTACATGCTGAATGACCATACCGGCAGGTTGGCTGTGCTCGCTTCCGAAGAGCACAAAGACATTTTGCCAATTCCGGATAAATACCCAACCGGAAAATATGTGCTGCTTTATGACCCTTTGGATGGATCCTCCAATATTGATTTCAATGTAGGCGTGGGTACCATCTTTGCCATTTATGCACGCGTGAGTGAATCGGGCCCCGGCACGGTGGAAGATTGTATCCAAAAAGGCCGCAAGATGGTGGCAGCAGGTTACATTGTGTATGGTGCCAGCACCATGTTTGTGTATACCACCGGGCAGGGTGTGCATGGATTCACATTGGATCCGACCATTGGGGAATTTCTGCTTTCGCATGAAAATATCCGCATACCCAACATCCCCACCTATTACAGTGTCAATCAAGGCTACTTCAATCGCTGGTCTCTGGGAGTGCAGAAATTTACACAAAATTTACAGGCCCTGACCAGTGAAACGCGCTCGATCTCCATGCGCTATGTAGGTTCATTGGTGGTCGATTTCCATCGCACACTGCTTTCCGGAGGAATCTTTTTCTATCCATCGGATATTTCCAAGCCCGAAGGCAAACTGCGCCTGACCTATGAAGCTAACCCGTTAGCTTTCATTGCAGAGCAGGCGGGTGGAGCTGCTTCCAGCGGGAAAGAAGATATTCTGGATATTCAGCCACACAGTCTGCATCAACGCACTTCTTTATTTATCGGAAATACCGATCTGGTACGTGAAGCCGAAGAGTACATTCGTAAATACGGATAAAGCAGAATTTTTGTCTTGATAAACTTCACATTCAGCTGAATTCATCTATAATATAGATGAATTCAGTAATTTCTTTCGATTAAAAGGAGGTTTGCTTTGCGTTTTCCCCCCTATTTATTCGGTTTTCAGATGACCAATGAGCTTTGGTATATTCTAGTTTTTATCGCAGCACTGCTGGTCTTGTGGGTATTGACCAAGATTTTTAAAAATTTAGCCAAAGACTTTGCCGGTGGTATTCTGGTTTTTGGGCTCGTTATTGTCTTTATCATCCTCATGCTGAATGTTGTCACCGGGAGTTCACAAATTGAAAGCGGTGTTGACCGCTGGTTTGATAATCTTTTCCGCTGATTAATCACTGAAAATGAGTTGGCTGTCATCAGCTCATGAAAAGGATCATTTATGAAAATTGCCGTCATTGGCGCTGGTTCCACCTATACCCCTGAATTAATCAATGGATTTTTGGATCGTGCTGATCACCTGCCGGTCAAAGAAATCTATTTGATGGATATCGATCAAACCCGCCTGCAAATTGTCGCTGGATTCGTTCAACGATTAATCGCCAAAGCTGGTTCCGGCATCCGTATCGTTCAGAGCCTGGACGCCGCTGAGACGATTGACGGGGCAGATGTCGTCATCACCCAGCTGCGGGTCGGACAAATGGTGGCGCGTCGGGAGGATGAATATCTCGGCCGCAAGCATGATCTGGTCGGTCAGGAAACAACCGGGATTGGCGGGATGTCAAAAGCCTTGCGTACGATTCCCGTCATTCTGGAATTATGTGAGCTGATTGAGAAACAAGCACCGCAAGCCTTGTTGCTGAACTTTACCAATCCTTCCGGTTTGGTGATGCAAGCCATTCAACGCTATGCGCCCCAAATAAAAGCTGCTGGCGTGTGTAATTCTGCGTTTACCACCAAAATGAAGATCCTGCAGCGCTTATCTGAACAGCATGGGGTGACTTACAAACCGGAAGATGGGGAGTTGTTAACCCTGGGGTTAAACCATCTCACCTGGCATTTTGGATTTAAATTAAAAGGCGTCGATATCTGGGATGAGGTCTTTGAAGCGTATCTGACATTATTACGAGCCATGCAAGACCCACCCTTTAACCCCGACTATCTTGAACGCCAGCGGGTAATCCCGAACGATTACCTTGAATATTATTTTCATACAGCCAAAAAGGTATCCTTGCAGAAGAAATGGCCGCCCTCCCGGGCGGAAGAGGTGCTGCTGGTGGAAAAAGACCTGCTGGCACAATATGCTGACCCGGCCTGCAATCGCATTCCGGAAAGGTTGATGCAGCGCGGAGGCGCATTTTATTCAAGTGTCGCCACCAGCATCATTCAGTCCTGGTGGAATGATCTCGGTGAAACGCACGTAGCCAACGTAGCTCATCAAGGACTGGTAAGAGGGTGGGAAAAAGAATGGGTGCTGGAAATGCCTTGCAAAGTAGATCATCGCGGTGTGCAGCCTATCCCAACCGAACCTTTACCACTATATAATTATGTGTTGCTCGAGCAGGTCAAACAATATGAATTATTGACGGTGGAAGCAGCAGTGCACGGTGATCGGGCAGCAGCATTCCGGGCCCTGGTGGTCCATCCATTAGGTCCCACAGAGCAAAATGCCGCCCATGTGCTCGAGGATATGCTCAGCACGCACGAGCGTTTTCTGCCTCGTTTCTTCCATTAAAGAAGGTAATTTGTTTTTAGGCATTGATGTTGGCGCAACGAAGACCCATGCACTGGTTTGCGATGAGCAGGGGTTATTGCTGGGATTCGGAAACGGCCCCGGGGGCAATCCGGAGACGGAAGGGTATACAGGGTTAGCCCAGGCCATGCAAACAGCCTGGCGGGAAGCTTCCCGTCAGGCAGGGATAGGAAAAGAACAGATTGAAGCCGCCGGTTTTGGCATCGCTGGATATGACTGGCCGTTTCAGTATATGCAGACGCTTGAAAGTGTGAAGATACTGGGATTATCAAGCGAGCGATTGCGGATTGAAAATGACGCTGTCCCACCGATCTACGCCGGTACGACCCACGGCTGGGGGATTGCCGCCTGTGTGGGAACCGGGAATAATGTACGCGGACTGGACGCACAGGGAAGAAGCGCCAGAATCACGGGTAATTCATCTGCCTTTGGGGAGTTTGGTGGGGCAGCTGAGATCATGCAGGTGGTGTTGCAGCGTCTGGCATGGATGTGGACCGGACGTGGAAAA
>JAVEYK010000041.1:0-27172 GCA_034003505.1 Anaerolineaceae bacterium | reverse complement strand
ATCAAACTCTCCGCTAATTTTGTTCTTTATCACCTTTTAAAAAGGTGTTTCGGTTTTTTCTTCGCGGATCTTAAAAAAATTAACAGGTTCTTCGTCTTTCCTATCACTCTTCAGTTGTTAAGGTGCTCTACTTTTTTAAGGCTTGCCGATTCTACTCAGCAGTGTTCATTCTGTCAAGTGGCAAAAAATAACCGATGTACTCCATTCTTTGGCGGACACCGGTGCATTGAGGTTTCCTGCTTTGACTTTACAATAGCCTTCTTCAAGTATTCAATTTTGAACGATCTATCATCTCTGATTAGACCGGGCTACATTGTTTCTTGCAGCGAAGGAAATTATACCGCAACCACCCCCAGAGTCAAGGGATTCAACGACCAATTTCCGATTCAATTTTGACTCAAGATTTTCCGTTCGTTATATGCCCCTCTCGAAGAGACCCGTAAATCCTGTATAATGGATGGAACTTACCATTCAAGGAACTTTTGGAGCCAATCTGGCGTCTTTTTTGCAACAAAGAAATAAAACGATTTATTGGATTAAAAATGACAAGTATTTCATATCAACAAAAAAAGACTTTACCGGTTTTAGAACAAATTCTGATTGCGATCTTTGCCGGTTGTATTATTGGGACCGCATTATTAATCGCGTTTGGCTTGGGGATTCAGGTCTGGCTTGCCGGCCGCATCACCCCGGGTGTTTCGGTCAGCGGCATTGATATTGGTGGCATGACACCACAGGAAGCTGTGATTGCTCTCAGTGATCAGATTTCCTACCCTGATACTGGCAGGATTTTATTACGGGATGGTGAAGAAACCTGGCTGCTTTCCCCAGCTCAACTCGGTATGTTTATGGATCCCGAATCAACTGCTGCGCATGCATTTGAGATCGGTCGTGATGGAAATTTAATTGCCCGTCTGAATGAACAATGGTTGACCTGGCGATATGGGCAGAGTATTTCACCCAGTTTTGTTTTTGACCAACGCATCGCTTATATGCAGATCAAGCAGGTGGCGACTCTCATCGACAAACCTGTCATAGAAGCCGAATTAGGGCTGAATGGAGCAGACGTACTGGTTCGGAGCGGACAAATAGGCAGAACAGTCAACATCGATGCTACGATCGAGAAAATTGCGCTTTTGTTACCCCGACTACAGGACGGAATGGTTGATCTGGTAATCGAGGACACTCCGCCTTACATCCTGGATGTGGAAGAGCAGGCTGAGCTGGCGAGAAAAATATTGAGTCAACCTCTGGTTTTAACTGCCGATGATGCTGAGGGCAGTCCGTGGGAATTTGATGTTAATACACTGGCTGCCAATTTACGTATCGAACGCATAATTGACCCGGCAGAAAGCCGCTACCAGGTTGGAATCAATAGTGATTTTTTGAAAAATTTTCTGATGGGGATTTCTCCAACGTTAAAACTTGAGCCAAAAGACGCCAAATATATTTTTAATGATGATACCCGCGAGTTGGAAGTAATTGATTCAGCCATCATTGGAAGAGAATTAAATATAGAAGCAACTATTCAAGCCATCCAGGAGCAAATTATCACCGATAACAGCCACGAAATCCCATTGGTATTTGATATTAACAAACCATTCCTGACCAATGAGGTCAAAGGTGCTGATTTGGGAATTACTGAACTGGTGCACGAGGAAGTCTCTTATTTTTATGGTTCCAGTGCTGATCGTGTCCAGAATATCATCGTAGCGACCAGTAAATTTCATGGGATTATGATTCCCCCCGGTGCTACCTTCTCCATGGCGGAAGCTTTAGGTGATATCACTTTGGAAAATGGTTACGCCGAAGCTCTCATTATTGCTGGTGGGCAAACCATTCAGGGTGTGGGAGGTGGCGTGTGTCAGGTCAGTACCACCTTGTTCCGGGCAGCATTCTTTAGCGGATTTCCAATTGTTGAGCGCTACCCACATGCCTATCGAGTATCTTATTATGAGAAAGTGGCTGGCAATCGCATTGACCAGCGCCTGGCGGGGCTGGATGCAACAGTATTTGTACCCATCGTCGACTTCAAGTTCACCAACGATAGCAGTAACTGGTTACTAATGGAAACCTATGTGAACCCGAGTTATTCCAGTATTGTCTGGAAATTCTATTCAACTTCGGATGGCAGAGAAGTTAACTGGTCCACAACGGGTGTCACCAATGTCGTCCCAGCTCCCGAACCCAAATATGTTGAAAATCCTGATTTGAGCGAAGGAAAAATCAAACAGGTGGATTGGGCAGCTGATGGTGCCGATGTAACCGTCTCCCGTACAGTTACCAGAGCTGGGGAAGTCATCCTGACCGATACAATCTTTACCCGTTATCGCCCCTGGCAAGCAGTTTTTGAATACGGACCGGGGACAGAAATTCCAGATCAATCAGAACAATCTGAGGATTAGCATAACCCGAATAATAAAAGAGACTGACGAATTGCATGTCAGTCTCTTTTTTGATGCGTAGATCTGGTTCTGTTTTACCTTGCTCTATGGTAACAAAACCGGGAAAATTAATTGCAGTAAAATTCCTGCCGCCAAAACGGAAGCAATCTGACCAGCCGCATTGGCACCTAAAGCATGCATCAGAATGAAGTTTTGATTATCTTCTTCTAAAGCAACTTTTTGTGCTAAACGACCGCTCATTGGGAATGCACTGATGGCTGCTGCGCCAACCAATGGGTTGATCTTCCATTTGGATAGAACACAGACTAATTTTCCAAACAGTAAACCACCAATGGTGTTGAGCGAAAAAGCTAACAATCCCAGAATAAGTACTTTCAGTGTCCCAACATTCAGGAACGTAGCTGCCTGCATGGTTGAGCCAATGGTAATACCCAGGAAAATGGTTGCTGTATTGGTGATAGCTGTCCTGGCTGTTTCTGCCAAGCCTGCCACAACACCAGATTCTTTCAGCAAGTTACCCAGGAATAAAGTGGCCAATAATGGTGCAGCTTCAGGTAAAAATACTGCGGCAATAATGGTGAGGAGAACAGGGAATACAATTGCCGTTGTTTTAGAAACTGGGCGAGGAGTATACTCCATTCGTACAGCACGTTCTTTTTTGGTGGTGAACAATCTCATCAATGGAGGTTGGATGATCGGCACCAGGCTCATATAAGAATATGCTGTAACAGCAATGGCTGCTGCTAAACCGGGTGTTGCAAAAAGATGTTCCAGCTTTCCATTTACATAAATCACCGTTGGACCATCAATCGCGCCAATCATACCAATTGCAGTAGCTTCTGCCAGATTGAAACCAAATAAAATGGCAACCACGAGGGTGGCAAAGATACCCAAATGTGCCAATGCCCCCATAACGATCATAATGGGTTGACTTAATAATGGACGCAAATCCAACATTGCACCAACACCCAGGAAGATCAATAAGGGGAACAATTCATTGCTGATCCCTGCTTCATACAAAATTCCAAACAAACCATCGGGACCAGTCATGTTTGCGGCAACAGGAAGGTTTCCTAATATACATCCAAAACCAATCGGAATCAGTAAGGTGGGTTCATAATCCTTGAAAATACCTAAGTACATCAAGCCCAAACCTACTGCGACCATGATCAGCTGTTGCCAGGTAATATCGACTACAAAGCCTGTCATGATAAATCCTTCCTATTACTCAATATCCATTAAAGGGGCACCATACGCAACTTGAGAACCCTCATTGACATAAATGCGACCGATTTTTCCGGCTTGTGTAGCACGGATGACGTTCATGGCTTTCATCGCTTCAATCACGCATAATTCCTGATTGGCTTTGACAGTTTGCCCTGTTGTGACTTTGACTGAATTAACCATACCTGGCAATGGAGATTTGACAGTTCCAGGGCCGGCTGCTGCGACAGGTTGAGCTGCAACAGGTGCTGCTACTGGTGCAGCAGCTCTTACTGGTTGAACGGGTACAGCGGCTACTGGTGCCTGACCGGCGACCAGATCTGTCTTGACGGTAAACTCTTCGCCATTAACGCGCACTTGAACTTCCTCGTTGCGAGGATCATCCAAGATTTCAACTTCATAGGAAGTATCATTTATTTTGATTTGAAATTGTTTCATTTTGGTCTCCTAATGTTGGATGATTGATTAAGGCGGTTAATCAGGTTAAATTGCCGCCAGGAGTTAACTTCAGCACCAGTTTCCACTGGTCGAACCGCAGACATTTCAACTTGCGACCGGTAAATTGCCAGGGCAATCGCTGCGGCTAACTTGAGATCTTTTTTTGATTCCGGTGCATCTTCCTTAATTATTTCTGCTGGAATTTCAACAGTTTCCTCATCATCTTCTTCTTTTTCCGGTTTATCGACCAGATATTTGGTCATTAAGCTGATTATGCCAGCCAGAGCAACCAATGCCAGAAGGAGCAAGAGAATCCCGGTTCCAGATGCTTTTAGTGCAAATTCAAGATTTTCCATCTTATTTTCCTTTAACTAGAGCGGAATATTCCCGTGTTTTTTGGCAGGTGCGTTGCTGACCTTGTTGCGCAAAATATCAAGCGCGGTAATCACTCGTTGTCTGGTTTCTCCTGGGAGAATGACCTCATCAACATAACCGGCTGCGGCAGCTTTATAAGGATTCGAGAATTTATCTTTATATTCGTTTAAAATGTCAGTGCGTTTGGCAGCTGCTTCTTCAGGGCTGGTTTCCTTAAGAGCTTTTAGTTCACGACCGTAAAGAATATTAACTGCACCATCAGCGCCCATCACTGTAATTTCGGCACCTGGCCATGCGAATACCATATCAGCTTTCAAATGCTTGCTGCCCATCGCAATATAGGCACCACCATAAGCCTTCCTGGTAATTACCGTGATCACAGGGACTGTTGCTTCTGAATAGGCAAAGAGGATCTTCGCACCATGGCGAATGATACCGTTGTGCTCGGTCATTGTTCCGGGCATGAAGCCAGGGCAATCCGTGAAGGTTAATACTGGAATATTGAAGGCATCACAGAATCGCACAAAGCGGGCAATTTTATCAGATGAATTGATATCCAGAACACCTGCCATCACTGCTGGCTGATTAGCCACCACGCCAATACTCTCACCATTCATGCGCGCAAAACCAACGACAGCATTCTGCGCAAAGTTGGCATGGGCTTCAAAGAAAGAACCACGATCTACCACAGCATTAATCACTTCCAGAACATTATAGGTTTCGTTGGGATTGGCGGGGACAGTAGTCTCTAATGATTTATCAGCTCTGAAGGGGCTATCATCTGTAGGAATGACCCTGGGAGTACTTGCATTATTATCGGGGATATATTCCAAAATTTTCTTAACAACAGCGAAGGTTTCTTCTTCTGTTGGAGCAGAAAAATGAGCAACACCCGATATGGTTGTATGCGTGCTGGCACCACCAAGGGTCTCAGTGTCAACATCTTCATGAGTTACCGCTTTAATTACCTGAGGACCAGTAATATACATATTTCCGGTACCTTCGGTCATTACGATGAAATCGGTAATGGCTGGTGAATAAACATGGCCACCCGCGCAAGGCCCCATAATGACACTGATTTGTGGGATCACACCAGAAGATTGCACATTGCGGTAGAAGACTTCACCGAATGCCCACAAACTATAGACACCTTCCTGAATACGCGCCCCAGCACCATCGTTAATCCCGATGATGGGAACACCAGCATCCATGGCCAAATCCTGAATGCGGGCGACTTTTTGGCCAGCAACTTCACCAAACGATCCACCCATTACGGTGAAATCTTGAGCGTAGACACAAACTCTGCGGCCATTGATGGTACCAAAACCGGATACCATTCCATCACTCATTGTCTTGTTCTTGTCCAAACCAAAATCGGTGTGGCGGTGCAACATCATACCATTAATTTCCTGGAATGATCCTTCATCCAAAAGCATATCAATACGTTCACGTGCTGTTTGTTTGCCTTTTTCATGTTGGGATACAATCCGTTTTTCACCACCACCCAATTTCATTTGAGCACGAAGCTCTTTTAATTTATCTGCATATGCTTCGTTTGTTAACTCAGCTTCGGGCTTTTTATCAACCATTATTACCTCCATTAAAATTGTTTGGAATTTATTTCTATACCCTTTAAGATTAAAGTGAGATGTCAGACAAATCAAGTGATACAAGTAGCAAGATAAACTGTTGAATGTCATGAGAAAGATTCATGCATATTCAGCTCGGGATAGGTTTTGTCTTTTTAAATTAAAACAGGCATTCGTCGAATTATTTCAATAAACCACCGGCTCTATTTTTTGGCTGGTTTACGCATGCCAAAATAAACCCCTAAACCTTCTATTGATCATAATTTAAATGATTTTTTGGAATGATTAATCAAAATCGAGACGGTACCCCACCCCTCTAACCGTCTTAATAAAATCAGGATGACGAGGATCTTCCTCAATCAAATTTCTTAACCAACTAACGTGCACATCCAGTGTCCGTGTATCCCCAATATAGTCAGTTTCCCAAACGAATTTAAATAGTTCATCCCGGCCAAACACCTGACCTGGGTTTTGCATAAGCGCTTGTAAAAGTCTGGTTAACCTCGGTGTCAGACTGATTTGTTTTTCATTTACCTTAACAAAGCGATGGACTAAATCCAAATCAATGGGTCCGACTTTCATGACATCATTGCTGAGCTTAATGGGCAGAAGCACTTTAATGCGATTAAGTAACTTTTGCAAAGTGAAGGGCAAATGCATAATCACATCGGCATCAAATTCATCTTTCTCATTGACACCATTTCCCAGGATCAAAATGATGGGAGTCCGTTGAGCGGCTGATCGTAAAGACTGACAGATTCGCTTACCGCTGGTTCGCATCGAATCGGCATCAATCACAATGATCTCAGGTTGTTCTTTTTCTAATTTATTTAAAGCAGCATTTCCACTGGGAACACTGATCACACGGAAACCTTTCTTCGTCAACCCCCCCACAAACGAAGAACGTTCTGCTCTTTTTCCTTCAATTACCAAGATTTTGCCTGACAACGACTACCACCTATTCTCAATATCTATAAGAAAATTTCCCTGATTAAGTGCCATGTTGAGAGCAGTGTTTCCCGATTATACACAATTTCTAATAAAAACAAATTAAATCCGTGAGCGAATTTCCTCAAATGAATCAGGGTTCGATATGATTAAAGAGTAAATTGATTATACCTCAACCTTAAATAAAATAAGTTTACAGTTTTTCTTAAGATTGGGCAATCTTAAGAAAAACTGTAAACATGTATGGTTTTCAAACTATACGATCATTTGCGTACAAAGGGTCACCATGTTAAAATGATAACCAGGATCCGCTCATTTCCCTGCGGGAGGAAAAATGTCAAACACAAAAATGGTCGAAGTAATCATCGATAGTGTCCGTGTCAGTCTAACCAATCAACAGAGAATTGTTGTTCTGCGAGATATCAATGCAGAACGCTACTTACCCATTTGGATCGGCCCTTATGAAGCTGAATCAATTACAATTGCCTTACAGGAAATTGAAGTATCCAGACCTCAGACACATGATTTAATCAAAAACATTTTCAATCAAATGAATGCCCGTTTACTGAGGGTGGAGGTGCTTTCCTTAAAAGATGATGTGTTTTATGGAAATTTGATTGTTGAAATCAACGGGGATGTCATTGAAATCGATTCGAGACCTTCCGATGCCTTAGCATTAGCAGCCCGCACCCACGCAAAAATTATGGTTTCTGATGAAGTAATGGGTTCAGCAGGGATTGTTCCGGAGGTGGACATTCAGGAAAGTGATATCCAACAAACACCGGGATCTTCAACCGGCGCCCAACCACCAGATGATGATATCAATGAAGAACGCTTGTCAGTTTTTGAAGATTTCCTGGGCTCACTGGATATTGGCGGAATGGACGAAGACAATGATGAGAACGATTCTCCGCCTTCGGATGAGGAATCTGATCAGTAATTCTTTAATCTGCAATTCGGGGCCTAATGCTTCAATAAAGAATTTCAGGGTGCAAGTTATTTGTTTTCGCTCGGGATAACTTATATAATTTAATATGTGAAACAAAGCCAGGAAAGTTAGATTTATTTCCTTTTTTTCGTATTTTTTCATTAGTTTTGGGGATCTGCGTTATGGTGAGCCTGCTTTCCAAAAAACACAGCCAAGACCGTTTTATTGAGATGTTACTTTTTTTTTAATGTTATCTGGAATCAGTGACTGGTTGCAATTTCAATTGGGGCTGATCTTTGGTAGAATTGAACACCAAGTCCCGAAAGCTGGAAAATTATGATGGATTATTCACTACCGGAAGAAACCACATCAATCACATCCCAACAACCGCATAATCGCGAGGCTGAAGAAGCAGTCCTGGGTGCGGTGTTAATATTTCCCGAATCCTATTATGATCTTTCCCAAAAACTTAAGGCTGATGATTTTTACATCATTCGCAACCGCTGGGTTTGGGAATCATACACCTCTCTGATTGAACGCCGTCAGAAAATTGATCTGCTAACGGTCAGTGCTGCATTGAACGAGAAAAACCACCTCGAAGAAATTGGTGGCACCGCTTATCTGACAACCCTTATCAACCAAACCCCAACATCATTACACGCTGAAGCCTACGCCGAGATCGTAGAAGAAAATGCTATGCGGCGCAGAATGTTGGAAGCTGCCAATCATCTGGCAAAACAGGCTTATGATCGGGGTAAATCCGTCAATACGCTGCTGGACGAAGCTGAAAAAGCAGTCTTTGGATTAAGTGAAAGACGAATCACTTACGATCTGCAACCAATCCAAAAAGTATTAGGCAACTATTACGACCGCATTGACCAGCTTTCTGAGCGCCCGGATGAAATTTTTGGTGTCCCAACCGGATTATTTGACCTGGACAAGATTTTGGGAGGATTGCAAAAATCAGATTTGCTGATCATCGCCGGACGTCCTGGTATGGGTAAAACAGGTTTCATGTTGTCTGTGGCAAAAAACGCTGCTCAGAAGCATCGTAAACATGTGGCAATTTTTTCTCTCGAAATGTCAAATGAACAGTTAATTCAACGGTTAATCGCCCAGGAGACAGGTATCGATACCCAACGATTAAGATCGGGGCAATTGTTTGATGATGAGTGGTCTAAATTCAACCAGGCTATCGAAGTCTTAAGTGATACCCATATCTGGCTCGATGACACCCCGGCGATTACCCCGCTTTCTTTACGAACCAAGTGCCGCCGGCTGCATATGGAACACCAATTGGATTTGATTATTGTTGATTACCTGCAACTGATGGCAGGAGATACCAGAACTGAAAACCGCGTCCAGGAAGTTTCCTATATTTCACGTAATTTAAAGGTATTGGCCAGAGAATTGAATGTACCTGTTTTGGTGGGCGCTCAACTTTCCCGTGCGGTAGAACAGCGCGCGGATAAACGGCCGGTACTCTCCGACTTGCGTGAATCCGGTAGTCTCGAGCAGGATTCGGATATCGTGATGTTTATTCACCGTCCGGATGAAAAAGATCTGGATAACCCCCGTCAGAATATTGCTGAAATCATCATCTCAAAACATCGTAATGGGCCTACCCATCCTGGAATCGAGTTGGTGTTCCTGAACAACCTGGCGCGCTTTGAAAATGCTGCCAAATCAGATAAACCAGCTTTCAAGAAGAGGTAGGATGAAGTCATTTTCTGGCTTTTCCCTGTCTGATGGTGCTCAGATGACTACCATTCCATCCGAGTTTTTTATCAGCCTATTACCCCTGATTGATAATCTATACGAATTAAAAGTCACGCTGTTCGCAATCTGGTTTCTGGAACAACTTGAAAGCAAAATAAAGTTTTTACGCTACCAGGATTTTTCCTCGGATGACAATTTCATGAATGGGATGGGAAAGAACCGGAATGAAGCAATTACCCATCTTGATCTCGGTTTACAATTGGCACTGGATCGCAATACATTATTAAAAGGAACAGACGAAAGCCATCCGCAGGAAGATGCCATTTATTTCATCAATACACCCCGCGGGCGGGCTGCACAGAAGGGATGGCTGGCTGGTTCATGGCAAATTGGGGATCAACCAATCCCAGCTCGTCTCCCACAGCGCCCTAACATTTTTAAATTATATGAAGCCAATATTGGACCACTCACCCCAATGATTGCAGAAACTTTGCAAGATGCAGAAGAAATGTATCCTATGATCTGGATTGAACAGGCAATCAGAATAGCAGTAGAAAATAACGTGCGTCGTTGGCGCTATGTCGAGGCTATTCTATCATCCTGGAAAGAAGGAGGCCGTGATGAAAAAGATCGACGAGACACTCAAGAAGATTCAAAAAGATTCCTCGATGGAGAATTTGGACAGTTCTTCAAAACCGGATAGGGAAGAGCAACTGGGTGATCCGGAGTGTGAAATTTGTGGTGGCATCGGTTGGGTGCGCCAGGATTTACCAATTTCTCACCCTGATTTTGGAAGGATGCAGGTTTGTGAATGCCGCCAGTCCAAAGTTGCCCAACAAGCGCAGGCACGCCTCTTTCAACTCAGCAATTTGCAAGCTTTTGAGAATATGACTTTGGATTCATTTAAAACCGAAGGCCGGCTGGGCTTAGGTGACCAACAAGTATCCTCTTTACAGGTGGCACATAACCAGGCTTCCCATTTTGCTCAGAATCCATCGGGCTGGCTGCTGTTTATGGGCTCTTATGGCAGCGGTAAGACCCATCTGGCTGCTGCCATTGCGAATAAAGTGATCGAATTCGGGACGCCTACCCTGTTCCTGACAGTGCCAGATCTTTTGGATTGGTTGCGCTATTCCTATGGATCGTATTCCGGCAGCTTCGAGGAACGTTTTGAGGAGATCCGTAATATTCGTCTACTCGTCCTGGACGACCTCGGAACCCAGAACACCACTCCCTGGGCAGAAGAGAAGCTTTACCAGATATTAAATCATCGCTATATCCATCATTTGCCAACTGTCATCACAACCAACCAGGAGATGATTGAGATCGAAGGTCGCATTCGTTCCCGGCTTCAGGATCCCGACCTGGTGTCAGTTGTGCGCATTCTGGCACCTGATTTTCGATCTCCGGTGCGGGAAGAGAAAAGAACAATTTCCACCCTGGAATTACTCTCGGACTGCACATTTGGAACATTTACCCTGCGGGATCGCGAAAAACTGCCACCAGAACAAAAACGCAGTCTGGAAGGTGCCTTTGATGCTGCCAATGCGTTCGCGAATGATCCCTACGGCTGGCTGGTTTTTGTGGGAACTTATGGTTGTGGAAAGACCCATTTGGCAGCGGCAATTGGTAATTATCGCGTGGCGATGGGAGACGAACCAATTTTTGTGGTGGTGCCTGATTTTCTCGATCACTTGCGAGCGACATTTAACCCTTCCAGTAATACCTCTTACGATCATCTTTTTGAACAGGTACGCTCTGCCTCGATGCTCATTTTAGATGACCTCGGTACCCAATCTGCGACACCCTGGGCGCGTGAAAAACTCTATCAGATTTTCAATTATCGTTACAACGCCAAATTACCAACAGTGATTACAACTTCCAATGATCTTGGAGAAATGGATCCACGCATACGCAGCCGCATGCTGGATTCAAGGTTATGCTCCATGCATCTCATTTTGGCACCTGCCTACATACGTTCCGCTGAAAGATCCACGAAACCCCGCAAGCGGAATTAATAAGCCGCTTTCTCCGATAAGAATGGCGTGGTTCAGACTCTTAATCGGGATCTGCTGCGGCTTACATCGCAATGACAAAGTGCCAGATGGATGAAATCCTGAAAATAATCATTCTCAGAGAAAGAGGCGCTAGACTACACAAATATTTCTTAACCATCCATTTTTTTGTTAAACTTGACTGATAAAGGGTTACGGGTGAGGGAGAAGATCCGATGAAATCATCTACTTATGATGTGGCAATTATTGGGGCTGGAATTGTTGGTCTGGCTACCGCACTTAAATTGGTGCAAAATTATCGATTATCCTTGATCATACTGGAGGCTGAAAACCAGGTGGCAGCCCACCAGACCGGCCATAATAGTGGTGTCATTCATTCCGGATTGTATTACAAACCTGGGTCCCTGAAAGCACTCAATTGTGTTGCCGGTCGAGAAGCGATGTATCGCTTTTGTGAAGAGAATGGAATTGCCCATGAGCGCTGCGGTAAGGTAGTAGTTGCTACTAATCCCCTGGAAATTCCTGCCTTAAATATGCTCGAGGAGCGTGGTATCGCTAATGGGCTGGATGGAATTCGGCGTCTGACTCCCGAAGAAATCCGTGAAATAGAACCACATGTAAACGGAATTGATGGACTGTGGGTGCCGCAAACCGGAATTGTAGACTACAAGGATGTTTCTAAAACCTATGCTCATCTGATTGAAGAAGCTGGCGGTGAAATCAAAACAAACAGCCGGGTAATTGGTTTCAGCAAGGATCACAATATCATCAAATTACAAACCACCTCCGGGGAAATCGAAGCGAAAAATTTAATCAATTGTGCCGGACTGCGTTCCGATCAGATTGCCCGTTTATGTGGTGTTGAACCTGGACTACAGATTATTCCCTTCCGGGGAGAATATTACGAAGTGATTCCCGAAAAAGAACATCTGGTGAAGAATTTGATATATCCGGTACCGGATGTTCGCTTCCCATTTCTGGGTGTGCACTTTACCCGTATGGTGCATGGCGGGGTAGAGGCCGGCCCCAACGCGGTGCTGGCACTCAAACGCGAAGGATATAAAAAATCGGATATTTCCATTCCCGATATGGCATTTTATGGTACCTATATTGGCTTCTGGCGCATGGCGCTTAAATACTGGAAAATGAGTATTTCAGAGACTTATCGTTCGTTCAACAAAAGAGCCTTTGTAAGAGCCTTGCAACGCCTGATTCCTGAATTGCAAATGCAAGACGTGCATCCGGCTGGTTCCGGTGTGCGCGCCCAGGCCTTATCAGCAAACGGAAAACTGCTGGATGATTTTAGTATTGTGGAAAAGCCAAACCAGGTGCATGTACTGAACGCGCCCTCGCCCGCGGCTACCGCTTCCCTGTCCATCGGTGAGACCATAGCCACAATGGCTGAGCACAATTTTCAACTGGTGAAGATAGACGAATAAATCGGTAAATATTAACAACAAATTATTCTGGTGCATCCTATTTAATTAACACACTATAATTAATGAAGACTTGATGATAGGAACCACATGGGTAAAAATTCAGTCCAGTTGATCATTGATGGTGAGATATGGCTTCAGGTGTCTGATTTTAATAATTCGACCCCTCTAGACCGTCATTTTGTCATGAAACGCTTACAAAATGGGCATGATGTCATTATTTTCGGAGATGGTCAACAAGGCTGTCGACCATCAGAGCGTTATGGGAATTTTGCCAGTCCCTATCAAGTAGAGATTCCTCCGCAGCAAGAAGTCCAGCAACCAGAAGTTGCCCCCATTGACCAGGAAACCAAGCCGTCAGAAGTTACACCCAATGGGAAAAAACCGCAGCAACTTTTGACAGGTATCTATCGGGCAGTGGTTATTTCGAATGAAGACCCTGACAATAAAATGAAGGTACAGGTCAAAATTGATGCAATTCCGGAGATGGGATTATTATGGGCTGCTTCCGTTGTTCCACTCAAAGAAAATGAACGCATACGACCGACAGTAGGCGAAATGGTTTGGATCAGTTTCCGCAATGGAGATGCCAATCAGCCGCTCTGGTTGGGCAAAATCAGTGAGGAAGAACCTCCGTCAATTTTTTTCATGTAAATGGTCCATAATAAGAGCAAAGCCGGGGATAACAGAAAAGCCGATGTAATTAATCCAGCCGGTATTGAATAATTTCTGGCAATTAATCCCATGATGGGACCTCCACCAATTTGACCGGTTGCATCCACCAGACTGCTCATGGAGATCAGCGTGGCTCTGATCTCAGATGGAATGTTCTGGTTCACCCAGGCAGAATATAAAGGGTAAATCAGCGAGCGAAAAATACTAATTAACAATAATATCCCAAAGGACACAACGATCTGATTAACAAGGGGAAACACGATTAAGCTAATCACGAGCCCGGTGCTGAATAGAGCCAAAAAGCGGGTAATTTGAATAGCGGTTATTTGTTTTCCCAAATATTTCCGCAATTGACCGGCAGAAAAGAAAGTCAAAAGCATTCCCATTGCACTCAATCCGCCGAACCAACCCACCATGGTCCCTTCGCCTAAATCCGGCAGATTAAACTTTTCAATCAGATGTGGCACCGATAAACGGTCCAATCCTTCGGAATACAATCCAAAAAAGAAACCAACCAATAGGATCCGCCACAAAACTGGGTGGATCTTGACAGTTCTCAAACCTGAGCGGATGGTCTTGAAAAATTCATCCCAGGAACTTTTAAAAGAGGTTGATTTGCGAATAAATGCATTTTCTGGCATCCATATAATCAGGTAGAGCCCTAATATCCAGAAGAAAAGACCACCCAGCAGCATCGGAATTCGCATCCCCCAGATGGATGAAAGAAGCACACTCAAACCAATACCAACCAGTGCACCAGCCTGTTCCCATTGAGCCGCATGAATAAAAGCAGATCCTGCCCGGTCTTCACCAATTTCATCACTGATCCAGGCCTGGGTTGCTCCACTGGTGAAGGTATATCCCAATCCCCATAACACCTGCGCAACCAGAATGAACCCAAATGAAAGGAAACTGGCCTGCAAAACAAAACCGGCACCTATTAAAAACACACCAATTATGATGGAGACTTTTCTTGATACAACATCTGCCACAACGCCCGTCGGTATCTCAAAAAGAAAAATCGCTAATTCCAGCACAGTTCCCACCAAAACCATTTGCAAGGGATCCAGACCAACGATGGTTACAAAATAAATCAAATTAACCGTAAAAACCATGCTCATCAATGCACTGCTGATGGCACTGTACTTTAAAAATATAGAATATGGATTCTGTCGATCAGGCATACCGGTTATTTAACGATGGTCGCCAGAATCATGGCAAGGCCGCCTGCGATAGAACATATGGTGTTAACCACATCATTATTGATCCACTTCCATCCCCGAACAAATTCGGTCGTCCTCCCGCACCCATGCAGTGGAAACTTCTCCGTTTCTTTCTCACAATTGGGGCAATAATAAACTGCCTGAACCGTTGCCCCTAAAAATGAATCTACCAGACTGCCAAAAAGACCAGCAGCTGTGATGCCAATCAAAAGCCTGACGGTTTCTAAATCAGTCGGGTGCTGGATTGCTGCCGGCCAGAATAGGACAGCCAAAATAGCAATGAAAAATGCAGCCAGCAAGGCTGATACTGTTCCCAGTACTGATACACCCCCGGATGCCCCAGGTTCCATCGTTTGGCCCGTGATCAAGTTGATTGGATTTTTTTTACTGAGCACGCCTAATTCTGTTGCCCAGGTATCAGCATTCACCGCTGCAAATGCACCACAAAAAGCCAGCCAGGGCCAGGTGCTATCCGGGAAGATGGCATGCAAGATCACAAAAATCCCGGCTACTCCACCATTCGCCAGAACTTGCCAGGCATCCCGCTTTGATCCTTTGGAAAATTTTTCTTCCAAACGCAATTTTCGGTTTTTAAATAGTTTCGAAAGGACACTCGAGGATATGAAAAAGCCCAACAGGACCACCGCCCAGGCCAAACCTCCCAGACCAAACACAACAGTGCCTAACAATCCGGCCGCAAGCGCACCGGTTTTCGATAAAAATCCGATTTTAAACGATGCAACAGCAATAAGACTTGCCAGCAATAAGCCAATATACAGTTGTGAATTGAAAATAGCCATTAATGGAATCTCTTAGACATACAGGGATAAAATGATCATCGCAATCAGAAGAAGAACGGTTGTAAGCACACCACCGACCCATAATAAATAGGCAATCCTGAAATATTCAACTCTGCGGAAGAAAAATAAACCCAGGATGATATTCAAAACCAGATCAAATAATCCCAATATGGGAATCAACAATAGTTGCTGGGACGCAACTAATTCTAACGGCTGACCTTGCGGCGAGAATCCCAGCGGTAATTGCTGATGATTGGCGATGATAAAGCCGCTCACCAACCATAAAAGCAAAACCAATCCAACATTCAGTGGCAGTAAATATTTGCCATATTTATCTTTCAACACTTTTAGGACAAATGCCGCAGGCCGGACAGATTGTGATTGAATGGGAAAAAGACTACCCATTTCAAATATTCTTTGAAATGCAACTTCAAAATCACGTGGATTTTGAGGGGAAATTGCATAAATTTTCGCCTGTGTTGCAATCAGGATGATTTTTTCAAGATCTGAGGCAATAAACTCAATCGCTCCTAAACTCTCAGATTGTTTCTCACCCAAAACTGCACCTGACCACCCAAGGATGGGCATCTGAATCGCATAGCCTGATTCATTGGCACGTCTTAACCACTTAATATCATTTAATGGGATATCTTCTGTTCGTAACCCCCAGCGGAGGCGCAACCCATCCCTTTCCAGGATATAGCGTGCATTGATCAAGGCATATCCGCGATACAAAACAAAAGGGATCAACACGGTTAATATCATGATCAGGATCATGATGAAAACAAAAAAACTACCTTCTGCCAACCGGGTGGCAGCCCACAAAGCAGCCAACATAATCAGTACCAGAAAAACAAGGAGTAATCCATGCAGAATAATTCCTTGTTTTCGATCAGGGTAAAAAATTTGTGGAGGCTGATCCTTGAAACTCATTTGACTTCAACCGTTATAATGGCATCACTGCCGCCACTATCCAGACCTGAAATCATGATGGTGATGGTCTCTTCAGCCTTGATGTAAGTGATCACAAAAAAGTCATCCAGCACAGTTTCATCACTCAAATTATAGCCGGCAGCTGGCATCGCTGAACGATAGAAATCAGCTAATATACCTGCTTCTTTCGGCGAGTTGAAGCTTAACATGGAACCAATTTTTGAAAGATCCTGGGCATCATCAGGCACCGGAATATCATTCACCCCACCCTGAGCTGCCAAATGACAATTTCGGGGGAGCTGGATTTCAACAATACCATTGATATCACTCAAATCATACGACCAACGAATCCTGCCGGAGATGCGGCTATCTTCTATTTCAGAATATGCATCTCCCTGTGCTTCTCCGGTAAATTTAACAATAAACCCACCATCCTGGGCATACCAGATTTGCGCATCGACATCCGTCAGTGTTGCATTTTCCATGGCTACATTCTTCACCTGGTAACGATCGGAAAGAACGCCATTCACCATGACAGCTTTTTCTTTAACTGCACCGATTTCAAGCTGACTGAAGATGGAGGCTAATCCCAGATCATTGCTACCTGAATGGAGCACATCCAGGTTTTCGGTAAAGGCAGTGCAACCTTCTTGCTCATCTAAAAGGTAAACTTCATTACCAAAGCGATAGGCTTCAAACATCCGTAATGGTTTTATTTCGGAGGTTGTTTCCATGCGTATATGAGTAATCTGAAGTGATCTAATGGCTTCCTGATCATTTACAATATTAATAATATTCGTGTTGCCTTCTTCATCAACCCCTTCCACGGATTGAAGGAACCGGAACCGATAACTTTCCAGAGAATCCATTCCGAATGCGATCTCATCAAATTGAGGTTCCGTAAAATTTCCAGATCCTTGATTGGCATTGTTCAGTTCGGTAACATCTTCAAACACCACTGTTGCAATTTGTCCCGGTTTTGGAATTCCTTCGTCTAATTTTTCGGTGATTCGATCAATAAACGAATTTCGATATTCAGATGAACATGCCAGGCTTGATAGGACGATAACCATAAAAATGGAAATAATTTTTATTTTTCTCATAGTTTTTGCCAATCATCTGATTACAGTGAAAAATTTATTCTTCGGGAGATTCAGGATCAGGTTTTCCTTCTTCAACCAGGGACAACTCTACCCGTTCTTCCATCCTGACCTGTCCCCGTAAAAATGCACCTTCTTCTGTGGAAAACGCTACAGTGGTGACATCTCCCCAGACACGGCCGGTACTGCGAATTTCTAATTTTTCCGAAATAATGTTACCTTTGACAGCACCGGCAACGATCACTGAATTTGCCTGCATTTGTTCACAACTGACACGGCCGGTCTCTCCAATCACCACCAACCCGCGAATGTTAATTTCACCTTCAAAGGCACCCTCAATGCGTACACCACCACTACCACGCAAATCACCCTTCCAGTTGATACCAGGACCCAGTACAGAAGTAACCCGCTCGATCGGCGCTTGGGGTGTTAAGGGTGAGGTGGGTGTTTTCCGAAACATACGTTCTCCTTGATTTTCGATAATGCCTGATGAACACTACTACCGCTTAATAATAACGCGAAATTCATCTTTTTGAAGATAATCGTTCACAGTTTCCCAGGCAACAGTTTGTAAAAAACGAATTGTATCACCATCTAATTTGACAATTTCACCTGGATGATCAAATCCAACAGCGGTATATACAGGATTGTCCATGGGGGATTCAGCACTGATACTGGCATACAGTACGCAGGCGGATAAATAAACCCCGATAGCGGAAGGATGAATCCCATCACTGGCGTAAAGCTTGAGGTCTGGTCTTAAGGCTAAGGCTGTCTGCCAGGCTGGACCCACAGGGATGATGGTCAAATCTTCCTGCCAACCCAACAAATGGATCATGCGGTTCAGTCTTTCTGACTCTTCCTCCGATTCGACAGCTGTGACCCAGGGATATAATACTGCCACCTGTGTTCCCTGCGTTTTAAAAAAATTGATCCAGGTGCTGGCATTCTTTTCGAAATCAGCAGCGGTAAAATTCCGTTGAACCCCAAAAGCCTGGATAATCACCAGGTCCTGAGTCTCCAAATCCACTGATTGTAAGAATTCCTCCTGATTAAATGCGGATGCCATTGTAAAACGTGGTGAAATTACCCGCCGCATGCGAATCGATTGGGAATCACCCGCCAATTCCAATAATAGTAAAGTCTGTAAATCCAAAGGACCTGTCTGAAGTTGATCGTCACCCACCCACAGAATGTGTTCCAAACCATCATCCACTGGTGTTGGTGTAAGGGTCATTGGACTGCAAGCTGCGAATAGCACGCTGAATAAAAAGAAAAAACTCCAGCCTTTCACGAATTTGCCTTCATTTCATGTTGTTGAGAGACATCAAACCAGAAACGCCAGGGCATGCTGCGCCAGGGCTCCGGGGTATTATCGATTCCAATGCGTGGGCCCGATTTAACCAATGCCTCAGCGACTGGCCAGCCTGATTCAATCCATAAATTATCCGACTTCAAGGTCATATTGACCCCATTCTGCTCACCACTCACCTGCAAAGCCTGTGTCAGCTTGGCCGGTCCATTTGTCCAGTTCTTGCGATGAACATGCTTACGGTGTTCAGCAATCAAGGGTAGACCTTCCTGGGGTTCAATTGCCCGTATCAATACAGCAGCAGGATAATCCAAAGCACCGGCAACCACATTCAAGCACCAGTGCATGCCATAGGTAAAGTACACATACGCCCGGCCGGCTGGCCCAAACATGACTGCATTTCTATTCGTTTTTCCCACTTTCGCATGACAGGCCAGGTCCTGCATACCATCGTATGCTTCGCATTCTGTAATGATACCGGATATGCGTTGCCCATGCAGTATGCGCACCAGGCGTGTTCCCAGAAGATCACAAGCTACTTCGATTACAGACCGGTCATAAAACCTCTCCGGAAGAATTTCACCAATTTCCATAGATGTATTTTACATGAAGCCCGCAAAAGCAGACTGTGATTTCTTTCTGGGTGGTAAAATAATCGATATGAAAATCCTGTTAATCAATCAGGTTTTTGTCTCCCCAGATGAGCCGGGGCACACCCGTCATTATGAAATGGCAAAATACTTACAAAATATAGGAGATGAATTGGTCATCGTTGCATCGGATTTAAATTATCAAACCGGGCAGCGGACAGTCGATCACAAAGGACTGGTGACAGAACAGGTAATCGCTGGGGTACGCGTTTTACGAACCTACATCTACCCCGCCATCCACCGCAGTTATTTCTGGCGTATCCTGTCTTTCTTCAGCTTTATGTTCAGTTCCATCATCGCTGCTATGCGGGTCAGGGATGTAGATATCATCATGGGTACCAGCCCGCCCATTTTTCAGGCATTTTCTGCCTGGGTGGTCGCTTTTTTACGGCGTAAACCTTTTTTACTGGAGATACGCGATCTCTGGCCAGAATTTATCGTCAGTATGGGTGTTTTTAATAACCCAATTTTGATCAAACTGGCACGGATGTTGGAGATGTTTTTATACCGCCGGGCCACCCATATTCTGGTTAATTCGCCCGCCTATAAAGACTATATTGCTGGCAAAGGTATTTCAGCCAGTAAGATAACATTCATCCCCTACGGTGCAGATATTCAAATGTTTCATCCCGGAGTAGATGGCAGTTCTATCCGGCAGGAACTCAACCTGCAAGGGAAATTTCTGGTGCTATATACCGGTGCACTCGGTCAGGCGAATGATATTTACACCATTCTACGTGCTGCCAGCCATTTGAAAGAAGAGAAAGCGATTCAATTTGTGGTATTTGGGGACGGGAAAGAACGTCCAAAACTCCAGGCGCAAGCACACAAACTTCAGCTTGACAACCTGCTCTTTGCCGGTGTGCGACCCAAGCACCAAATGCCTGCCATTATCGCCGCATCAGATCTCTGCCTGGCTATTTTGCAGGATGTGCCTATGTTCCGCACCACCTACCCCAACAAGGTCTTTGATTACATGGCTGCCGGCAAACCCACCCTGCTGGTAATTGACGGCGTCATTCGCCAGGTGATCGAAGAAAGTCAGTCCGGGATTTATGTCCGCCCGGGGGATGATCAGCAGTTAGCAAATACCATCCGGTCATTATCTACGCAACCCGACCAACTCAAGTGGATGGGAAACAACGCTCGTACGTACCTGGAAAAACATTTGGATCGCCAGATCATGTTGGAAAAAACCAGAGATCTGTTCCTGCAATTGAGAAAACAGTGAAAGTATTCGTCACCGGTGCAACCGGGTTCACAGGCAGCCGAACCGTTCCCCTGCTATTGGAAAAGGGCTGGGAGGTGCATTGTTTATATCGTGAAAACAGTGATCGCAAAGTCTTACCACAGTCTGAAATCCATTGGCATCTGGGCAACCTTGAGGACGCGGAAAAATTGACAGAATGTATGCAAGGCTGTGACACGCTGGTGAATATCGCTTCTCTGGGGTTTGGTCATGCAGGAAACATCGTCAAATCAGCCGAATCTGCTGGAATTAAACGAGCGCTCTTCATCAGCACCACCGCTATTTTTACAAAATTGAACAGCAGCAGCAAGAACACCCGTCTGGCAGCCGAAGCAGTCATCCAGAATAGCAATCTGGCATTTACCATTCTGCGGCCCACCATGATTTATGGCAGTCAGCGTGACCGCAATATGGTCCGCCTGATACGCTTGTTGCAGCGCTTTCCGCTGATCCCGATTTTTGGAAAAGGAAATTTCCTGCAACAGCCGGTCTTCGTTGATGATGTAGCTCAGGCAATCGTACAATCACTGGAACATCCGGAGACGATTGGTAAAAGTTACAATATTGCCGGAAAAGAGCCACTAACCTATAATGAAGTCATTGACACCATTGCTGCCATCTTAGACCGAAAAGTTTACAAACTTTCTCTTCCCGACAAGATCGTAGTTAAATTTTTGCAAATACTGGAAAAAATGAAAATCCCCTTCCCCATCAAAGCTGAACAGGTAAAACGATTGAATGAAAACAAGGATTTTTCCTATGCTGAAGCTAGCAATGATTTTCAGTATCGACCGCGGTCATTTGCAGAAGGCATCGAAATAGAAATCAAACAAATCATCCACAAAACAACATGAAAGAGTTGATTGCCTTCTTAATGCTGACCGCCAGCGCTTATGTAGGTGTTGAAATCGTTCGAAAATGGCTTATGAAACGCCAGGTTATCGATCTGCCCAATGAACGCAGTTCCCACTCTGTTCCCACACCGCGTGGTGGCGGTCTGGTGATCGTGATCATTACTCTGGCGGTTGCCTTCGTTAGTATGCTGCTTGCGCAGAACTGGAAAGAAGGGCTGGTTTTTGTCGTTGTCGGTAGCGGCGTTGCCTGGATTGGCTGGCAGGATGATGTCAAGTCCCTCTCTCCCAAACTTCGCTTTTTACTACAGGGTCTGGCAGCAGTTGCTACCCTGCTCGGGCTGGGATATTTCGATGCGATCTCCATTCCACTGTTCGGTGAACTTCACCTGGGTATTATTGGCATTCCCATCACCTTGCTCTGGACGATGGGCTTAATCAATGCCTACAATTTTATGGATGGGATCGATGGCATTTCCGGTAGCGTGGCCCTGACTGCCTCGCTGGGGTGGATGCTCTTTCTGGGGCTCAACGGGCAATTCTCCAGCCCCATCTTCTGGATTGCCCTTGCAATTGCAGCTTCTAACCTCGGTTTTTTAGGCCACAATTGGTCACCAGCGCGTATTTTTATGGGCGATGTTGCCAGCACATTTTTGGGTTTTTGTTTCGCAGTTCTGCCATTATTATCGGTCCAAAAAGTGGAGGATGCCTTCCTGTTGGGTGTCATCGTCATGTGGGCTTACATTCTGGATACTTTAATAACCTTTCTTCGACGTGCCATCAAACGGGAAAAGGTATTTTCTGCCCACCGAACGCATCTCTATCAACGTCTGGTGATCAGTGGATATCCGGTCCCCACGATCACCAGCTTATACGTACTGCTGACAGCATTAGGTGTCATTCTGGCATACGCCTGGATTCAAGGATACACGTTCGCTCCGGCAGCAATTATTATTGGCTTACCCATTCTTTGGATTATTCTGATGGGTTTCACGAAGTATCATGAAAATAAATCGTAAAATAAATTCTCTAAAGTCATTATTACGCCATTTTGGATTGCGCTGGGTCTTTTTCCGAATTGGTTATGCGCTGCGGATGCGAACGGGATTGATGCGCTGGTTAATACCAGCTTATGAATGGCATGACCGACCCTTGCGATACTGGATTAAAAATCAAATTCCATACAATCCGGAAGGCTATCAAAAATGGCGGTTCGAAAACCAACCAAAATTTTTGTTTGATGCCATTATTTTTCCAGCGAATCAGGGCTGGGATGATAGTGGGGTGCTCAAAGAAGCAGATCATTATCTGGCTGGGATCACTCGCTATTTTTCCAAAACAGATTACCAAACCGGCTTTCCCCCAGCCTGGTTAGTTGATCCATTGCGAAACACCTTCATAGCAACCGACAAACACTGGTCACAAATTCCAGATGAAGGAACTTGTGATATTAAATTTATCTGGGAAGCCAGTCGTCTTGCACAAATCTATACACTGGTTCGTGCCTATGCACGCGCACAGGATGATAACTACCCGGCAGCTTTCTGGCAGGTTCTGGAAGATTGGATGCAAAAAAACCCTCCTGGAATGGGACCGAATTGGATGTGTGGGCAGGAAGCCACTTTAAGACTGATGGCCTTGTGTTTTGGGTATTATGCCTTCAAAGATCACCCCCAAACAACCCCGGAGAGGGTCTCCCAATTCACTATTCTGGTAGCTGCATTAGCTGAGCGAATCTATCTGAATTTAGGCTACGCCATCTATACCCGCAGTAACCATACCATCAGCGAAAGTTTTGGCATCTGGTTGGCGGGTACACTTTTCCCCGAATTAAAAAATGCCCAGAAATACAAAAAACTTGGAAAACAAATTCTGGAAAAAGAAGCATCCCGTCAGATCTATGCGGATGGTAGCTATGCCATGCACTCCCTCAATTATCAACGCTTTGTCCTGCACATCTATTTGTTCGCCATGCGGATTGGCGAGCTGAACAATCAGAAATTTTCGTTCACCGTTTATCAGGCGGTTGAACGATCAATTGAATATCTCTACACCCTCGTCGACCCCCACACCGGTCAGATGCCAAACTACGGTTCCAATGATGGTGCCCTGGTCCTGCCAATCAATAGTTGTGATTATACAGATTACCGCCCCTTGATTCAGTTGGGGTATTTCTCCATCCATCAGAAAAGAATTTTTCCATCCGGAGCATGGGATGAGGATCTTTTTTGGCTGTATGGCGCAGCGTCACTGGACTCACAGGTGGAGAAAATGCCACAATCATCCAATGAACTCTTTTTGAATGCTGGCATTACGAAAATTAGCGGGCAGGACACCCGGGCTTTCATTCGATGTGGTCCTGTGCAGGATCGACCTTCACACGCTGATCAGAATCACATGGACATCTGGTGGCAGGGCAGGAATATTGCCATGGATGCCGGGACTTACCTGTATAGTGGTGAAGGACACTGGCGCAATGGATTAGCCAGCACCCAGGCACATAACACCATAACCGTTGATCAACAGGATCAGATGGAGAAATTCAGCCGCTTTATCTGGGTGAACTGGTCGCAAGGCCATCTGCTTGCGTTTGAAGAAAAGGATGGCTTAAAATATTGGCAGGGGCAACATGATGGTTATACGCGTCTGAAAGATCCGGTGATTCATAAACGCACGGTGCTTCTAATCGAGGCACAGAATTGGTTTGTGATCGATCACGTCAGTGGTCTTTCCGAACATGAATTCCGGCTAAACTGGTTATTGGACAACAATTTTAAGCAACCAGATATGGAAAAGAACATTCTCCAACTTGAGCATCATTCGCAGATTTTTTCAGCACAATTTGGCCTGCTAGACAATGAAGTTCCAATCGACATCCTGAGTGCAGACGAAACCAGCACCCGTGGATGGGTTTCACATTATTATGGCCATAAAGCACCAGCCAAATCTGTGCAGCTCACCAAGCGCAGCAACCAGGCTGTTTTTTGGAGTTTCTTTGGCAACGAGAACAGTAAGATCTCCCCGACGGGTGAGGGTATCTCTCTTCAGCTTGAGGATTGGACCATCCATCTGGATTCAACAACCATCAGAATCACAGTGGCTGGAAATACCGGAGAGATGGTCACTCAACTTTCTATCAATTAAATCCCACTAAAGAGCAATATCCAGAAATAATTCATAGTAGAATGAACTTGATCGTGGCATAAAAACATGCTTTAAATTCGGTAATTTTCTTCTCTGGAGGTACCATGCAGGAAGTTGTCATCATAGATGCAGTTCGCACACCGATTGGGGCGTTAGGGGGGGGGCTTTCCAAAGTTCGTCCAGATGACCTGGCCGCTCATATCCTGCTAAGTTTGCTGAACCGAACGCAGATTGATCCAGGCCTGGTTGAAGAGGTCTATCTGGGTTGTGCCAACCAGGCTGGGGAGGACAATCGCAATGTTGCCCGGATGGCTACCCTGCTGGCAGGCTTTCCGTTGGAAGTCAGTGCAGTAACCATCAATCGTCTGTGTGCCTCCGGATTAAATGCCATCAACATGGCAGCCCGAGCCATCCGCTGTGGTGAAGGTGATGTCTTCATCGCTGGCGGAGTCGAGAGCATGTCTCGGGCACCTTATTCCTTACCAAAAGCCGAAAATGCCTTTCCGTATGGCAATCTGACCGCGTATGATACTGCTATTGGTTGGCGCTATCCCAATTCAAAATTTGAAGCAAAATATGGCACAGACCCGATGGGGATCACTGCTGAAAATTTGGCCGATCAATATCAAATCTCTCGGGAAAGTCAGGATGAGTTTGCCCTGAGAAGCAACCAGCGTGCCATCGCTGCCATGGATAGTGGCAAGTTCGCTGTGGAAATCGAACCTGTACTGATTCCGCAACGAAAAGGCGAACCCATCCTCATCAGCCAGGATGAAAGACCACGCCGTGATACGACGATGGAGAAATTGGCATCCTTAAAACCAGCCTTTAAGAAGGATGGCAGCGTGACTGCTGGCAACTCTTCCGGCATGAATGATGGAGCGGCGGCAGTCTTATTAATGAGTGAAAAAAGGGCTGTTGAATTAGGTCTGAAACCGCTTGCCCGATGGGTAGGGAGCGCTGCGGCTGGTGTCCCCCCGCGCATCATGGGGATTGGACCTGCACCCGCCACACGTAAACTATTAAAGCGCAGCGGTTTAACATTGCAGAATATTGATCTGATTGAACTCAATGAAGCCTTTGCTGCCCAGTCACTGGCTGTTATGCAGGAACTTGACCTCCAACCGGAAATTGTGAATGTGAATGGTGGTGCCATCGCACTCGGGCACCCGCTGGGGTGTTCAGGTGCCAGGATTTTCACCACCTTGCTGCATGAGATGCAGCGCATGGCAATATCAAACCAGAAATCCATTTATGGACTGGCGACCCTGTGCGTTGGCGTAGGTCAGGGTGAAGCCACCATCATTGAATCCCTGATCTGATGCGAGTGCTGGTTACCGGATCAACAGGGTTTATCGGTGGTGCTCTTTGCAACGCACTCGTTGCAGGAGGATTCTCAGTACGCGCTTTCCACCGCGCCACCAGCAATCTTACATTAATTAAAGATCTACCTGTTGAACACGCTATCGGTGATTTAACACAACCAGAAAGCCTGCGTAGCGCCATGCAGGGAATTGATGTGGTTTTCCACACGGCTGCCTTCCTGGGCAACACAAACAAGCCAGAGGAACATTTTTCCATCACCGTTAAAGGCACACAAACGGTGATGGATGCAGCCTTCCATGCGGGGGTGAAACGAGTAGTGCACACCAGTTCCATCGCAGCACTGGGTGTGCCTTCTTCCCCCAGTGAATTAAACCCACCAGAACGATCACCCATATTGAATGAATATTCCACTTTTAATATTCGTGGCAATCACTGGCCTTACGGCTATGCCAAATATCTGGCCGAAATGGAAATTCAAAAATATGTCGCCAGGGGTTTGGATGTGGTGATCGTCAATCCATCCTATGTGGTTGGACCTGGTGATATTTACAGAGTGAAAGGGTCACCGTTGGAGCGTATCGCCAGCAATCAAGCACCTTTCATCCCAACTGGCGGCATCAACATCGTGCACATTCAGGATGTGATCAATGGTCATCTGGCTGCGATGCAAGTTGGAATCCGTGGTGAACGCTATATCCTCGCCCAGGAAAACCTGACGTTCAAATCTTTGTTTCAAAAAATCTCAACGCACACCCACAATCCCATACCGAAAATCATCCTGCCAGGAAAATTAGTGCGGCCGGTTGTAAACCCCCTCAAGATCATTCAATCC
>JAVEYK010000040.1:20729-28522 GCA_034003505.1 Anaerolineaceae bacterium | reverse complement strand
CCCTACACCTGGTTACTATTCGATGCTGACGGCACTTTATTCGCTTATGATGGCGCGGAAGAAGAAGCGCTGCAGAAGGTGTTTGCGCATTACCAGTTGCCTTTAAATGAGGAAATGGCTGCTGCCTATAAGCGCATCAACCAGGCGATGTGGGCACGCCTGGAGGAGCAGACGATTACGCTGCTGCAATTACGCTGGCAGCGCTTTGCAGATCTGTTCGCGGAGTTGGGCATTGGGTTGGATGCGCAGGAGTTCAGCCGCACCTACCTAAACTATCTGGGGCAGTCGGCGCACCTGATCCCGGGCACGCAGGAGGTATTGGAGCAGTTACACGGGAAATACAACCTGGCGATTATCACCAATGGCATCACCGATGTGCAGCTTTCGCGTATCAAACTCTCGGGGTTGGAGCGTTTCTTCCCGCAGGTCTTCATCTCGGAAGCGATCGGTGTGTTCAAACCAGCCAGCGGGTTTTTCGATGCGGTGTTTGAGGGGATCGGGCAACCCTCCAAAGAGCATGTGTTGGTGATTGGCGACAGTCTCAGCTCGGATATGGCCGGGGGTGTTGGGTATGGCCTGGACACCTGCTGGTATAACCCGCGCGGGGAGCGGGACCCGAATGGATACCCCATCACCTATGAAATCAATGATCTGGGTCAACTGCTCGAAATACTGGAATAGAACGATAAAGGATGGCAACTCATGAAGGTACTTTTTATTGGCGGTAGTGGCAATATCAGCACCAGTGTCTCGCGGATAGCAATTGCCCGCGGGATCGATTTGACCCTGCTCAACCGCGGCAAGACAACAGCGGATATCCCCGGCGCGCGCTGGTTGACGACGGATTTTTATGATCTGGCACAGACCCAAAACGTGTTGGGGGATGAGACCTTCGATGTGGTGGTGGATTGGATTGCCTATACCCGGCAGGATATCGAACGCGATCTGGAGTTATTCATGGGAAAGTGCGGGCAGTTCGTCTTCATCAGCTCGGCATCCGCTTACCAGAAACCACCCAGCAGTGTCATCATCCGCGAATCGACCCCGCTGCATAATCCCTACTGGCAATACTCGCGCGATAAGATCGCCTGCGAGGAGCGGCTCATGCGAGCTTATCGCGAGCAGGCTTTCCCGATGACGATCGTACGCCCTTCGCACACGTATGATAAATTCATCCCGATTGCGGTGGGTGATTGGGATAAATACACCATTGTCGACAGAATGCGCAAAGGCTTGCCGGTGATTGTGCATGGCGATGGCACCTCGCTCTGGACGGTCACGCATGCCGATGATTTTGCAGTTGGATTTCTGGGGTTACTCGGGCATCCTGGTGCACTGGGACAAGCCTTTCACATCACTTCCGATGAATGCCTGACCTGGAATGACATCTATCGTGCGGTCGGGGCAGCGGTTGGAGTGGAACCAAAGATTGTGCACATGGCGTCGGACTTTATCGTCAAGGTCGCCCCGGATTATCTGGGCACACTGATTGGCGACAAGAGCTGGAGTGTGATTTTTGACAACAGCAAGATCAAAACAACCGTGCCGGAGTATCAGGCTGTAATCCCATTCCACCAGGGCATCCGGCGCACAATCGCCCAGTTCGAAGCGGATCCGATACGCAGCCGTGTCGTTCCAGAGGATCACGCCGAGATCGAACGGATACTCAAAGCGTACAAGGGATCGCGTATTTAATCATTGATGTAGGTTATCGATTCAACAATGAATCGAGCACTGCTTGCGGGTGCTTTTGAGCGACTTTCAAGAGCGCCATGGCTGGCCCTTCAGGTGTTCGGCGACCTTGTTCCCAGTTTCGTAACGTTGAAACACTGATTCCAAGCAGAGAAGCAAATTCTCTTTGAGTGAGATTATACCCATCTCGAATTTTCTTAATATCAAGTGGCTGAAAATGAAAACTTCGTGATGGTGTTTGTTCACCACGATAAATTGCTGCTGCCTCTTTCACACTTCGTAAAAATTCTGCAAAAGAATCGTCATTCATTTAAATTCCTCCTTGATAATTTTTCGTAAAAGTTTAAGTTGATCACCGCTCAGGTTTTCCAATTCGTTTTTTGTGTAAATGTAAAGCATAAAAATTATTTCATCACTGACAGCCCAGAAATAAATAGTTCTTAGCGCACCACTTTTTCCACGACCTGTTGGAGCCCAGCGGATTTTTCTTAATCCACCACTTCCAGGTATGATTTTGCCTTGTTCGGGACGACGAATCAACTCCAGTTGTAAATGACGATAATCATCGTCTGAAAGAAATTGTTGTACTTGCCGCGTGAAAATTGAGGTTTCAATGATGACCATAAAATTAACTCTTTGTTAATTGTACGCCAATGACGTACGTCTGTCAATGATATTTTCAAGCCAGAATTCAATAATTTTATAACGATCCTGATCAAAATCAACACGGGTCGATCAAACTCCCTTGGTTTAACCGCACCTAGCTACCTTTTCAATTTGGTTTTATATTCCAGATATAGATTTGCGTTTTAAATACTAACTTTTTCATACGGCTTTTGCGAGGATAAATTTTTCGCCACGGTTGGTGAATTCCCTCTGTTCAACTACGAGCGATTAATTTAACCATCAGGAACGGTCCCCCCCACCATCTATATATACAGATCGCGTTTGTTGTAAGCCCAGTAGGCGGCGATCATACACACCACCACAATGGCAACTGATACGCCTACATAGGTTGGGTCCAATTGCCCGGAGCGGAAAATCTCCCCGGCGTCATAATAATGGAAGGGGGTGAAATATTTGAGGAACGCGAAGTTCTCGTTCATGCCAGCGATGATGGATATGAAATAGGTAGCCAGAATGATTCCAACTGCAGTGGAACCAGCGCTTTTATACCGTTTCAAGGCACAGCCCAGTAGCAAACCGACAGCCAGGAAGATCAATTCGATCATGAACATGGCCTGCATTTCAAGTGCCAGAAAATCGTAGAAGGCTTGATCTGGTTGATAGGATTGCACAGCCACTATCGAGACACCCCAGGTGATCAGTACAAACAGGATACAGTTTACCAGGGCAGCCAGCGCTTTGGCGGTCACCACCCGGCTGCGCGAAACCGGCAATACCAGTGAAAATTCGACTGTCTTATCACGCTCTTCTTTGGAGATAATATCACTACCCCACATGGCGGCAGCAATGGCCCCCATCAGTCCAAAATATAGGAACATGACCCCAAAAAATCCGGTCAAGGTGGTTAAATTAAAGGCGTTCATGCTCAATGCATTTATCACAGCGGGTGGCATGGAATCCAGAATTTTCAACATTTCCGGATCACCGGCAAAAGCGGAGAATTTTGAAACAGCAATCACGACCAGGAGAATGATGACAATACACCAGATCAGTAATGATTTGAGGTTGGCTTTAACTTCCCGGAAAAAGATGTTCATGGTTTGTCTCCTTACGAAACCGCATGAATATCGCGGCGGTTGTATAACCAGTATGCGCCTGCTAGAGAAACCAGAGTCACGGTGAGGTTGATCAGCAACAAAGGTGTATTATAGGCCGCATTTTCAATGATGTAAGCTGAATCGAGGTGTTTAAAAGGCGTGATATATTCCAGTTTTACATCTCCAAACACACCGCTGAAGGCATTTAAGACATAGGCTCCAAACGCCAAACCTAACGAATAAGGGATGACATTCCGAACCCGTTTGACCAACAGGGATATCACCAAACCCAAACTGAAGAAAAAGAGCTGGAATATGAACACGCTCAATAGCAACAACAACAGCGTGGCTAGATCATACGACTTGCCTTCTCCGAAGATGGAAATAGCTGCAAAGGTACTTATCCAAAAAACCAGATCGGTTATTAACATCGCGGAAATGGCAGCCAATAGTTTCGCTGTTAAAATATTGGTGCGGCTGACAGGTCTGGTTAACAAAAAGTCAGCGGTCATCTCGTTTTCTTCAACTGAGACCAACCCAAATCCAAAATTACCGGCCTGGATGGCCAGACAGAGTTGAATAAACAGGAAGAAAAAGCTGATATAACCGAGAACGGTATGATAAACCATATTATTCATACCAAAGGCGATTAATAACTCTTCGGGCATTTTCGAGAGCAACTCATTCATCATTTCGGATTGTTCTGCAAACACGCTGAAAAAAGAGAAGAAAACAAAAACAAGGGCGGATACGGAAAGTCCCCAGGTCAGAATTGATCTGATGCGGATACTAAATTCATGTTTAAAGATCATTTTGTTCATGTTGGCAGCCTATTCGTAATAGTGCATGAAAATTTCTTCCAGGGTTGGTTCCTCAATAATGACATCTTCCAGTTCCAAACTGCTAACCTTGTGTACCATCGCATTGATATCGCCTTTGAAGAAGAATGAAACCGATCCATTTTCCGTTTGCACATTGGTCACGCCTGGGGTATCAAAGAATTCAGGAGTGAGGCCGTTGGCGGTCACGCTGATTTTCTTGTAATTATTCTGTTGTAAAGTGCGAATGTCAGAAATTTCTACCAGGCTGCCTTCGCGGATAATACCCACCCGCGTGCACATGCGCTGCACCTCTCCCAGAATATGGGAGGAGAAGAAGACGGTTACACCCCGTTGATTCTCAGCTTTGATTAGATCAAAGAACTTGCGCTGCATGAGCGGGTCCAGTCCACTGGTGGGCTCATCCAGGAACAGCACTTTGGGGCTGTGCAGCAATCCCTGCACAATGCCGACCTTCTTTTTGTTGCCATAGGAGAGATCACTGATGCGGCGATTCATTTCCAATTCCATCAGTTCGGATAATTCCTTCATGCGTTGTGTAAAATCGCCTTCATAAAAACTGGCAGAGTATTTGAGCAGGTCAATCACCTTCATACCTTCATAATAGAATACTTCCGAAGGCAGGTAGCCGATATCGCGGCGGATTTCCGGTCCATGTTTGGTCACATCCCGTCCAAACACTTTAGCCTCGCCGCTGCTGGGATGGATCAGGGATAGTAGCAAACGAATGGTGGTGGATTTTCCGGCTCCGTTCGGCCCGATGAAGCCAAAAATTTCGCCTTCCTCTACATCGAACGAGACATCCACAATACCGCGCGACTTGCCGTAGAATTTGGTCAGATGGGAAACCTCAATTATGCTCATAGATACTCCTTTGAATTAAATAACACCCCGTAGTCAGCCAAAAAATCCGGCTGGACCCTAAAGGTGCCATTGAAGAATTCACTTAATCAATAAAATTTGTATATGAAGTCTATATTGAAATATTCAGGTTGTCAATAAAAAAATAAATAAATCGCCCAAAAAATCAGCTTTTTCTGTAATAAATCTTTTTTGGCAGCCAATGACATTGATTGCATAACCGATGTCAGAAAATATTTATTGTCGAATCTGTTAATTTCAGGATGGTGCTTCTATGGTATAAACAGGATATATCTTCAAAAAGGAAAACGTTTATGCAAATGATCGAACAATTTAAAACATGGAATCCCGCGCTGCGTGTGCGCCGTAATCATGCCCTGGAACACGCTACTTTACAAATTCTGGCTGAGAAAAAACACCCGCACTCACTGGCAGGTCTCTCTGATACCCGCGGTTTCTGGGTGTTCGGTGAAATAGACCCTGAAACGCTCTTTCAGGCAGCCGAAGAGGCGCGTATACGCCTCAATAATGGCGAGCACCACCTGGCTATTCATCCGCATTGCGGTACTAATTTTGCTGCTGCCGGGATTGTGGGTGGATTTTTTGCGTGGTTGGCAATGCTGGGGGTCAAGAAAAATTGGAATGACCGCTTTGACCGTCTGGCAAATGTGATCACACTGGTGACGGTAGGAATGATTATTGCCCAACCCCTGGGACCAAAACTGCAAAAAACCGTGACCACTGAAGCTAACCTGGGCGATCTCAAGGTGGTCGAAGTAAGACGTATGAATGATCAGGGAAAACCAACCCACCGGGTTCTGACCATCAGTTAGTGATGAAATGATGTTTGGCGCACCGGCTTCCACAGAGAAAAAACCAAAAGTTTACCTGTTCTTTGGCAATGATGAACTTGCCATGCAAAAATTGGTGCAGGGATTGTTAGACAAGGCGCTGGACGCTGCCATGGGGGATATGAACATCTCGCGCTTTCAGGAAAACCCACGTGTGGAGGATGTACGCGATGCTGCTTATGTGATGCCGTTATTCAGTGACCGCCGCCTGGTGCTGGTGACAAATGCCGCCGATTGGGTCAAAGGCAGTAAAAATAAAGAGAGCATTCTTAAATTGATGGAAGGTCTGCCTGCCAGCACTGCGCTGGTATTGCAACTCAATCTGGAGATAGAGCGCGGCGCCTGGAAGGACTTCGCTCCCACTCATTGGTTGCGAAAATGGGCGAAAGATCAACCTGCTGGTAGTATTTACCAGAAAGAGTGCAGCCTGCCCGGTATCGGGCAGATGCCGGGATTGATCATGAGAGAAGCAGCCGAGAAAAAAGGTGCTTTCTCAGCATCCGCCGCGCAGGAGTTGGCCAAAGCGGTTGGAAATGACACCCTCTTAGCCAGCCAGGAAATTGACAAATTATTAACCTATGTCGATTTCCAACGCCCGGTGACCGCTGAGGACGTGCGCCTGCTCACGCCGGATGTAGCACCCATCAGTGTTTTTGATATGGTGGATGCAATCGGTGAACGCAATATCCCTAAAGCGGCCCAATTATTGCATCGCTTATTGGAGTCGGAAATGCCTATTCCACTGTTTGGGATGATCATCCGCCAGTTTCGGCTGCTGATATTGGCGCGTGAGGTGCTAGATCAGGGTGGGCGCAAACAGCAAATTGAAAAATCGTTAAAGTTACATCCCTTTGTGGCGGAAAAAGTTGAAAAACAAGCCACTTTGTTCGATCTGAAGCAACTGAATGATATCTATCATCGATTATTGACCACTGATGAAGCGCTGAAAACCGGATTGATGGAGCCCAAACTTGCCATTGAAATGTTTGTGAGCGAAATGTCGACTGTTTGATCAGGCACTAATCTTGCAACGTAAATAAGATCAAAACCCTTAGTTTCTGAAACAAGGTCACGGTTCTTCGGAAAGAACCACCCGCTGGTACTTTGTTTTAGAAGTAAAAAAGGATGGATGTTATGCAAAAATGGCGCTGGTTATTAACGACTCTACTTCTCATTAGCTTTCTGGTTGGCATTCAACCGCCTGGAACGGTGGCAGCACCACCTCCCCCGGAAGAAAATGTTCCCGAGGAAAGCTCACCCGAACCCAAAGTGTTTGATGAAACCTTGATTCAAGCCCTGCAGGAGCGGGTGCAACAGATTGCAATGTCAAAGAATGAAGTATTGGCATTTGTATTATACGAACCTTATATTGACCATGTTATTTACTCTGAAGATGGTGTCACCGCTTTGATCTGGTTGGGATTACGCGATCCTGAAACCGGAGAAGAGATCGAAACCGAACCGGGGTTGGCAATTGCCAAAGTGGATAGCAGCCAGAAGGCATTGGATGGCAGCGATCAATGGGATTTATCTCTGCAGGCTGATATGGATTGGCAGTCACAGTTTGATGCCCTGCCCGCGGATCTGGTTACGGATGATTTGCGTGAACGTTTTTATTCGCAACCGGAGGCAGATACCAAAGGTGGAACGGTCTACCGTGGTTATAAACTACCCTGGGCAGGCGGGGTTACTCATCGAATTACCGGCAGTATCGGGCATTTTTTGGTCTACAATTCATGCTCCGAAGCTTCCTGCCGCTATGCGTATGATTTCTCCAGCCGCACCTCTACAACACCCGCAACGATGTTCCCATTATTAGCCTCGAA
>JAVEYK010000040.1:0-20629 GCA_034003505.1 Anaerolineaceae bacterium | reverse complement strand
AGAAGTCGGACCAGCCATGACAGGGACGACCTACATGACCGAGCTCAGTTTATGCGATGCCAAATTACCGAATGGACCGACTGACCTGGCTGTGAGAATATTTGATATCGAAGGTAACCAGACCCGCACCATCTCTGGCTTGCGTACCATTATCAACAATGCCCCCTGTTCGCAATTACCGCCCCCCAATTGTAACCCCAATGATAATCAGGTAGCGTTGTTTACCGGGAAGGATTATCAGGGCACCTGTAAATTATTTGCGGTTGGTGATTACGCTGATGCTTCCAGCCTGGGCATCGTCGGAGATAACAATGTGGACTCCTTACTCGTGGGCAGCAATGTGCGCGCTATTTTGTACGATCGCGATCATAAAAGTTGGACATCCACAAATCCCATCCGTTCGGAAACATTTGAAGAAAATGATCCTAATTTGTTAGATAACCGCATTAACCTGAACATGGCGTCTTCCATGCAGGTGCAAACGAAGTCAAACAAACCTTATGCACCAACAATTGCCACCATTTTTAATGATTACAGTCGCAACAATGACAGCAACGCCTTGGCATCCAATGAATCCTATGTGATTGATTTCAACGTGCGCGGCGCAACAGAATTCAAAGCTGTTCTCACCGGGCCGGTTAATAAAACGATGAACTGGTCGAAACAAGTTGGTTGGTCAGTGGGATCATTACCAGCTGGCGATTATACGCTCAAAGTATACGGGCGTAACTCAGCCGGTGAAAGCGTTCCAACCACCAAGACCTTCAGGGTGAACGCAGCTAGTTTGGCAGCTGCTCCGTCTGTGACAGCTCCGGTCAGCTTTGATTTTGAATCCGGCGGTCAAAATTGGGACGGTATCAGGATGTGGTATCACACCACCTCAACCAAAGGAACTAATCGCTCCAAGGTCTGGTTATTCAATGATAATTATGCCGGATCAGGCGCTGGGAATTTGGGCGATCCCAACATTGGTGGTGGCGATCTGACTTCCCCTCCGATTGTCATTCCCTCCAATGGTACCTATTACCTGCGCTTTGATTACAACTACCAGACTGAGAATTTCTTTAGCTTCTATGATCAACGCTGGCTTCAAATCTCGGTCAATGGTGCACCCTTTGAAAATCTTCCACAATTGTATTATGATGCGAACTCATACGATGACGTTTTTGCCTGGCTTAACAGTGCGGCGTACAATTTGTCCGCGTATGCCGGCAAGACCATCCGAATTCGTTTCCATATAGATATTGTTGATCCTTTCTACAATGATGGTTTTGGCTGGATGGTGGATAATGTCCGGGTCACCAGCGAAGCACCCATCAGCTGCGCCAACAATAACGAACCAAATGACAGCATGGCGCAGGCGATGAGCTTCCCCGTGGGTGGTGAAGTCTTCTCCAAGATTTGCCCACAGGGTGATCTGGATTACTACCGCTTTACTGGTTACGCCGGAGAGGAAGTGGAGCTGGATATTGATGCCATTGCATTTGGATCTCAATTAGATCCTTATCTGATGTTCTTCGACGCTAAAGGAAACATGCTGGCTGAAAATGATGATGTCGTTCATTACAACGAACGCGATTCCTACATCAAATATACGTTGCCCGCAACCGGTGAATACTTTGTGTTGGTAAAAGCCTGGGACTATCCGAGAGCGGGGAGTGATAACCACTTCTATACCTTGCGCGTCAAACGCACAGGAGATTTCACACCACCCCAGGCAAATTTCTCCTGGCCCACCAGCGACTTAATTCCGCAAAAACCTTTCACCCTGAAGGTGGAAGCCACTGATTATGGTGTGGGCACCCAAACCGGTGTGCAGAAGGTGGATTTCTACTGGCGCAACGCTAATATTGAGACCAGTAGCTGGGTGCTGTTGGGATCGGATAACAATGGCAGCGATGGCTGGTCAGCATATTTCGATGTTGCCAGCTATGAGCCGGTACTGAATGGTTGGTTGTACGCGCAGGCATTCGATGGCGCGGGTAACCAACATGGCGCACTGCGGGTTGTGAAAGGCTATGATATGACAGTACCTTCCACAACATTAGCGCCTATCAGTTCTCCACTGGCTACCACATACATTCCACTGCGTTGGACAACCAACGTCCCGACCAGTTCGATCAATTACTATGATTTGCAATATCAGGTAAATGGCAGCAACTGGCAGGATCTGAAACTGAAGATTCCGGGAGCACAGACAACCTACAACTTCCTGGGTGAAATGGGCAAAAGCTATGCCTTTCGGGTACGCGCCGTGGATTTGAGTGGCAATGTGGAACCCTACACGGATGGTACAAAATCGGTGGTTTTGATCAGCACCTGTTCAGCCGATGGTAATGAACCCAATAATGTAAAAGATCAGGCAACCAACCTGCCCATTAATACATCAAAACAGCACAACTTCTGTGGAACAGGTGATATTGATTGGATCAAATTCCCGGTCGAGGGCGGCAATCCTTACATGGTGTTTGTCAGTTCGCGTGGTGGTGGCGCCAGTATGAATGTGGAAGTCTACAAGAATAATGGCACCAATCTGGTACAAACCTACCCGGCCACAGTTTTTGGACAATCCCAGGTGGTTACCTTCGAAGCAGCAAGCAATGACACATACTTCCTGAAAATCACCCCCATCGACTCACGCCTGGCGGGAAATGACGTGAAATACACCGTCTGGTATGACGAAGGCACACCATCCATCATCTACATGCCGGTGATTAACCGCTAATCTCAATTTGAATTCTGGAAAACACCCTGCAGGAGCCAGCGCCTTGTGGGGTGTTTATTTTATAAAAAGAGGTTCACCAATCCCAGGATGATGAGAAAAACGATTTGCAGCGTAAATAACCCGGCCAGAATGTAGACAACAATCATCCATGGGTTTCTGGATGCTGTGCTGCGGGGTGTGTGGTTCTCGGAAAATTGCTGCACAGCTGAAGCTGCTTCCTGCAGTATGCTGGCGTGATTTTGGTCAGGTTCACTCAGCCAATACCAGTTTTTCTGATCCTGTGGGACCACCACAACCTGCCCGGTGTAATGCTGCAGGTGAGCTTGCAAGGCTGGCGATGGATTGACTGCCAGGTTTGAAGGCAACACCATCAGACTGGATTGTGGAATTGGTTCCTGGGACGGGGAGGGATCGATGGGATAGATGGACACGCTCAGAGACGGAGATTTTTGTTGTATAGCCTGCATAAGCTCATTCCCGAAACGGGAATCTGCTTCGTGCAACACCAGGACTGTGAAATCAGATGGTTCAACTTCGCTTTCCCGGGTGGCTTCCCGACTATCAGCACGTAAAACGCGCAGGTGATAAACAAGAAACACACTGAACAGAAAGGCAACCCGCAACTGAAGAAAGAAATTCATCCAGAAATTGGTGGGCATCTGATCGAGCAGCGCATTCAGGATCCCGTAAATCCACCAACCGGCACTCAGCATGCTGCCGACCACGGTGGCGAACAAAGCCAGATACAGATAAATTTTCCGCAACACAGATTTACGTGCTGCTGCGCCAATCTGATCGCTACGCAAGGTTTCCAACTGAATCTTTTGCCAGTATTTCAACCACAGCGGTACACCGATCACCAGTAGTGCCAGCGTGTCACTGAGCATGGGCGCGTTGGTTCCGATGGAAAGATTGGAAATGCTTTCGATAATGGTACCCAGGAGTGATAATACTCCCAGAAAACTGACCACCAGCCCGGCAAACGACAGGATCGAGTTGTAGATCCGCTGGAAACTTGCCTGTTGGAGGTCATTTTCATGATCGGCAATGGCGAATTTCAGTTCGCGCCAAAAATAAGCCCAAACAACACCCATGGTGAGGATTACAGATAGCGGGGAAGCATTTCTATCAATGAAAGGTAGGAAACTCCAGCTTTCCACCTGAAACATCCAGCGGAATCCATTTGCCAGTAGCATCCCCAGAGCTGATAAGCTAAAGCCAACCCCCAGCAAGGTTAACCCGAATAGCACTACCAGCCGCAAAGAGGAGGTGCGTTCAATCATTTCGTCCAGGCTCTTTTGGATGGTTCGCAAGGCTTTCCAGAAAATTGCCAAACCTACAGGAATCAGCGCTAAACCCGCAGCCAGACCAGCTTCTGCACCGCGGCCAAAATCCTGCGGCAGGTAAAAGATGTATCGGATAATCTGTTGCGCACCAAAAATCAGCAAACCTAATCCAATGACCATCCAGATATAACGATGCAGCCGGCGGAAATCCACCAGATTTTCGTGGTTGGTTGAGCTGTTCCAGTCCTGTTGCAGCACCCGCCAGAAATACACCAGCACGATCAGATTGACGGCAATCGCTAACAGGTTGTCCAGATTGGTTTGTCCACCACCCAGGCTGGCAGATGTGACCGGCAGACCCATGGCCGTTACAATCAGACGGTTAAGGATCGCCAGAAGGGCATAGGTGATAGGAATCCCGGTTGCGAGCGGTGTGGCATACAGAAAGAGCCCCCGAATACGGCTCGTGGCTTCCTCCGGGTCTTTTTGTGCATCGCGTTGGACGGTCGTCCAGTGCAGCCAAAAGATCGGCAACCCCACAGCAACAAAGGCTATCCCCCCCGCCAACCAATCCACGGCAGATGCCAGCACGTCCTGGTCGAACATGGTGCGTAACAGAGAAACGACAGCCCAGATCACAACCTGTGTGCTGATCAGACTGAGCAGGTAAAAATAAAACCTACGAATGGTTTTCATGTGATTTCTCCTGCGTAAATATCACGGTTTAATTTCTTCGGTAAACCAATTCCATGACCAGAAGGGATACGGCATACTGACAATCTTCCAATCCCCGTTTTCATTTTTCAACTGGGCTGCCTCCGTATAGCGACCAAGATTGACAAAAGGCCCTTCATAGGGCTGGCGTATACTTAGTTGCACGCTGGCAATTTCTCCATCAATAAAAATTTCGCCAATGGTGACATTCATCTGATTAAATTCATTGCGTGTGCGTGATAACTCCTGTTTAAACAGAGAAAATTCCGGTTTATTGGGCTCGTTTGCGAGGTACGCATAGGCCTTTTCATAATCTCTCTGTATGACTCCCAGGATGTAATTGTGGACGATATTGTTCGGGGTATCATCTGGGCGATATTCGGCCTTTTGTTGGCGCACATAAAACAGGACCATTGCGATGAGTATCAAAACACCAATCCCTGCTAATAATCCATTCAAAAAACGATCTTTTTTCATAGGAATTCTCCACGTTCTTATTTGTTCATGTGAATGCGATGATAAATGATTGTAAAGGGTTTGTTTGGCTTATACAAGATTAAACTGTTAGAGGCTGGCATAATGCTTAGCTTTCTGCTTGTACATATCCTGATCCGCTTGCCGCAGGACATCCCGAAGATTTTCTGTGGCTTCATTGCAGGAAAACCCCACTGAAAAACTGACCTGATTGCGGTCCGGGTTCAATTTGTTAAATTCATGGATAACCTGTTTTACCCTATCAACGATTTTCAGCGCTGTTTCTTTATTGGTGGAAGGCAAAATCACAACAAACTCGTCACCACCAATTCTGGCAACAATATCATCCGGTCGAAATGCTTTGCGAATCACCTCGGCGGCAACGATTAATAGCTCATCGCCGGCGGCGTGCCCTTGCGTATCATTGATTTCTTTCAGTCCATTCATATCCAGCACCAGAATACTGATCGGCTGCCGGCGGCTGTTTTGCAATTTGTCCATTTCCTGTTCAAAATACTGGCGGTTATACAGGCCAGTCAAAATGTCATGCGTGCTGCGAAATTCCAGGGCAACTTCAGCCTTTTTTCGATCGGTAACATCCATCAGGAAGTGCAAAGTTGCCTTTTCTCCTTGCCATTCAATGCGAATACCACTGGTTTCCACCCAGCGTAAGGATGCGTCCTTGCGCACCAAACGAAATTGATAGCGCCCCTGTAATTCGACACCACTAACTCGTTTTTGATAATTAGCCAGGACGATCTCAATATCATCAGGATAGATTAATTTTACAAATGAATCATTGATAATTTCAGCCATGGGATATCCGGTTATCTCACAGGTCACCGGGTTACAAAAAACGATATTGCGATCCTGAACCACAAGAATACTCTCAACCGCATTATCAAACAGCAAACGATATTGTTCTTCAGATTGGCGAATTTGTTTTTGGGCTTGTTCGTATTCGGTGATATCGTGCACCGTGATTAATTTACCAGTCAGTTGTTTTTTATAATCCAGTAATGGGAGTGTTCTGACTTCAAATTCAAGTTTACTATGAGTATTGAGTTGAATTCTGGATTTCTCAAGATGTAACGACCCCAACGCAGCCAATTTACTGAATTGAGTGGTTGCCTCCGGAAAAGTTTTTCCGATTACACCCAGTGTAAGGTCAAAAATCTTTTCAGCCGCTGGATTAAAGTCGATAATGCGGTTTGCCTTATCCAGAATAATCACCCCATCCAGGAGATTTTCCATTAATTGGGATTGGGCCATCGGTTTTATGTCCAATAAACCAAAGCGGAAGAGAGCCACCATAAAAAATGAACCACTCAACGTGAACAGGAAGGGAGTGAGATCCAACCCGGGGAATGGCGTGAAACCCAACATGCTGATGATATTTCCTGCCCAGGGTAACACCATACCGATTAACAACAAAGCAGCCTGAACCTGGAAAAACAGGCGCTCATTGATGATTTTCTGGATAATGAGAATACTGGCCAGCAGCAGGATCAGATAGGTATAGATCAGGAAAACCCAAAACCAGATGCCGCCATTTAAAATAGCATCGCCAGTCCGTAAGCCATTATAAAATAAACCATGCCAAGGGTCAGTCCATAGAATTAGGATGGTTAATATTGGGATGATGGCAAGTCCCACCCGAATTCGATCGGTCAGTAAGTGAAACCGATCAGTGAAATCCATCGCCAGAACCAGAAATGCGGTTGGTGCAACCACCACACCAAAATATGTAACATCCAACCAGAACAACTGAGCGGCATGGTCTTTTACCATCCAGCGAATGGCATAGGTAATCGACCAGACCATGGCCGCTAACATAATAATCAAGAGACTTTTTGCGCCAGCTTCTGTGCGTCTTCGCCAGACAATTACAGCCACAGTGGCTGAAATGACGGATGACACGATTAATGCAATGGCGTACTGTAAGTTCATGAATTGAGTGCCTTAAGAGAATATGTCTTGCGTAAGTTAAGACTATTAACCCTGAGAAGGATTTTTCGACACGAAAAAATTAAATTTATTCTACGATCATGTCAATAGAACTTTGATAATAGTATCTCTCAATTATACATGATCAATAGGGTCGTTATCATACAAATTTTTTTGTGACTGCTGGCCAGGTCGGCTTGAAACCCTGCTTTTATATTTACGCTCTACCAGGAAAGAAACTGGTTCCTATCACTGTACAGGTCTTTCACCTGCTAATCATCACCCATGCTGAGCGCATAAAATTAGCATGGATGAATAATCCATCCATGCTAATATAAGGTTTTCCATCTCATGAAGACAATCTACGCTGTATTTAAGGACTGATTAAATACTCCACATAAAAACACAAATTAATCATCGCTACGAGTAATCGTTTCCAAACTGGTTTTTACAGTGTGAGAATTTCTGCCAAGTTTTGCTTCAATTTCTGCAAGTTTCTGTTTGTCCAGGTTGTAAATGAATTTAAAACCAATAAACATGAGCACAGTCCCAATCAGTGGGAACAATACAGACATGTTTTTGATAGAAGTGGAATATTGAACACTCCAGGTCGCGGCGTCATTCATGATCAAACCTGGCAAAAAGAAAGCAATCAATGCTGGTACCAAGGCCTGTCCTACTCCTTGACCAATCTTTCGAATCATGGAATAAGTCGCATAAATGGAACCTTCTTCTCTTCGGCTCGTTTGATACTCCACATAATCAATGACGTCCGAAACCATTGCCCACCCAACCAAAAAACTACCAAATGAGAATGTGCTTGCGAGAATCAAAAGCACGATCCAGATATAGGGATTTGAGATGGGAATGAGCCACATAATCAAATAGATGACGATCGAACCCAGTAATGGCCATGAAACAATAGATTGTTTGCCAAATTTTTTTACCAGTGGTTTAATGAATGGCGCACCGAGAACCATAGGTACCAGATACACCAGAACAGACAATGAATTTAACTTACCTTCGCCAAAATACATCTGGAATGTCATCTGATTCAATTGCATGGCTGACAAAATAAAGATAATTTGACCTGACGTGGCAACCACCAATCCTAATATTGGACGACTGGTGAAAAAAGCTTTCATCGTTTTAAAGTAATTGAATTTTTCTCCATCATGTTGGGTGGGTTGAATGCGTTCCACACTCAAGCGATGAAGAATGATGAAACTTAGAAACGCTACCGCCCCTAACAAAAGCGCGATCACGAACATTTTCTGACCTTGAAATATGCTCTTTTCAATTCCATCAACCAGCTCACTTTTATACACAATCAACGGAATTAAAATTCCCAGCGGAATACCAGCGATGATTGCGCCAAAGCTGCGAAATGTCGATAACTGGCTGCGTTCAACCGGGTCAGCTGTGATTACGGAATTTAGCGAACCGTAAGGGACATTTACAACTGTATAGGCAATATCCCAGATCAAATAACCTACGATGAGCAAGGTTAATTTTGCCGCATAAGTCCAGGCTGAGGTATCTAAAAATAACAAAGCTGAACCAAAAGCTAAAGGAAGAGATCCCCATAAAATCCATGGGCGAAATTTATCTCCTTGCTTGGGTGTAAAACGATCAACCAATGCACCAATCATGGGGTCGTTAATGCCATCCCAAATTTTGGTAGCCAGGATGACCAGAGCGTAATGTTCAAGTTTGATCCCGATGAATTGAGTAAAAAAGATAAACATATAGCCCGAAATCAGGCTAAAGCTCATATTGCAACCAAAATCACCAAAGAAATAACCGAGATTATCTCGCCATCCAAATGGGCGAACTTTTTTTGTGATCTTTGAAGCTACAGCGGCAGTACTCATGTTTTAAACCTCCAGAAAATCAAAAAGAATATTGCGGATAACTTAATTCGGGTAGTATTTTATTTTTTCTTGATCTGAGTTAAGCGTTCATTTAAAAGCAACAATGCTGTTTTGGGTAAATAATTGGATACAAAGTTCCACACCGCTGTTATCGGTATTGATTCTATTTGTTTGAGTACTGTAGCCATATCCACCATATTTCCAACTGGAAGCTCGCTTATGGACAATGGCTTGAATAATAGATCTTCCAAAGCATCTTTTGCTTCTGGAATTTCCATCAAATAGCCGATCGGGTCATTGACACTACAATACCCTATCGGGAAACTCAATTCATTGCTTTGCGGAGCGAGATTTTTAAACCACTGCTGAACACTTTCGCTGACCACCACTTCCTTTTCGGGGAGGACATAATCAGGGTTGGGTTCACTTACTCTTTCGAGCACCATACAATCGAAGGCTGCACCATCAGCAGTCGCTATAAATACATTTGGTCCCATTTGCAGAGGTATATTTTCAAAGATAAACACCCTGTCGCCGGTTATGGTCAAAGGTGTATCATTATTGACCGACAGAGTTACCTGTGGGCAATTAGAATACACTTTAACATTAATCGTCTCGAGGGCCCGTTGCACATACCTTCGACCGGTTATGTGAACAAAAGGTGATTGCGTGAGATAAGCTTTATACAGGAAAAATGAATCTTTCTTTATTTTTCGATCAAAGGTGACCATACCTTTATTGTTTCGTCCAACACTGCCACCTTCATTGCGGGAAGCGGATGCAAAATCAAACATATTCCAGATATAGGAAGACCAGATGTAAGGTCGTTCGCTGATGGCTTTCATAACTGCTTCATGCACCAGAGATTGATATTCTTCCGTATAATCCTGTATTTTTGGGTGATCGGAATGCCAGCCCATGACACATTCAGCACCGTATTCAGAGAGCCCGAAGCAACGCCCCGGGAGTTGAGCATGAGTCACATCCAGCCAGCCTGGCCATTCCTCAATTTTGCCACCATACCAACCCAGATACTGGTTATAAGCCAATACGTCAGTCATCTGATTCATTTCACTGTCAAATTTGGTCATCATCACATTGGCTATGGTGGTCAGTCTGGTTGGATCAAGTTGGTGCGTGAGATCATTAAGCGCGTGCAAGTTGGCGATCAACTCTTCGGTTTCCCCTCCAATACCAACTTCGTTGGCAATGCCCCAAAAACAGATGGAAGGATGATTATAATTTTGCAGGATTAATTCCGTCATCTGGCTGATCGTATTGTCATAACTTTCCTTGCTGGGGTCAAATACACTGATAAAGGGGATTTCTGCCCAAACTACCAGACCAGTTTCATCACACAGGTTATAGAAAGGTTGGGCATGCTGGTAATGGGCTAAACGGACGGTATTCGCTCCCATTTCAAGCAGCAGTCCGATGTCCTCTGCATGTTCTTTCAGGCTAATCGCTGTGCCCATATCCTGACGGCATTGATGGCGGCTGGCTCCACGCAATGGCGTCGAAATCTTATTCAGGAAAAAACCTTGTTCCGGATCCACGGAAAAATCGCGAAAACCAAACCGGATCAATAAAAGGTCGCTCTGATCCAGTTGAACAAGAGCTGTGTATAAGTTCGGCGAAGACACTCCCTGCCAGAGATGTGGTTGATCAACCTTTAATTGCATAACTGCTTTACCGGATTCTGTTTTTGAAGAAATGGAGGCCACTTGCTGGCCTAGTTTATCCAGAATTGTAACGGACACAGAATCTCCATCAGAGATAAATGCTTCTACTTTGACGTTACCATCTGTTGTCGGGGTGACAAAAACACCATCACTACCGCTTTTTTCAAGTGAAAAATGTTTTTCATCGAGGATCAATAGCGTAACCGGCCGGTAAATCCCACCAAAAAACGTGAAATCTGCACTTTGTGGGTAAATATGGGGTGCAAAATTGTCTGCACAAACTGCAAGCGTATTTTTTCCTGGCAGAAGACTATCAGTGACATCGGCAAAAAAAGTTGAAAAGCCTCCCTTATGCGTAACAAGGTGATTGCCGTTACAATAGACCTCTGCGATGTGTTGAACAGCTTCAAATTTTAAAACAACGCGGCCATTTTCTGAGAATTCAGGAAGATCAAATTCTTTGCGATACCAACAACGACCACGATAAAAATTAGGGTCCGATTGTCCGTCCTCAGCATTCCAGGTGTGGGGCAAGGTGACAGCTTCCCAGGTTGAATCATCGATGGCTGGATCCTGAAAATCTCCATCGCTTTTGATGAATTTCCAACCTTTGTTAAAATCCAGTACTTTGCGCATTTTTCTATCCTTTCAAGAAACTTTGAATTGAAAACTCATTCTGATCATACAAATAACCTGCTTGCAAATGATTGCATGCCAGAAAAATGGATGATTTTCCAAAAATTGAATGAAGTGTTTGCATGAAAAATGATTTGAATAATAAGTGGGATTATGTTAGCGCTAACAATACCTGTACATGGTATCATAATGCCCCTATTAAGACAAGAGGGAGTTTGATATTTCCTCTTGAATAATCTGCTGGTCGATATCATTTTAATAACCCAGGGCGGCTGTAATCCCTGACTTTTCAGGCACTCTCACGGGTTATCAGCTCAAATTCAATCTGGTAGGTTGCTGGTAAAGCCTCATTTCCAATGATATCCAACAAAGTACGCGTAGCTAATCTTCCTGTTTGTTGAAGATTGACATGTAACGTGGTTAATCTGGGATGGAAAATAGACGAGAGGGGAATATCATCCACGCCTATGATGGCTATATCTTCAGGCACTCGATGGCCAGCTTGTTGGCACGCCTGTATGGCCCCGATTGCCATTAAGTCGTTAAAGGCAAATATGGCGTCTATTGTTGATTTTTTCGATAAAAGCGCTGAGGTTGCTTTATAACCACCTTCTGTATTGGGCTGATTAAAAACAACTAAATTTTCATCATAAGCTATTTGGGCTGTTTTGAGTGCTGTCTGATAGCCAACAAACCTGCGCTGACTTGAGAAAGATGTATTGGGACCACCGAGGAAGGCGATATTTTTCCGTCCAATTTCCACAAAATGTTGGATGGCCCGTTGCACACCACGCTGGTCGTTGACATTGATGGACACCAGGTTTGGCAGTGGCTCCAGCACCTCCCTGTTCAACAAAACAGTGGCGGGAAACCTCTGAATTTGTGCACTCAGCTTGAGTTCAGGCAAACGGGAACTACACAGGATGATGCCGTCAATATCCTTTTGCCAGAGAGAATCAAGCGCATTCATTTCACGCTCGAGCTCTTCATTGGTGTTAATTAATAATATGGTGTATTCATGTTCATAGGCAGCATCCTCCACACCACGGGCGATCTGAGCAAAAAAGGGGTTGGTAATATCGGGTACGACTAAACCAATCGTTTTCGTTTTATTTGTAACCAAACTACGGGCAATGGCATTCGGTTGGTATTCCATCTCTTTTATCAGATCTAATATATGCTTCCGGGTCTGATTGGTCACACCGGGTTTGTTATTAATGACCCGTGATACTGTCATCATCGATACATTGGCAGCTTTGGCTATGTCTGCGAGTGTTGTACGTTTTTTCATTGTAATTACCGGTATCTATATTAATGGGGAGATTTTCTGATAAAATTAAGTTAGCGCTAACGAATTATAGCTTGCCTGTTTTTGAAAGTCAAACAAACCCATAAAATTATGATTTCCCTGGAGCGAGATGATGCCTCTTGACCCCGCCCGTCTTTTTGACCCTGACCCAACCCAAAAATCTGCAGCCATGTATCTTTACGAATTGGTGGCAAAAAAACCAATTTATTCCCCACACGGGCATGTCAACCCAGCTTTTTTCAGCAACCCGAACTATCACTTTAAGAATCCGGTGGAGTTGTTTATCCAACCAGATCATTATGTGATCCGCATGCTTTACTCGCAGGGGATTACGTATGACCGTATTCTCACTTCTGAAAATCCGCGCGCGGTCTGGCAGTTGTTTGCCAGCAATTATTTCCTATATCGTGGCACACCGTCGGGCATCTGGCTGGATCATGAGATGTGGGAAGTGTTCGGTGTGAAGGAAAAGTTGACGGGTGACTCAGCCGATAGAATTTATGATCAGATCGTGCATTTGTTGGCTGGAGAAGAGTTTACACCCCGCAATCTGTATAAAAAATTTTCCATTGCGGTCCTTGCCACCACCGATTCAGCAACAGATACATTGGAACACCACCAGGCGATTCTTAATTCCGGTTGGGATGGGCGCATCATCCCGACTTTCAGACCGGATAACCTGATAAATCTAAATGCTTCTGATTGGATTCAAAACATACACTTGCTTGAGAAAGTCAGTGGGATTCAGATCGGCAGTTATAAAGAATTCATTCAAGCGCTGGAACAACGGCGGTCGTATTTCAAATCCATGGGTGCTACGGCATCGGATGTTTCTCCTGCCCAGCCAATCACCGCATGGTTGTCTCCGAATGAAATGGAGGTCATTTTTCAGCGAGCTTTGCAGGGGAAATCCGCACCCCCAGACGCTGTTAATTTTTCAGCGCATATGTTAATTGAGTTGGCGCGCATGTGCGTTGAAGATGGACTGGTGATGCAAATCCACCCTGCTATTTACCGCAATCATAACCCTCAGGTAATGAAGGAGTTTGGCCCGGATACAGGTTTTGATATCCCGGTGCGCACGGAATTTACCCGCCAATTGAAACCATTATTAGATCGTTTTGGAAATCACCCCAATCTGACCCTGATCTTATTTAACCTGGATGAATCAGCCCTGCCCCGCGAACTGGCACCCCTGGCCGGGGCATATCCTGCCATAAAATTAGGCCCACCCTGGTGGTTCCTTGATTCCTGGAATGGTATGCGTCGCTATTTTGATCAGGTCATGGAAACAACCGGGATTTATAATACCGTTGGTTTCAACGATGATACGCGCGGGTTACTATCTATCCCGGCTCGACATGATGTGTGGAGAAGGGCGTCCGCCAATTGGCTGGCTGGTCTTTTGGTGCGTGGTGTCATTGATCGCGAGGATGCTGAAACGATGATCCATGAACTTACCGATGGGTTGGTTAAAAAAGCATACCATCTTTAGTTAATCATTCAGCCACTGCTCAAACCTGGCTTTCATGTCATCACGGACCCGGGCAAAGGTAGCCAGCCGTTTCAAGTGATCGCCTTCCACAGCAGCAGGGTCGGGAAAGCTCCAGTGGATACGCCGGGCAGGACCAGGGAAGATCGGGCAAACTTCAGCAACCTGGTCACACACGGTGATGATAGTATCGAATTCCCGATTAATTATATTGAAAGGACTTTTTCACGGATAGCAAAAAAGGAGGTTTTACCCTGAAGTTGACCTTGCAGAAATCCTTTCAGGAATTTGGTGGGATGATCTTACAACCGCAAAGTCTCCGGTATGATAGAATTTTTTTATCCAAAAGGAGTTATATCAATGAAGCCAACCTTTGACTCGTATGATATTCTGATTGTCGGTGCCGGCCCTGCTGGGATCTTCACTGCCTATGAAGCCAAGCAATTTCAACCGGATGCCCGGATTTTGATAATTGAAAAGGGGAATTCGATTGAAAAACGCAAATGTCCGAAGCGGAAGACCGGTGTGTGCGCCAAATGTGATCCGTGTGCCATCACCACTGGTTTTTCGGGAAGTGGCAGCTTCAGTGATGGCAAACTTTCGATCAGTTATGATGGCGAGGTAGGCGGAGATTTGATCAGGTATATTGGTGCAGAACCATTTCGAAAATTATTGGAATATACCGACAACCTTTATTTGAAGTTTGGAGCTGATCCGGAAGTGCACGGCATTGATATCAACGGGCGGGTGGAGATCATTCGTCGCAGAGCTGCCCAGGCACATTTAAAACTGATTGAATCCGGCGTACGCCATATGGGAACGGAGAAAGCTTATGATATTTATGCCCGCATCCAGAAGGCACTGGAAGCATTGCAGATTGAGATGTGTTTTTGCACCCAGGTGACGGATTTTCTGATCGAAAGCGCTGAGGAAGGGCAGAAGACGATCGTGGGGGTGATCACAGAGGATGGACAGCGCGTGTATGGTGACAAAGTGATTGTGGCGATTGGACGGGAAGGCAGCCAGTGGTTGAACACCATGTGCAAGAAATATGGGGTTGTCTCGCGCAATGGGCAGGTGGATATTGGTGTGCGGGTGGAAACCGATGCCGGTGTGACCTACGATATTGACTCGACCCTGTATGAAGCCAAGCTGGTCTATTACACCAAAACCTTTGAAGATCGGGTGCGCACCTTCTGCTGGAACCCACGGGGGGAAGTATCGGAAGAACGCTATGGTGACCTGGCGGTGGTGAATGGTCATAGTTACAAAGATCAGGCACTGAAAACCAGTAACACCAACTTCGCGCTGCTGGTCTCAAAGTCCTTTACCGAACCGTTCAAAACCCCAATTGAGTATGGGCGCTATATCGCTGAACTGGGCAATATGCTTTCCGGTGGGAAAGTCCTGGTGCAACGCTACGGGGATCTGAAACGCGGCCGGCGTTCGACCACCTCACGGGTTTCCAAGAATATCATCCAGCCCACGTTGAAGGATGCGGTTGCCGGGGACCTGAGCCTGGTCTTACCGTATCGCATCATGATCGATGTGATTGAAACGCTGGAAGCATTGGAAACGATTATGCCCGGCATCGCCAGTGACAGCACTCTTTTATATGGGGTGGAAGTTAAATTTTATTCCAACAAAATTGTGATCAATCCACAATTTGAAACCAATGTAAAAAATTTGCATGTTTTGGGGGATGGCGCTGGATTAACCAGAGGTCTGATGCAAGCCAGTATGAACGGGGTCTGTATGGGACGCATATTAACCGGGAATTGGTAAAGGAAGAATTATGGCATGGTTAATTTTGTTGATTGCAGGTTTGTTTGAAGTTGTGTGGGCAGTAGGTTTGAAGTACACCGAGGGATTTACACGTTTATGGCCAAGTGTCATCACCGCTGCTGGCATGGTAGTCAGTCTATACCTGCTGTCAGTGGCATTGAAGCAATTGCCAATCGGCACTGCTTATGCGGTTTGGACGGGTATTGGTGCAGTTGGCACGGCACTGATTGGAATTTTCTTCCTGGGAGAACCCAGGGACATAGCCCGGGTTTTGTCCATCCTCCTGATCGTAGCCGGGATTGTTGGTTTGAAGGTCTTCTCACCAGTGGAATAAAATCCTGCAGCAATCAAACCATGTCAGGGTTGATGTGACTTTATCGCTGCCTGTACTGCGTCAATCGTGGCTGGAATCTCCAGCGGGAGGTTGGCGTACTGTGCTGAAACTCCTTCCAATTGCTGACGATGGTAGTCAATTTTGAACTGCGAGAACTTGAGACCATGAGCCGTAGAGATGACCACTACGCGAGCGCGGGGGTCAATGATGCCTTTTTGTAATAATTTCTTCAGAGAGGCAAGTGCTACCCCGGTATGTGGGCAACAATATAAGCCGCTCAGATCCGCCAGCGCACAGGTATTGGCAATTTCCTCCTCGCTGGCTTGTTCCACCACCCCATCAAATTCCATCAGGGTCTGGCGGGCACGCTCATAACTGACCGGGTTCCCAATCTGGATGGCAGAAGCGACGGTTTTTTTGGCTGTAATGGGTTCAAAAACCTGAAAATCGGTCAGATAGGCGCGATATAAGGGGTTGGCGTTCTCTGCCTGCGCACAGGCAATGCGGGGCAGATGATCGATCAATCCCAGATCACGCATCATCAAGAACCCGTTGCCGATTGCGCGCACATTGCCCAGGTTACCGGCCGGCAGGATGATCCAGTCCGGCACATGCCAATCAAACTGCTGCACGATTTCAATTGCAACTGTTTTTTGCCCTTCGATCCGCAATGAATTGAGCGAATTCGCCAGATAGATTGTTGGGTCTTCTGTGAGTTGTTTGACGATTGCCATACAGCCATCGAAGTCCGTGTCCAGGGAGAGCACAGTAGCGCCATTGGCAATCGGTTGAATTAACTGCGCGGTGGATACTTTGTCACGCGGAAGCAGAATCACAGTCGGGATGCCCGCTGCGGCTCCATAAGCAGCCAGAGAAGCAGAGGTATCGCCGGTGGAAGCACAGGCAATGGCCCGGATGGGAGTGCCATTGGCGAGCATCTGTTTAACGACCGAGACCAGCACCGTCATGCCCAAATCTTTAAAGGAACCGGTATGGCTGTTGCCACACAGTTTGACCCACAAATCCTCCAACCCCACTTGTTTCCCGAAACGTTGCGCCCAGAACAGGTTGCTGTTGCCTTCATAAGTGGAAACGATTTTCTCATCATCCACCAGCGGGCAAACCCATTCCTTCTTGCCCCACACCCCGCTGCCAAAAGGCCAGGCTGTGGAAAAGAGGCGTTGTTCAAAGATGGCTTTCCATTCTATAGCGGAACGCTGCCTGAGAGCCTCGAGATCGTGTTTGACCTCCAACAAACCGCCACATTCATCACAGCGATAGACAACATCAAAGATCGAATAGCGTTTTTTACATCCGTGAATACATTCATACCAGCAGTTATAGTCCATAATTAACCTCCATTGGCAGCCGGTGCTGTTTCAGCATGAATTGCTTGAACAGCCCGCACTGCATCTTCCTGATCCAACACCAGGGATATACTGTATTCCGATGATCCCTGCGCGATGGCAATCACATTAATCAGATTTTTACCCAGAGCGCCAAAGATACGCGCTGATACCCCCGGGGTTTCACGCATCCCGGAGCCAATGATGCTGACGATGACCACCCCATCACGAGCCCAGACACGATCAATATCCCCACGCATCAATTCCAGCGCCATTTCGGATTCGATGGATTTGGTGACCTCACCATTGTGCAGGGAGGGGATGGTGAAGCAGATCGACTGTTCCGAAGAGGATTGCGAGATCATCAGCACACTGGCACCGGTTCTGGCAACTGCCCCAAAAGTGCGGGCGGCAATACCTGGTACACCCAGCATGCCGCGCCCTTCCACAGTTAAAATGCTGAGATCCTTAATGGTGGTGATGGCGGTGATTTCTCCGCGCGTGCGTGCCGGGTGCTGGGTGATGCGTGTACCCGGAAAATCCGGATTGAACGTGTTCCTGACCCATAAAGGCATGTTGCGGCTGACGATGGGGCGGATGGTCCTGGGGTGCAGCACTTTGGCACCAAAATAAGCCAGCTCACCCACCTCCGCAAAAGAGATCTCTGGAATGGGGCGGGCATCCGGAACAACACGTGGGTCAGCCGAGAGTACCCCATCCACATCTGTCCAGATCCAGACCTCATCCGCATCCAGACAATCCGCCAGGATGGCTGCTGTGAAATCGCTGCCACCGCGACCGAGGGTGGTGATGACACCTTCCGGGGTGGCTGCCAGGAAACCGGTTACCACCGGAACCAGATTGTGTTGAAACAGAGGGCTCAAAGTGGATTGAATCTTTTGGCGGCTGAGCAGCATGTCAGGCACCGCATTCTGAAAGGTGCGGTCGGTGATGATGCAATCGGATGCATCGACTGCCTGGGAGGGCGTCCCGATGCTACGAATGACGGCTGCCACAATCTGGGCGTTAATGCGTTCCCCCAGTGAGGAGATCACGTCCATTCCACGCGGGGTGACCTCCCCCAGCACCTGAATGCTCTGGCAATAACTGCTTAATTCATCCAGACGCTGTTGCACACCCAGCAGAAGAGTTTGTTTTTCAGTTGGGTCACTGATCAATGTATTGATCACCGCGAGGTGCCGCTTGTGAATTTGCTCAATGATTGCCCGTGCTCCGCTGCCATCATTATTGGCAGCCAAACGAGCACTCAGGATCAGTTGATCGGTGATGCCACTCATAGCAGAAACGACCACCACCAGACGCTCCCAGGCGGGCTTGTGATTCTGAACAATATTTGCTGTTTGTTGAATGGCAGCCGGGCTGCCAACCGAACTACCACCGAATTTCATCACCAATGTGCGCATCATCACTCCATAAAAGTTTGTAACGAGCGTTGATCAAATCAACGATTGTTAACGGATAGGATTAGCAAGATTATAGCGCGTTAGGTTAATGCTGGTCAACCACCATATCAGAAATTTGCACTCTTTGTCGATATCATGTTTAAATTCACCAATTATTCCAGGAGTGTCTGCATGCCTATCACTGAGAAATGAAAGCAGTGCTGCAATTAATCCGGCCTGAGTTGCCCATCCCGGCGGGTATTTGTGTGGTTGTTGGACAAACCATTGCTCTTGAAAAAATTCCCGGTATGACATTTATCCTGGGGCTTCCGTGTTGAACAGGCTGATATTTCGATGGTCTGGATTTTTAGGCAAATTAAATTTTTATTGTTATAATACGACATAATTTATCTACAAAGTAATTTTATAGTAGGAGTAAATAGATGGAAACTTCCCTCTGGATAGTATTTTTAACTGGCATCACGGCAGGTGGGTTAAGTTGTATGGCTATTCAGGGTGGATTATTAACCAGTTCTTTGGCAAGCCAGGTTGAAGTTGCGCACATTAAGACCACCCAAAAAAAGAAAAAGAAAACCAGGCTCAGCCTGCCATTGGCAAAACCGATCATTTTGTTTTTAATTGCGAAACTGATTGTTTATACGCTATTGGGCATGTTATTAGGTGCTTTGGGGAATGTCTTCGACTTGACTGCGCAAGCGCGTGGCTGGCTGCAGATTGCGATTGCCGTATTTATGTTGGGGAATGCCATGCGATTGCTGAATGTGCATCCCATTTTTCGTTATTTCAATATTGAGCCTCCTCCAGCTTTGCGGCGCTGGATCCGCAAGAAGACCAAAAACCAGGAAAACTGGTTCTCTCCCATTTTTCTGGGTGCACTAACAGTCATAATCCCTTGTGGCATTACGCAATCCATGATGGCACTGGCAATCACCACAGCCAATCCGGTGCAGGGGGGCATGATACTATTTGCATTCACTCTGGGTGCCAGCCCGGTATTCTTCTTGCTCACGTACCTGGCAACCAAATTAGGAAGTTTGATGGAAAAATATTTTGTGCGCATTGTTGCATTGGTGTTGGTGATCTTCGCGTTTATTTCACTGGACTCCGGATTAAATATCTTGGGTTTCCCTTACACCTTAAGTCGCCTTTCGAATGCCAGCCGGGTGAACGCGAATACGATCCCACGCATCGATGATCAGGCAAACTTCCCTTCAGTCTCAGCAGGTGCACCACCTGAGGCTAGCAGTGATGTGATCGTGTATGCCAATAACGATGGTTATTATCCGTATGAGAGTTTAGCAATCGCTGATGTGCCGGTCTCGTTGCGATTGAAGACCAACAATACCATCTCCTGCTCACGTTCTTTTGTGATCCCTTCCTTGAATATAAAGGCTTTACTGGATGCGACAGGAGAGAAAGTTATCGAAATCCCCCCACAGAAATCAGGCACGACCTTGAATTATGCCTGTTCGATGGGGATGTATACCGGAGTGATCAAATTCCAATGAGCATCGTAAAGAAATCCTTCCACATACCCGATATGCATTGTTCTGCCTGCGTGATGAAACTGGAGAGTCTGGAAGATGTTCTACCAGGTGTCA
>JAVEYK010000039.1:9989-28785 GCA_034003505.1 Anaerolineaceae bacterium | reverse complement strand
TATAGTGGCACATCCATGGCAGCTCCGCATGTGGCTGGTGTGGCTGCTCTTATTAAAGAAGCACATCCCGAGTGGACCAACGAACAAATTAAGGCTGCCATCATGAACACTGCGGTCACTTTGGTTGATATCGGTGCAGACGTTCCGCGCCAGGGAGCCGGCAGGGTGGATGCCTATGCAGCTCTAAATACCGATGTTGTCGCTGTAGGAGACCCCAATTTGGTTTCATTGAGCTGGGGTGTGATTGAGGTGACGGCAGACACTTACCTGGATGTAAAAACAGTGACTCTCTATAACTTCTCAGAAGCAGACAAAACACTTGATGTTATTCCAATGTTCACCTCTGTGGATGCTGGCGCAACATTAACGTCATCCGTTCCACAAGTCACTGTCCCTGCTCTCGGGTCAACCAGTATTGAGGTTACGCTGGAGTTGGACGCTACTCTTTTGCCATTAAATTTTTCAGGCATGGAAGAGTATTACGGATATGTAACTTTCATCGGGGGTGGAGATAATTTACGGGTACCATTCTACTTTGTACCACGTCCATACACTGTGTTGGTGGAGGATGATTCGGTAACAACCTTTGATATTGAAACTGGTTCTGGTTATGTGGACTTGACGCAAAGTGGACCTCAGGCTTCAAAATTGAATGCTTATCCAGTCTTTTTGGTGGATGATAATGAAGTTGATGTTCTGGATGCCGCAGATGTGCATTACGCTGGTCTGGATTATTGGGGGGTTGAGCCAACTTATGGAGACCTTCTCGTTTCCGTTTTCTCTATGTGGGGGCCCGTCCACACAAACCAATCATATTTCAGTGAAGTCGATATGTTCATCGATGCTGATCAGGATGGAAATCCCGAAATAGTGGATTTCAATTACAATCTTGGTGCGTTTGATGGTTATGATGATACAAATACCTGGGTGGTAGTTCAAGTCAACTTGGATGATGATTCGGTGATCCTTGGAAGTCCATTTCTCATTGACGCCGATTTCAATTCTGGGTTCCAGGCCTGGTATTTACCCACAGCATCACCATATTTAGGGCTGGCAGGCACAGCACTTGACTATGAAGTAAAAAGTATTGACTGGAATGGTGTCGAAGACTTCGTTGGGACGGCCAGCTTTGATTATGCCAAACCCCCACTGATCTGGGGATTAACTGATGATGTGCCGGATAATACATCATTCACACTTAATTTTTCGGTAAATGATGTCGATGGATATTATGACAGCAAACTACAGGGGATCATGCTGGTGGATTATTTTGGAAAACCAGGTATGGGTCAGGTATATTACTGGCCCCTCAATGTTCCAGTAGCGTTGGATCAAAATTTGTCGACTGACGAGGCATCTCCCCTGGATATCACCCTGACAGGTACCGGTCTATTGCCAGGCCCAGCAGTCTGGACGGTAGAATCTGATCCTGAACATGGATCGTTAAGTGGAGATGCTCCTGATCTGGTTTATACCCCCAATTCCGATTGGCATGGCACAGATGCATTTACGTTCTCTGTGAGCAATGGTATTCAGGATTCTAATATTGGTACCATTCAAATCGATGTCTCATCTGTACCGGTTGCCCTGGATCAAAATCTGACCACCGATGAGGATGTTCCTTTGGATATTACACTGACAGGTACAGGTCTCTTACCAGGGCCCGCTGTCTGGACGATCGAATCTAACCCGGAACATGGATTATTAAGTGGAGATGCTCCTGATCTGGTTTACACCCCTGAAGCGGATTGGTTTGGCACAGATTCGTTCACATTCTCAGTGAATGATGGGCTCCAGGATTCGAATATTGCTACCATCGAGATTGTTGTTGCTTGGGTAGACGATCCCCCCGTGGCTTTGGATCAAAACCTTTCAACCGAGGAAAATCTTCCATTGAATATCACCCTGACAGGTACTGGACTCTTGCCAGGGCCGGTGGTCTGGACAATAGTATCTGACCCGGCACATGGAACGTTAAGTGGAGATGCTCCTGATCTGGTCTACACTCCTATTTCCGATTGGTCTGGTACTGACTCATTTACATTCTCGGTAAACGATGGGAACCAGGATTCCAATATTGCTACCATTGAAATCGTTGTCTCATCTGTACCGGTTGCCCTGGATCAAAATTTGGCAACCGATGAGGATGTTCCCCTGAATATTACCTTGACCGGCACCGGTCTCTTACCCGGGCCAGTCATCTGGACGATCGCATCTAACCCGGAACATGGAACATTAAGTGGAGATGCTCCTGATCTGGTTTACACCCCTGATTCGGATTGGCACGGCACGGATTCATTTACTTTCTCGGTAAACGATGGGATCCAGGATTCCAATATTGCTACCATTGAAATCGATGTCTCATCTGAACCGGTAGCACTGGATCAAAATTTGTCAACCGATCAGGATGTTCCCCTGAATATTACCCTGACAGGTACTGGTCTCTTGCCCGGTCCGGTCGTCTGGACGATCGCATCTGACCCGGAACATGGAACATTAACTGGAGTTGCACCTGATCTGGTTTACACCCCTGGGGCAGGTTGGGCTGGAACAGATACTTTTACCTTCAAAGTAAATGATGGTCTCAGTGATAGTAATATTGCTACCGTGACAATAACTGTTAATAAATCTTCATGGAAAATTTATCTTCCATTATTATTTAAGTAAAATTCCAAAGGTAATTCGTTCAAGGAGGGTAAATTTTACCCTCCTTGAGTATTTCACAATCTAATTTGTTTTTTAATTCTTTGCCAGATGGAGAGAAAATTAGATAACCAAATCTTAATCATTTCAGATAGAATTTATAATATTTTTTTACCTAAAGAAAAAAAGAACCCCGAATTATTGAAGTGATACAAAAAATACTATTAAATGGTTGGCCAATCCAGCAGCAACGTTTCCATCAACAAACGACTATTCAAATTCGCATCCAATTGCTGGAGTGCCTTTTCCAAATGCAAGAGTTGTTCATAAATGATCTGTCCCCCTATTTTTTCAGCAGCTTTCTGGCTGTAGGGCTTGAAGTTCAGAAAGGTGAGGGGCATAGTGGAAGCGCTGGCGCAGATGTAAAAATCACGCCACAGCGATAGCCAGGTTTGAAACATTAATCCCATTGATTCGCGGGTGACATTTTTGCGTTTGAGGTCCGAAACTCTTTCAGCATAATCAAAACGATCTGCCATTGAGCTGCCCAGCAGATCAAAGACATCCTGCACGAGTTGGTGTAATTTTTCCAACTGGTCCTGGTCCTGATAATACTTGACGGCCTGGCCAATTTTCCCGGCAGATAAATGAGCCAGTTCGTTTGCCATCTCGGCTGGAATTTGCCAATGTTTTTGCAGAGCAGCTGTACAACTTTCAATGGAGAGTGGTCGTAAACGTAAAATTTCGCAGCGCGAGACGATGGTCGGTAATAAATTTTCGACTGCATCGGCTGTGAGTAACAGGATCACTTTTTGTGGGGCTTCCTCTAACGTTTTCAACAAGGCATTCTGGGCATTTGGCGTGGCTTCCTGAAAGTTGAGTAGCAATGCTACCCGATATCTGGCTTCGTAGGGGGCTAAAGAAAGCGAGGGCTGCATCTCCCTGATTTGTTCCACTTTGATTGACCTGGCATCATCCAGACTTTGTGTGATGGTCAGATCTGCCTGCTGCATGCGGGCGATTTGCCTGCATAAGCGGCATTCTCCACAAGCTTGGCCAGGTGCAGGAGGTTGGATGCAGTTCAATGCCTGGGCAAAACGGATCGCCAGACTGCGTCGGCCAATTCCGGGTGCTCCACTCAACAGGTAGGCATGCCGGACGTTGTTCTGTGCGATATGTTTCTGTAAAATCTGAGCAGCCCATTCATGACCGTGAATCATCCATTCCATGGTTTGGATTGTAGCCCAGTTCGGATAGCTTGACAACCAAAAACCGGTGAGAAACTCCCACCGGTTTTTGGTATCCAACCCATTTAGTTAATTGTTGATAATTGGCATGAACAACTTATAGGTCCTTAAATTGAGGCCGATGATTACCGGATCATGATCGGACGACCGGTATTGATCGGGTGCATAGAGTGCATCCTGAGCGTCTGCTTTGAATGACATGTCATAATCAATCAAGTCGGGTTCATCCGCATTGATATGCCAGATGGTTGTCCCGGTGACCTGTGAAAATAGGAATTTATTGGCGATGGCGCTGTCTAGATAACCAACCTGACCATCAAACACGTAGCCATAGGCTGCTTCTCCCACATAAGTGTAGATCAAATCGAGGTAGTCATCGGCAGTGCCGGAGAGATCATCTGAACCTGCCAGGAGGGCATCAATCGGATCTTCTTTATCGTATGAATTGAGGTCTCCGATGATGAGCGTATTCAAAGTGCCAGTACCGGTTGGATCGGAAGCCAACCAATCCACCATGGCTTCAGCCGCGGCTTTGCGGGTGAGATTACAATTTCCTGCACCATCACCCAGATCAGGATCACCGAGATCATCACAGTCAGAACCTTTTGATTTGAGGTGGTTGACAGCTACAGTGACTGTCTCTCCGGTTGCAATTTCCTTAAAAGTCTGTGCCAATGTTGGTCTATTCTTCGTGTCAATAAAGCGTGCATCAACCGAAGAATCCAGGATAGCAAAATTACCGATTGGTACAACGGTAGCTGTCTTGTAAATTAATGCAACCTTGATGGCGTCTGATCCAATAAAACCAGTATCGATATAATCATAGGTACCTGCTCCCACTACCGAATTCAATCCGTCTACCAAATCTATGACAGCAGCATCATTGATGTGATTCTCAATCTCCATTAATCCAACGATATCCGTATCCATTGCGGCTAAAGCAGCAAAGATTTTATCACGCTGGCGGGTGAATTCTTCTGGTGTATCGGCACCGCGACATCCCATATCTTCAGAAGGTCCGCAAATTGAACCGCTGTTATCGATAGTTGAGAAATAATTCAAGACGTTGAAGCTGGCAATTTTCATGCTGCCGCCAACATCTTCAGGTGTTGCTGTTCGGGGATTCACACTGGTGAAATCAGCACCCTGGGTAGGTTGAATTTTCCATAAGTCGTAGTTGTAGTCAAGCACACCGGTTACATTGGTCACCAGATCACCTCCCCGGAAGAGATTATCCATATCAAACTCCTCACCATTCGGATGAATAGCCGGATTTGGGTTCTGATTTGTCCGTCCATCATCCAGCGTGATCCGATCCAACAGGTAAAATTCAGCCATGGCAGCTTGTTCAGGAGAACCAGGCTCGAATAAGGCGGTTGGTGTTAAATGTCGATGGGAGGTGAGGACAATTTCACCATAACGATCGAAGTTGAAGTATTCAGAGATGATCAAATCCTGAGGAAATGTCACCAACATATTTTCATAGGCTTCAAAATCATTTACATCATTCACCGGTAAGGAGAGTTCTGTTGGGGTGATCGTGTCCCCTGCACCACAATACCAGGCTTGAGAGACACCGGTTATTTGGGTTAATCCATAATACTCATCCACAGTTCCACGGACTCGCACATGCTCACCAACGTTTACATCCAATGTTGTGTAATAGACAAATATTCCATCAGAAGTAGACATATTTCCGTCACCAACAGGATCCTGAAGATAAAAGCCCCGCTTTCCACCTACCTGGAAATCACCGACGACCACACCCTCGGTAGCAACTTCGGTATCCTCCAACGGGCTGGCAAGGCCATCCCCTTGAATGGTGTAAATCGCGGTGAAAGAATCACCACAAGCTTCTGGAGGAGGAATATAGGCTTCATTGGTAGCACCTGGTGTGTTATAGGCTTCTCCTAATGAAATTGTTCCATCAAATCCTGGAATACCTGCCAGGTCAAAATCGTTGCGTACCCAATCGGTGACAGCTTCGGTATCCATTCCGTCCGGGATACGGGAACCACCCCCTGGGGTAAAACCAATACCATCATAATTGGCTGATAATACTGGTCCTCCATAAGTGAGATCGCCAGCACCACCATCATTCACAGCCACGGAATCCACAATCGAATCCCAGGGTTCTACATCCAAGACTCCATCATCATCTGTATCAAGATCATTCCCTAATGCACCTGTAAAATTTTCAACTAACAAAAGAGTCAGGGTTCCATTTTCGAGTGTGTTAGCTGCCAAATCAGCCAGATAAAAACCATTGGTGTCGGTTGTACCAACTTCAATCACTTCATCAATTACACCGAGCGTAGTTCCAGAATCACCTTCGATTTCGAGAATAGTGAGTGATGAATAATCAGTATCTGCATCACCAAAAATCTCAACGTATTCAACATCTGTACCTGCTGTGTTGGCTGAGAATTCGTTGATTTTGGGATCAACTATCGATCCAGTACTAAAAATTTGATTATTATTTACTGCGCCAGGTGTTGCAGTAGCTGGAGCTTGCCAGGTGAAATCCGCATACGAATCACCGGTACCAGAAAGTTGAAGACTCAATCCAACCTGATCATCTCCAGGCTCTGAAACGTTGATGTCAGTACTGGTCAAGCCATTTGCTGGTCCACTTGATGCTGTAAATGAACCTTCATAGCTGAGGAATAAAACCACTGTGTCATCAGGTTTTACGAGTGCAATTCCATCGGGTGCACCATTCTGAATACCATTTGCAGGATAATTTTGAACAAAAAACCCATATCCGCTGCCTGAATCTGTCAATGTTCCACTTAAGGTGGCTGTATCATAGGTAGCACCTCCATTTCCGTTGTACAAAACAATTTTCCAACCAGTCAGATCTGTACCTGCAGGACCAGCAACTTCAATGGCTTCGTTCACGTCAGTGCCGGTGTTATCGTAATGAATTTCATTGATAAAGATTAAACTGTCTGTTGTATATGCCTGAGCAGTATGTTGAGGCATAATACCACCCAAAATGGCAGTAAAAGCCAGGACACTCGCCATCAGCAAGTTTATAAAACCTATCTTCGTTTTCATTATTTAAATCCTCCATAGAAAACTACAAATTTGGTTAAAATAAAAAGCCTTCATCAATTGAAAGCACAACAAAGGATCATAATTGGCTGAGATGGGTGGTTGTTTGAGAGCTTTCCAACATCTTTATGAATGATTTCCTTAAAAAATATTGTAGCATAATCCGACCGGGAAATGAAACAAAATCCACAACTTTTTTATTCCAGGAACTAATTTGATCTACGGTATAATCCTGCTAAACGAAGATCTTCTAAATCAAATACGATCATCTCCTGATCAGGGTATGGGATGGCCAAAAATCAGAAAACCAAATGGAAATTTTTTATCCGATTGGCGGGGACTCTCCTCTCCGTTGGTCTGTTGGTTTATCTGTTTTCCACGGTCGGGCTGGAAAAATTGTGGCAAAGCCTAAAACAATTATCCATTGGGAGTATCGTGCTCGTGGTCGTTCTGACCTTTGTCTCACGACTGGCCACCTTTGGACGCTGGCATGTGCTTCTGCAGATTGAATCGATCAACGTCAACTGGAAGGATACACTGCGCTTGACATTCGCCGGGCTTTTCGCAGCTAATTTCCTACCCACTACCATTGGGGGGGATGTGGTGCGTCTGGCCGGTGCCATGCGCCTGGGAGTTGGCGGCTCTTACGCTGCGGCGTCTCTAATGGTTGATCGTCTGATTGGAATGGCTGGGATGGCGATCGTGGCACCATGGGGACTGGCACCGGTATTAGCCAATTTGGATAAAATATCGACGAATTTTATTCAACCCCTCAGTCTATCCAGTGGTTTTTTTACGAACAATAAACTTGTCTTGAAGGTGAAGGTGATGATCCGAAAAATCCTTGCTTCCTTCGGATTCTGGTACCATCATCCCCGTTATTTATTCTTCGCTTTGTTCTTCACGTTCATCCATATGTTGTGTATTTTTCTGATTGTGGATGTCCTGGTGATCGGGATGAATGAGGCCATGCCATTCTGGAAAATAGCCGGATTATGGAGCCTGACGTATTTCATCACATTGATCCCCGTATCGATCAATGGTCTTGGGTTACAGGAGGTCTCCTTCATCAATCTTTTTACATTGTTTGGCGGAATATCTGATGCCACAGGATTGAGTATTGCCCTGATATTGCGGGTGTTGATGCTGGTTGGGAGTATCCCCGGAGCATTTTTTGTCTCCAGTATATTAAGTGGTGACACATATTCGAAAATTGCAAAAGAAAATCCTCTGGAATTGGAGTAAAGATGCAAATTACTGATCGAATATTCTGGCGCTGGTATTTGTTTTTTGTGACAATTTGTTCTGCCTGGTATTTATTTACCTGGCGCAACCATACTGGCAGCTGGTTTTTCGTGGTATTGGCATTATTTCTTGGTGCGCTACTTATTCTTTTGTTTTTTAATAAGTTGAGACTGGATCGGTTCCATTTACATGCACTTAAGCTTCCTGAATTTTTGGTCTGGTTGATTTGTATAATTTTTGTATCGCTTCCCAGTGTTTTTTCATTTATAGATCCAATAAAAATAACCTTCCACATCAGTGACCGGCTATTACTTTTGTTATTATTCACTGGAATCTCGATTTTTTTCTTAAAAATATTCGTTCCACAAAGGAAAATAGGGAAAGATTTTTTCCTTTTATTGTTAATTGGTGGCATTATTTATAGGATAGGCTTATTCATCCCCGAAATTCAGATTGTACCATTCTCATTAGGCTGGTCAGAAGGAAGCCGTTTTTATAATGCATCACTATTTTTTTCTAAATCCCTCTATGGCGAGAAATATAATTATCCTGTTTTGCATCCTTCGCGTTATTTCCTGCAATCATTACCATTCATTTTTGGAATTAAATCAATCGTAATCCATCGTGTCTGGCAAGTTTTCCTATGGATTTCATTGGTTGGGCTGGGAAGCTATTGTGTGGTAAAGAGATTCAATTTTCACAATAAACTTTTAGCAAAAATTTTTGGATTGTGGCTGTTTTTGTTCTTCTTCCAGGGAGCTGTGTATTATCATCTGATGGTCTGTGTGATCATTGTCATGTCAGGATATAAACCAAAGCATCCATGGAGGACACTGATTTTTGTAATTGTGGCTTCAGTTTGGGCTGGAATAAGCCGGGTTAATTGGATACCTGTCCCAGCCTTGTTAGCCGTTACATTATATTTATTGGAAACTCCCGTAAAAAATGAATATTGGTTGAGATATTTGAAATTCCCCATTCTATGGACAATTTTCGGAGGGAGTACAGCGTTCGCAGCCAATCGAATATATGCCATTTTTTCCGGAAATGATGTTGCCCAATTTTCATCGAGCTTTTCATCCTACATGATTTGGAGCCGTTTATTACCAAATACAACCTATTCACCTGGCATTATTCTTGGATTATTACTGGTGGTCTTCCCATTAGCGATCGTAACGCTTCAGCGAGTTGTAAATAATGGCTGGAGTCTATATTTTCATTGGATCAGAACATTTGGATTATTGGGATTCCTTTTGGTTTTTTCACTTGGAGGAATTCTTGTTAGTGTAAAAATTGGTGGAGGTGCTGATTTACATAATCTGGATGCTTTTTTAATTTTCTGGGTAATCATTACTACAAATATTATTTTGTCTCGTTATAAACTTGAAATTAATAAAGTTGAAAATAAAATGAAATTTAATTACGGTTTACTATTTTTGATTTTTATAATTCCAATCATGATTACGATGCAAAATGACGTAGTATGGAAATTACAAGAATCAGATACCCAATTAAATGACATTAAGGGGATACAGGAGATAATGAACCACGTTAGTGGTCGTTCTGGATCCAAACCGGTTTTATATATAACTGAACGTCATTTAATACCATTCGGTTATATCAAGAATGTGGATTTAGAAGTTGAATATGAAAAAGTATTTTTAATGGAAATGGTAATGAGTAACAATCAATCGTATTTGGGGGAATTTCACCAGAAATTAGAAAACCATGAATTCTCAGCGATTATTACAGATTCTCTATCACCCGTAATAAAGGATCAAAATTCACCATTTTGGGTAGAAAATAACCTATGGGTTGATAAAGTTATCTATCCTATACTTAATAATTACATGTTGATTAACACATTTCAGAATAATACGATAAATTTATTGATTCCTAAAGATTAATAATCATTCAAAATATGAAAATTTTAAAAAATAAAATTAAATGCAGGCGATGAATTCTTTAACATCAAAAATACCGGAATTGACTTTATTGATGATCTGGATTGCATCTTTTTCATTAGGTGGTTTCTTTCTGATTGTAAATACGTTCAAAGTCCGCCGATACGAGGCTACTTTATTGGGGTTTGGACTAGGACTTGTTCTTCAAACCTTTTTTTCAAATTGGATTGCGAGAATAATTGAAGTAAAACTTGCTTTTTTTCTGAGCTCAATAATTGTTCTTCTTTTAGGGTTGTTGGTTACTTTATTTCATAAAAATTTCGGCCAGATAAAGAAAAATATTTACTTTCCAGTTAGTTATTGGGCGGCATTTGTTCTTATTACTTTATTTTTTTTCATGATTGGCAGAGGTTTAGCGATCTTTGATGATTATCAAAATTTACCAATGACATCTTTTATCGCCTCTGGCTCAATTCCACCTCAATTTGTCCTGAACCCGGAATTTAGTTTTGATTATCACTATCTCATGCTTCTAAACGCAGCTCAATGGATGCGTGTTGCTGACATTTTCCCCTGGACGGCATTAGATTTGACCAGGGCAATATATTTTGGGTTGACTTTAATCTATTCAGCATTTCTTGCCCGGAGAATTACCTTTTCATTTCTTGCGGGATGGCTCACTGCTTTATTTGTCGCTTTTGCGGGAGGCATTCGCTGGGTTTTATTATTTTTCCCTGAAAGCCTTATCAATTTAATATCAGATAGTGTAAAACTGATGGGATCCGGCCTGGGTACTGCAGAGAATCTTAAACTAGCATTGATCAGCACTTGGGCAGTTGAAGGGGGCGGCCCGATTGGCTTTCCTTTTGCCTTTGGGAATGGATACCATACGATTGCTGTCATGGAGCATGATGGAACTGGATTAATGGGGACGGTGATTGCATTATTGATCATTCTTTTATTACAAAAGTGGAAGAATCTTTATGGAATGATTACCTTATCGATGCTAATTGCTGCGATGGCTCTCATCGATGAAATCTGGTTCGTTTTTTTCCTATCAGCAACTGCACTAGTATTAACTGTTAAATTTTTTCATGATAAAGAACGACCTCGGAAAACAATATTGCTAACGGGACTTTTCATCATTTTAATACCAGCTGTTTTGTCCTTGTTTCAAGGTGGTGTCCTTACTGGTATTTTTGATGGGATATTATTAAAAGGAATGGGTGGTTCGAATGGTGTTGGAAATCAATATTATTCAATGAATTTTCCAATTAGATGGCCTCCGGCTATAATTTCTGCTCATTTAGGTATTCTATACTTAACGAGATGGACTCATTTATTGGCAGCGTTATGTGAAATTGGACCAGTAATCTTAATGATTCCATTATTTCTACTTTGGGGTTGGAAATCATTCCGATCAAAACAATGGATTTTCAGTATTCTGGCTGTAGCCACAATAGCCAGTTTATTAATGATATTTGTGGAATATCAAGGTTCCGCAGGTATTTCAGCATCAAAGCGTTTGACTTTATTTGCAACTGATTTATTAATCATTTTTGCAATCCCTTTAATTTGGTTGTGGTTAAGAAAACGAAAAGATGCAACCAAAGGAATAATTTATGGAATTGTACTCGTCACTATGATCGGTGGTATTGTAAATTTTTCTATTGAAGCAATTTCCATCCAGGAGCCAGTTTTGAGTTATTTTATTGACCCGTTGGATGCGAGGACACAAGAAAAATATTGGAATGTTTTAGAAGAAAATGCCATGGTGTTTGATAGAGACCCTTCTCGCAGCGCAACGGTTTTTGCTCGGGCTTCAAAATCAAAACTTACCTGGTATGAATATACTCCTGAGTACAAAGAATTATTAACAAACCCTGTACCCGAAAAACTCCTGCAACAAGGTTACGAATATGTTTATTTGTCAAAAACCGATTGGAATGATTTAAACGTTGAGAGTCAGAAACGTTTCACAGACACTTGTGTGAAAAAAATATTTGAAACTTCAAACTCTACCGGTGACTTCCGCTGGTTGCTGGATATAACAGCCTGTAAAAAATAGGTTACTTAATAAAATGTCCCACATGATAAACCTCTCCCATAAAAGCCGGGGTGGCGCGCATTTTGATTCTTTTTACTTCTGTAAAAAATTTCCTGGCTGCCTGATAAACATCCTCTTCGGTGGAGAAATGTTCATCACGGATATTGTGTCCTAAAATTCGAAACATAAATACCATGAATTCGCGTTCAACAGGGACTCCATAGATCACCTGTCCACCTGGTTTGAGTACCCGCAGAATTTCAGAAAAGGCTTGGGCCAATTCAGCAGGTTTAAGATGTTCCAGGATACTGACCAATAAGACGGTATCAAAGGTATCGTTTTCATAAGGCATCTCTAAAACGGAACCATTTTTTAGATTGGTTTTCACGCCATGACGTTGGAAAAGATCAGCAACTTTATGGATTTCCACAGTCAGATCGAGACCATGAATCTCTGTGTAGAGGGGTGCCAGATTCAAAAATGCTAATCCGGTACCAAACCCGATCTCTAAGATTTTATCGCCTCCCTTACATTGCGAGAGGCATAACTCCACACGCCGGCGATACATCCTACCAAAAATCGGATAAAAATAATATTTAATCGGATCCAGCTCGTTAACACCAGCATATTCATGTTTGGGTAATAGATTTAAAGGGGTTATTTGGTCGGATGTATTCATTATTCACCTATATAAATTTTATGCGCCTGGCTGCCACCCATAGCATGCGTAGTAATAACAGGCCATGTTTCCAGCGTTGAATGTTGGTACTGCCATAGGTTCGTTCGCGATAGCGAATGGGCAAATCGACAATTTTGTGATTTAGCTTGGCGGATCCGAAAATCAGGTCAAAATCCCCAAAAGGATCAAAATCGCCAAAATAGAAGCGGTTTTTAGCAATTAACTCGTAATCGGATTTCCAGAGTACTTTTGTGCCGCATAAGGTGTCTTTGATGCTCTGTCCCAGCAGCCAGGAAAAAGCCAGGCTGAAAAATTTATTCCCCAGGAAATTGAAAAAACGCATGGCTTCTTTTTCCATCGGGTAAACCAGCCGCACCCCATTGATAAAGTCCCCTTTCGCGTTGACCAGTGCATCGTAGAAGCGGGGGAGATCTTCCGGAGGAACGGTCAGATCAGCATCCAGGATCATGAGAATATCCCCGGAAGCTTTTTCGAACCCCAGCCGGATGGCATCACCCTTGCCTTTACCAGTTTGTTGATAGACACTGGCTGAGCGATTGAATTTGGGAATATTTTCCTGGATCACTTCATAGGTATTATCCTGAGAATGTCCTTCTACAAACACGATTTCGGTGCCAGCACCCATTTCAGGAACTCTCTTAAAGATGTTTTCAATATTTCCAGCTTCGTTACGGGCTGCGATGACGACTGAAACAGATGCCGATTGTTTGGATTCTGAGGGTGTTGGTCTGGCAACCATGAAGTTCGTCATGCAGAAATGATTGAATGGCCAGATGCGGGCAATGAAACGATTGAAAAAGGCTGTGAAGAGTGGGATCTGGAATGGAAACAGAATTTCCGTCCAGGAGCGGACAACCTCAAAATTGCAAACCTGAAGAAGGTTTTCGAGATCATGCTGGGTTAGCCAGTTCTGGTATTCGAATGGTTTTGCCAGCTTAAGCTTTTGAGCGATTTTAAGAGGGATTTCCCAAATACGACTATAGTAATTAAGGATGATGCGTGTTTTTGGGGTGGTAAATTTTTGTAATTGATTAAAAACATCCTGCACATCCCAAACGTCATTTACCAGATCGGAAAGAATAATGAAGTCAAAGGTGGTTTGCTGGTCTGGGATTGTCTGGGCGTTTGCATGGATGAATTTCAGATGAGGAAACTGATTACCCGCATATTTGACCATTTCTTCGGAAAAATCAAGACCAACTCCAACAGACGGGTTAACGGCGGCTAGTAGATTCCCTTTTCCCGATCCCACTTCGAGCACACTGCTGCCGGATGGAATGATGAATTGATAAATTTTTTGTAGACGGTGGTGATAGTATTCACTCCAATCCTGCTTTTGTTCACTTTGAATGGCAATTCGATTCCACAACGCTTGTCGCGTGTTCGTGAAATTTCGATAAACTGGGTCGTTGGGATTAATATAGCCTGCTGCTGGTTTTCTGCTCATGGGTTTGACTGAAAGTATATCAAAAAGCAGCCATTGGTCAACATACTAGCGCAAACCTGAAAGAAAAAAGCCTACAACTGACAATCTACGAGCTAGTCAAAAGCCAGATCATTCTCATTCTTAATGTGGGGATAAACGAAGATCTCGAACAAAATTTGACAAGTACGAAATATATGCGATAATAAGAGCGTGATCTTTGATCACTTTAATTTGCCAATCTTTGAAAGAGGAGGTGATGTCCATGACTGATAGTAGTCAACGTACGGCTGTGGCACACCTCCTGATCACTCGATAGGAAAGTGCCACAGCAACCAAATGAGAACCGCCTCCTCTTTCGCAGGCGGTTCTCGCTTTAATCGTCTGTAACCCAGATTATTCCTGGTTGATGCTTTTTATAGCATCCAAAGCACATTCTAGCAAGAATCGACGGGTAGATATTCGGCTGTTCCATTGACGTTCATCCCAACCTTCAGGATGAACTAAATCACAGTTTTAGTACTTGTTCAGGTGCGTTCATCCAATCCTGCACCAATTCAAAAAATCTGCCAACATGCAGCCCATCTACCAGCGCGTGATTCGCAAATAGAGAGAGGGGCATCATGCGCTGCTCCCCCTGGTAAAAGAATTTTCCCCAGGTGATGCGTGGGAAGGAATCCGGTGGATTGAGAGGAACAGGGTGTGAAATCTGAGTGAAGGATACCCAGGTCATTGTGGACAGAAAAATCATGTCACCCCGACCCGGCTCATCATGGATGCTGGGATCTTTTTTGGTGGCTTCAATTCCAGCAATTACATTGTTGTGAAATTCGGAGAAATGGGGGGAATATTGAATGGTGGCGAATCCAAAAGTTTCATCATCCGTCAGAACGCTGAAAGAAGGATGAACCATTGGGTGTTCTACCACCTGCTCTCCACGGATGCGCATACGGAGCTCAGGGATGTGGTTGGCAGCGCGGGTTGTCAGGAAGGCAATACAGGAGAACAGAGAAATTTGATGATCCTTCGACCAGGTGTATAGATTGTTGATATTTACATTTGCCGTGATATTCAGGTAAGGATATTCTAAACCCTTGTATAGGGTGAAATGATCACGCCGTTTCCAGGTGGTAAGGTCGATTGTTTTCATCGCTCTGACAATCCTTCACAACCAATCCAATTCACGGATTGGCCTGCAAAGCGTTTGCGCATGATCTCAATTGATTGTGGATTATTATCCACCAGGATAAATGCTCTGCCAAATTCCAAACAGGCTGCTCCCGTTGTGCCTGATCCAGCAAAGAAATCCAATACGAGACCACCTGGTTTCGAAGAAGCCTGAATGATCCTGCGCAGGATGCCCAACGGTTTTTGCGTGGGATATCCGGTTTTCTCTTTGCCATTGGTGGGCACAATCGTGTGCCACCAGGTATCGGTAGGTAACTTCCCGCGCGCCGCTTTTTCTTTCCCCACTAATCCCGGTGCCATATAAGGGATGCGTTCAATTTCATCCACATTATAGGTGTAATGAGCGGGATCTTTGACATACCAGAGGATATTATCATGCTTGGGTGGCCATTTTTTTCTGGTGCGGGCACCGTAATCATAAGCCCATATGATTTCATTTAAAAACGAATCACGGCCAAAAATTTGGTCTAAAAGGATCTTGCAATAATGCACTTCACGATAATCAATATGAAAGTAGAGACTCCCGTCCGGTTTCAACAAACGATAGGCTTCGAGTAAGCGTGGCTTTAAAAATCCCAAATAGTCATCAAATTGATCAAGATAGGCTTTTTGACCGATCTCGATGGTACGATACGCCCGTCCCTGAAAACCAATGCGATCACCATCATCATCCGCAACGGTTTTGATTTGTTTGCGGCTCTGAGATTTTCCGGTGTTGAAGGGCGGGTCAATATAAATCAGATCAATTGCTTCAGAGGGTAAAGATTGTAGGATGGAAAGGTTATCACCGAAGTAGATTGTATTTTGCATGTCTGAATTTTAACAGGGGTTAAGAGCAGGGGCAAGCTTGAATGCAAAGGAAAATAATTCCAACCGGAAATTTTTCCCCTGATTAGGCATTATTGTGCTAAAATTACTGATTGTTCAACAGATCAGTCGAACAAGATCGTTTGCAACTCGGAAAGGATTTGCCAGGATCAGCAAGTCCTTTTTTGTTCAAAATTGATCAAAACTGGTTCTGTAAAAATAGATAATAGGCGTATGCGTCTGAAAGTGAAAGTAATTAATGAATTTGTTCGAAACATTGAATTTAAAGCCTGAACTGAATCAGGCTGTCCAGGAACTGGAATTTGTAAACCCAACCGAGATTCAGCAACAAGCAATCCCGGTTTTAATGAGCGGAAAAGATATGCTCGGTCAGGCCCAAACCGGGACAGGAAAAACGGCAGCATTTGCCTTGCCAATGTTACAGCTGATTGACCCGCAATTGAAAGCAGTCCAGGGCTTTGTTCTGGCACCAACTCGTGAATTAGCTTTGCAGGTTTCAAAAGCGATTGAAACATTTGCAAAATTCACCTCCATAAAAATTCTGGCAGTTTATGGCGGAGCACCGTATGGAAAACAATTGCACCAGCTTTCTGCAGGTGTGCAGATTGTGGTGGGAACCCCGGGGCGTGTGATGGATTTGATCCAGAAGAAAAACGCTCTTGACCTTTCGCAGGTACGGTTCTGGGTTCTGGATGAAGCTGATGAAATGCTGAAAATGGGCTTTATTGATGAAGTGGAAGCTATCCTTGCATATGCTCCTTTTGATTGTCAGAAAGCACTTTTCTCAGCGACCTTACCCCATGAAATTCGTAAGATGGCCAACCGTTATTTAAATAAACCGGAAGAAATTATTATCGCCGGTAAAACCCTGACAGTTGAAAACACTGAACAACGGGTATACATGGTGCATGAGAAAGATAAATTTGCAGCATTGCTGCGGTTACTGGAGTTTGAACCGGTAACAAACGCGCTTATCTTCACCCGTACAAAAATACGGGCCGCAGAGCTGAGTGACCAGTTGATGGCTGCACACTATTCCGCAGAGGCATTGCATGGGGATCTGGCTCAATCTGCCAGGGAAATAGCTCTGGATCGCTTCCGCCGGGGTCTCACCCGGGTTCTGGTGGCAACAGATGTGGCTGCACGCGGGTTGGATATTCTGGGGGTTTCGCATGTATTCAATTTTGATATTCCTTTTGATGCAGAAGATTACATACATCGGATTGGTAGAACCGGTCGTGCTGGTGCAAAAGGTGTCGCGATATCCCTCATCACCGGTAATGAAATGTTTCGCATTCGACGCTTTGAAAAGGTTACCCAACAGGCGATGTTGATTGAAAAGTTACCGTCTGAAAAGGATATTCTTGCCAAAAGACAACTTGAATTTGAAAACCTGGTTGTTGAACGTCTCAATAGTAGCAAAGAACCTCGTGAAATTGAATTGGTCAACAAATTAGTCGCAGAGGGTCATGATCCTTTGCTGGTCGCTGCTTCTGCATTAAAATTGGTAAAAGAACAGATGAAATATGTTTTTATTATGCCGGTTGGTACCGTGGAAGTTGGTCAACGTGCTGGCAGGTCCTCGCGTGGGTCCAAAGGCCGTCAGGGCGAATCTCGCAGATTCGAACATGGGGGCAGATCAAAAGGAAGCCGAAACCGCAGTCACGAAGCTGGTATGGTGCGTTTATCATTTGGGCTGGGGAAAGCCGAACAAATTCGCCCCACCATGGTGGTGGGAGCAATCGCCAATGAAGCAAAAATACCTGGTAAGGCCGTCGGAGCCATTACCATTCAACAGCATGAAACCTTTGTGGATGTCTCAGAGCAGTATGCCGACCAGGTAATTAAGAAGTTAAAGAAACTTGAATTTTTTGGCAAACCTGCCAGATTAAAACGTCAGGGATAAATAACTTCGAATTCGAGTGATCATTTATAATAATTTCGGGAAGATAAAATGATTCGTTGGATTGCTTTTGATGCGGATGACACCTTGTGGGAGAATGAAAAATACTACCACGAGGGGCAGGAATTATTAGCAAAATTGCTCGCTCCCTATCAACCTGCTGATGTAGTGGAAATGGAATTACTGAAGACCGAAACCAGTAATCTTTCCTGGTATGGATATGGTATCAAAGCATTTGGACTATCCATGATGGAGACCGCCATTCGTTTGAGCAATGGGGCGATCGGCAGCTCCGAAATCAATGCTTTAATCAAACATTTAAGACAGATGCTGGAACAACCCGCTGACCTTTTGCCAGGTGTAGTAGAAACACTGGAGGTTTTGAAGCCTGATTACCGGATGATGGTGATCACCAAAGGTGACATACTGGACCAGGAACGAAAGTTAGCCAATTCGCGCCTCGAAAGCTTTTTTGAAGCCTATGAAGTAGTCAGTGATAAAAAAAACGACACTTATGAAAAAATTCTGAAAAGGCTTGCAATTGAGCCGGGAGAATTTTTAATGGTGGGCAATTCTTTACGCTCGGATGTTTTACCGGTCGTAAAAATTGG
>JAVEYK010000039.1:0-9889 GCA_034003505.1 Anaerolineaceae bacterium | reverse complement strand
GACTCCTATTCATCTCTTAATTTTGGTTCTGCCCCGGTTCAATTACTTGAGGATATTGATGAGGTTGATGTTTTGATGAACCGACAATGTAAGCCGATTCTATCCTATTTATCAGAATTATTTTAACGGAAATCAGTAACTTTTTAATAAAAAAGGTGATGGTGTGTCTTTTGTGGTAATTGTGCACTCGTCACAAAACAGAGCCTCAAAAAATTGAAATGACAAAAAAATATTTCCGAATTGATGGGCTCTTTTTCATATGAGTTTATTTCAACCAATTAACCACCCCCTGGGCGGCAGCCAATCCGGTCGAAAAACAGGCTGTCAGCAAATAGCCGCCGGTTGGTGCTTCCCAATCCAGCATTTCTCCGGCACAAAAGACACCCGGAAGATTTTTCAGCATCAGATGTTTGTCCAGATCTTCAAATCGAACACCACCAGCCGTACTGATCGCTTCTTCCATTGGGCGGGCAGCCAGTATGGGAATTGGTAATGATTTGACCGCTATTGCCAACAGTTTGGGTTCATTTAAAGTCGAGCGGGTCAGAAACTCCCATAAGAGCCCCGCTTTTACTCCTCGAAAACCAACACATTTCTCGATATGGGATGAGAGGGAACGTGAACCGCGTGGACGTGACAATCTGGTTTCCAGGTGTTCAACCGACCAGTCAGGAGCGAGGTCCAGGTGTATCAATGCTTTTCCATTTTCAAGAATCTCATCTCGAATCGCTGCAGAAAAAGAGTAAATCAGACTACCCTCCACGCCATAGCGGGTAATTAATAATTCCCCCAATTGCTGGGAAGGTTGCCCCCGGGTTGGTTGAAAGTGTATGATCACAGGTTTAAGCGCTGATCCCTGGTAACGATCACGAAAGTGCTGACTCCATGCAACCTCGAAACCACAATTCGCCGGTTTCAAGGGAGAAATTTCAAATCCTTGTTGTTGAAAAATTTCAACCCAGGCACCATCACTGCCGGTTTTTGGCCAGCTGGCACCTCCGAGAGCCAGAATGACTGCGTCTGTGTTGACAATAATAGGGGTGGATGGGGTTTGAAACAAGAGGTTCCTATTTTCATCCCACCCCAACCAGCGATGGTTTAAGTGAAACCTGACACCCATTTGTTTTAATCGTTGAATCCAGGCAATCCGTAGTGAGATAGCCTGCATGTCTTTCGGGAAGACTTTGCCGGAACTGCCTACAAAGGTTTCAAAACCTAAGAGCGCAGCCCAGTTGCGGATCTGGGAGGGACCGAAATTTTGCAGAAATGGCTCCAGCTCTGTCATCCTGGCACCATAATGAGACAGAAATGTTTTCAGATCTTCACTTCGCGTCAGGTTTAATCCGCCTTTGCCCGCCACCAGGAATTTGCGCAAAACCGCGGGTTTGGCATCATAAACATCAACAGCATAGCCCTGGGTACTCAGAAACTCGGCGGCCGCCAGGCCAGCGGGGCCTCCACCAACCACGCTGATTTTTGCATGGTAAGACCTTTTTTTATCAATCATAGGGTTTCAACTCTATGATTATCATACCTTGAAATTTCATGTTCAACAGAACCGTGCCATAAACTAGGTCTAATTGAAAAAATAAAATCAAGGTTGAATGGCTATTGGAGAAGCTTCTATTCTTTTTGGATTAAATATAAATCTAAAAATGTATGTGGATAACCATATTAATATAACACCTCCCAGAACTCCAGGTGCAGAGGTTCCTAAAGATTCTAGCAGAAAACCACCTAAGGAAGGAGCAATCACCCTGGTGGCGCTTTCCAAAGAGGCTGATAATCCTAAAATACCACCGAACTCCACTGGTGGAACAGCTTTTGTTAAGGCAGTATTAATAATGGTATTCAAAATGCCCGCAGCCATTGCGATTGGCAACAGCGTGACCAGTAAAAAAATAATATTGGGTGCAAACGCCCAGGCAAAAAAGCTGGCACCTATAATGGCGGTAGAAAACAGGATGATTTTATGATCAGGGAAACGGTCGGATATTTTACCCACAAGAACACCCTGTGTGATGACTGATAAGACCCCCACATAGGTAAGCAAATAACCGATATTCTGTGCATTTAGACCAAAACGATATTGACCATATAACGCGAAAACCGATTGGAAAAGAGCAAAAGCAAATCCATAAAAAACGCGCGTATGAAGCAACGGACCTACTATCGGTTTTCTTAATGTGGCCAGTAAAGAGTTAATTGAAATAGGTGGTTTTTTCTGTAAAAGAATCTCGTTTTTTCTTTCTTCAGTCAATGATTCAGGTAACCAGAAAAAGACAACAACCAAATTCAAAGTAGCTATTCCAGCGGCCAGGAAAGCGGGCACTGCATATCCCCATTGGCTTAATAGCCCTCCCAAGGCAGGACCGATCACAAAGCCTAACCCAAATGCTGCACCAATCAATCCAAGTCCCCGCGAGCGATTTTTGGCGTCTGTAACGTCCGTTATATACGCCTGGGCAACGCTGATATTTCCGGCAGTCAATCCCGCAACGAGACGGGCAATAAACAACATGGTCAGATTCGTAGCCAACCCCAATATGAAAAAACTGATTGCTCCACCAAGAATGCTGATGATCAGGAAGGGCCGCCGGCCGTAACGATCCGATAAGCGGCCTAATAAGGGTGCGCTGATCATTTGCCCCGCAGCGTAAATGGCGACTAATAAACCAACCACAGTAGCAGATGCCCCGAAAGTTTCTGCATAAAATGGCAATAATGGCAAGATAATACTAAATCCGAGCAGATCAATGAATACGACCAGAAATATTGAAAATAAGCGCTTTTTGTCTGTCATAATTTCTATCCTTCGAAGAAAATTCTATCTTATTTATTTTGGTGGGCAAGTTGCCGGTATATTTGTTTTTCGATTAAATCAACATTTTTGCTGGGAGAAAAATTGATGATTATTCCAGGCATTTGGCTGGCTAATTCCGGGAAGTTTTGGAAAGCCATACCACCCATGAAAACCTGAGGTTTTTCAAATGGATAATTTTCTAAGATGGAATTTAATGGTTTTAATGCCAGAGCACTCTCCCTGCTTGTGGCTGTAAAAAGGAGAGTGTTTGGTTTCAGGACTGTTAATGTTTCCTGAATGCGTTCCAGACTCAGGTTTTGTCCAAAGTACTTGACGTCCCATCCCCGCCAACGCAACATAATGACCAGACTAAGGATACCAATTTGATGCATTTCACCCGGCGCACAGGCGGCAAAAATTGTTCCTTCGCGGGTTGGAAGGGATGAAGAATAAAACATACCCATCAGATGTTGTTCGCAAAATTGAGTAGCAAAATGTTCGGTGGCAATCGGGATTTCTCCATTATGCCAGGCATCTCCAATCCGCACGAGTGTAGCCTGTACAACTTCTGCCAATACCTGATCGACATTATAAATCGAAAAGGCGCGGCGCAGGATTTCTGATGCGTTTTCATTTTGATAATTCATCAAATACCGTTGGAATTGGTTTGAGAGCATTTCTAAAGAAACTTGATTGGCAGATTCATCTGCCCGTTCCTGTTCCAGAACCATATCTCTGGCGGGATCTTTCCCTTCGTTACGTAATTCGGTCAGGTATTTAACTGCTTGACCAATACTCATACCGGTCTCATTTTGTTCTTTTAACCATCTTAAAAGCCGAACATCATACGGTGAATATAAACGATAGCCCTGTTCACCGCGGTGTGGATTGGGCATTCCATAACGCCGTTCCCAGGCACGTAAGGTGACAGGTAACAGGTTAACCATACTGGATACAGCCTTTATATTGTAAAGCGGCATCGTATTCTTATCGTCCGAGGACCCATTCGTCTGATCATTGTTCATTATTTAAACCCTATCAATAAATAATAAATAGGTAACATCTCTAAATATGGTTGTTCTCAGGTTTCATTACGAGCATGCTCGCCAAAAAACCAGATCCCCAAATAATTGAAATGATACATATTAGTTTATTTATACTTGATTAAAATTAAAATGCATAAGGTTTGTCTAATCTTTTAATAAACCTTATGCATCTTTAATTTTGACAGGTATCAGGCGAGTTCTTTTACTTTCAGAAGATCTTTGATTGTTTCCAGTCCTTCTTCAAATGACTTGCCAATATAAATTCCAGGTACCATATCTTTAACCCTCTGATTATTGTCGAAGGCACTGCCGGCATATGCCAGCGCGGGGGCTGGGTCGATTTGTTCGAGCTTTTCTTTCAAACGACGCATTTCAAAGGCAGCTAAATCGGTGGTTGCAGTTAATACAATCAGATCGGGGAATTCATAACTGGCATAATCGACCAGATCGTCAACCGGTAAGTCGGGGCCTAAATACTCCACCCGGTAACCTTCACTGCGCAGGAGTACTGCCATCATGAGGCTGCCTAATTCATGTTGTTCGGTGGGAGCACAGCCTAATTGTACGTAAGCGGCATTTCTGCGCGTGGGATAGGCTTGTAATAAAGACATCAAGCGTGCCCGCAAGAAATTGGCGGCGTAGTGTTCGGTGGTGATACGTATTTCCCCGCGGTACCAGGCCTCCCCAATGGCGATCAGCGTAGGTGAAATGATGCGGCTAAAGATCGTCATCAGATCAAAGCTGGCGTGCAATTCACGCATAAGTTCTGTTGAACGTTCTTCATTGTGTTTGATTAATGCATCGTAAAGCCAGTGGGTGTAGGTCTCTGGGGTCGCTTTGGGAGCAACCAGTGTCCGGGTGGGGGCAGTAGGAACTGCATCCGGCCAGACACCATTACGGGTCATCTGTCGAAGTTCCAGGACAGCGTTACTGATGGAAATGCCATCATCTACGCGGGATTTAATCCAGCGTAAAACGGCTATATCTCGTTCCGAATATAAACGATAGCGGTTCTCAGATCGGTGAGGGCTGAGCAAATCATGCCGGCGTTCCCAGGCTCGCAATGTAACCGGTCGAATACCAGTTTGGACACTTACAGATTTAATGGTGTAACGAGGTTCGTCGGAAAAATCATTGATTGTAGTCATTTCTGCTCCTTCTTATTTTTAATCAGAACTCAGGTTCTGGAGTCAGCTTCTTTGATCCCCTTAAAATAAATGTTGATTCAATTGTATAATTAATTTATAAACTTTTTATAAGAATCAACAAATTATTTCAAACAAATTAGATAATATTTATCATAATAAATCAACATTAAAATGAAATGAGAATCAGGCGTAGAAAGTACTCATTTTGTCAAAAGGGAAGGAAATGATTGATTTGTAAGGATTGAATGAATGAAAAAACAAATTCTGATAGCTTCTACAAACCCTGTAAAATTAAACGTAGATAAAAATGCTTTTCAACTATTGATACCTGAATCACGTTTTAATGGCATCCATTTGACGTTTCATCAGGCAGCGGTAACCAGCTAATGACTGCTGTCGAAACGAAAACAGGTGCTTATATCCGCGTGAAAGCAGTCTCTGAATTATATCCGGGTGCAGATGATATTGTGTTTGGCCAACAAAACGCGATACAAAAATAGGGAGCGATAGAATAATGACCAATATATTAATCGACCGGTGCCGTTTATACGAGCCTGCAATACTTCTGGCTTTTGCACCCTTCTACAACCCCCAACTTTTTTCAGGTTAAAAATAAGGGCGACATTTCCCCATTAAGTAAATGCCGGTGTTTTTTCGGTTATACTTGTAAAAATCTCCCAGGAAGGTGTTTTGATGGCAAAAGTAATCATTGTGACAGATAGTAGTGCATATCTGCCGAAAGAGATTGTGGCAGCGTATCCGATTGAGGTATTACCCCTGACTTTGATCTGGGAAGGAAAAGAATACAGAGATGGCATTGATATTCAACCGGATGAGTTTTATTTGCGTTTGTCTAATAGTGAGAACTTACCCAAAACGAGTCAGGTAACTGTGCACCAATACCAGGAAATGTTCCAGAGATTATTGGACGAAGGGTATGAAGTTCTCAATCTTGGCATTTCGAAAGGTATTTCAAGTTCTTATGATTCAGCCATCCAGGCATTAAAGTCGTTTACAGGAAAACCTGTAGAAGTTCTGGACACGAAGCTGGTTTCGATGGCGTTAGGATTTCAAGTATTAGCTGCTGCCAGAGCCGCGGAAGCAGGTGCCAATCTGGCAACCTGTAAAAAGGTGGCTGAGGATGCGTATCCGAAAATCGGCGTTTATTTTACGGTCGAGACACTGAAATTTCTGGCAGCAGGTGGCAGGATTAATAGTGCCAAGCGGCTGGTTGGAACGGCTTTAAATATCAAACCACTACTCGAAATTCGAGACGGTAAAATTGAGCTGGTGGAAAGTGTCAGGTCCAGGAAAAAAGCCATCAAACGAATGGTTGCTCTGGTGGAGAGGGATATCAATGGACGCAAGCCAGTCTGTATTTCGGTGTTTCATGCACTGGAACATGATGTAGCACAAAGCCTGCTGGCAGAATTAAAGGAGAGTATGGGGGCAGAGGAAGCGATTCTCTCACATGTAAGCCCGGTGATTGGGGCTCATGTAGGCCCAGGAACCATCTCAATCGCTTACATGGCGGGCTAATTTCTAACAATTTGTTTATGTTTGGATAGGAAAAATTGTAACCAAATTATAACGGATTATAAATCTTATATAAACGAAATATTTCCTATAATACTATTATTCACAGGCCGATCTATTTAATGATGACTACTACCACAGAACATACCGTAATGGAAATCAATAAAAATACCCGTTGTCCAATTTGTCAGACAGAATTTCTTCAAGTGCAGGAATCTGAACAACATGAGAAATTCATGATCTGCCCTGTCTGTGGGGTCACATTTAAATCAGCCCCTAGCAGTGATCATTTGATGTTTGTAGAAACACCGCTTAACTTTCCTAATAATCTGGTTGGTTTGTGGTTATCACGGGCACAAATTGGTAAAGCCCTGCATGATTTTCGCATGGTGAATAACCAAAATGGTGTCGATCACCAGGAACCACGCCAGACAGTTGATATTCCAAAAGCAAATCCCTTACGCGCACAGGCAGTTAAAGAAGCACGGACGCTTATTGTCGCAGGGAAATCACCTGAATTTGTGCGCAAATATTTAGCCGAAGAACTGCAATTAAGCAAATTTGCCATCGATGAAATCATTCAGGATGCACTGGCAGTCAAAAAAGCCAAGCAGAAGCAAAATTTACAAAAATGGGGATATTCAGTGTTTGCATTCTTTCTGATCCTGGTGGTGGTTTATTTTGTTTTGATGTTGCTATACGGATAGAGCTTCTCAATCCTCAAAAACGATCATCGACATCCAATTCGGGGGAATTCTGAGCTCTACTTGTCCATTTTCCAAACGAAAGTCTGTCTGATTTTCAAAACTGTTTTTTACATGGAAGTGGTCTGGTACTCGTATACCAGTCAAATGGGTAACATCATCCGCGGCATTCAAACATACCAAAACCTTTTGGTGTTCGGTCTCCCGCCAGAATGCAAATTGTTTGGGACTGACATACGCCTGTTGATATCTGCCTGATTGAAGGGCAGGTGTGTACGCTCGAAATTTTGCCAATTTCTGAATGGTAATGGGAAGATTTGCCTGTGGTGCATGCTGGATCATTTGATGTAGGTCAATGGAAGGTCTCAGATCCTGATCACTGGATGGACTGCGCTGCCCTTTTATGCCCCACTCACTGCCATAATATAGTGATGGCACCCCGGGCATACTGAATAGCAATGCGTACAGGGGGAAGAGATGTTTTTGATTAAGTAATTGGCTGGCTATGCGGTTGACATCGTGGTTATCCACAAAATTGTAGAGCAGTAGTTCACGATAGATACCACCATCCCCAAATTGGCGCTGTAAGGTATGTGCGATCTCGAAGTAGTTACCGTCATTCAGGCTGGAATATAATCCTTTGTAGGCTTCATAGTTGGTGACGCTGTGTAGATGCTGTGGGTTTGACCACTGGTCGTATTGGCCGTGCACCACCTCGCCCATTAACCAAAAATCAGGGCGGATATTGGTGCAAAACTGGCGCAATTCCTGCCAAAAATCCAGGCGCACATGGTCGGCAGCATCCAGTCGCAAACCATCAATTCCCCACTCCTCGATCCAGAAGCCTACTGCCTGCAGCAAGTACTGACGAGCAGCATGGTTGGCGAGGTTAAATTTTGGCAGTGTGTAATGGCCAGCCCAGGTCTGGTAATCGAAGCGATCACCCATAGGGCTGCCTTGATCAAATCGAACTCCTTCGTACCAATCCAAATATGGAGATTGTTGTCCATTTCGTTGAAGATCTTGGAAGGCAAAGAAATCACGCCCGCTGTGATTAAAGACGGCATCCAGGATCAAACGCATTCCACGGCGGTGAACTTCCTGTGTGAAAGCCTTGAAGGCTTGATTGTTCCCCAAACGACGATCTACCTGGAAATAATCCGCCAGATCGTATCCATGTGAGCTGGATTGGAGGATGGGACCTAAAAAGAGGGTATCGACCCCCAACCATTGCAGGTGATCCAACCAGGGATAGAGTTGCTGAATACGGTCTTCCTCAGGTTGGTTGGGTTGGTTTTCCTGAGGGGCATTGGTTAACCCGAGCGGGTAAAGGTGATAGATAAAAGCTGGAGGGATCCAGTGAGGAGTATTGTTCATGTTTTCTATATACCGAACGGTATATAATCCTTTCAAAAAAATTTATTTGATCGCAGATCTACGAGAAAATGCCATGCATAAATTGATGAACTGCCTGATGAATACGTGGCTGTGTGATTTCAATTTCTCCCTGCAAAACCATGGAGGCATACGTAAATAATAACCCCTGAAAAGAGGTTGCCAGAATCAGTTCTCTGCCTAGCAAATTGCCATGCTGTGTGGAGACATTTCGAAAGAAATTCAGCAGGTCAGTTTGATGTTTTTGGGTGTATGGCAGGATGGTCTGATAGGTAGTGCTCTGGATGGGAGAGAGCCGAATCGACATCCATAAGCGGAAAAAACGAGCATTGTGATCAGCAAAATCCAAATAGAGGTTGAAGATATTGCGCAAGCTGGTTTGTACATCACCCTGATAGTGTAAAGCTGAATTCAATTGCTGATTGAATGGTGTCAGATAATGCTCAACAATCGCAGCGAGCAGACCTTGTTTGGAGCCAAAATAATGGTAAAGGGTCGGCTTGGTAAAACCGGCTGTTTCGCAGATTTCCTGAACACCAACCGCATCAAATCCTTGTTGGGAAAAAAGCTGGCAGGCGGTTTGCAGGATGAGCATTCGGTTATCGTTCATGGCAATTATTATACCGATCGGTATAGAATGTGTCAAGGAATTGACAGGAGTTGAGATTTGCCAAAAGTTGAAAGCCTAAAGCGAAAAGATTTGAACTGGGATTTATAGGATCAAATGATGAGGATTTCCAGGATTTTTTGAGGTTAAAATTTGGGATTATAATGTGAGTGAGAGGGTGTATGGTGCAACAGAATTAGTCATGTGATGCTCGATGGATTAATTCCATTCTAATGACTTGTAACCATCCTTTAGAGCATCGCACCAGGGAAAATTTTTAATTTCAGCTTTCAGCTTTCAGCATTGAGCGTTTGTCTAGCTTTCGCCTTTCGCCTTTCAGCTTCCGCCTTTCACCTACTTTCCATCACGCTCTCCAGTACTGCCAGTGCCCTGTGCATCAACGGCATGTTTGCTTGCGAGCCCATGTGTCCTAAACGGAAGACTTTGCCAGTCAATGGTCCATAGCTGCCACCAACCACCAATCCTTCAGCACGCAATTTCTGGTCAAAATCCTGCCAGGTGATGCCTGCGGGAATTTTGACAGCGGTGACAGTGGGCGAAGGGATGAACGGGGTTTCTACAAATAGCTCATATCCCATGGATTGCAATTGTTTACGGCAATAGTCCGCCACCAGTTCATGGCGTTGATA
>JAVEYK010000038.1:0-29752 GCA_034003505.1 Anaerolineaceae bacterium | reverse complement strand
AATGGGGACGCGTGGATGTTCTGGTGGCTTCCGCCGGCATTTATACCGGTGAACCGCTGCTGGAAGTGACGCAGAAACAATGGCAGCGCACGATTGACATTAACCTGACCGGTGTTTTTCTGACCAATCAGGTGGTGGCACCAATTATGATGAAACAGCGCTCAGGCAGTATCATCAATCTTTCCTCCATGGCAGGAAAAACCAGTTGGGTTGCTTCGGCGGCCTACTCTTCTTCCAAGAGTGGCGTCATCGGGCTGACGCGCTCAGTTGCGATGGAGCTGGCTCCTTATGGCGCTACTGTAAATGCTGTATGCCCGGGAAACACCCTGACCGACATGGTGCGCGGCGTGGCAGGAAAAGTGGGCAGTATGGATGGTTTATCTGGCGAAGAGTGGCTGCAGATGCGTGCCAATGATTGCCCGATGAAACGTCTGGCAGAACCATGGGAAATGGCCGGCGTGATCGCATTCCTGGCTTCGGAAGATTCACGTTACCTGACCGGCCAGGCGATCGAAGTCGATGGCGGCATGGTGATGTCCTGATTGAACCTTGCGGTACTGGATGATTCTCTGCAATCATCCAGTACATTATTTCACAAAAATGGATTAAAATTACTTGATTTTTAGCAGGGCAAATCACTACAATTGAATCAATGGAAACATGAATAAAGGACAACAATGGAAATAGGGAAACGGATCAACTTACGGCGGAAAGAATTAGGGCTAAGCCTGCGTGAATTGGGTGATCTGGCTGGTGTGACAGCAAGCTTCTTAAGTCAGATCGAGAATGATCAGGTTTCTCCATCTTTAAATTCATTGCAAAGCATTTCCACAGCTCTAAAAGTACCGATCTTCTATTTGTTAAATGAGGGCAGCAACGGCAACGTGGTGCGGGCGGGCGAACGCACCAAAGTGTTTTTCCCGGATACGAAAATCGGATATGATTTGCTAACCGCGGATTTCTCCAAACAGATGATGAGCTATATCATCAAAATGAAGCCTCACGCGATCCGGATTGCGATGACACTCTCCAAATCCACCGAACAGTGGATGCACGTCCTGAGCGGTAAGATGCGCATTGTGATTGCAGAAGACACCTTCATTCTGGATGCTGGCGACACCATCTACTACGATGGCGACATGCTGGTTGAATTTGGCTCGATCAGTGATGAAGAATTGGTGGTTATTTGCTGCATCACCCCACCGGTGTTTTGAGATGAAGTGTTTTCACCCCCTGATGATCCTGTAGGGTGCACTGCACTTCGGGATCAACACCCAATCTCGGGATGGAACCCAAACCCCCATCCACCAACCAATCAGAAGTGCAATGCACCATTTTTCTCACACATATGAAATCGTAACTCTCCATATTGCCATGATTCACCTTCATGGAAATGGTGCGTTTGAAATACCCCTCGCTGAATAATGTCATTATCAATCACCACGGAAATGGTGCGTTTTGCACTGTAGGGTGCATCCGTGATGCACCGTTTTTCCAATTTTACATATAATTAATCCATGCCAGAATATCGTCGACTACGAATAAATGGGGGAACGTATTTCTTCACAGTGTTAACCTATAACCGGATCCCTCTTTTTAATAACCCTCAATGTCGGAGTATCCTGCATGTCGCGTGGGATGATACAAGACGAAGATTTCCATTTAAAACCACAGCCATTTGTTTATTACCAGATCATATCCATTGCATTTGGCAATTGCCGGAAGCGGATGCAAATTATTCAATCCGTTGGAAGGAAATCAAACGACTCTTTACAAAACAATTTTTAAAGGAAATTGGACCAGGGTCACAAAGAAATGAATCCCGTCAGAAACGACAGGAAGCAGCCATTTGGCAAAGACGATTTTGGGAACATAGTATCAAGGATGATGAGGATTTTGAAAGGCACCTTGATTACATCCATTACAATCCGGTCAAGCATGGGTATGTGGAGAAAGCTGCGGATTGGATGTGGTCAAGTTTTCAAAAATTCGTCAAAGCTGGGGTCTACGACAGTGATTGGGCCGGAGGTGATGAAGGTAGGATTCAAGGTTATGATTGGGAATGATCAATAACCAAAAAGAGTTTTCACCCCCCTGATAATCATGTAGGGTGCACTGCACTTCGGGATCAACACCCAATCTCGGAATGAAACCAAAACCACCATCCATCAACTAACTCGAAGTGCAGTGCACCATTGCAGTTCGTTGCCAATGTCGGGGTGGTGGGTTTCGATGAGCAATGTTGAGTGTTGAGGGTTGAGGGTTGAGTGTTGAGATAAGCCACCGGATTTACCGTAGGGTGCACTGCACTTCGGGATCAACACCCAACTCCGGAATGGAACCATAACCACCATCCATCAACCAATCAGAAGTGCAATGCACCATTCCGATCCGTTACCAATATCAGGGTGGGGTGCGATGAGCAATGTTGAGTGTTGAGGGTTGAGGGTTGAGTGTTGAGATAAGCCACCGGATTTACCGTAGGGTGCACTGCACTTCGGGATCAACACCCAATCTCGGAATGGAACGAAAACCACCATTCACCAACCAATCAGAAGTGCAATGCACCATTCCGATCCGTTGCCAATGTCGGGGTTACGGGTTCTGTTGAGCTTTCAGCGTTCAGCCTTGGGCTATGGATCATCAGAGGCGTGGTGGGTTACGAACCCACCCTACGAGTCACCGGATTTCATATAGGGTGCATTGCACTTCGGGATCAACACCCAATCTCAGAATGGAACCCAAACCACCATCCACCAACCGATTAGAAGTGCAATGCACCATTCCGATCCGTTACCAATATTGGCGTTGCGGGTCCGTTGAGCTTTCAGCGTTCAGCCTTGGGCTATGGATCATCAGAGGCGTGGTGGGTTACGAACCCACCCTACGAGTCACCGGATTTCATGTAGGGTGCACTGCACTTCGGGATCAACACCCAATCTCAGAATGGAACCCAAACCACCATCCACCAACCAATCAGAAGTGCAATGCACCATTCCGATCCGTTGCCAATGTCGGGGTTACGGGTTCTGTTGAGCTTTCAGCGTTCAGCCTTGGGCTATGGATCATCAGGGGCGTGGTGGGTTACGAACCCACCCTACGAGCCACCGGATTTACCGTAGGGTGCACTGCACTTCGGGATCAACCCCCAATCCCGGAATGGAACCATAACCATCATCCATCAACCAATCAGAAGTGCAATGCACCATTCCGGTCCGTTAGCAATATGGGGGTTACGGGTTCCGTTGAGCTTTCAGCTTTCAGCCTTGGGCTATGGATCATCACGGACATGGTGCGTTTGGAACGCACCCTACTCATACAACTTCTCCTCCTCCTCCGGCACGGCGTCGGCCAGAAAGCTCTGCGGCAGGGGGTGCAAGGGTGGACGGATGGAATAATAGCCAATCTCTTCACGAGTGATTCCTTCGTCTGCCAGCTCATGAGCAATAATGGCGGTGACGCTGTGCTCGCACATACGACCCTGACAGTTGCCCATGCCGGTGCGGGTCAGCATCTTGACTTCTCCGATCGAGCGGGCACCGTTGCGAATAGCTTCTTTGACCTCTGCCAGGCTGATTTCTTCGCAGCGACAAATAATGGTGTCATCTTTCAATAAGGACACCAATCCTTCCGGAGGGCTGAAGAGATCACTCAATAAACCCCCAAAACGCTGTTGTTGTTGTAAGCCGGCTTGCAGTGCGTTGCGAATTTGTTTTTCCCGGCTCAGGCTGAGATGACCCGTGTTTTTCGCGACGACGGTGCCAGCAATTTTCCCTTCCAGGCGCGCATTTTCTGCGCCACCAATACCGGCACCATCCCCGATCGCAAACACACCCGGGATACTGGTCTGGAAGTCCTGGTCACGCAGTGGAATCCAACCACCCTTTCCAGGCTGGTAGGTCATTTCGCAATCCAGCATGCGCAGTAAGCCGGTATTGGGGGTCAGGGTAAAGCCACTCACCACCAGATCCACATCCAGGACCTGCTCGGTACCCGCAATGGGCTGCCCGCTTTTATCGACTTTTGCAATGACAGCCTGTTCAACCGCTGCTTGCCCTCTGGCTTCCACGATCGACCAGCCAATTTTATAGGGAGCTTTCCCGCGCAGGATTGTGCTCATATATTTTGCACCTTCTGTCAGACGATCCCACTGCCGCAGCATGGTAAAAGCGTGTTTGATGCCGCGCGGCAAAATATGGTTGGCTTCGCAAACAGCCACTACTTCCACGCCTGCTTTAATCAGATGGGCTGCCACTGAAAACAACAATGGTCCCGTGCCGGAAATGACAGCCCGCTTTCCGGGGGCAACGCGTTGATTCTTGAGCAGTACCAGGGTACCACCACTGCTGACCACGCCCGGTAATGTCCAGCCGGGGAAGGCGATCGGGGTATCATAGGAGCCGGTGGAGAGGATCAGATTCTTTGCACGAATATATTTGGGTGCTTTCTCACCGTAGAGCCCAACCAGCCAGGAACCATCTTCTTCCTGGAACAACCCCCATACCAAACAGTTTAAAATCTTCGGCGCAGGAGATTTCAATACCGAATTAACCAGATTGCGACCAGCCGTTTCGGTTTTATTTTCATAATCCACTTTAAAGTCAGTCGGAATGCGCATGAAATATTGCCCACCGGGTTGTGGATAGCTATCGATCAATACAGTGCGCACGCCATGACCAGCGGCGCTGATGGTGGCTTCCATCCCACCGGGTCCGGCACCTATCACAGCCAATTCAAAGGATTCGATCATAGTTCCAACTCCTTACAGGTTTCGATCTGCATGCCTTCCGCCACCGGGGTAATGCAGGCCCGTTGGGCATGTACGCCGTTGATGGTGACCAGGCATTCATAACAGATGCCCATGCCGCAATACAGACTGCGCGGTTGCTGTAATTTCCGGCTCTTGTAGAAAGTATGGATCCCGGCTGCCAGCATGGCGGCGGCGACGGTTTCGCCCTGGTAGGCTTCAATCGGTTTTCCATCCACGGTGATGTGGACGGGTTCTCCGCGTTGAATGGCAGGCAACATATCACTGGTTTTTTTAATGCGAAACATGAGCATTCCTTTCTGGTAGAAAAGCCTGGATATCTAATTCACTTTTGCCGCTGGTGATGAGTTGTGCCAGTGTCTCACCGACCAGGGGGGTGACGATCACGGTCGAGCGGAAGGCAGTGGCAAGATATAAACCCTCGAACCCTGCTACGGGACCGAAGAGCGGCAGACCATCCCGGGTATCTGCAATGGCTGCTGACCAGCCACGCAGGATGCGCAGTTTTTGGAAGGTTGGAAAATATTTCAGAACCGAGCGGGCAATCCGTGGCAGGGATTCTGCAGGCATGTGCGTTTTGAAATGGTCGGCTTCGAACATGGATTCACCCAGCAGGAGGTTGCCGTGGGTAGATTGGGAAATAGCCATATTTGCCAACAGTACCCCTTTGGGGATATCGGCGCTCATCTCAAAGAAGGAAGCCGACGCCAGATGGTTCCTCAATTGTATGGGGATCGCTTCGCTGACCATGGCCTGGCCGAGCACATAATGCAACATATCCCATTTCAGCCCCAACATTTTCCCGAGGCTGACAGTATAGGCTCCGGTGCATAAAACAATATGCTCCGCCGAGAAATTTCCAGCCGCGGTTTGGACGGATTGGATTTTAGTGCCTGCCAACTCAAAACTGGTGACAGGGCAATGATAATATTCTTTAAGACCTCTCTCACGCCCACGCGTCAGATAGGCGTTGATCAGCTGGAAGGGGTCAAGTTGACCCTCATGCAGGTGATAGAGCCCTCCCAATAAACCAGAGGGATCGATGCAAGGTTCAACTTCCTGCAGGCGGTTGGCGGGGATTATTTCGGAATGTATCCCAATCGCCTGCAAGGCTTTTTCGCGTTCTGCCATGATCGTCCACTGATTTTCGTTTTCGATCGGCAGCAACCCGCCTAATTTGCGCAAGCCCAGATCCCAATCCAGCTCTTCTTCCAGGGTGGCAAAACGGCTTTGCCCCAGCTGGATCATGGGCACACTGTGCTGGAGTTCCAGATCCTGAATCTGGATATTGCCGTAGTTGGCTCGCGATGCCCCGGCAGCCATTGATCCCTGGTCAAAAATCGCGGTTTTCAGGCCGGCGCGGCTGAGGTGATAGGCAACCGAACTGCCGATATAACCGGCGCCGACCACGATGGCATCAAAGTGGTTGTGCATGCTCACCTTGCGCGAGTTGTTCAGCCCAGATCGATATTAAATCACAAAGGTCGCTGACCACCAGATCGGGCTGAATGCCCTTGGTGAGGATCGTTTCGCGGTTGTCAACACCGGTTTCCACCAGAATCGATCGCATGCCGGCGTTTTTGGCTCCCTGAATGTCGGTTTCCAGACGATCCCCCAGCATGGCTGTCTCCTGGGGTTGAACGCCCATCTTGTGCAGGCCCAGCTCGAACATGAAACGATTGGGTTTCCCCATAATGACCGGCTGCACCTGGGTGGCTGTCTCGAGTGCTACCAGGGTCATACCGCATTCCGGCACCAGGCCTTCATCCGTTGGGTAGACCAGATCAGGATTGGTGCCGATAAATTCCGCACCCTGTTGGACGTGCAGGCTGGCGTATTTCAGCTTATCATAGGTCAGGCTGTAATCCCCCCCGACCACGACCGCATCCGCTTTGCCATTCATCTCAGATATAATCTGAATACCGGCCTGTTTCAGGGCTTCTTCGAGTCCGGATTGCCCGATCATGTAAACCTTGCCACCCGGGTATTTATTGTGCACATACTGGGCTGTCACGGTGGAACTGGTCAGGATATTATCCAGGGTAAGTTGTGCCCCGAAGCTGCTGATTTTTTGCTGATAGGCTGACAGGGTTTTGGTGGCATTGTTGGAGGCAACCTGAAACTTGATCTGATTTGTATGCAAAAAATCGAAAAACTGCACCAGGCCGGGTAATGCCAGATGACCCCGCAGGAGGGTGCCGTCAATATCGATCAGCAAGGCGCGCGTATTCTTCAGGAAGGCAGCGGCGTGCAAGGCAGCTTGATCCATTACCAATTTACCTCTTGAATGGTTCTTTGATATTTCTCGAATTTCTGTTGATAAAAATCAGCACGCGACAAATCAGGCTGAACTTCCTTCTTGTGAATATGGAAATGTTGTGAGCATTCCTCAACGGACCCATATATTCCCAATCCCAAACAAGCCAGCATGGCAGCCCCCATTGCCGGACCGTGGCTATAGGTTGTCAGCAACACAGATACCCCGTTGACATCGGCGATGATCTGCGGCCAAACCGGGCTGCGGGCAGCTCCGCCAATCATCCATAATTGTTGAATGCTGGTGCCATCTTGTTTTAATGATTCCAATGCCCAACGTACTTCAAAAGCAGAGGTTTCCAGGACCGCTCGGGTGAGATCGACTGACTGATGATCCAGACGCAATCCGGTAAAACCGCCTCCCGGAGGGGCGTTGCGGGCGAAGGCGGAACCGTTCAGCGGCAGAAACAATAAACCCGGATCCAGTCGGGTGTGTTCACTCAAAGCCTGATTCATAGCACTATAGCGATTTTCACGTTGAACCGCGGCTTGACCTTCCCAAAATTGCTTTAGCATCCACTCCGGATAGGCACCGAAGCCTCCCAAGAACTGGCTGGCGATCCAGTGCTCGGGGATGACGTGGAAATTCAAATCCATTTGCGCCGGGATCTGATCCACATTGCCATGCCGGGTAACAGCATTGATGACCCACGCAGTGCCACAGGCCAGGAAACCCTGATCGCTGCCGGTGACGCCCAACGCCAGCGCTTCGGCCGAGTGGTCCTGCCCACCCTGAAAGACCGGCAAGCCTGCAGGTAGATTGGTTTGCTGGCTGACCTGTTGGGTCAACCCTCCCACCATGGCGGTGGAAGCAAAAATGGGTGGCAGTTGATCCATTTGAATGCCCACCAGATCACATAATTCCTGATTCCATTCGCAAGTGCGAATATCGGTCAGCAACATTTCGGCTGCCATGGAGGGGTTGGTGGAGGAAAAACCGGTCAGGCGGTAATTAAGGAAGGCATTCACCGGCAGCCAGTAACGGGTTTTTGCGAAAATGTCCGCGGCGTGGCGTTGAAACCAGGCAATCACGGAGAAGGGTAACCCGGCCTGCGGTGACCAGCCACTGATCTGGCGCACTTTTTGGGAGGTGCCATCTGCGTTCCATTCCTGCACGATACCCTGCGCTCTCGAATCCAGCCAGGTGATCATGTGGTTGGTGGGAATGTAGTTCTCATCCACGGGTATGACCGAGCCACCCTGGGTGGATAGCACAATGCCGCGGATCGTTTGATTAGATTGAACCCGGGACTGCGACTCGCGTAAGGTGGCGACGGTCAGCCGCCAGAGTTCCTGCGGATCCTGTTCCACGACCCCATTGGGAAGAGAAATCTGCCCACAATGGTATTCCACCACGCCATGTTCCTGACCTTGTGTATCGATCAGAACACATTTGACAACGGTTGTACCCACATCCAGACTGAGGATCAGATCCTGCATTATATTATCCTTTGGCAATCCGGGCAGCTTCGTCCACCGAAACGCCCTGGTGGATGATGGCTGCCAGGGCAGCGGCCATGGCACCGGGATTGTCCGACTCGAAAATATTTCTGCCAATCGTGCCACCGGCAGCACCGGCGTCCATGGCTTGCTTCATCTCGGTCAGGAACTCCTCGACAGTATTGCGTTTTTTGGAACCCATGATCACCACCGGTTTGTAGCAGGCGGCGACCACCTGTTCAAAGCCTTCCACATACGGGACTTTGACCCAATCTCCACCCAATTCAATGCCGGCCCGGGCGGAAAGCGTCACGCGTTCGATGGTACGATATTCAGGCGTGCTCTGCATGCCACCCGGCACCATCTCGGCCTGAACAGCCAATCCCCAGGCATGTGCTTTGGCGCTGATTTCCGCCAGGTTGTTGAAGGTGCGCATCTCTTTTTCATCCCCGGGGTAAGCCGATATACACAGGGCATCCGCTCCCAGGCGTAAGGCCTCATCGACACCGAACCAGACCGGTGCTTCCACATCCGGCCCCAGGATGGTAGCGACGCCATCCGAGCGCAGGATCAACCCGACCGCTGAAATCTCCTTTGCAAAATGACGCGCCATGCCATACGAGGTCATGATCCCATCCACACCGCCCTGAATGGCCTGTAGGATGGTTTCACCGGGTTTGACCTGCCCCTTGGTGGGTCCGAAGATGATGGAATGCTCCATCGCCATGATGAGCACTTTTCCATCCGGTTTAAATAAGCGGTTGAGTCGCCGTGTATTATCCATGTTAAGTACCTTTCCGTTTCTATCCTGCTTCGGTTTTGCGGGTGGCATAACGCTGACCGCCATCCACACGCAGCACATCCGCGTTGACATAATCCGCTTCAATCAGAAAATTGACCGCCTGAGAGACGTCTTCCGGCGTGCCCCAACGCTCGAGCAGGGTTTTTGCTGCAGTGCGGGCAATCTTTTTCTCCGAATAATCGGGGGGTGCCAACACAGGCCCCGGGCAGACGGCATTCACGCGCACATATGGTTTTAGTTCCAGTGCCAGTTGGCGGTTGAGCGCGTAAAGGGCTGATTTCCCGACGGAATGTGCTGTGAAATTCGGCCAGGCCTCCCAAATCGTCAGGTCGACAATATTGATGATCGCACCTTCTTTTTTGGCAAGCATGTCTTTTGCAGCCAGGTTGGAGACATAAAAAGAACCATTCACCAGCACACCGGTCACAATATGCCAGGCGCTGAAATCATCGGTGGGAATGGGGGTAGTATGAAATGGTGAGGCACTGTTGACCAGAATATCCACCAATCCCATTTGTTCGTGAATTTCGGCAAACATCTTGCGATCCTGTTCCAGGTCGGAGATGTCTGCCTGCACGATCATGGCTGAAACGCCATACGATTCTGCTTCCTGAGCCGTTTTGCTGGCTTCTTCTGCATTGCTGTTGTAATTGATGATGACATTCGCGCCTGCCTGAGCCAGCCCTAAAGTGATGGCTTTGCCAATCCGGACGGCACCACCGGTCACCAGTGCTGTTTTCCCGCTAATATTCATTTTTTCTCCTCAATCCAGACATGATAACCATCAGGTTTGATTTGTCTGTTACGATTTGGTTGAAACCCACACGGATTTCGTTTCTGTTACTGCTTCCAGCACGAGATGGCTGTTATCACGACCATAACCACTTTCTTTGAAACCGCCAAAAGGTACATTGGGTGAGAACATATCATAAGTATTCAACCAGACCACCCCGGCATCCAGTTGTTGTGCCACGCGATGACCTCTGGCCAGGTTGGTGGTCCAAACACCGGCGGCTAAGCCATATTTGGTGTTATTGGCGCGACGGATCAGTTCTTCTTCCGTATCGAAAGTATACACATTCACGACCGGCCCAAAAATTTCTTCCTTCGAAATTCTGGCATCATCGGAGACATTGGTAAAAATTGTCGGTGGCAGGTAAAGGCCGCCTTCCGGCACGTCCGGGGCGACGACTTGTTTGCCGCCAAATTCCAATCTGGCACCCGACTCTATGCCATCCTGAATGTATTCCGTGATCGTGTTGAATTGATTGGCATCGACCAGTGGTCCCATTTTTGTTTCCAGATCCATCGCGTGGCCGATTTTGGTGGTCTTGGCAATCTGCATCAATCCGGCAACCACCTCCTCGAACACCGGGCGTTCCACAAATAGACGGCAGCCTGCCACACAACTCTGGCCGGTATGACCAAAGGCAGCATTAAAAGCACCGGCCACGGCTTTCTCCAGATCGGCATCCGCGAAGATACAATTGGGCGCTTTACTGCCTAATTCCAGAGACAGGCGTTTAATATTTGCGGCAGAATTTTGAATGATTTTCTTGCCAACTTCGGTCGAGCCGGTGATTTGCACCTTATTAACCAGGGGATGAGAGGAAAGGCTGTCTCCTACCAAACCGCCGGGTCCGGTGATAACGTTTAAAACACCGGCTGGTAAACCGGCTTCCAGACCTAACTCGCCTAAACGAATGGCTGCCAGGGAAGTGACCGAAGCAGGCTTCACGATTACTGTGTTCCCTGCTGCCAGCGCTGGCCCTACTTTTTGGGTGAAATGAATTAATGGATAGTTCCAGGGAATTATGATCGCAATCACACCAACAGGTTCGCGGCGGGTGTAGACAAAATGATCCGGAATGGAAACCGGGATGGTTTCTCCGACCATTTTGCTTGGCCAGCCGGCCCAATGATACATATTGCCAGCAGCAGCCCGGGCATCAATGAAGCGGGTGTGATGGATGGGTTTGCCATTATCCAGCGTTTCCAACTGGCATAATTCTTCAGCATGTTCTTCCATTAATGCAGCAAACTTTCTTAAGATTTTCTCACGTTCGTTGGGTGACATGCGAGGCCAGGGTCCATCGGCGGCTTTTCGGGCAGCAGCCACAGCGCGGTTGACATCTTCTGTGTCACCACTATAAATCTCAGCCAGCACAGAACCATCGGATGAGTTATTGGCTTTATATGTTTTTCCACTTATGGAAGGTACCAGTTGCCCATCAATGACCATTTTGATGGGGCTTTTCTTTAAAAATGCCTCCACATCGGGATGAATTTTTTCTAACATCAGGGTCTCCTTACTCGTTTAATACTTTAAAAATTTCCTTCACTTTTTCAAAAGCCTCAGCTTCTGTGGTGGAAGGCTTAAACTCCATACCAATCAGACCGTCAAAGCCGAGTTCTTTCAGTTTCTTTGCCAGGTTGGGGAAGTTGATCTCCCCGGTTCCGGGTTCGTTGCGGGTGGGGACATCACCAATGTGGAAGGTGGGGTACAACCCCCAGAATTTTTCCATGCCATAGATCAGATTGCCAGCGTTTCTTTGTTGATGGTAGCAATCGAAAGCCAGGCGAAATTGAGGATGATCCATACGGCGTACCCAATCAGCAGCCAGTTCATGATCCCGCACCAGAATGTCTCCCTGGATGGGGTTCTGGTTGAGGCATTCCACCCAGACTTCGACGTTGGTCTGCTCTACCATTTTCATGATCTGCCCGGTTTGATCCAGCAGATTGGCATATTGAATGGCTTGCGGATAATTCCCCGAGAGGCGCCGGGACCACTCTTCCCCATTCGCAACATCGATCTGATTGGAAAAGATAAACAGGTGCTCAACCCCATAGCGTACTGCCATTTCCAGCGATTCCGCCCAGGTACGCAGCGTTTTTTCGTTGTCGGCCGGGTCTGCCAGCGATCCCATATCATGGTCGAAAGTGGAATTGATGATGCTGCCATGCCGTTTGCACTCTTCTGCCAGACCGGCTACATCAATCAAGCGCCAGCACCACACATCCAGGCGTTTTACGCCAAGTTTGGCAAACGCTTCCACCCGTTCAATGAGGGGCCGATCGGTAAACCAAAAGTCCATATAACCAGTAAATTCCATGATAACTCCTTTATGAGTTTAATTTTAACAGGAAAAGCGAACGCGATGTTTTCTACTCTTCGAAAAATTGTTTTAAGGATCAAAGTCGTTGATGCTGTTTTACCGGGATTACGATAAAACCGGTTGCTGAACAAAGCGTGCTGGAGAATATTCCTCCAGAGAAACTGGCGGCGTTTTCCCCTGGATCAGCAACGCCATCCATTCACTGAGCAGTGGCACTGTGGTGATGGTGATGACCAGGCTGGCGGCTACAAAGAGATTTTCCAGCGCTGGTACCCAGCCGATCAGAGGTTCCTCATCCGGGGTGAAGGATGTCGGTCGCCCCCAGGCGCGCACAATGCGCGTTTTTTGCAAAAAGGGATAGAGTTGGACAAGTTCTTTGCTCAGGGAGGTCACACCCCAGGCACTGACGCCTTTATGCAGTTTCCGGGAGGTGGTGACTGCTTCGGAGATATCCAGGCTGCCATTCAATTGCGGATGCACACCAATGGCTACCGCTCTGGCTTTGCCGTGAATCGTTTCATAAAAGTCAGCCAGCTCCACATTGTTGTAAATCATAGGCGGGATGCGCTCGGTGACCAGGGCTTCGGCGTGAGTGTAGTGAATCGGGATGGTGACACCAGCCAACTGAGTGACTTTCGACGTCCAGGCACCCGCCATGACAGCCACTTTGGCGGCGTGGTAAACGGAATCTTTGGTCTTTACCGCCGTAATTTGATGGTTTTGCACTTCAAAGCCGGTCACTTTTGATCTTCCCAAAATGACTGCCCCTTGTTGTTGGGCTGCCCGGGCGTATGCCAGTGAAAACCTCAAAGGATCCAGCATGCCTTCCAGCGCATAAGCAGCACCCAGTAACCCGTGCGTGTTCATGTGTGGTTCGGCACTTTGCAAAGCCTGCCTGTCGATCACCTCCGTAAGGATGCCAGCCGGCGTCAGAATGGCAGCGCGTTCCTGCCAGCGTTGCCGGAGCTCCTCGCTTCTGATCAAGAGGAAGATGCCCACTTTGCGCCAGTCGTAACGCATGCCTAATTCCTCTTCCAGGGTTTCATGGCGTGCCAGACCATCGCGAATGATCTGAATATTGAGTGGATCGAGATGCCCTTCACAAGTCTGGGCGCGCCCTGAACAGGAAGCAGATGTGCCGCCACCGATATCGCCAGCTTCCAGCAACAGCGTGCGCACACCCATTTTTGAAAGCTGGTAGGCGGTGGATAATCCGAGAAATCCAGCGCCCACGATGATGACATCAAACTGATTCATCAGGTAGTCCAGATCGTGTCTAATTCTGTGTCCGGCACGTCAAAGACGGTCGGGACCACTTCGGTGAGGGCTTCGTTTTTGAAATACTCCGGAATGCGATCGTCTTCGGGTCCCAATCCGGCTGCGCGGTTGAAGGCCAGTTCCAGGTCAATCACTTTTCTGCCCAGAACGTCCAGATAATTGTCTGGTAAATCGACCTGATAGACTTTGCGCAGCATCTCGATCACTATATCCGGGCGTTGGCCGGTGGCGCTGGTATTGAAAGCACACAGGTTGAGGGCATCATAAGCAGCGCGTTGTATTTGGGCAATGCGCGAGAATTTGACCGCCAGACTGGGGTCGCGGTGATCAATGGGGAAAAAGACGGTTAAACCGGCAGTATGGTCGGCCCCTTGTGGGGAGGTGGCATAGGTCACAGCCGTGCCTTTGACCACACGCGGGTCATAGGCGCTCATAGCCTGCCCTTTAACGGCCGGAATGTGTTTGACACCCAGTGCCTTGCCGGTGGATACCACACCCGCTCCCACCAGATTCCCAACAAGAGTGCCCTGTGGTACCTGGCTGAGCACTTTGAGAGCCGAGTCAACATCGCCAAAGCGGGGTAGATCTTCCCGCTGGATCCAATCCGGCAGTTTCTCCATTTCAGCGGCATCCATCATCACGCCTAGCGTGGCACCCGTTTCGATGGTATCCATACCGTAGTCATTGCATAAGCGGTTGATTTTGGCAATGCCATCCAGGGATGCAATTTCCAAATTAGAACCGCACAAGCCAATGGTTTCAAACTCCACCGGCGCGGCGATTAATTCACCGTTCTCATCAGCAAAAGCGTTTGAGCATTGGATCACACAGCCGGTCATGCAGGCATGCGTTGGGGTACCATCCCCGCCGCGCTTCAGAATGACCTCCCGCATGAACTCGCTGCTGATGGGGGTGGCATCCGGCAATTGTCCTTTACTGAAATTACGCACCGGTAAACCACCCATCACCTGGACGGGCATAACGGTGGAGGCGGTGCCGTAATCACGTAAAACGCCAACGCGTTCACTGGTGGCGACATGCTTGTTAAAAGCGGTGATCGGTTGACGGGCTTCCTTGCTGAGCTCCCTGCCACTGCGCGGAGGTAAAGGAACTGTGATGGCCTTGAGACCTTTTGAACCCATAACAGCGCCAACACCACCACGGGCAGCCAGCCGGAAAGGTTTGCCCTGCGCATCGGTGACGGCAATCCCAGCCGCACCCATCAGGCGTTCGCCTGCCTGACCAATACTGATCACACAATGGTTGCTGCCAAATTTATCCAGTAAGTAGGCAGCCGTGTCTTCATTACCTTTGCCCCAACAGTCTTGCGCGGATTCAAAATCCAGGTGCCCGCCCTCCTGATCGAGGTGGAAAATGGCATGTTTCCCCTCCGGCACAACACCCAGGAAAACCAGGGCACGATAGCCCAATGCAGCAATTGAATCGCCCCCCATCCCACCAGCATTGGCTTCTTTAATTCCTTTGGTGAGCGGGCTCTTGCAGCCGACCGATAGACGCGATCCGGTGGAGGTGCGCGAGTTGGCTAACACGCCAGTGGTGAAGACCAGCACATTCTCTGCGCCGAGAGGATCCGTTTTGGGATCGACATATTTGCTAACCAGAAAACTGGAGAGATAACGGCCAGCCATCAAGGGGTCTGGCAGTTCAAGCTCTTGTTTCTCTCCAGTGCTTAAGTTGATTTCTAAAATTTTCATAAGCCGGCTTCCAATACACGTTTGCAATCTTCCAAATCTGCCGGGCGAATATTCATACCGATCATTGCCATTTTGGTTGCCGATTCTGCAATGGCTGGAATCTGTTCAGCGGTCAGACCCACTTCGGATAAGCGCGTTGGCATGTCCAGAGATTGTAAGAGGTTGCGGGCAAATTCACCCAACACCTCTGGTTTGGCAGCCTGCGGCAGCGCCAGAGCATCCCGCAGCATCACCCAGCGATCGGCTGGGATGGCAGGTGCATCAAATTCGAGCGTGGCCGGCAATAAGGTTGCCACACCCAGACCGTGGTGCAGATGGTAGCTGCCGCACAACGGACCTGCCAGAGCGTGCACCAACCCCAGGGAGGATTGATCGAAGGCAATGCCGGCCAGTGTAGCAGCCATTGCCATTTGCTGGCGTGCTTCCAGGTTGGAGCCGTTTTTGTAGGCTTCCGGCAACCATTTAACGATGGCGCGGATAGCGGCCAGAGCAAACAAATCAGCGACCGGATTGGATTTTTTGCTCAGGAAGGCTTCGATGGCATGCACCAGGGAATCCATGCCGGTTGGGGCAGTCAGTTTTGGAGGTAAAGAGAGCATCAGGCTGCCATCTATGATGGCTGTTTTCATGAACATGGCTGGATGCAAAACACCCATCTTGAAGCCTTTGCTATCACCAATAACCGCCACATGGGTCACTTCACTGCCGGTGCCGGCTGTCGTGGGAATACCAATCACGGGCAGGGGTGCTTTTGTGATGGATTGCCGGCGCCATTGCACTTCTTCGTAATCCAGTTCCGGATCACCTAACAGCAGACCGACTGCTTTGGCGACATCTAATACCGAACCGCCGCCTAATGCAACCACGTGTGTGATGTGTTTACCTGCAATGGCAGCCAGGGCTTTCTTGACGTCGGGTACATTGGGGTTGCCGGGAATATCATCGAAAACGACAGGGGTGAAACCGTTGTCGGTTAATTTGGAAATGATTTTATCCGCAATGCCTGCCTGGATTATTCCTTTATCGGTTAAAAGCAAAACACTATCCGGAGAGGCGGATGCCAGTTCCCCCAGGAGATCACTACCAGCCTCCTCGGAAAAGATTAATTTTGTAGGGAAATAGAAAGAAAAACTCATTTGGCACCTCTTTTTTGGAATATTGTTGACATCTTTTGATTGTAATCAATTCCGGTCACTGAAAAGTGATCCTGGAATTGCATAGAAATGATTGTGGACAGACTAATTTAATGATGAATGAAATTAAATAAGTCATCATTGATAGCATTAAATTATAATGGATTTGTAAAGAAAAGGTTAACGTTATTCTGCACTTGATTTGTGTTACTTAATTTTAATCAGATCACCAGCTACTGCGGGTTATCAGCAAGAGCGCATGAAGATGATCGAATACTGTCTCCAGCGCAGACAGCATTCCTCGACCGGTTTTCAGAATAAAATGTGCCCCAATCATTGTTGAAATGGGTTTTCTTTCTGATTATACAGTTACAGGCTGATAACAAGCATCCCGACTTGACGTGATGAAAAGTATCATTTTAGTGATGACGGGCATTAAAACTCTGCTGGGATGAACCAGCAGAGTTTTGAGAAGGGATACCAGTATTGAAAAGAGGACTGAAAATCAAGAAATTTTATTTCCAGAAAGCAGAAGCAACCTGGCGGGTGACTTCGCGAGGGTTATCAGATTGCCAAACGCGGCGTCCAATGGCAACTCCCTTTGCACCAGCATCGATAGCTGCTTTGGCCATTTTTACCGTGGCATCATCACCTTCGTTTCCAGTCTTTGGGCCACCAGCGACAATGATAGGGATAGGAACCGATTTCACAACAGCTCGGAAGGAGTCTGCATCACCGGAGAAATTCGTTTTGATTACATCAGCACCGATTTCCATCCCTATACGAGCAGCATGGGCGATGGCAACCGGATCGTAAGAGACATTTTCAGGTGGCATCATCTCAGCAATCACGGGCATATCATAAGGACGGCATTCTTCGATTAATGCAGCCAGCCATTGATAGATTTCGATATCTCCCTCACGACCGAAGAATACTGACACCGCCACCGCGTCTGCATCCATACGGATGGCAGAATCCAGGGTGGCGATGGGAGTTTCCTGTGTGCCTTGTTTGCTGAGCCCGGCCGTCAGGCTCACTCGTAATACCAGACCTGTCTCCGGTTTTAGGGAATTTTCAGCAGCCTGGAGGAAACCGGGTGATGCCAATACTGCATTTGCACCACCTGCCACGACCTCACCTACAATCCATTCCGGGTTATCAAGACCTTTAACTGGGCCTAACCAACCACCATGGTCCAGAGGTGAGAGCAGACATAATTTTTCTTTTCCGACGAACAACCTGTTTAACCTTCTAGTTTTTCCGAACATTTTTTCTCCTTCTTGAGCGTAATAATAATAACAAAATGGTCTACTTAATTATTGATAATTTCATTTGAAATGCTGTCTGGGTTTTGTACGAATTGAAAATGGAATAATATGTGCCAGCTAATTCCTTTCTTGGATAGATCCAGGCAGGATCATCGAATGTGGCCAGTAAGGCCTGTTCAAAAGAATGCTCTGTTTGGGTTGCCAGGCAGGCATAGGCAAATAAAGCATGCGTAACAGTCTCTTGCCCGGTATAAACACAGACAGGCAACTGGCTGATGTCTGAGATGATTTGCGCCCAACCTTGGGTCCGGGTACCACCCCCAGCCAGGGCGATTTCATTGATGTTCACATTCAATTCCTGAAAAATATGAATCATATACAATAAGCTAAATCCCACACCTTCCATGACAGCTCTCAGCAGGTGGGCTCGGGAATGGGAAAGCGATAAACCCTGAAAACTGCCTCGTAAATGATCATTCCAGAACGGAGAACGTTCCCCGGATAGAAATGGCAGGAAGAAAACACCCTCACTACCTGCTGGAATTTTCAGTGCTTCTTCGATGGCTATTTCATAGGTTGTATCCGGATAGAGATTTTTCCAGGCCCACTGTAATGCAGCTCCGGTAGTGGATGAGACGCCCCCCAACATGGGTACTCTCAATAATGGATAGGTATAAATCCGATTGAAAGGGTCTACCAGTATTTCGTGCGGTTCGAGGGGGCAGAAGATCATGGAGGAGCTGCCCAATGAACAATTCAATCTTCCTTTTGCAGGTGGGGCACTGGAGATCAATGCCAACACATCACCGGCACCGGCGATCACTTTTGTAAGGGGATTTAACTTGAACCGTTCAACGACCTGTGGCAATAAAGTTCCAGCTTCGTCTTCCGGTTGTAAAATGGGAGGAAGAATTTTGGGATCGATACCGATGAAAGCCAGTCGATCTGTTGCCCAATCCAATGTTTCCCAATTTAGCAAAGCAGCGCCACCTGGTTCGGTGATATCAGTGTAAATTTCTCCCGTTAATAGGAATCTCAAATAATCCTTTGGCCAGAGGATGTGCCGGGCTTTCTGAATGACACCCGGTAGATGTTTGTTCATCCAGTACAATTTTGGCAACGTATAGGTCGAATTTAACTGGTGAGGGGGCATTTGAAGTGCCGCTTGTAATTCACTCGTCTCTATTGCAGCCCGTCGATCCAGCCACAAAATGGTTGGTTCCAGTGGTTTCAAGTTCTGATCCAATAAGACTGCGGTATGCATCTGACCGGTGAAGGCAATCACTTCAATTTGCTGTAAAAGATCTGCTGTTTGTGACAATCTTGCCAGGCATTCCTCCATGGCGAATTGCCAGTCTGCGGGAGAAGCTTCGGCCCAACCAGGTTGTGGTGAGTTATATTCATAGGAGCTGGATTCAGACGCTAAAATATTTCCATCAAAAGCATACACAACAGCTTTTAAAGAAGAAGTACCCACATCCAGTGCCAGAACAAATGGTTTCAATGAACTCATTACTCCAGATCGTTAATATCCAACATAACTTTTAATCCCTGGAGGTTTTTCACAATCTTGAAGCCTTTTCCTAAATCTTCCAGGGGTATCAAGTGACTGATCAAGGTTTCCGTATTAACCAGACCATTTTCGATCATATTCAGAGAAGTATGAAAATCAACCGCAGTGCTATCGGCTGAACCGGTGATTACATATTCACCGTAGTGGATCAAGTTAGGATCTATGTGGAGTTGATCTTTGGGGTAGATGCCGGCGAAGATGTTCAATCGTCCACCCGGTGCGAGCATAGGTAGAACTTCTTCCACCAGGCGTGCTGAACCAACGGTCACCACAGCTGCATCTGCGCCCCAACCAGATGTGATGTCTTTGATCATACCAGCTACATCTGTTTCCTTTGGATTGACAACCCAGTCGGCTCCCAGCGCATGTGCTTTTTCCAGCCGTTCTGGCACCGGATCGGATGCGATCACGCGGGCACCGAATGCTTTTGCTACCTGTAAATGCATCAGACCAATCGGACCCAAGCCAGCTACAAGTTCTACTTCACCTGGATAAAGGTGAAACAAGTTCTGACCTCGCACGACACAGGCCAACGGTTCTGTAAAAGCAGCCGCTTTCAAACTGGTTGAAGCTTTATTGATGATATGCACATTCTTTTCTGGAACTCTAACATAATCGGCAAAACCGCCACCATATTGCTGGAAGTGCGGATTCTGACAGCGATTTTCTCGTCCACTGCGACAGGCTTTACAGACACCACATTTGACGCCCATATCCGGCACAACCCGCTGACCAGGTTGAATAAATTTAACATTCTTTCCGACCGCTTCGACAACGCCTGCCATCTCATGCCCCAGCACACGTGGGAAAGCAACGGAGGCGGATAAACCGGAATAAGCCCGTAAATCCCAGGGACAAATACCCGCTTTTGCGACTTTTATCAAAACATCATTTTCACCGATTTCCTTAAGGGGGAGTTGGCGTAGTTCTAATTGATTGGGTTTTTCTGCCCACATAACACGCATCATTTTTTCTGTCATCGTTTATTCTCCTTTAATATAAATTCTACGGATATCACAAGTGTTGGCGCGATGAACCATGGCGCTAATAACATCGTTTACAAACTGAAAGTTCGGACTGTCTAAATTCATTACCAGAAAGCTGGCTTCTTTTTCCGGAGCGAGTGACCCGAGATCCTGATCGATCTTAAGTGCTTTGGCACCCTGGATTGTGGCTGCTGAAAAGATTTGGCGGTGATTGATCACGGCGGGATTGTGATGATATCCACGCACCATTCGAGAGAGATAATCCATTTCTCGGAACATATCTGGTGCACAAAACATCATGTTATCCGTGCCAATGGCAAAATCTACACCTTCTGCTACCCATCCCGCAACATCTGGCAATCCATCGCCAAGGATTCCATTCGCACGGGGACAACAAACAGCCTTTATGTTATTCGTTGCTACTAATTCCAACTCTGATCTCGGAGTATGGGTGAGATGTACCAGAAAATCAGGCGCAAATTGCAGGGCTCGCGCAGTTTGACCAAGTCCCTTTTCTTTTTGAGAATTCATTTCTGATTTGGCGTTTTCAGAAACATGCAAGGCAAAAATTTTTTCGGGGTGTTGTTTTCTCAATTCAAGGATTAAAGAGGTGGGGTATGCAGTTACGTCTCTGATCCCCAGACCATCTGCAAATTCAAGAATTTCATTAGCTTCCTTCATAGTTTCTACAGTACTCTGGGTTTCTGACATTCTGCCCAGGCAAATCACCCGAATGGGTAAACCCTGAGCTGCTTTTTGTAATGCCAGAACACCAACTAAGCCCTGCTCACGGAAATCAGCACAGGCTATGATCCCGTTTGCCAGCATCTCTGATAAGCCATGCCGCATTTGGTGAATGTGTGTTTGCGGGTCTACGTTCGCCAGAAATCGATGTTTTAATCCATCCGGTGGAATTACAACCTGTTCTAACGGTAAGCCAACCCCCAATTCTTTTGCGCCAGTATCCCCCAGGTGGCAATGTGTATTTATGAACATTGGACTGATGAGCGCATGGCCAAAATTGACTACTGCAGCCCCCTTAATTGGTTCACCAATGGAAAGAATTCTACCGTCCATAACATTCATGGCGGAATCTTTGATTATTTCCATTTCATCACCAGAAATGATGTGTGAAGCCTTGAAGCTGGTAATTGATGACATAATTTAGCCTTTGGTAGCTCCAGCAGTTAAACCCTGTACGAAATAGCGATTCAGGAACAAAGAAATAATAACAGCAGGGATAATTGCGAAGATAGACATGACTGCCATTTTTCCCCAACTAATTTCTACAGAGCTGAATGAGGCTAAAATTCCGAGCGGAATGGTTTTAGTCTTTGGGGAAGTGAGCATCAGTGCAAACAGGAAGTCATTCCAGGAGTAAATAATTGTGTACAAAGCAGATGCTATGATACCGGGCACGGAGAGAGGTAATGCGACTTTGATAAAAGCACTGAAGTGAGATGCGCCGTCTACCAGCGCAGCTTCCTCCATTTCCTGGGGAACATCTGCAAAATAACTGCGCATCATCCAAACCACAAAAGCCGAGTCAAACACTGTATTCAGTAAAATAAGTGACGTATAAGTCCCGATCAAACCGAGGTCGCGCATGATCAGATAAAAGGGGATTAGCATAGCGACTGGCGGAAGCATCAATAACAGCAAGAAGAAATAGGCTGAATTTTTTACGAGTGGAAATTTTGAGCGGGCAATGGCATATCCTGCAGGAACACCTAAAAGTAAAGATAGGAAGGTGGTGCCGGAAGTGATAATAATGCTATTTTTGATAAACATGAATGTTTTGCTCTGCGCTAAAACATCTGAAAAATTCTTCAATGTTGCATCAAAAAACAACCATGTCGGTGGAATGGCAAAGGCATCCCGACCGAATTTTAACGATGTAACTAACAACCAGTAAATTGGAAAGAGAAAGAAAGCAATTGCGAGTAGAGATAAGGTGATGAGGATTATCTTTTCTATGATACTTCTTTTTTTATGCATAAGGATCCCTATAATTGTCTTCTTGTCATGACCATAATGTAAATTATGGATAAAACAGTTACCACAATCAGTAAAATGTTTGCCAGTGCCGAAGCATAGCCCATATCAAAGAATGTCAAACCTACTGTATAAATATGGAAATTCAATACAGTTGTAGCGTTACCTGGGCCACCTGATGTTGTCGCATAAATTGTGTCAAATACCTTAAAGGATTGAACCGTTCGCAATAGGAATGCTATTAGAAAGGTGGGTTTCATTAATGGCAAAGTTAGATAAATAAAACTTTGCCAACGACTGGACCCATCGACATACGCTGCTTCATAGGGCTCTTGCGGCAAACTTTTTAAACCAGCCAGGAAGATCACCATCAATAAAGGTGTCCATTGCCAAATGTCAATTAAAATAACTGCCGGCATTGCCAAAGATAGTTCACCCAGAGGACCTCTACCCACGTCCATTCCCAATTGTTTCAGGTAGAATGGAATCACCCCAAAATCTGCATTGTACAAAGATTTCCAAATCAAGCCAACCACGAGAGGTGGTAACGCCATGGGGATTAACAAAAATGAGCGCACAAACTGAGCCAGTTTCGTTTCCGGGGAAAAGAGCAATGCCAGTCCTAAACCCAGGAGGAGTTCTATCGAGACCGTTCCTGCCACAAATATCAACGTATTCGTTAAAGAAATTAACACAATTGGATCTTTAAAGGCACGAATGTAATTTTTTAGACCAACAAATGTCTGTATTTGGTTGGGGTCAGTCAAACGATAATCAAAGAGACTGATCCTGAATGAAAAGAATAAAGGATAAATTGCAATTAACACTACATACAGTAAAAGTGGAAATAACAACCAGAAATAAGGATCAGATTTTAATTTCTTGATGATTGTCTGTGTGAGAGATTGTACCAATGTTGCTCCTGTCGTTTCATGTGTACGGATGCCTGTTTGGGCAGACATCCGTACGTTACACAACATTTTCTTACTTGATATTTGCTTCTACTTGTTCCTGTGCTTTTTGGAGAGCACTTTCAGCAGTTTCCTGGCCAACCAGGAAGGCATTTACATAGGTACCCAGGGCATCCTGAATGATGCTATATTCGGGGATTCTGGGACGGTAATCGCCATCACCTTTTTCAAAAGATTCCAACATCAAGGGGAACCAGGGATACATTGCAACCAGTTCAGGATCGGTGAGGGTGGAGCGTCTGATCGGGGCACCATCATTTTTCACCCATTCTTTTTGAATTTCTTCAGAGGTAAGCCATTTGATGAATTCCCAGGCGGCTTCTTGTTTCAACTCACTGGAACTGGCGTTGATACCAATTCCCCAACCGCCGAAGCCATATTGAGGTTCCATACCTTCAGAGACTGGCGCAGCAGTGACATCCACCATGCCTACAACAGATGAAATTTCAGGGTTTTCATAACCTGCACGTGCAATACTCCAGCCTTCCATCATTGCAACAATACCAGTGCGGAAGGCGGTTTCGCGTTGATCCCACCAGTAATCAGTTGATCCTGGAGGAGCATAGTTGAATAACTCACCGAAATATTCGAGCACGGCGACATTATCCGGGGTGTTCAAGGCAACTTTTCCATCGGCATCCAGGATAGAGCCACCATGTTGTTGTACGAAAGCCATATAATCCTGTGCGACAGCAGATCCTTTAGCACCTAACAAAGCGATACCATACATTTCATCCTTGGTTAATGCTTTCGCAGCGGCTAACAATTCTTCCTGCGTGGTCGGAGGTGTAATTCCTGCTGCTTCAAGGATATCTTTCCGGTAATTAAGTACATTGGCATAACCAGCCATCGGATAAGCCCAATGTTTGCCTTCATATTCGCCGAGTGTCCAAGCAACTGGCATAATATCATCAAGGTTTAATTCAGCTTTGTCTCTTTCCATGAAATCGTCGAGAGGCAGGGTATATAAATTTGCTGCATATTCGCCGGACCACACAATATCAACGGTCATGAGATCATATTGAGCGGTCTTACCAACAAAATCGGCAGTCAATTTTTGATACAGATCGACATAACCAAGTTCATCCATTGTCACTTCGATACCGGTTTCTTCAGTAAAACGAGGAATCAACACGCGGAATGCAGTTACATATTGATCGGTCATGGCTGCCAGGGTCAGCTCAACACCTTCAAATTTATTTTCCTCAACTGCAGGAGCTGCAGGTTCTTCCGCTGGAGCTTCTGGTTCTGCGGGAGTTGCTGCAGGTGAACAACCGGCAACACCCAGGATCAAGGCAAATGCCAGCAACAGATAAAAAACAACTTTTATTGATTTTTTTTGCATCTTTTTCTCCTTAGATTAGTTTTATTTAAACAAATGTTTTATTGAGAAATTGTAGACTTTGTTCTATCGGATTCTCCTTTCTTGTCTGAAAAGACTTTCTAAAATTGAGATCGAAATTATTCATTAGCGGAGTAAATGAAGTGAATATTTGTACTTATCACTTCTGCTGATGACGATGTGGTGTTCTAAAGGAAGATGATTAAGTGTGAAGACAACACCTTCTACTTTTAGCAGTGGATTGCCGAGTGGAACTCCCAACAGCTTTGCTTGTTCCTCATTCGCTGAAACGGCTTCAATTGTTTTATCCGATTCAACCAACGGAATTCTTTTCATTTCAAAAAAAGTATAAAGTGAAATAGTGCGGGATAAATCATCGCGAGTCATTTCAACGTCGGGTGGAAGATTAACATAAGATTTATTAATTGCTACAGGGATATTATTGACAAATCGTAATCGATTAATATGAATTACTGGCCTATCGTGAGGAATCTTTAAGGAATCGGCTATTCTGTGTGGGGCAATAATTTCTTCGAAGGCAAGAATTTTAGTGGTTGTCTCATAACCACGGGCTTTCATATCTTCTGTAAAACTGGTTAATTGAGATAATCCACGGTTAAGGGAACTTTTTTCTCTGATTACAATTGTTCCTTTGCCCTGTATGCGACTGATTAAGCCTTCATGTTCCAATTCCTTTATTGCCTGCCGTACTGTGGCACGGCTGAGACCATATTGGTTCACCAGTGACATTTCAGGGGGCAATGTGTCGCCAGGTGGATACAGCCCTTCCTCCAATTCTTGAAGCAGGATATTTTTAAGTTGGCAATATAAAGGAAGTGGGGATCTTCTATCGATTATTTTCATTTTACCTGAATGTGGGGGAACTTTTAAATGTACGTACATCCTAACAAATTTGGTATAAAAAGTCAACAGGATTAAGTATAGTTTTTCATAAACAACCTTAAAATATTGGAAGTTTTAAGATAAAGTATGGAATGGAGTATCGGATGGCTTATTTTGAAAAATTTAAAACTCTGCTGGGATGAACCAGCAGAGTTTTGAGAAGGAGATCAGGTTTCGGAGGAAAACTGAAATGAAAAAACAATCTTAAGTTAGACCAGGCGGCCCACCAATTTTTCTCCAGCCAGAACGCGCTGGATGTTGATGTAATCTCCCTTGCGGCCTTTGCTTGTGGCAGATACACTGCCAGCTGCGGTATGCGGGGTGATAACCAGGTTACTGCGCGCCTGGCGGGCAATCGGCAGGAAGGGGCTGTCTGGCGCGATGGGCTCATAAATGAAAGTATCTGCTGCTGCACCGTACAGATGACCACTGGCAACGGCAGCTGCCAACGCCTGGTCATCCACCACACCGCTGCCACCACAACTCACAAAGCAGGCACCGGGTTTCATTTTGGCGAAGAATTCAGCATCCAGAGACAGGGCAGTTTCCGGGAAGTAGGGTAGTAACATACACAGAAAATCACTCTTTGCCAGCAATTCATCCTGACTGGCATATTCGATGTTAAGTTCCTCTTCGGCTTCGGCTGGCAGGCGGTTGCGTTTGTTGTAGAGAATATGGCAGCCAAAACCCTGTAAACGACGCGCCAGCTCGCTGCCAATTTCACCAAAGCCGAGGATGCCCACAGTGGATTCCCATAAACCGAGCAGATTTTCGCGCCCGGTCCAGTTATAGGCGAAATAATCCTCATCACATAAGCGCGGGGGACGGCCAAAATCATTGGCTTCTTCGGTCAGGTCCATCACTTCCCGCAGCCGTTTGGCAAGTGCCAGCATTTGAAGGGTCATATGTTCAGCGACCATAATACAGGAACGCACTGGCAGGTAACAAACCGGGATGCCTGCTTTTTTGGCGGCTTTCAGATCAATATCATAGCATTGCGAGCCCAGACGCTGGATCAATCGTAAATCCTTGCCGGCCTGGATGATGTCTGCATCGATGACGCCGGTGCGTTCGGTGATCAGAAATTCCTTTCCTGGTAGAGCGGCCAGGATTTCCTCTTTGGAGGGCGAGCGCAACATGGTAACTTCCAGCTCTGCCGGTGCTGCTCCCAGTGCATCCTGCTGGTGACGTTCACCACGGTGTGTGATAAATAAGGTAGGGTGTTTTTGAGTCATAATCGTTCTCCAGATCAAGTATTGGGATATTCCCAGGACCATTTCAGCAAGCCAGCATCAGGCATCACTGTGACCATTATGGGGGAATTGATTTAATTCTTAATCAAACGGAACAGCCTGATGATCAGTCAGATTAAGGACTAATTTAAAGATACAGGAAAATGCCCGAATGTCAAGTGAAAATTGGATTTGTTAAGTCTTACTAAATTATCCAGGCGTGTGGCTGTGCTCCGCAGACTACCAACCGAGAAAATACCGCCGCAGAAGGAGTCACTTTAAGACCTTTCTGCCGACTATTCGGCATATTTGTTTGAGGCTGACTGGCTTAGAAAATAGGCGGTGTGATCACGGAAATCCAGGAGGCTTCCCGATCGACGGATGCACACATCAATTTCGTCAACTGAGCACCGCTGAACGTGATTGAATCGCCCGTTCTGAGAATATATTCTTCCTCATCCAGGCCGATTAAAACCTCGCCGGATAAGACATAAATGAATTCCTCAGTTTCACTGCGCAATTTGCGGGCGATATTCCCCGTTCCCGGTGCAGCACGGCCAATGATCGCTTCCAGTTTGGTGCTCAGGTCTGGCACCAGTAATTGGTATTCCAGACCGGAGGGGGGCAGGATTAACCGCGGGCGACAACCGGCACGGATGACAGGTGAATAGACCAGGGTGCGGTCGTCATCTTCGCACGGTTCCGGATCGATGTGGTCGTTGATATTTTCAATATCAACGGGTGGTTCCTCCAGGAAATGCATCATGGGAACATCCAGCGCTTCGGAGATGCGCCGCAGGGAATCAATGGAGACGTTGGAAGTGCCATGTTCGACCTGGCTGAGGAAGGAAGCCGTCAGCTCGGTGCGGCGTGCAACCTCTCGTAAACTTAAACCACGTTCTTTTCTTAATTTATTGAGACGTTTGCCGGGGTTGGCATCAGGAGTCATTTTACCTCGGGTTATCAGAAGTTTGGATTTGGGTTTATGTTGAAGTACATCAGGAATTACCCACTTAAATGATATGCTTACTAATAGATTAGTATAAAATGTCAAGTAAGTCAAGCCTTACTTGACATGAAATTTTTTATTTGAAAGCAACGATTTAGTCTCTCGAATCTGTAATATATATGACCAAGAAAACAGTCATTTTTATGCTGAAAGTGGAAATCCACGTTGAATGGTGGTAAAGGTGCTGCGCCGTCTGGTAATTGACATTTTAATAATAAATACCAATCGCTTTCTCATCACGCTATACTCGTCGCACATTACTCTCCGATCCTGCGCCTGCCTGTAGGGAAACCCCGAATGGTAAGCAGGGTTTTACCCCATTTTATTCTCTCAGAATATATTTACAATTTATTTAAAAACATTTATGGAGGTTAACATGCCTTACAAGTCCATTTCACAATTACCTGAAAATGTAAAGAATGTGCTCCCAAAGCACGCACAGGAAATTTACAAAGAAACTTTTAATAGTGCCTGGGAAGAATATGATCAACCAGAGGAGCGACGTGATAACAACTCTCGCGAAGAAACAGCTCATCGCGTAGCCTGGGGGGCTGTCAAAAAAAGCTACCAAAAGGATGAATCCAGCGGTAAGTGGCACAAAAAGGATTAATGATGTGCTTTTAACAATTAAACCCTTCAGGCTTGGCGCTTTTGTTAAGATTCTCAATTTTACAGAAAATATCTTACACTACGATTAAACGCTTATTCTTCGTTTTTCTGTATTAATTGCTTTAAATTTTCCAACCTTCTTTCCAGAAACGTTTTTTCTTGTTCCAACTCTGCTATTTCTTCCTGTGGAGAGTAAGATTGGAAAAATCGTCCTCGGACTCTGCCACCACCAAATTTTCCACCACTAAACCAGCTGCGTCGATTATTCCCACGTCTAAAACCGGCACCAGCCTGATGTCCACCGCAGGGGCCAAATCCTCTCCCCATTCGTCCTTCTCCGTTAGGTCCTGATCCATCAAATCCTGGCATTGTAAACTCCTTTCGAGTTATTAAAAGTGAAGTGTGAGTGAAATTATGAATTGAAACGGGACAGTAGCTGTTCAATCAGGTTTTTATGCTGTTCCAATTGTTTTTGCCAATTTTCCAGTGCCTGAATTCCTAGCGTGGTGATCTCATAATTCCGTCTGGGAGGGCCTTGCGTCTCGTCCATGTCCCAGGTGGAGCGAATCCATCCGAAACCTTCCAGGTCGCGCAGCATCCGATAGACCATACTGGGATGAATACTCCCCATTTTTTGTTGATCCAGTTCATTTAACAGGGTGTATCCGTGGCGTGCTTTTTGGCGCACCAGTAACAATAATGCTGGTTCGAGTAAGGAAGTGGTCAGGGGGGAATGAGATTGATCATTTGCATGGTTTTCACCATGCTGTCCATTCATTGCCCATCCTCTGCGTCTACGCGGCATAGCTCCTCCGATAATTGATTACATTATAGCAGACTATTCTCTAATAGACAATAGATTTAAAGAGAATAGGATTTAGGGTACTAGAGTTCAGGATTCAGGATTCGGGATTCACTGACCCGTCCTGAAATAGCTTTACACATTTTAATAGGGTATTAGGATAAATTATTGTCATTTCTTTTCTATTAAAGGAATCTTTAAAAAATCTTTCAAAGTAAAGTTACCACAGTATACCTCGAAAGGTGCTGCCATATTCAACGATAGATGAGGACGATCTCTGTTGTAAAGATAGATCGCTTCTTCCACTGATGAGGTAACTTGTTGAATATCTCTGAACCGTAAATTCAAAGTGTACTCGCCTTTGAGTGTACCAATCACACGTTCTGCATAAATGTTATCATAGCAGTTTCCGATAGCTCCCATGCTGGGAATGATCTGGTTTGCATTCAAAGTATCCAGGTAACGGTGACTGGTGTATTGAACGCCATGAT
>JAVEYK010000037.1:0-30000 GCA_034003505.1 Anaerolineaceae bacterium | reverse complement strand
TAATTAAACAACAAAACAACGCTGCATGCATCGTTTGAAAATTTCCACAAACCCTGGTGAACCGACTACCAGGGTCATGGTTCCACAATTTCCAGTCTGGAAAGACTACTTCTTCTGGTCAATGGCTTTGACAGGTGAAGTAGGAATAATTGGTTTCTTTTTAGTGTCGGTTTTCTTTTTACGTTTTTCTTTGTTTTTTGGACTTTTATCTCCCATGTCTTCCTTCTCTCTTTTTCTTGTCGATGATTTGAATTTGTTTATTGACGGCGCAGTAATGCACTTACTCGCAGTACAACTATTACCATTATCCACAAATCTGGAATGAATTCAACCACTTAGATGAGACAATGTGCAGGAATGAAAAAAAACTCCCCGAATGACCAGGGAGTCTTTCTAATTCACATATGAAACTCACGATTTCACATTTCAAATTGCTGATTTACTTTTGCCAAACGGGATTCCAACCCTGTGCCACTTCCGAAATTGTTCCATTTTGCACATCAATGACCACAATATCGGCTGAACCATAGAATCCCAATGAGGCTGCCAGAAAACTTCCATCTCCAGACCAGGCGAATGTTTCTATCTGTTCGCCTTCCAGAAGTACCTCAGGCTCGCTACCATCGATAGCCTGAAGCATGAGTTGGTACCCGAATACTTCATCGATTGAACCATTTCCTATTATATAGGCTAGTTGAGCACCGGAGGGCGAGAAGCGTGGAGAAAAAGCAAAGCTTCCTTCTTTGATGGTAGAAGAAAATAATTCTTCCGCTGTGTTCATGCGATCATTGAGCATAATCCTTTCATTTCCAGCGGGAATGTAAGTTAAATTATCATAAGCCAGGTTACCAGCCGGGGACCAATCATAGTTTCCGATCGCTTTTTCCCAGCTATTGTAGTTGCTCTTGTCGAAATCATACCAGGCGAAGTTCCCTCTACCTTCCATCAGATTAACTTCGTCAAAGCTGACTAAACGACCATCCGGGGACCATTTTGGTTGAACCAATGAGAATCCTTGCGGCGCAACCAGTTCTGAAATTTCACCAGATTCAACATCAACCAGCATGATGCCATGGGCTAAACTGGCATCCACTACTCCACGTCCAGTGAAGTAAGCGGGATCAGTATGAATGGTATAGCTGATGGCATGAGTGCCGGGTCGCCAGGCAAACCCACTCAGGGTTACATTTTCCAGAACCATCCAGGATGTTTGGCTGGCAGGTTCATATACCCATAAATTCGTGACGGTATCCAGCCGATCGGTTAGCTGTGTCAATAATTCCTGTTTGAAGGCTAATAATTCACCATCACTTGACCAGGCTGGTTGACCAAACTGGATTGTTTGGGCACCTTCACCTGTTCGGATAACCGAACTTCCAATCTGGGTTATTTGTTTAATCTCACCTGTAACTGGATTCACCATCGAAATATCATTGTTAGGATCCACAAAAGCGATCCAGTTTTGATAAAAACCACCGGTTTGGTTGTCTCCCGTCTCAATCGGGATCGGTTGATCGTCCACCAAAGGTTCTTCGATTGAGCTGTCTGTAACGACCGGAATGGGTTCTTCCAGAGGGGTTGGCAGAATGTCGACCGGTTGATCGTCAACATACGCCTGGCTGCTGGTAATCACCGAACAACTGCTCAATAAGAGAGCAAACAACAAATTCAGGATTAAATATCGTTTCATTTTTGGACTCCTTTAGTCTTAATTACTTGAAAAAGACGAAGGACAAATCAATATTGTTCCCGAATTAAAAATCCCCGGATGGTTTGTCATCCGGAGAAAATTAGTGAGGAGGATTGACTATTTTGTGAGGAGGGGAAGGAAGATTAAATGATTATCTTCAATTTCTTCTTCCAGAAAAACATTTTTCACCGTTTCGACGATAGACGCAGAACCATTGTTGCCACCAGTATTGCTGAATCCACGCGCTCTGATAAATAAATTCTGATTCTTTGGCAAATCCTGATTACCCAATTGCCAACCATTCAGTATCCGTGATCCCCCCCATAATGAACTGTAATTAATCCCATCTAAAGATTGTTCGAAGACGACATCCCAAATTTCTGGGCCAGAACCCGTTCGGTACCAGGTAATCGTATTGCCTTCAGAATCAATAGAAAGGTCCTGGTAGGAAGGCTCATTTGGGGTGATTCTGCAAATATATTTTCTCATATATCCACTAATTGCCGTAAAAGTTCCACCTACTAAATGTTTCCCGTCCTTTTGTAAAGTTAATGTCAGAACAGATCCATTCGCATTAGGATTGTAATTCATATCCAGTGACCCCGTGCTGTTGAGCATGCCGAGGTAATTTCTTTCTACACCATCAATTGAGGTGAAATTTCCACCGATGATAATTTTTCCATTGGTTTGTTGCACCATTGATCGCACATTGCCATTAACAGAGGGATGAAACCCTGAGTCAAGCGTCCCACTGGTGTTCATGCTCGCGATTCTTTCTCTGGTTGCCCCTCCAATGGTGGTGAAAGCACCTCCGACAAGAGTATATCCATCACTCAGGATAATGATTGAATAGACTGTATTATTCGCGTTTGGATTGAAAGAAGTATCAACCACCCCATCACCCATTAATCGGGCAATGTTGTTCCTGGTTACTGGACCAATCGAGAAGAAATTCCCCCCAACCAGTATTCTCCCATTTTGATAGGCGATTGTATAAACTTTACCGCTGATGCCAGCATAAAAATTCGTATCCAGGCTGCCATTGGCATTAATCCGGGCAATACTATAACGAGTTACTGTGCCAACCTTGTCAAAATCTCCTCCGATCAATATCTTTCCATCCGGTTGAATTGCAATTGCATAGACTGGACCATCAGTACCAATATTGAAACTGGTATCCAGCGTGCCATCCGCGTTTAATCGACCGATATTATCGCGTGATTGACCGTTGAGGGTGGAAAAATCACCACCCACAATAATTTTGCCATCTGGTTGCACGGCGATGGCATAAATAAATAAATCGACACCTGCATCGAAACTTAGATCCAATGCTCCACTGGGATACATTCGACTCAAGCCAAACTGAGCATCATCACCTATTGATGTGAAATCACCACCCAACAAAATTTTTCCATCAGGCTGTAACGCTATTGTGGAGACTTTGTAGTCAGCGGAGGAATAGATATGTGTATCCATAGCGCCATCTTCATAGAGCCTACCCAGGTAATTATGATTCACACCCGATAAACGCAGAAATTGTCCGCCGACAAGAAAAGATTCATCTGGCTGGATAGCCATTGTATTAACTTGGTCAATTGCCGAGCCAACAAAAGAATTGTCATAAGTACCATCGTGATTTAGTCTTCCCAGATTCTGTTGGTCCTCTTCACATAATTTGCTGAATTTGCCTCCGACAAGAATTTTTCCATCAGGTTGAACACGGATGGTTTTTACCAATCCATTTGTTCCAGAATTATATGAATGATCGATTGTTCCGTTTTTCGATAATCGACCGATATTATGGTGGGTTTGCCCTCCGAGACTCGAAAAATTACCACCGATGAGAATTTTCTGGTCGGTCTGTTGGGTAATTGTATGGATGGTTCCATCTGAACCAGGAGTAAAGGTTGAATCAAGAAATCCATCGGTGTTCAATCTCGCCAGGTTGTTTCGAATTTGTCCTGCAATGGATGTAAAAGATCCACCGACCAGTATTTTTCCGTCAGTTTGAATGAATATTGAATAAATAATCCCTTTTGCATCTGGATTAAAATCCAGGTCAATGGTGCCATTTGAATTAAAACGAGCAATATTACTTCTGGTATACAGGGTGCTGCCAATCAGAACATCCGAGAAGTCTCCGCCAACAATAATTTTTCCGTCAGATTGGAGAGCAATTGCATGAACTTCTCCTCCAATTTTGGGATTGAACGAAGAATCGAGTTCACCTGAGGCATTCAAGCGTCCAAAACTATTGCGGGTTGCTCCTCCTAAGGATGAGAAGTTTCCCCCGACAAGTATTTTTCCATCTGGTTGAATGAGGATCACGTTGACCGCCCCATTTGCTCCAGGGTTAAAATCCATATCTGGCGAGCCATCGAAATGTACACGTCCGATGCGGTTACGGGTCTGTTTTCCAAGTGTTGTAAAAAAACCACCTACCAGGATTTTTCCATCCGCTTGAATGGCAATCGTATTAACTTCATCATTTGCCTCTGCTTTAAAACCTTCGATTACCGAATAGGCATTCACGAAATTTGTAGGCATAAAACTTAAAACAAAAGTCAAAATAATTACTATGATCAGGATACGGTTGGTTTTATTCGTCTTCATTTAATTTCTCCAGAAATCCTTTATTAATTTATTGTTCTGTGAGATCATGGGAACAATGATCTTCCAGAGTTTGTATTTCACGTATGAATGCGAACATTTGCTCAAGGCTTTTGAAATAAATTACCTTACGGCTCTTAGGGTCTTCCAGAGAAGCAAACCACTCAAAATCGTTTTGCTTTTCTGTCCGCCAGATGCGAAGTAAATAAGAGGAATAGCATGAGGTCATGAATTTTGTCTTTAAATGTCGATTGCCATTTATTTGTTGATTGATCATTCTTTTCTTTATATAATTTACTTACTGGGCGTCATAAAAACGTCACAAAAACAAGCACAAAGCAAGATACTAAAGATTTTTCACCCATGCAACAATTAAAAATTTACTGTTACGGCTATCTGAATATTGAAAAAGATGCAGAGGTAATCACGCAATTTGACACGGATAAAGCGCGTGCATTGCTGGTTTATCTTGCTGTTGAGTGCCACAAACCAGTAACGCGCTCCTACCTGGCGGGGTTGCTCTGGTCTGATCTCGCTGAAAAGCAAGCGTTACAGAGTTTGAGGCAAACGCTCACAATTTTGCGTAAGGTTTTAGGTGACAATGTTTCTGAAAATCCGATCATTCAAAGTGATCGTGACCATTTGAGATTAAATTCAACCATACAAGTATGGGTTGATGTGCTTGCATTCAAGCAGCAGCTTAAACAAGCGTATTCCCACTTTCAACGCCAAGAACAATTTCACCAGATTAATTTTCGTACCCTGAAGAAAGGTTTGCAGTTAAGAAAAGGTGAATTCCTGGATGGTTTCTCCATATCCGGAGCACCCCTATTTGAAGAATGGGTGAGTATATTGCGTGAAGATCTGGATCATCAGGCAGCAGAAGGGTTGGAACACCTTGCCCATTATTATCAAAATCGGGGTGAATTTGCTCTGGCGCAGGAAACGATTCAAAGAATCTTACAGATCAGCCCTTGGAATGAATCTGTGCATTTGATGATGATGCGCTTGTATGCGATGGACAATCAATGGAGTGCTTTTGAAAATCAGTACCGCATTTTAAGAAAATTTTTGAAAGAAGAAATTGGTGTTGAGCCGGCTCTTGATACCAGATTGTACTATGAAGATATCCATCACCATCAGAAAAACTCCCCATTTTTAAAGCAGGATATAACCTTTCCAAACAATATCACCCAACATGAATTGCGTTTTATTGGCAGAGAAAAGGAACTGGATGAAATCACAAGCTTATTGGTTGATCCGGCTTGCCGGCTGGTCACCTTGCATGGACCTGGCGGGATAGGAAAAACAAGCCTGGCAACAGAGATTGCGCGCCAGCAATCCGGTGTATTTCCGGATGGTGTTTATTTTATTTCGTTAGCGGGTATATCATCAATGGCAGAATTTGCAACCGCATTGGTTGAAGCTATTCAAGTGCCTCTCATGAACTCCGACGCCATTGGCTTCCGATTGCAGGCATTTTTGAGAAATAAGACAATGCTGGTTATCCTGGATAATTTTGAACAGTTGATGAATGATGGCGAGACGATCCAGATGTTGACAACAATTGTGCGTAATTCTCCAAAAGTGAAATTTCTGTTAACTTCCCGGGATCGATTAAATTTAATTGAGGAATGGGTCTATCCAATCAAAGGCTTATCATTTCCGGAAAAACTCGATCAGGATGACCCGGAGTCTGTACGCAAATTTGATGCCCTGGCATTATTTTTAGAGCGAGCCCGCCGGATCAATCCTGATTTTGAATTCGATTCTCAATCCATTTCCGCAGTAATCCGTATCTGCCAGATGTTTGAAGGGCTACCATTAGGAATTGAGTTGGCTGCGGGTGATGTGTGGAGTCAATCCTGTCAAATCATCGCTGAAAAGATCCATGAAAATTGGAATGCAATTAACGCCGGTGTCAGTAATGTTTCAAAACGCTATCATAGTCTAAAGGCAAATCTGGATGCTTCCTGGGTATTGCTGGACCAAAAACAGCAAATTATATTTTCCCGTCTGGGGATTTTTGAAGGAGACTTTTCTATCCAGGCAGCACAGGAAATTGGATCAGCGTCAGCAGATGATCTGACGAGATTGGCCAATCTCGCATTGCTTCGGCATGATGCACACGGACGCTATGAACTGCATGCTGTGATCCGTCAATACACACGGGATAAGCTGAATGAATTGGGATTGATGGCTGAAGCCCAAAGAAATCACGTTGAATTCTATACGGAATTTTTGTTGAGCCAAACAGAGAAAATACGATCAAATTTACAAAAAAACATTCTCGATGAAATCCAAATGGAGCTCAGGAACTTAAAGCATGCCTGGAAATGGATGATTGAAAAACAACAGTGTGAACGAATGGATGTTTTTCTGGATCCTTTTTATCAATTTTTTCTTACTCGCAGTCGGTACCAGGAAGGGTTAGACCTGTTGGAGCCGGCTATCCCATTATTAAAGGAATTGCTGAGTAGGGATGAAAATGAAAAAAAAGAAATTATTTTAGGAAAGATTCTGGTCAGGACGGGATCCCTGGCACATCGCAACCGTCTCAATAAACGATCGTCTGATTTACTGGAAGAGGCAGCTCAAATATTTAAGAAATATGCTGAAGAGAACGAATTAGCGTTCTGTCGTGCAGCTCAGGCAGAAGTGTATTTACGGGCAAATGAGTTTAATCTGGCAGAAGCGATAACTCAAAAAAACCTGCTTTTCTATCAGGAAACTCCTGATATCGGCGGCCAGGTTCACGCTTTAAACACAATTGGCATCATTAATCTGCGGCGGGGAAAAATTGCTGAAGCAAAAAAACATTTAACGGCATCGGCTGCACTCGGACGAAAAATATTGGATGCGCGTAAACTGATTGTTCCTTTGAATTACCTGGGCGACATTGCCTGTAATGAAGGCGAGTATCAGGAAGCGGAACAGTTGTTTGAAGAAAGTTTAAAAATTGCTTCCAACCTGGAAGATTTGTACCAGATGGCGATTGTGATTAACAATCTGGCCAGTGTTTACCATGTCAGTATGCAATTCCATAAAGCCAATGACATGTATGCCCGTAGTCTGACGATTTGCCGGCAAATTGGAGATCAGTTGGGAGAGGCAATCGCGCTTTCCAATATGGGTGAAGTTGCTTTAGCTTTGGAAAATGATTCGCTGGCGATTTCTCTATTCGAAAAGGCATTAAAAATTTCACGGGACATAGAAGAGGATTGGTCAATTTCTATTTGTTTGAATAATCTGGCACAGACAGCTTGCAAAGTTGGCAGGCATGAGCAGGCCTTGCAACAGGTTACGGAGGCGATCCAGATTGCCTGGAAAAATGAAGATTGGCGATATTTGGCACGCTTTGCTGTTACTGCTGGGCGTTGTTATCAGAATATTGGTAATTTAGTATTGGCAAAAGCGTTATTCAACGCAGCAATAACACATTCTGCCATCGAGCATGATATTCAAGAACAAGCGTTTGTATTCCGCCAGGAAATGGGGGAAGAAGGGCAGCCGGAGATTAATGATGAGCATTTGCGGGGTGTGATCAGTCGTTTTCTAACGAACCAATAATTGTGTTTCCAAACCGGTTCACCGGGTTGCATACAATCAATTTTCGGTGTAAATTTACAATTGATTTGACACCAACCATTTTTAAAAACCCAATAAATAAGGTCGATTTTCATCATCTTTGATAGATAGTATCGCGTGATTTACGAAAGGATCCAGACATGTCATATTTCATTGGATTGGACATTGGCACCAGCGCTGCCAAGGCATTATTGTGTGACCAGGAAGGACGTATTGTTGCAATTGCGCAGCAGGAATACCCTCTCCTTACCCCTCGACCAATGTGGAGCGAACAAAATCCCGCGGATTGGTGGCAGGGTTCCATTAAAGCCATTCAACAACTGCTGGGGGAAGCGGCTGTTGCTCCGGCGCAGGTGGCTGGGATTGGACTGACCGGTCAGATGCATGGGTCTGTCTTTCTGGATAAAGACGAACGGGTTATCCGGCCGGCTTTACTGTGGAATGACCAACGCACGGCGTACGAGTGCGAACAAATCACAGCTTTGGTGGGGTATGAACGTCTGATTGAGATCACCGGCAACCCTGCTTTAACCGGTTTTCAGGCACCCAAGATTTTGTGGCTGCGCAATCACGAACCCGAGAATTATGAGCGCCTGGCGAAGGTGCTGCTACCCAAAGACTACATCCGTTTGATGATGACAGGGGTGTCCGCCACTGATTGTTCTGATGCAGCCGGCACTCTGTTGCTGGATTTGCAGAAACGTGACTGGAGCGATGAATTATTACAATTATTAGGTCTGCCGCGCGATTGGTTTCCAACCGTCTATGAAGGTTCACAAATTACCGGACGACTGCTACCCGTCGTTGCTAAATCACTGGGTTTGCCCGCTGGCATTCCCGTTGTGGCTGGTGGTGGTGATAATGCTGCTGCAGCGGTCGGAACAGGGATTGTCCGCTCCGGTCTGGTGAGCAGTAGCATTGGTACCAGCGGGGTGGTTTTTGCGCACAGTGAGGATATTCGTCTGGATCCTAAAGGAAGATTGCACACATTCTGCCATGCAGTCCCTGGTAAAAATCATCTCATGGCGGTGACCCTGTCTGCCGGAAACTCATTTCGCTGGATACGGGATCTCTTCCGCACCGCTGGCAGCAACCTGAGCGGGTGCGAAGAAGTTGCCTTTGGTTATGAATCAATGACAGCCCAGGCCGCGCAGGTATCCCCAGGTGCAGAGGGACTGATCTTCTTGCCTTATCTGACCGGGGAACGGACACCTCACCTCGATCCATTAGCTACTGGAGCCTTTGTGGGATTAACCGCACGCCATACCGCCGCCCATCTGGTGCGGGCTGTGATGGAAGGAGTGACCTTTTCTTTACGCGATGGGATGGAAATTATGCATGCGATCCAGGTGCCCATTGATCAGGTGCGGGCGATTGGGGGTGGTGGAAAATCACCGCTCTGGTGTCAATTGCAGGCAGATATCTTCGGGTGTGAGGTTGTGAATCTGGCGGTTGAGGAAGGGCCAGCCTATGGCGCGGCATTGTTAGCCATGGCTGCCGATCAGGATGCCGAAGGTGTGATCTGTGTGTCTGAAGCCTGTGTAAAAACCACCAACACTTACCACCCTCAGACTGCCTCTCAAGAGAAATATAATCAGTTATATGCTATTTATCGCGAACTCTATCCGGCTTTGCGCGGGAGTATGCATAAGCTTTCACAGTTTGCAGGCGGAAAGTAAAAAAAAACAGCCAGAAGCAACGGACAGCCTGGACTTGTCCGTTGCTCTTCTATTTAAATAGATGTGGTGAGGTTTAGTTTGTCAGTCTCTGGCTCAGGATATAATTTTCCAAACCCAGAATGGTAGATTTTTGCCCACTGATCACAGCCCGGACCACATCTCCGATTGAAATCAAGCCCACTAACTTGCCATCATCTACCACAGGCAAGTGGCGGATATGTTCGCGGGACATTAATTGCATGCATTCGTTGATGGTTGTGCCGGAAGAAACTGCGATTACCTTCGAGGTCATCCAGGTGGAAACGGATTCTTCCAACGGGCAGGTATTCTTTTCTGCAATTCTGTAGGCGAAATCACGCTCGGATATGACACCCATGACTTCTCCATCTTCCACAACCAACAATGCGCCTACATTATGAGATCGAAGTTTCTTCAATACATCAATCAATGAGGTTTTTGGTTCCACCGACCAGACTTGTTTGCCTTTTTCTTCCAGAATATCCTTAACTGTGTTCATACAATCTCCTTCTATTTTGGTTATTGAATGAGTCGCTTGCGAAAATGATATTGAAAACAGGGTTGTGAAATGATTGTCGGGTAGTGTTTGAATAAATCACTACCTATATTTATTATAGCGAAAAAGATTAATGGCAAGTGAAATTTTATTTTTGTGAATTCATTCACGATGTTATAATCCCTGCATGCAGCGACGCTTGGTCCAAATTGTTTTTCTCATCATTGGTGTTCTGTGCAGCTCCACGGCTGTGATTATGATCAAAGCCAGTGACGAAAACCCCTATCTGTTGGCTGCCTACCGTTTATTGATAGCAACCGTTTTCATCCTGCCGCTCTATTTAAGGGAAAAACAAAATTATCGTCAACCATATGGGGCCAAACAGGTGCGGTTATCGCTTTTGCCGGGGCTATTGTTGGGGGTGCATTTTATTACCTGGAACATGGGTGTTGCTCTTACCCCGGTAGCGAATGCCAGTCTGATTGTTAACACCACCCCGGCTGTAATGCCTTTCTTTTTGTGGGTTCTGTTCCGGGAACGTATCAATCGGATGGAGATTCTGGGCACTTTTCTGGCACTCAGCGGGCTTGTGATTCTGGGGTTCGGGAGAATCGATCTGAGCATATCGGACTTGAGAGGCTATTTATTGTGTTTCGTCTCCATGCTTTTTTTGGCAGCCTATCTTGCATTGGGAAGGAAAAACAGCGGACGACTACCACTCTGGCTTTATATGTGGCCACTCTATTTAACAGCCGGCCTCTTTTGTCTGGGTAGTGCTTTGATCTTTGTGAATCCAATAAAAACTTATAGCCTGACCAATGTTCTGCTTTTTTTGGGATTGGCAATCATCCCTACATTTGGGGGGCACTCGCTGTTGAACTATTCGTTGAAGAACTTTCGTGGGCAGGTTGTCAGTGTGGTCAATCTGGGGCAAATCATTTTTTCAGCTGGGTTAGGTTTTTTAATTTTTGGTGAAATACCCACCCCACAATTCTACCTGACTGCCATTCTGATACTTTCCGGTGTGATGATCATTCTTTATCATGGCTATCGTCAACGCTAGAAAATGAGAGCATTCCAACCTTTCCTCAAGATGATTCCATTTCTGGGATTGCTCATTTATTGATTTCCATTGGACGGGAATAGAGACCACTTTCCTGAACAACAACATATCCTAGCCGCTCGTAGAGGGCCAGAGCTTCACGATTATTGGTGTTTGCCTGCAATTGTGCGGAATGCATGCCATTCGTTTTCAAATATTCAAGGGCGCTGGCAATCATTGCACTGGCGAGACCTTTTCCCCGCCACTGAGGGCATACAAAAATATATTCTGTGTATCCGATCTTTGTGCCCTGGTTGCGGTTGTTTTCCTCATCCCAATAAGCTGTCAGACAGCCTGCCAGCTCGTCTGCCGCAAACACTGCAAAATTTGTGGCTGTTGACCACGAAGGTGAACCCATAAAGTAAATCCATTCCTCCAGAGAGATGAGTACATTTGGAAAGCATAAATTTCTGGCATGAATATATTGTTCACGCTCAAAATCTGTTTCCAAGCGCCAGGGTTTCAATAGAAATTCTGGTGGAAGGTGGATGGAGGGCAGGGGGTGTTCAAGATCCCGCTGCATCGAATAAACACTGCCCTGTTTCCGATAACCGTTGCTGGTAACAAAAGCGATACTATCGGTTTCATAGGGAAAATATTGAAAATTAATTTCAACTTTTCTCAAACTTTGATCCAAAAGGATTTCACGTAACCTGCGCAATATCTGCTCCATTAGGTTCTCCCGTAATCCAACCAGGTGGTTCATACTGGGGAGGACTTTTACCTCAGCCCAAACAACATGTGGTGAGGGAGGATCATTATGTGGTGAATTAACATAGAGTACTGAGTAACCCAGCATTTGCCCATTGGGATGGAAAGCGCAAAAAACATCCTGTCCCTGGTGGAAGGCAGGCGACAAATAAATTCCACCCGGCAAAATCTGCACACCTGGGTGTTTGTGGGCATATTCTTCCTGAACCTGCATCAAGGCAGAAATATCATCCACTGAAAAATTTCTGATCTGATAATTTACCATATTTCCCTTTTAGATTAGATGAAGCCTGATCCCAGTATATTTGTCTACGAAAAAAATGCTTCGCACACAGGAACAGTGTTTTACTGGTCATCTGTGCAGATTTTCTCCATTTAAAATAGCGGAAAAACAATGGAAAGGTGATCGCTTGAGAGAAAAGATGCGAAGCAGCGAAAAATTCTCCCTTCCTTTTTTTGGGGATTATGGTAGAATCTTTTGTACTCGGGGGCGTGGTGTAGTGGCTAACATGCGGCCCTGTCAAGGCCGAGATCGCGGGTTCGAACCCCGTCGCTCCCGCCAGAGCAAAGAGACCTTCAAACGAGGGTCTTTTTTGTTCTCGAGATCGGGGTACCCAAGGGGGGTATAATATTCGAACCCCGTCGCTCCCGCCAGAGCAAAGAGACCTTCAAACGAGGGTCTTTTTTGTTCTCATATCATCTTCGAAAGACTGTGGATATGATAAACTACAATGAAGAATAAAAAATTCAACTCTGAAAGGTAGATCATTATGACCCCCAATAAGCCGCCGGTAGGTTTCCGTGATATTGAAGTGCGGGCTGAAGCCTCCTCTATAGAAAAATGGCGAAAACAAGTTTTAGCAGGACAACCAGAAACAGGCCGTATGTATGCATTCATCAGTGATGAGGGCTCTTACATGCCCGGTGGAGAAGGGTCGGCTCCCACCCCGCTTTCGTATTTTGTTGCCGGGATGGCGCTTTGACTCATCTCGCATGTGTCGCAGGTTGCGACCAAACGAAAAATTGCCATCCGGAATGAACGCGTCAATGTCACAGCCCATTTCCATGAACAAGGCTCAGTGTTAAAGGGAGACGCAGAGGGATTTTGCGATGGTTTTAAAATTGAAATCCTGATCGAGTCTGATGAAGATCCACAAAAAATCGCTGATTTGGTTCGTATTTCACGAAGAATGTGTTTTACAGAAAAAGCACTGATGGGAACAGTTCCCGTTAAAGTAAGCCAGCAACTTAACCAACAGCCATTGGATTTGTAAAGATCATACGATCAAACCAAGAAATGAAAAACCTGGTTGACTGATCAATCAGGTTTTTCTGTTAAATGGGTTGGTTTCTCGTGCAGGGCAAGCACGGCAGAAAAAATACCTGTTAGAAATAATAACACTGCACAGCCCAAAAAGAGTGTGGGCAGGCTGATCAACCCCACCAGACTGAGTGCAATGGGCGGCCCGATAGCGGACCCCAGATCCCCAAACGAAAAGATGTAACCCAGCGAACGACCACGCGCTTGTGGTTCTACCTGATCACCAATGATGGCCGGAATTAAAGCTGGAATGCTGCCACCAGCGATCGCAGCGATTATGACCCCTAGTATTGAAATCCAGATGTTTGGTGCAGCCAGTAATGCCAGACCGCCTGCGCCAAAGAATAAGAATACGAATGTCAACACCAACCAACGCCGGTTGAGTCGATCAGAAAGCAACCCGACCTGCGGAACACTGATAATACTGACCAGGACGCGCACTGCAATGAATGTGCCGCTCATGCTTGCCAGAGGAATAGCGAAGCCGTTGAATGACAGCCTGCCATTCTCGACAAACTGAGCAAGCCATAATATGGTGGTGGAACCCAACACCCCGGTAAAAATGACGCGATTGATAAAAAAAGGCAGGCTGCAGGATAAGGTTAATTTCCACGGAAATTCTGTTTTATCCGGCCAGCCTGCCTTTAGAATAGTTGAACTTGATTGCTTGTGAGGGCGTGTTTCAGGTAAATAACGGTACCACACCAATAAACCCACACCCGATAAAAAAGTGCTGAGCCACAAGCCACCTCGATAGGTAAATAAATCTGTGAAAATGCCACCACAAAACGAAGAAAAAGCTACCGCGATGAAAAACCACATTTGTAAGCGTCCATTTACATGACCGCGGTTCAGGTTGTTGGAAATGTCCAGCGTCATGCTATTGGCACCAATCCACAACCCTGACCACGCCAATCCCCATAACACTCTACCAGCAGTGAGGAGGTAAGGGCCTGATCCAAATGCATACATGGCGGTGGAAAGGGTTCCGATTCCCAGCGAGATCAGCATGAGCGGTCGTCGTGGCATACGGTCATAAATCCAGCCAGCCATGCCATTAAACAATAGACGTACCAGACGGTTGATGCCCAAAAGAAAACCAACCATTGCCAGGCTCAATCCAGCTTGCAATGCAATCTCCTCAGATGGCAGCACGGCATACAGGGTGGCATCTCCTAAGAGTGAGAGTGCCAATCCGATTCCCAGCGGTGTCAGTACAGAATTGGTTGGATTGGTGTGAGTTGTCATTTTTTAGATAATTTTGGAAGCTTACATAGCTAGACCTATTGTATCATTCAGGAAAAAAAAGAATTCTTGATTCTACGCATGGGAAGATCATCGCTTAATTGACTGGACGACTTCAAAGCGGTATTCTATAATTATTTAATTCTTTTTATTAATGTCAGGAGGACAATATGCCAAAGATGGATCAGGTATTAGCGGTTATTTTAGGGGGTGGTCGTGGCAGCCGCCTGCAACCCTTAACCACCATGCGCTCCAAACCAGCTGTGCCCATCGCCGGAAAATACCGCCTGATTGATATCCCCATCAGTAATTGCATCAATTCAGGTATTTATAAAATGGCTGTTTTGACCCAGTTTAATTCCGTATCATTACACCGCCATATTACCCGCACCTATCAATTTGACGCCTTTCATACCGGATGGGTTCAGGTCTGGGCGGCAGAACAAACTGTGAATACCGCAGATTGGTACCAGGGCACTGCCGATGCAGTTCGCAAGCAATTATTTGAAATTAAATCCGCTCGTACCCCTTATGTTTTGATTCTGGCAGGTGATCACCTTTACCGTATGGATTATGAAGCCATGGCGCAATTCCATTGGGAAAATAACGCCGATATCACCATCGCTGTGCAGCCGATTCGAAAAAATGAAGCGGATCGTTTTGGGATATTAAAGCGGAGAGCGGATAATGAAATCACCCGCTTTGCTGAAAAGCCAACCGATCCAGTGGTGCTGGCAGATATGGTCAGCCGGGATGATGAAGCTCGTCCGTTTTTGGGTTCGATGGGCATCTATTTTTTCAATACTGAAGTTTTGTTTGAAATGCTTGAGCGTACCACCATGGATGATTTTGGCAAACATGTTATTCCTTACGCGATCGATCGCAAGAAGGTAGTCGGTTTTGATTTTGATGGTTATTGGGAGGATATTGGAACCATCCGTTCGTTTTATGATACCAATTTGCTGCTGACCGGGCCTGACTCTCCCTTTAACTTCTTTGAACAAAGATCACCCATCTATTCACACCCGCGGTTTCTACCGGGATCTACCGTTGAAAATAGTATGCTCGAACGTGTGCTGTTAACCGATGGATGCTGCATCAACCATGCCGAAATCCGCCATTCCATTGTAGGCTTGCGCTCGCAGATACGGTCTGGTGTGCGCATCATCGATACCATTATGATGGGGTCAGATTACTATGATAAGATTTCTGCTTGTAACCAAGAAGAATATCCGATAGGAGTCAATGAGAATGAGATTCCCTTAGGGGTTGGTAATGGTTCCTATATTGAAGGAGCAATTCTGGATAAAAATGTGCGTATTGGTCGCGGGGTTGTGATCCGCCCCTTCCCACCAGGGACGGAAATGGATGAGGAGCTATTCTCGGTCAGAGATGGTATTGTTGTGGTTCCCAAAAACACTGTGATTCCGAATGGCACCACCATCGGTCCAATGGCAGGTGAAAAATTGTAGTAAAATTTTAGGGCAGGTTATTTTCCTGCCTTTTTTCAAGCTTTAATTCGCCCATTATCTATCTAATTCAAGGAGATTGCATGGCAGAAAATAAACCCAGTATGAATTCAAAACGATTAAAAGACATTACGATTTCCTGGCATTCTGTCAGTAGTGATGAGATCCTGCAAAAATTGGGCACTGAGTTAGAAAAGGGTCTTACGAATATTGAAGCAGAAAAAAGGCTTCAGGAGTACGGGCCTAATCAGTTGGAAGAAGGGAAACGCACGACCTTTCTGCAAATGGTTTTTCGACAACTGAATAATTTTGTAGTAATTCTGTTGATTGTGGCTGCGATTGTATCTGCTTTTTTGGGGGAATGGGTCGATGCGAGTGCTATTATTGCGATTGTCGTTTTGAATACAATTATGGGGGTGGTTCAGGAAAACCGTGCTGAACAAGCCTTGGCTACGCTCAAAAAGCTGGCAGCCCCGGACGCCCAGGTGTTACGCGATGGCCATCGGGTCACGGTCCCATCGCATCAACTTGTACCGGGTGACATTGTTTTTCTGGAAGCCGGCTATTTCATTCCTGCGGATGTACGCTTACTGGAAGCCATTAATCTGCGGGTTGAAGAGGCGGCTTTAACAGGCGAATCGGTTCCGGTGGTGAAGAATGCCTCCCTGGTTTTGGATAAAACTGCCTCGCTGGGGGATCGTAAGAATACAGCTTTCATGGGTACGACTGTCTCGTATGGCCGCGGCCGCGGCGTTGTGGTGGATACCGGTATGGATACCCAATTGGGCATGATTGCTGAAATGTTGAAATCGGTGGAAGATGAACAAACACCTTTGCAGCGGCGGCTGGATCAATTAGGCAAAACACTGGGATGGGCTGCTCTGGTGGTTTGTGGGCTGGTATTGGGTATTGGTTTGCTGCGCGGCGGCGACTTATTGGAAATGTTTATGGTAGCGGTCAGTTTGGCCATTGCTGCCGTGCCAGAAGGATTGCCCGCCATTGTAACAATCAGCCTGGCACTGGGTATGCGCGAGATGATCAACCGGCATGCATTAATTCGGCGATTATCCTCGGTAGAAACGCTTGGTTCGGCGACGATCATCTGTTCCGATAAAACAGGCACACTGACGCAAAATGAAATGACAGTCACCCGCATCTGGTCGGATGGGCAATTTGTGGATGTGACCGGTCGGGGTTATCGCCCCCAGGGTGAATTTCTGGTTGATGGGAAAGCTGTTGATATCTATCAATACCAGGGGATCATGTCCACGCTCTGGGTAGGTGCGATGAATAACGATTCATATCTGGAAGAAATGGAATCGGAAGGGCAGGAAAAAGCCTATCGCATCATAGGTGACCCTACGGAAGGGGCGCTGATTGTTGCTGCAGCCAAAGCTGGTGATCCACGGACTAAGCTAAATCAGAAGTATCCTCGTACGCAGGAAATTCCTTTTGATTCAGTACGCAAGCGTATGGTCACAATCCATGAAATTGACGAACCTGGCCCTGATGATATCTCTCCCTTCGATGATGATTCTGAACGGAAACATTACGCCATTGCCATTAAAGGAGCTCCAGATATAGTCCTGACTCTTTGCAGTTCTTATCAATCAATGGATGATAAACCACTACCGTTGTCTGCTGAAATGAAGGCAAAAATCCTGGCGGCCAATGATGAAATGACTGAGTCTGCTTTGCGGGTTTTAGGAGTGGCATACCGGGTTGTCAGTGTATTGCCTGAAGAGATCGATAGTGACGAACTTGAAAAAGATATGGTCTTTGTGGGATTGATCGGTATGATTGATCCGGCGCGTAAGGAAGTGCAGCCGGCTTTGGAACTGGCTCGTGGGGCTGGTATTCGCACCATCATGATCACAGGAGATTATCCCAACACCGCCCGTGCGATTGCCAGAGACATCAATCTATTGCAAAGTGGACACGGGGTCCTCACGGGGTACGATCTGGATGAGATGGAAGACGAGGAGTTACGCGAGAGGGTAAAAAATACCGATGTCTTTGCACGCGTTTCCCCGGAACATAAAATGCGGATTGTGGATGCTCTGCGTTACAATGGCGATGTGGTGGCTATGACCGGCGATGGTGTGAACGATGCCCCGGCTATCAAACTGGCGGATATTGGTGTTGCTATGGGCATCACCGGTACAGATGTTGCCAAGGACACAGCGGATATGGTGCTCACAGATGACAATTATGCCAGTATTGTGGCAGCAGTGGAGCAAGGCCGTATCATTTATTCCAATATTAGAAAATTTGTCTACTATCTGGTTTCCTGTAATCTGGCTGAGATCATGATCATTTTTTTGGCCACTGCCTTTGGGAGATACCTGTATCCGTTTGCAGCGGGAGACGTACTTTCTCCGCTGGCGCCCATCCAGTTGTTATTGCTGAATCTGGTCACCGATGGCGCACCTGCTTTAGCACTGGGCACCGAGAAAGGTGACCCGGATATTATGCAACAAAAGCCGCGTCCACCCAAAGAACCGATCATCAACCGCTTTATGCTGAATGGAGTGCTGATCCAAACGGTTGCGATCACTTTTATTACCCTGTATGCGTTTGGGGTAGGATTAAAACATAACTTGCTCATGGCGGAGACGATGGCTTTCATCACCCTGGCAAGTTCTGAACTATTGCGAGCTTATACAGCCCGCTCTGAGCGTTACCCTATCTTGAAAATTGGTATATTCAACAATAAGTGGATGAATATAGCGGTGTTATCTTCGTTAGGGCTTTTGCTGCTCATTCTTTATGTACCCTTCTTCAACACCGTTTTCGATACAGTTCCCCTGGGTTGGACAGAATGGCGTCTGATCTTGCCGCTATTGTTGATACCTTCCATTGCGGCTGAACTCGCGAAGGTTTTTGTTACCAGAAGAGGGAGAAGTACAGGCTAACTTAAGGCTAAAGGCTAAAGGCGGAAGGCTGAAAGCGGAAAGAAGCAATTCCCCACGAAAAACCTTGCCTGTTCCAAGTTTGGGTTGAAGGCTGGTAATTTTGCGCGAAGGTTGAGAATGGTTTGCAAGCGTACGGGCGGGTTCCGAACCCGCCCGTACGGTTAATTCCGAACCCGCCCGTACGGGGAATGCAGCGGAGGGTATGAATGGGAGACACCAGAAAGCCAGGTCACAATGTGTTGTGTCGTCCTGTGAGATCTGAATCCTGAATCCAGAATCCTATTGGCTAATCCCCAACCCCTAACTACCCCCTAATTTCTAAATCCTGATCCTATGTTCTAACTCACGCAGCGGGCGAAAACTCATGCGATGGATGCAGCAGGGTCCATTGGTCGCCAGCGCCTGTTGATGATAGCGGGTGCCATAGCCTTTATGGCGGCTGAATCCGTACAGTGGAAAATGGGTGTCTTCCTGGCGCATGTGTTCATCCCGGCTCGTTTTTGCCAGAATTGATGCAGCGGCAATACTCAGGCTGCGTTGATCCCCTTTGATGAAGGCAGATTGGGGTATATCTATGTCCGGTAATAGCAGGGCATCGATGAACAGGTGCTCAGGAAGGGTGGTTAATTGAGCCAGTGCTCTTCTCATTGCCAGACGGGTAGCCGGCAGGATACCCTGCTGGTCAATCTCCGAATGCTCAGTGAATCCCACCCCCCAGGCGAGCGCTTCCCCTGTGATAATCTCTGTCCAATATTCGCGTTGGCGGGCATTCATTTGCTTGGAATCTCTTACCCCGAATAAACGCTGCTCCAGGTTGGTGTTTTGAGGCAAGATGACAATAGCAGCCACTACGGGACCAGCCCATGCGCCACGCCCGGCCTCATCTAGCCCGGCAATGCATTCTTTCCCGGCTTGCCACAACTCCTGTTCATAAACCAGGTTGGGCGCAGGCGGAATTTCAAGAATGGGTCGTGGCTTCCTGGTCATAAATCCCGCGCCGGGCATTCCGCTGGATGGTGAAGAGATCGGATGCCATCTTGATTGAATCTTTGACAATATGCAACCGGGTTCCGGGTTTGTAATACCAGGTGATCGGGACTTCTTTGACTTCATAGCCAAACCGTTGCGCAATAAAGAGCAGTTCAGCGTCGAATGACCAGCCAGTCATGGTTTGCATGGGGAAAAGGTGTTCAGCTACCTCATCGCGGAAGGCTTTAAACCCACATTGGGTGTCCTGTAATCCAGGCAATAAAGCATAACGAACCAGACTATTGAAGACCCGCCCGATCAAATGCCGAAATTCAGGCTCATCCACCCGCCTGGATTCAGGTAATTCACGGGAAGCGATGGCGATATCATAAGATTGTTCGTCTCCCGGAATGAATTTTCTGAGCTCATCCACCGGCATGGAGAAATCTGCATCGCAGAAAATTCGATACTTTCCTTTTGCGGCCAGCATGCCAGTACGGACAGCCAACCCTTTCCCTTTTTTGGTTTCCTGAATGACTTGCAAATATGGCATGGTTGCCTGAAAGGATTGTGCTACTTCCAGCGTGCGATCAGTGCTGCCATTTTCCACCACAATCACTTCAATCGAATATGGTTGCTGGCGCACAAAATTTGCTACCAAAGATAATGACGGTGGCAAGCGCTCTTCTTCGTTATGAGCAGGTATGATGATAGAAAGGAAGACGGGGGACATTAGAATCTGGGAACTGAATGCAGCGTATCTTTCTCTGCTTCTCCAGCCCCCACAACCAGGACTTCGTTGCCTTTAGAGGAAACGACCCGTATATCTTCGCCGGTATGAAACATAGAGCCCATTTTGTATAAGCGTTTTCCGGTCAGGAATTTTTGGCCACTTTTTATGCGCCCGATAAGATCATCTCGATCAACCAGAAAACGGTCTGAAAAAATTGGACCGCGCCGTTCAAAAATACGTGCGATTTGCACCTGACCATCTTCGCTCAACCGTACCGCTTCCAGAATGCCGTCATATTTATTTTTAGCCATGATTTCTCATATTCCTTGAAAAAATAAGATACTTCAACCCCTGAAAATTTTATCATGAAATAACAATTGACAGATGAAAAGTGAGAGCTGTTCTGAATAAATATAAAAAACAGTCGTAAGACTGTTTTTGTGTCGGGGTGGGCGGACTCGAACCGCCGACCCCCGCGTCCCAAACGCGGTACGCTAACCAACTGCGCTACACCCCGAGCAAAGAGAGTATAATCGCATTCAGATGAAATCGTCAAGGAACTATTTGAAAATTCTTTTGGTTTTTTTCCTCTTGGCAACCCAGGGATTTTTACTGAGTTCTTGCCAATCAGATCTTGTTTTTTCTGATGAATTTGCCCAGCTTCCATCTCCATCCGGCACACCTTCTGCTTCTGCGACCAAAGTTGTTCTGCCAACGATCATTAAAACAGCTACGGTTACATCCACTTTCACACCAATTCCTGCAACAGCAACTGCGACCGAAATACCCTGCCTGGAAACCAATGGGAGTATCAACGAGGTTATTTTCTACTCCGAAGTTTTGGGTGAAGACATTCTTGCCAATGTCTATCTGCCACCCTGTTATGATGCCCAACGGGAAGAGGGCTACCCCTTACTGGTCATGTTGCATGGTCAAAACGGTGTTCAGGATCAATGGATCAAACTGGGATTAACTTCTCTGGCTGATGAATGGATCACAGAGAAAAAAATGACCCCATTGGTGATCGTGATGCCCTTTGAACGCTTGTACCTGCAGGATTCATATAAATCAAAATTTGATCTTGCGCTGGTGGAGGACTTGCTACAGCTACTCATGAGCCAATACAACTTGAATCCAGCTTGGGAGTATCGGGCGATCGGTGGTCTCTCACGTGGGGGGAATTGGGCAGTGCGAATAGGTTTCCTTTATCCAGATGCATTTAGCAGGGTTGGTGGCCATAGCTTCACGACCTTTGCCGGGGATATGAACCGTGTTCAGGAATGGTTCCAATTGGTACCTGCTACTCGGCCGGCATTCTGGTTTGACATTGGGGAAAAGGATCAATATCGTAAGTTTAGCGAACCGTTTGTCTTGTACTTACAGCAGAACCAACTCCCACTGGAGTACACGGTTAATCCGGGCGGGCATACCTATGAGTATTGGACGGATCATGTGGATGAATACCTGAGCTGGTATACCAAAGATTGGTAACCCACATCGATGTGGATCCGAAAGATGATTAATGACTGGTGTTTCAACCCTTTTAATTTAAGACTTATCTAACAGTCAGAGTTATTTCAGTTTCGCAGAAATACAGATTATTACTCGTTCGCAAAGCCCATTTCGCGGAATAGGATCCTGATTGGCTGGGAGCCAGCATATCTACGATGAAATCGGTTTCATTACCGGGATTTATGTATTGAGTTAAATCGACAAGATCCGAGCGTACCTGGAATCGATCACCACTGACGAAGACCCAATCAAACTGATCACTCCATTGTTCTTTGCCAGTATTTCTGACAGTCCACTTCCCATCAAAATCGCCACCCGACGGTAAAGAAGCACCATTCGGGAACTTGTAAAGCACCTGGCATTGGTAAAGTTCACTGGTGGGGGAAGCCTCCGGGGTAAGGGTTACAGTACTGGTTGGGGTCAGGGTAATGGTGGCGGATGGTAAAACAAAAGAGGTGAATGTAGGTAAAGGTGTTGATGATGGGCGTAATGTCATTTCCTGTGTCATGGTGAAAACAAATTCTTCGGTGGGTTGGTCAATTGTTGGTAGTTGTCTCAAGGTGGCGGTGGCGGTTGGTAATACCAATACCTCTGGTAATTCTCGCGGTGGTAAAGGATTAAGAGACGATTGCGGATTGATGAAAATAAACGCAAATACAACACAAAAGATCATGATCACGAGTAATGCCAGAATTGTGAACAAATTCAGGACTGTATTTTTCATGAATTACTCCTTATCACCAGAAAACCTGGGACATCGCCAGTTTTATTACACCTTGATTAAAGTCGATGATAAATTAAATTATATAACAGATCAAAACAAAATTACCATTACAATTTTGTAATGATAAGCTGAATCCGGAAAAATGGTTAGCTGATCCTTATTTTACAATAATTTGGATGGTAGCTGAGCAAAACACTCCGCCATCCTTCTTTAATCCCCAGGTTGCTGAATAAGTACCAGCGGAGTTGGGAGCCAGCATATCGATAATAAACTCGATAGAATCACCCTTATTGACATTGCTTGTTAAATCCAACTTGTCCACATACTCCTGAAATTTCGTTCCGCTGAGAAACACAAAATCAACCTGGTCTTTATCCCAAACTTCAGAGCCGGTATTTTTAAATGTCCACCTTCCATCAAAGTCGCCACCCGGGGTATATACCTGATTGTATGGAGGAGAACTTGCGGCCAGCTGACAATTGAAATCTGAGCGGGTTGGTGTAATGGTTGGGGTTGTGGTAGCGGAGGGGATTGTGGTGGCAGTGGGTGGAAGTGGGGTAAAAGTAGAAGGAATTTCCGTATGAGTAGGGGTTGGTGAGGTGGGTGTTGGGCTTGGAACAGATGTATCGGTGGGAGGCAGGGGTGTGAATGTATAGGTGGCACTGGGATTCAATAAAGCCTGTTGAGTTATCTCGCCAATAGCAGTTTTCATCGCATCAATTACCATGCCTTCATAAGTGGCGGTGAGCTCAGCTGGCGCAGGCCCTGATTGTGTAAAAGAACTTAAAGTGCACCCACTGACAATTACCAGAAAAGAAAGAAAAATAAAATATAGAAGGAATTTATGTTTCATCATTACGCTCCTACTTGTGTTATCCTAATTGTAATGAGTTTTCAGAAAATAGAAACAACCAAATTGACACAATTGGTCTGGTAATTGAAAGATGACCGCTTTCGCTATTATTTCTTGACCTTAATAGGAGTGTGAGTTTATGGCACGAAAACAAAAGAAGAATTCGATGCGCCCGGATGTTGTCTGGAAATTTATGGGTGATGAGATTTGGGAAATTGCCCTGGGTTTGGCAGTCATTTGGGCTGGTGTGATTACCTTGTTGCAATGGTCAATCCTATGGTTTTTAGCGGTAATCGTGTTGGTTTTTTTGGTGTATTTATTAAAAAAGGCATTTATTTTTCCACATTACAAAAAAATCAATTTACCGCGTGTCAGGTATCGAAAAACCGTAGAATTGATCATCCTCTCGCTCATCATTTTCCTGGGGTTGATGTCAATATTAAAAAAAGAACCAGGCTGGATAGGGTACTGGCGTTATTTGCAGGAAAATACATTCATCATGATAGCCATCCTCAGCGCAATTATCTGTTTTCTTATAGCCTTCACAACATTAACTCCCCGCTTTTACCTGCATGGTTTCCTTTTGTTTATGACATTCTTTCTGGAAGCCACGTTCTTCGTTGAAAAACCAATGGGGCTTTCCATCGGGGCTGGAATAGTTATGTTATTATCAGGGATCGTAACTTTGAGGCAATTTTTGCCACAGAAACAATAATGGGGATAAAAAAAGGCGGTGGAATCACCGCCTTCCTGGTTTTAGCTTATCTGATGCGACTAAATCCAGCCGCGTAATCCCATGGCTTTGACCACACGGGCGATGGCAACCATATAAGCAGCATCCCGCATATAGACTTTTTCTTTCAATGACATTTCCAAAACAGCCTGGAAAGCAGAAGTCATCTTCTGGTCTTCTTTCTCCAAAACTTCTTCCTTGACCCAGTAGAAGTTCATGTCATTTTGCACGCCTTCAAAGTACGATACTGTGACACCACCAGCGTTGCACAGGAAGTCGGGAATCATGAAGATGCCTCTCTCCCGAATTATTTTATCAGCATCCGGCGTTGTAGGGCCATTAGCACCTTCCGCAATGACTTTCACATTTGGATGAATTTTCTTGACACTGTCAATATTAATCTGGCCTTCCAGTGCTGCCGGGATTAATACATCCACATCTTTAGTGATCCAGGCATCTGCATCTTCGATCACATAGCCGGCTTCTCTGGCACGGACTTTATCAATAGAACCATATTGGTCCGTAATCGACATCAGGAATTTGGGGTCAATCCCATCTTCTTTGCTGACAGTGTAAGAGATTTTGTCTTCGCGGTCCCAGTAGGAGACACAAACGACTGTGCCGCCCAAAAATTCATTAAACCCGATGGATGCATATTGGGCAACATTACCAAAACCCTGTATGGCGGCTTTGCAATCTTTTGGAACCATTTTCAAATATTTGAGTGCTTCGCGTACGGTGTAGATGACACCAAAACCGGTGGCTTCAGTACGTCCAAGTGAACCACCGCCACCAACTGGCTTGCCGGTGATCACGCCCGGGGTATACTGCCCGGCTAACTTGGAATATTCATCCATCATCCAGCCCATCATCTGTGGGCTTGTGCCAACATCCGGGGCGGGGACATCCTGGCGGGGGCCAATGTTTCTCCACATTTGTTGCACATACCCACGCACCAATCGTTCTTTTTCATTGGCAGACAGGGTTGCAGAATCCACGATCACGCCACCTTTTCCGCCGCCTAATGGAATATCCACCACTGCACATTTCCAGGTCATCCAGGTTGCTAAAGCCCGCACAGTATCCATTGTTTCAGCGGGATGGAAGCGGATGCCACCTTTGTTGGGTCCACGGGCGTCATTGTGTTGAACGCGGAAACCTTCAAAGACTCGCAAGGTGCCATCATCCATGCGCACCGGGATGCGGAAGTGGAATTCCCGCAACGGCCAGCGCAGGATTTCCCGAACTTCCGGATCCAGTTGCAATAATTCTGCGACATGATCAAACTGGGCCTGAGCCATTTCAAATGCATTGGTTGAAGAAGACATACGATTACTCCTCTAATCCTGATAGATTTGGTTTAAGGCCTTGGTCGAGTTAAAGTCTAAGCGGACACATCGGATGTGCCCGCTTAACCAAGAAGAAAATGCTTTGCCAGAATTTTCACAAACTCCTCCGTTTGCCTCACCCATTAGATTAACATTTCATGAGATAAGTGTCAATATGATAAAAATCGTCATTTGATCACGAATTCTTCAGTAAAATCAGGCTTTTGTCATATTTTTTTCAATTGGTAATATTTCCTTTCCCCATATTTATATCCAATTTCATTTCATCTTTATGTGAATCCTTATAAAAATTATCGACTGAGCATAAGATTCATGTAGAATTTAGAATAATTCCACTGAGTTGATAGCCGGGAGAAGAGATCATGGAAAAAGATCACAGATCCATGAATATTGAAAACACATCAATTTTCCTCGAAGAAGATGCGCCATTATGAATATTCAACTTCACAGTCCTTCCAGATCCGAACGCAATTTGATACGTCGCTTGATGGAATTCTACCAATATGATTTTTCTGAATTTGATGGACAAGATCTGGACGAACATGGTTACTTTGGTTACGGCGACCTTGATTACTTCTGGTTCGAACCAACCCATGCCGCATACTTAGTCACGTTGGAAGAAAAACTTGCAGGCTTTATACTGATTGATAACGAAGTAGTCATTGCAGGGAATGAGCGTTCATTGACAGAGTTTTTCATTATGCGAAAGTATCGTCACCAGGGAATTGGTAAACAGGTTGCCATTGAAGTTTTTCAGCGTCTTCCGGCTAAATGGGAAATACGGGTTATTGAGCAAAATATTCCCGCAAAAAATTTCTGGCGTCGTGTTTTGTCTGAGTATACTCAGAATAAATTTTCAGAAATCCGGCTAGATAATGAGGAATGGCAAGGGCCGGTGTTCTATTTCGACAATCATATTCATCCTTAATGCGAAATTTTTGAATTATTTTCTAAAAATTGGTAGAAGATGAGGGACAAATTGAAATCAAAAAAGAATATCAACATAAAAATTGTCGTAATAACAATTCAAAATGCCCGGCAAATCCAAGCATATCCCCATATCCGATAAAATTTTGGATTTCTAGCCTGATGACAGGGATAACTTTCTGGATAATTGGGATTGTTTTATAGAAATAAAAAGGGATTGATCAGATTGTTCTCATCTACTTCAAGTGTGGAATCGGATTTCCATTTTCAATGTTACTTGCTAACATGATATTGAAACAAACCAAACCGGAACAAATTCCGATGTTGTCTAAAGTTTGGGGAGTGCTATCAATGATATTAATAATAAATCTCATCGAAATTTATGGGCACTGAATTATTTTAATTTTTGTAACTTCTCTCTCAGGATGCGCTTAATGATGCCTGGGTTCGCTTTTCCCCCGGCCAAGCGCATTGCCTGACCAAAAAACCAGTTCTCGAGGGTTTCTTTTCCATTTAAATAAGCGCTTACCTGATCCGGATTTTCAGCCAGAACCTTTCCGATTAAATCCTGAATTTGATTCTGATCGGAAACCTGCTCCAAACCTTGCTGAGCGATGATGTCGGCAGCTGGCTTTCCGCTTTGTAACATCTCATCCAGCACTGTTTTGGCTGTATTCTGATTGATGCGCTCAGCTTGCACAAAACTCAACAATGCCATTAAATCGGTTGGTGCAATTTTAATGTCTGCCATACTTTCCCCGCTGGCATTAAACCAGGCAAATAATTGCCCTAAAATCCAATTAGCAATTGTTTTGGGTTGGATGGATGGGTCACACGCAACACAACTTTCGAAAAAAATCATGGTATCCACATCGGATGATAACATGCGGGCTTCTTCTTCGGAAAGTGAATATTGCTGTTGGATTCTCAACATGCGGGCACGTGGTAATTCAGGCAATTCAGCCAGGATCTGGTTGATCCAATCCTGCTCGACGACCAACGGTGGTAAATCGGGTTCGGGAAAATAGCGATAGTCGTGTGCTTCTTCTTTGCCCCGTTGGGGATAGGTGATTCCGGCAGCCTCATCCCAGCCGAGCGTCTCCTGGACAACCAGCTGCCCGGCATCCAGTACGGCTGCCTGACGCTGTAATTCGTAGCGTATGGCGCGTTCCATCCCCCGGAATGTGTTCAGGTTTTTGATCTCCACCCGTGTGCCTAACTCAGTTGACCCGACCGGCCGGATCGAGACGTTGGCTTCAAAGCGGATGACGCCTTTCTCCATATCACCCGAGTTAACGCCCAGTGTGCGCACAATATCGCGCAAACCGCTGGCATAGGCTGTCACTTCTTCTGGTGAGGAAAGATCAGGCTCGGAGACAACTTCCAGTAGCGCAACGCCTGAGCGGTTGAGGTCAACCAGCGAGTACGATTCCCCATCCTCCGGGATTACGTGCGTGAGCTTGCCGGTATCCTCTTCCATATGCACCCGCCGGATGCGGATCACTTTTTCTCCCGAAGGAGTATCGATGGTGAGCTGTCCGTTTTCTGCCAGCGGTTGTTCATACTGGGAGATTTGATAACCCTTGGGTAAATCGGGATAGAAGTAATTTTTACGGGCAAAAATACTGGTGTGGGCAACCTGGCAATCCAGCGCTAAGGCGACCCGCAGAGCATATTCCACCGCCTTCTGGTTGACCACTGGCAGCACCCCTGGCATGCCGGCACACACCGGGCAGACGGCTGTATTGGGTTCCGCGATGGTGGCATCCACCACCGGACAGCCACAGAACATCTTGCTGGCGGTTTGCAACTCGGCGTGGACTTCCAACCCGATTACGGCTTCATATGGCATGGGACCTCTTCAGGGAGATGGGATTGATGAGAGGAAATTTTACCATGGATCATTTCTTACACATTTAGAATATCATCAACGGAAACTAGACCCAGGTCGTTGTTCTGAAGACGAACCAGATCCATTGTAAATCCGGACTTACTGAACAAATAATAAATTTTATCTTTATTCTTTTGAGTCAATTGTGATTTGTACTTTAAGGTTTCAAAAACACGTAGAGACATTTTCTGATTGCGCCATTTACATTCAGCAAACAATGCCATATGATCATTACTGGCAACAATATCAATCTCTTCTGCTGTTTTCTTGATCGGATCCTGTCCCCACCATTTACCAAATCGGTGGAAAACCTGGGGTAGTTTTTTTTCTCGATTCTTTCGAAGCAGATATTGGGTAGAAATATCCTCGAATATATATCCAAAATAATCGCTGAAGTAAGGTTCAATCATTTTTTCATAAGTTTCTTCAGCGAATCCCATTTCAATCAATGAGAGCGCTTTGGGAATAAAGCGGTACCAGAAAGCAAACAAATTGTCCTTAAGACGATAGATTACCTTTTTCCTATCAGGTGCATCAAGTGGATATTGTTTTTCGATAATTTCGAGATCAATGAGAGCGGTTAAGTAATTGGCAATTTTCTTGGAGTCTTCATGAATGGCGTCCGATATATCTTTCTGCCTGGAAGCTCCGGAAGCGATTGCTTTTATAATTGAATTATAAATCGCTGGCTCGCGCATTTCTTGTTTCATCAGGTTCATCGGTTCTTCAAATAAAATGCCTCTGGGATTTAATATAGATTGAGTGACTGCATTTCTGAAATTTGAATGATCAGCTAATGTGAGCAAGTACTGGGGAACACCTCCAGCAACTGCATACCCATAAAGTTGTTCGATAGGTTTCCACCTGGAAAGGATTTTAATGCTGTCGAAGTAATCCAATGGCCGAATTTTGAACTGAGCAGTCCAGCGCCCATATAAAGGGCTCTTATAATTTAAGACCTCATTTTCCATAAAACTCATGGATGAACCACACAAGATCAAAAAAAGCTGTGATTTTTTGAAAACCTGGTCGATTAACTTCTGGATTTGTGATGGAAGGGATTTATTGCTGTTGACCAGATAGGGATACTCATCAATAACCAGCACAATTTGTTCTGATTGGGCTTTATTGGCGACAAAGCGCAAAGCATCATCCCAATTTTGAAAGTTATCAATAAATGCCAACGTTTCATCCTGTTGAAAGGATTGCTTTATTACCTCGGTGAATTGACGCAGTGCTTCCACGTCATTTTGTTCAATGGCGACATAGAAAACGGATTTCTTGTCCTGACAAAATTCCTGTATAAGGCGAGTTTTACCCACACGCCTTCTCCCATAAATAACAGCAAAATGAAATTCGCCCTTTTTATACAGGTCATTTAATGCAGCTAATTCATTTTCTCTACCGAATATCATTGCGGATCAATCCTATCTAATCGTGTTAAGACTTAATACGATTAGATAAT
>JAVEYK010000036.1:14135-31264 GCA_034003505.1 Anaerolineaceae bacterium | reverse complement strand
CCCGTGAACCCGGTGCAAAACTGGTTTTAACATACTCCGGGATGCTTAATCCTTTTAAAATTGCCTTTTTTGCAACCAAACCAGCAGCAATCATCACGGTTGGATTGGAAGTGTTCGTGCAGGAGGTGATGGCAGCAATGGCTATAAATCCGTGTGAAAGTTGGAATGATTTCCCGGCATATTCCAGGGTGAATGTTTTTTTGAGTTCTGTTGCTGAATAACCAAAACCTTGTTGATTGCGGGGGTTAAGCATGCTGATCCGAAAATTCTCTTTTACTGATGGTAAACCCATTCGGTCCTGAGGTCGTTTTGGTCCGGCAACACTTGGTTCAATTTGGTCAAGGTGCACATCGATCACCTCGGAGAATCCCGGAGATTTTTGGTTTGATTCGCGGAATAAGTTTTGTAAACGGTAATATTTTTCCACCAGCTCCAGATGTTCTTCTGGTTTGCCTGTCAACCGTAAATAATCCAGTGATTGCGTGTCAAATGGAAAATAAATCATGGTTGCCCCGCTTTCCGGGGTCATGTTGGCGATCATAGCCCGATCTGCCAGGCTCAGAGAATCGAGACCATCGCCATAGAACTCCACGAATTTATCAACCACCCCTTTTTTACGCAGGGTCTGAATGATGGTTAAGGTTAAATCTGTGGGTGTTAATCCTTCCCGCAATTTTCCGGTGAGATGAATGCCAATCACATCAGGTGTCAGAATTTCAATTGGTTGACCCATCATTGCAGCAACTGCCTCAATCCCACCCACACCCCAACCTACGATGCCTAATCCGTTGATCATGGGTGTATGAGAATCCGTCCCCACCAATGTATCCGGATAGAGATAGGTTTCTCCATCCATCTCTTTCATCAGGACGGATTGTGCCAGAAATTCAAGGTTTACCTGATGGATGATTCCAGTTGCTGGCGGTACGATGCGTAAATTTTTATAAGCAGAGCTACTCCAACGCAGGAATTGATAACGTTCGAAATTGCGTTGAAATTCTATTTTTGCGTTCTGAGCAACAGCGTCCTGCTGGGCAGATACATCAACCATCACAGAGTGGTCAACGACCAGGTCGACCGGAATGATGGGGTTCACTTTTAATGGATCGCCGCCTATTCGTTGAATCGCCGCACGCATGGCGGTCAGATCATTAATCACGGGTACACCGGTAAAATCCTGCAGCACCACTCTGCCGGGGAAAAATGGTATCGGTTGGCGATTTTTTTGATGAGGCTGCCAATGAGCCAGGTTGATGGCATCTTTTTCTGTAATGGATACGCCATTAATGTTGCGAAGAATGCCCTCCAGCAATATCCGAATGGAGAATGGTAAGCGATCCAGAAACCCGGGGTTTTCCGGTAGTATTTTGGAGAGCTGGAAATATTGATATTCCTTCGCAGGCGTTGAGAGAGTGGTTTTTGTTGACAGAAGACCTTTTTTCATTTTTCACTCCTGTTGTTCTTAATAATAGTACAACTTAATCCAAAGGTGTCGGCGTATTTTTTGGTGAGACCAACCACCAAAAATGAGCTCCAATTTATTGAAAAGTCACTCAAAAATGATTGATAATTGCATCCGCAAATTCACTGGTACGCAAAGAATTGGAACCCACCACAAATTGTGCCAGATCGTGAGTTAATTGTCCCGTTTTAATGGTTTCTTCCAAAGCGGTTGTAATAAGTTCTGCAGCTTCGTCCCAACCTAAATATTGCAGCATGAGCACAGATGACAGAATTAAAGAAGAAGGGTTGGCCAGATTCTTGCCAGCAATATCCGGTGCTGTTCCATGGGTTGCTTCAAAAATGGCTACCCCGGTTTGATAATTGATATTAGCTCCGGGTGAAATTCCAATGCCGCCAACCTGGGCGGCCAATGCATCCGAAAGATAATCACCATTCAGGTTGCTGGTGGCTATTACACTGAAATCCTGTGGATATAGCAATAAATTTTGAAAGGCGGCATCCGTGATAATATCATTGATCCAAATTCTCCCACTCTTTAACGCCCAGCCCTTTTCCTTTTGAGCTTCTGCACTACCGGTAGCTTTTTTGGTTTCTTCGAACTGGCGTGCGGTATAAACAAAGTCTTTATATTCACTTTCTGCTAAATCATATCCCCATTTTCGAAAAGCGCCTTCGGTGAATTTCATAATATTGCCCTTATGAACCAACGTGACCACTGGTTTTTTATGCCGAATGGCAAATTCGATGGCAGCCTGTACCAACCTTTGACTGCCACTTATGGAAATGGGTTTAATACCAAGCCCAACTGATTGAGGGAACCGGATTTTTTGATAAGCATCGGGAAATGTTTCCTGTAACCATTGCAAAAAAAGCAGTGATTGCGAGCTATCCGCTTCAAATTCAATTCCTGAATACACATCTTCGGTATTTTCCCTGAAAATGGTGATATCAACCTTTTCTGGATGGGTGATTGGCGAAGTAATTCCTTGAAAGTAACGCACCGGTCTTAAACAAACGTAAAGATCCAGGTCTTTACGCAAGGCTACGTTTAATGAACGAATACCACCACCGACAGGAGTGGAGAGAGGGCCTTTGATGCCAACCACATATTCAGAGAATGCATTCAAAGTCTCCTGAGGAAGCCATTCACCGGTTTGATGAAATGCTTTTTCACCTGCCAACACTTCTTTCCAGATGATCGATTTATTGGAATGGTAAGACAGATCAACAGCACTGTTGACAACCTTGTGCATGGCGGCAGTAATATCCGGCCCGATACCGTCCCCCGGGATAAATGGGATGGTAACCCGATCCGGAACCACTAATTCATTATCAATCATTTGAATGGAAGTAGTTGAACTGTTCATAGTGTTCCTTTCTTGCCAGAAAAATCAAATTCGTCCTTGACTTTTCAAGATTTAATTCCTATAATCATTATATTCAATTTTGGGACGCTGTCCCATTCTACGGTACAATATTATGGAAAATGAAAAGGTTCAAACAATTGATCGTCTCATTCAGATCATGGATTGCTTTACCATCGATCAAAATGAATTGGGTGTTAGAGAGGTGGCCAGATTAACGGGGCTTTCTCCCAGTGTGTGTGGACGATTAATGATGTCGGCCAGGAATCAGGGTTTGCTGCTGCAAAATAACGAGTCAAGGAGCTACTCCGTGGGTCCTAAAAGCTTGCGCTGGGCAGAGGTTTACACAACCAATCTGGATATTCGTAATGTTGCTTTGCCGGTCATCAATGAGTTATTGCTTAAAACGAAAGAAACCATCAGCCTTTATATCCTGGAAGGGGATGAACGCATGTGCGTGGAGCGAATGGAAAGCGCTCAGAATGTGCGGATTGTTGCCCGCATCGGGCGGCGCTTACCATTATATGCAGGTTCAGCCGGCAAATTATTATTGGCCTACCTGCCAGAGAAAAGGCAGACAGAAATTCTATCAAGAACTGATTTTCATCCCTATACGAGTAAAACTATAACAGATGTGAAAGCGTTAAAAGAGGAATTGAAAACCATTCGAAAACAGGGCTATGCATTCAGTGATGGGGAATGGGTGGAAGATGCTGCGGGGATCGCAGCCCCAATTTTTGATATGAAAGGTGATATTCTGGCAGCATTAACGGTTTCAGGACCATCTTTTCGATTTACAACAGAAAAAATACTGATACATAAAAAATATGTCCTTACTGCGGCTGAACACATTTCCAGAGATTTGGGTTATGTGGGCAGCGCGAATTTTTACCAAAATTATTCCCAATAAATAATTAAAGAAAGCTGAATACCAAATAACCCTACTCAGGGTATGCATTCAATTTTTAAAAGCCAAAGGAAATTTGAAAGGAGTTACATCATGATGTTATTGGAGGAAAGAATTGCAGAACAATTGCCTGGTTGGCGGGAACGGGTAAGTCGATTGCGTAATGAATACGGAGATTTTAAGGTTTGTGATGTTACTGTCTCTCAAATATATGGAGGAATTCGTGGTGTTCAGATTCAGGTAAGTGATATTTCGTATGTTGATCCCAAGGAGGGCATTCGGATCCGCGGTTATACGATCCCTGAATTGTTGAAGTTACTACCAAAATTACCAGGTGCCGAATTCCCATTGGCGGGCGGAGTGTATTATTTATTGCTGACGAATGAAATGCCTACTTTTGAAGATGCAATGATAGTAGAAGAAGAATGGCGGAAGAGGAGTCTGATACCAACTTATGTCTACAATACTATCCGCCGTATGCCAAAAGAAACAAATGCCATGACGTTGTTTTCAATTGGTATTATGGCTTTACAAAAAGAATCTGTATTCGCCAGGGAATATGAAATAGGTGTGGTTAAAGATGATCATTGGCGCTACTTCCTGCAGGATTCATTAAACCTGACAGCTAAATTACCGGGATTGGCTGCTTTTATCTATAACCTGAAATACCAGGACGGGATTTATTTGCCCCCCAAGCCTGATCATGATTGGAGCGCTAATTTTGGTGTGATGATTGATCGGGAAGCTGACCCAAATTACTATGATCTCTGCAGGCTGTTCTTTTTTCTGCATTGTGATCATGAAGGCGGAAATGTATCAGCCCATGCCACCCATCTGGTCAGTTCGGCACTTTCGGACGTGTATCTTTCCTGTGCGGCTGGGATGAATGGATTGGCGGGACCCTTGCATGGATTGGCAAACCAGGAATGTTTAAAATGGCTTTTAGATGTGCGGGAATACTTCAACGGCTTGCCCACCCAGGAACAATTGGAGAGTTATCTCCGTAATTCCCTAGCGGGAGGGAAACTTATACCTGGGTATGGTCATGCAGTTCTGCGGACAACAGATCCCCGCTTTACTGCTCAACTGGAGTTTGCCCGCAGAAAGAACCTGAATAGTGAACTGATAAAACTGGTCGAATTAGTGTATGAAACTTTACCAGGTATCTTAATGGAAAATGGAAAGGTCAGTAATCCCTGGCCAAACGTGGATGCCATCAATGGTGCTTTACAATATCATTTTGGTGTAAAAGAATTTGATTTCTATACAATTTTATTCGGAGTAGGCAGGATACTAGGTTTGTCTGCTCATATTGTGTGGGCAAGAGCATTATTAAAACCAATCGAGCGACCAAAATCTCTGACAACCAGTATGCTGGAGGCGATGATTTCAAAAGGGGAATAATTGTTAATGTCAATTCAATAAAATCAATAACGGTATGAGGTGAAAAAATGAAAAATGGCTCTTATCAAATTTATGGGGACAAATTAATTCTTAGAACGCGGAATCGGTTATGTGATACGGTTGATGAATTAATTACAAGTGGATTATTTCTGGATTTATTAAGTAAGTACGTTCGATATTTATTCCGGCAGCAATCACGCTTATTGCGTGTATTTTATAACGAGGAAAAAGTTACCGCAGAAGAACTCAAAACAATGCAGGCGACATTGGTTTTGTTATCCAAATTACCTGCAAACCAGGTCAGCAAGATTGTCCCGGAGAGTAAGACTTTCTTTGAAGACCTGGATTTACTGAGTGATTTTGTTGAACAATTTTATAATTTCTGGCGTCGTTTGCAACGGTTGGTGGTTCTGGATTCGGTGGATGATCGTCTTGATAAACGACCATACCGATCATTTACAGAAACAGTGGAAAAATTGATGCATGTTGTTCGCACTGCGCAACGCGATATCCTTGAAAATATTTCAGGCAGTCATCCCAGAGTGTACAGGCAGGTGAGCGCTGGTGCAAAAATTGCTGCCATTACTCTGCCCTACCAAATTCCATTTATGTGTGAGTACGAAGATAAATTATGTGATGTATTAATGACGCGCCAGGTGTTAATTTATCCGCCTTTGATTTTTAATACGCCAAATAATAAACGAACCGGGCACTTTGTCAGGGTTGATTACAATCCAATCGACCATCTGGAATTAGATCCGGATGAATGGTTGTGTTATCCGGCAAAAGTAGGTGAGCTGGTTGTTCTGGTCTATTTTACCGTTCAGTGGTTTGAGCTCGGGTTTGCCTTGAGTAATTTGTTTGAACTGGCTGATGATGTGGATTTGAAGAAGAAACCCGATGCAATCTTCTTTTTTGGAATACCTGTAGAAGGTGAGAGAAATCCTGAAATAACGGAGACCATTTTTTATGAAGATACAAAAAATGATATTTTGATTGCTACGATTCCATTCCGTAAAGAATATGCGTATTTTGGTTATCTCAAGAAAATGATTTTAACTTTACATAATGTAAAGATGATGAAATTGGGCCGTATGCCGTTCCATGGTGCCATGTTTCATATCGTTTTAAGAAATGCTGGCACATCAAATGTTCTGGTGATTGGAGATACCGGAGCAGGAAAATCAGAAACTTTGGAAGCACTGCGAAATATCATCGAAGATCAGGTTGAGGATTTGGTGATTATCGCAGATGATATGGGGTCCATTGACATTCTCCCGGATGGGCGCATTCTGGGGTTTGGAACTGAAATTGGGGCTTTTGTAAGGTTGGATGACTTACAAAAAGATTACGCTTTTGGTCAAATTGATCGATCCATCATTATGAACCCCGATAAGGTAAATGCTCGTGTGGTGATTCCCGTCACAAAATTTAAGGATATTGTGGAAGGCTACGAGGTCGATTTTGTTCTTTACGCCAATAACTACGATACGGTTGATGACGATCACCCCGCGATTGAACGCATTAAATCTATTGACCAGGCTATTGATGTATTTCGTTCCGGAGCGGTAATGAGCAAAGGGACAACTTCAACGACAGGTCTAACGCACTCATATTTTGCCAATATTTTTGGTCCGCCTGCTTATAGAGATTTACATGATGAGATTGCAAAAAAATTCTTCCAAACTTTTTTTGATCACAAAGTCTATGTGGGAGAATTGCGAACTCAATTAGGTGTGTCCGGAAAAGAATTTTCAGGCCCGGAGGAGTCTGCCAGAGCTTTGTTGGAGATTTTGAAGCAGAAACCCATTTAATTTTTTAGGATTGTTTTATGGTGAATTTAATTCACCCAGAATAACCTGAGCAGTCATCACTTGATTATCACGCGTAAATTCAATCGAGATTGACTGGTCAGGTTCGTATTCAAATAGAGCATTAATGAAGGAATGCTGTTCATCGATGGGCACTTCGCCAATTTTTGTGATGATGTCCCCTGGCTGCAAACCAGAATTTGCTGCTGGGCTGTTACGATCGATATCGGTAATGTACGCACCGTAGTTAACCGGCAGGTTGTACCAGGAGGCGATTCGCGGTGTGATATTTTGGTAACTGGTACCAAGATAAGGGCGTGCAAAGTAGCCTTTCTCAATAATGTGTTGCGCGATCATGGCAGCTGTATTGGATGGAATGGCGAAGCCAAGTGCTTCAGCATTTGCACTGGCATTGCTTGAGCCACGGATAACCAGCGTGTTGATTCCAATGACCTCTCCGGCCAGGTTCAGTAAAGGGCCACCTGAGTTGCCAGAGTTAATCGCTGCATCGGTTTGAATCAAATCTTCAATCGTAAATCCTTCACCGCTATCGACTGTTCTACCAGTGGCACTGATCACACCCACGGTTACTGAGTTTCTAAAGGTACCCAGTGGGGAACCAATTGCAATCACGGTTTCGCCAGGTTTGAGGTTGTCCGAGTTTCCGATTCTGGCGATTCCGGGAAGCGTTCCTTCGATTTTTAGCACAGCTAAATCTGCGAAAATGTCACGATTGATCAATTCAGCCGGATGCTCGGTGCCATCATTGAGGATCACGGAGAGAGTCTGTGTGCCTTCCACCACGTGATTGTTGGTGATGATATATCCATCTTCAGAAATAATGACGCCACTACCGCTAACATCCTGAGCGGATGTCACCCCAAAAAATGTGGCATGGCCACTAATCGTGCCAACCACAGTCACCACAGCTGGTTCAACGTCCTGAACCACCGAGGTAATTGACGTTTCAATTTCAGAGTTTGAGAAACTCAATGTGGAAGGTTGTGTTGATATCAGCGATGGTGAAATTTCAGTTGCCTGGGCGGGGGTAGAACTTCTCTCGACTAACTTCAAGGTAATGAAACTACCACCAATCGCCCCGGCAAATGAACTGCCCAGTGCGATTAAAACAATGATCAGGAAAAATACGATTTTCTTTAGATCCATCATTAAAATCACCCTTTGTTTATATCATTTCAATAAAAGTGGGATGGCGTTTGGTTCTAAGCGTGGTTAGCCTCGTAAAAATTCACGCGTCTCCAAATGATTGAAATGTTTCCTTTGTTTTTATATCATAGATCATTTTATTTGCTATTTATAAGTACAATATTAGAATGAAATTATTTGTAAGTTTATCGGCTATTCTCCTCCTGGTAGTAACCAGCTGCTCTTCGAATTGGCCCAATAAAGCAATCCAGACACCAACGCCAGCCATAACGATATCTTTCGAAAAAACGAAAGATCATCAAGAGATGAAAATAATAACGCCTACTGTGATGCCATCCGCAGTTCCCATCCAGATACCCACCGCGACAAAATTTGCAGCGAATGTCTGTTCTCCACTATCGGATACTCCCATCGACAACCTGATCCATATGATTTCTAACCCGTTTTACCCACCCAAAACAGGATCGGATGACCCCCATCAAGGAGTGGATTTCAGTGTCATGGATCCTGATTTACGCATTGCGATGAAAGGTGCCAGCGTACAGGCGATATTGGAAGGGGAAGTGGTGATGGTAATGAAAGACCGCTTTCCGTATGGGAATGCAGTTCTGGTGGAAACAGCGTTTCAGGATTTACCGCCAGGTTGGGCAGAAAAATTGGCTGGTCTCAGTGCTCCGGAATTGTTTAACACCAATACTACCTTAACCTGCCCGTCAGGTTGGGATGAACTGGAAGAACCGAATCAGGAGCTTTCTTTACTGATTCTCTATGCTCATCTTGAAAATCCACCACAATTATTGCCAGGAGATCAGGTTGGTTGTGGGAATGTGGTGGGGGCAATCGGTGACAGCGGGAATGCGCTGGCTCCACATTTGCATATCGAAATGCGCTATGGTTATTCTGCTGGCATCGAAGGCAGCATGGCACATTATGATGTCAGTGCTGATGAACAGGAAATGAGTAATTATTGTCGCTGGCGGGTGAGTGGTTGGTACCGGACCATTGATCCGATGGATATGTTTTCGGTCAGTGTTGGTACCGCAGCAGATTAATTCCGCAAATCCGCATATCCCAAAGCCAACATCCATTGACAGAGTATGGGGCCTCCGTGTTCATCGGGGATAGGAGCTTTTCCATTTTCCTGTGGGATGCCATTATAACCACGGAAATAACCAAATTCTCCGGTTAACTGTTCCTGCGCTGGACCAGATAAATCACGGTCTCCAATGGCAATGGCATGGATGTGAATGGGTGAACCGGGGTAGAGCTGATCAAAATCTCTTAACCAGGCTGCAAAACCGGAAACCCTTAATGCCTCGATCAATTTGTCAATATCAGCATACAACACCTGGTAGGTTCCATATTGGATGACAGACAGGTCGACGGCACCACCCCCGCTGTGAGTTCCGAAACTGGCAGATACGAGATTGGTATAACTCCCCTGGGTGAGGTGATAGCCTGTCAACTCAATTTCACCGCCATAAATGGATTGTGCATGTTCAAGCATCTCAAATGTGCGTTGATTGACAAACATGCCATTTATTTCAATCAAATCATAAATCTCACCTGGTTCCAGGCAATTTTCTGGCTCCGTGAATGCAGGGGTGGTTGTGGCTGACTGCGTGGAAGTCCTGGAGGGTGTGGGAGAAAGGATAATCGTAGCTGTGCTCGCTGGTATGAATGTGACGATTGCCGTATTCGTCGCTAATGGTGTGAATGTGGATATGGGCATTGCAGGCAATAATGAATTCTCTACTGGTTGTGAACATGCTGACAACGAAACCAGAATGATCAAACCCAACAAGAGGAACAGCAACAAAAGTTTTGGCTTAGACATGAATTTATTTTACCTGCTCAATTTTTTCAGGTAGTCTGCCAATATTAACCCACGCCCAGCAATTTTCTGGCTTTATTAATATCATCTTCGCGACCATAGACTTCAACAATGTCATCAATATGAAAAACAGTCTTGCCGTGCGGAATGATAGAAGATTGGTCTCTTTGAATACTGATGATGAGAATATCACCCGGGAGTTCGATATCTTTAATCATTTTTCCGATTACTTTTGATCCTGCTTTTATGATTATTTCTTCATGAAATGATTTTTGATGAGTTGGTGCATTGAGCATGTCGGACTGAACAGTCAACATCCTTTCTACATCATTTGCACAGTCTTCTTCTGAAAAGATGGTCAGAAAATCACCTTTTCTGAGGATCGTACGCCCATCGACGATTTTTAATTCCCGGCCTCTTCTTAATGAAACGATCACACAATGCCCCGGTAGTTTTATTTCGCTGACGCGTTTGCCAACCACGAATGAATTGGCAGGAATGTTCAATTGAATAAACCTCGCTTCATCTAATTTCCCTAATTTAATGATTTCCACTTCATGTTGCATATTGGCTTTTTTCGTGATGGCATGGTCATACGCTCGTATAACATCACGTCGATAAATCATACCGATTAATTTTTTGGGATTCTCTTTTTCTACAACCGGAAGCATACTGATGCTGTGACTACTCATACGGAAGATTGCTTTCCACATGGGTTCTTCGGGGCAGCTAAATAAAAGTTCATTCATAGAAGCAATCTGTGATAATTCAGTGGTTGCAGGGAGATCAGATTTCCTGGCGTTCCTTAAATCGTTAATGGTCACCACCCCCACCAGTTCTCCTTGATTATTTGTGACCGGTACACCTGTCAGGTGAGATTTAGAGAAAAGCATTTCTAAATCCTCAATGGTTTGATTTGATTTAATGGAAATGAAGTTAGTTGACATGACTTCACCCACTGAAATACCTTGCATCACATCCACATCCTCTGTTTGACTTAATTTGATGCCTCGGCGGGTGAGTTTGAGGGTATAGATCGAATCCTTACTGAGAACTCGGGAAATGATTGTGCTTAAGACCGATGCCAGCATTAATGGCAAAATTAATTGATAGTTATTCGTCATTTCAAACAGAATCAGGATCGCCGTCATCGGTGCGTGTGTTGCGCCACTAAAGAAAGAAGCCATTCCGACCAGTGAATATGCCCCGGCTCCGGATGTAATATTCGGAAAAACTGAGGTTGCCCAACTTCCGAATCCAGCCCCAAGCATACTGCCCATGAATAAGGAGGGTGCAAAAATGCCACCTGAATTACCGGAGCCTAATGTAAACAGGGTAGCCAATAATTTTAAGACAAATAATAATAAAGCTACTTTCAGCGTAAATTCTCCGAAGAGGGCTGGTGTCATGGAGTCATATCCCACACCAAAGACTCGCGGGATTCCTCCCGGTGTCTTAATCGTAAAGATCCCCAGAATTCCTAACAAAAGGGCACCAATGGTCGGTTTTACCCATTCCGGTATTTTAATGTCGTCAAATAAATCTTCTACCAGATACAATAAGCGGCTGAAGCCAACCGACGCAAAAGCGGCAATAATGGCAAGGAACGTATATAAAAGCAATTCCCAGGGGCTTTGCAGAAAGTATTGAGGGATTAAGAATGTCCGAAAATCACCCATAAAAAAGTGGGCGATTGAGTCAGCAATCACGGCTGAGATAACCACCGCACCAAAATAAACGGAACTGATCCGGTTAAGAATGACTTCCATGGCGAAGATTGCGCCCGCAATGGGAGCATTAAATATGGCTGCAATGCCTCCCGCTGCGCCACACGCCACCAGGGTTTTGGTGCGTTCTTCATTCAGTCTTAGCCATTGCCCAATCGTTGATCCAAGGGCTGACCCAATTTGAGCAATAGGACCTTCACTGCCGACAGAACCACCGGTACCGATACAGATCGCTGATGTAATGGCTTTAACAATCCCGACCTGCGGTTTAATTTTTCCACCTCGTAAGGCAATTGCCAACATGACTTCCGGTACGCCATGCCCTTTGGCTTCGCGCGCAAATAAATAAATTATCGGGCCTGTGATCAAGGCACCAAAGATGGGTATGATGATGAGATGCCAGGGTTGACCGAAATGAAACAATTCTGCAAAATCTTCAAAAGCTAACTTTTGAACGAATTCAACCAGGTACGTAAAAAGAACTGCTCCCAAACCCGATCCGATGCCTACCAAAACGGCTGTTCCGATTAATATACCGGAATCAGAAAGTGGGCGACTTACAATTTCCTGCTTAAGTTTGTTAATGAAATTTTTTATTGATCTGAGGATTTTCGTTTGATCATTCGCCATAATTGGTTATTTCGGGCATTCTCCTGCTAGATTTCATACAAGTATACACCCTGCTAAATGCCATTATTATGGAAAAAATATCCGATTTTTATGATCTCGATGGTTGTTTCACCTTTATTTTCGCCAGTGCCAGGATTGAGAATACGAACAATATCACATAAATCACCATTAAATTGGTATAACCGATCTGGTCTGCGATTGGGCCACCAATGTATGCGCCAACAGCTCCTGCACCAGCACCAGCCAGATTCGAGATCCCCAGGAAACGACCTGCCTGGTCTTGCGGAACAATTTCGGTTCCGAGTGCCCAATTGGAAGCATAGAAAAATCCGATTCCCGAGCCAACCAGGCAGCCAGCGGCATACATCCAGGAAATGGTGGGGGACAGGAGCACAAGCGCTGTTCCGAGAGTGGTCAGAATGGCACTGACGAAAATAATCTTTTTTGTGCCAAATCGATCAGTCAACCAGCCGCTGGGTAATGCCGAGACAAGAATGAAAATGCCGATAAACATGGTGATCGATGCTGCGGGGCCGGCAGCTTTTTCACCCTGCAATTCCACAAATCTTTCCTGTAAGAAATAAACCAGAAACCCGGCCAGATTGGTTGAACCGGCTAAAAATGCCAGCCTATTCACCACCCACCAGGTGAAATTATGGTGTTCATTAATTTTTTTACCGATACTGATATAAACACTGCTCCATACTCCGACCCCAATGGCAACCAGCATTCCGATCAAACCGATAGCCATCACCAACCAGTGACCATAGGATGTCTCACCCTGGAGGATTAATTTCATGATTTGTCTGACGAAAAAACCGGAAGCCAGGATGATCACTGTAAAGGCTGCGGTCATCAGAAATAAGCGGATGATAGGGTTCCAGTCGATTTTTGTTTTTTCTGACTGTAATGGTTCTTCCTTGATTGTCAGAGTAATTAATAGACAAACAATCAGAATCACCATCAAGGTAATTAATGCTGCCCAGATATTCCCTGCGCTGACCATTTTTCCGATCACAAACGACACAAAAATAAGCGGGAGTGGTAGTTCGAACAGGGCTTTAAAACCAGAGAAGCGACCTCTCTTCTCTTCGGGTACCAGATCAGGAATAATCCCCTGTAAGGCGGCGTGGGCGGTATTGGCAGTCATCATGGAGAGTGTATATAACAGAAATAAGAACCAGTAGCCGGTCATGCCATCCATGCCAGCAGTGAAACCAATCAGCACATAAATGAGGATTTCCCCAATCGTTCCCACAACGATAAATGGTCGCCTACGGCCGTATTTTGAGGTTGATTGATCACTCAACAATCCCATCAAGGCTTGCACTAAAACAGCCACCATGAGTGACCATAAACGCATGTTTCCCAATAGTTCACCCTTGGCTGCTTCACCAACAAACCGTTGGATTAATAACGGTATGATTAAAGGGGTAAGTACCTGCGATCGGCAGGTTAAGGCAAACCAATAGATGTTGTAGGTAATATAGTGGTACCAGCGAATAACTCGGTTCATTATTTCTCCTCAGCTTTCTTTACGGTACATATGCAATACAGATCAAGATTAAACGTTATTTCTCCACTTGATACCTGAAATTCCTCAACTTGGTTTTCAGGATAAAGAATTTTTATATATGAATTATCAGGCATTTTCAATTTTATTTTTTGATTTTGGCTATGGTAATTTACCAGATGGATATTGAACCCGGATTGACCGTCCTCCCACACATCCATTAACACTGGATGTTCGGAAATGACACGGAAATTGCTCGTAGAGAGAAGGTTTAACAATTCAATTTGAACTGTTTTATCCGGCAGCTTGAAGAAGGGTGTATGCGTAACCAATTTTGACATTCCCAACCAATCCATCGCTTTGCGCATGGTTTTATTACCATGATAGGTCCGGATTAATTGATCTGCTATTGCAGACAGCATTGATCGCAAGAATGGTATGCGATCGAAAAAGGATGGGGAAGGGTGCTTCCAGGATTGTAACGTCATGGCATCAATGATTTTTAATTTTGTGGTCTTGAGTCGTGAAAGGTGCTGATCATCAAAAATGATAATTTGTTTTAAACCATCCAATTCATCCAGATTTTGAATCACTTTCCAGGGAATCCCATTCGCTAACAGGGTTTGTTGTACAGCAAAAAAGATTGGTGCCAACTGATGCCACTTCTGCCACAACAAATCCTCAGGGTGAAGAATCCCAACTTCAGCGATTCTTCTGCGCTGCATTTGATAGATGGATTGATTTGCTTCCAACCAGCGCTGAAAATTTCCAATTGCTTGTTGCTGCTCATGATATTCATAGCCTGTCAGCAATGTCATCTTTTTGCCATCATGATATTCAGTACCTTTGGTGGTCATGCTGCAACCCAATGCAGCGGCTTCTGCCATTCCGGTCAGAATTCTTCGGGCAGGATATACGGGATCAAACCCGATTCCGGCGTCGTAAGAGAGGACACTCAAGTGCTTATCGGCCGGCAAAAATGATTGGGCGGATCGGACTGTGAGCGCATTGTTCACCAGAATTTTTTCAGGATTTTCCTTCCAGTTGGGAAGCGCGAAGTTTTCAATCATGGTGACGTCCTGAATGGGAGCCAAAGCATTGAAATCAATGCCAAAAATGATTTTGACGGGCCGCATGACAGGATCATAATCATTAGCGCTGATGACGACATCAGGTTTTAATGAACGGGCAAAAGACGACAAATGCTGAAAAACCTCTGTCATTTTTTGTGCGCGCCATTCAATATAATTCAGCACCTCTTTTTTTTGTAGATCCATAAAAGTGGGTATCGTCAAACCAGTCTCATGCAAATAAGTCTGTTGACAGGTTTTACAATAACAGCCAGCACCACCGAGCCAGGTGCTAAACAAAGAATTGGGTTGCAAGCCATACCAAAGATTATCGAAAAAAATGCCATCTGCACCACGCTGGATGGCGTCTGCTATCCGCTCTTTCAGATAATTTATCCAATCATTATTCTGAAAACATGTCATGAAACGCCCGGTGTAATAATAAACTTTCTTCCCATTGGGTGTAAGTGCGTACCAATTTTTTTTGGTGAAGCTACCTGCATACACACAGTTGGATGACTGGATATAAGCAAAAACTTTGGCACCGTGTTGATGAAATGCGTGCGATGCTATTTCAAAAGATTGCCAATCCTCCTGCTCAATCTCTGGTGGAAATCCCCAATTGTAAGTCAGGTGGATCCAGTTTTGATAGAGGTCATTAACAACGAGCTCTGCTCCAGGAGATTGATGTGCATCCAGGTGCACTTTTTCGTCTACAGCGACCTGCATGAACTTGAGTTTATTCATGCGAATTGTTCCTGGACCTGCCCACAGGTAAATGGGGCGATAAATCCCGATTCGAAATTCAGTTGAGTTATGCATTATGCTCCTGTGTTTCCATGAAAGATTGATTTTGAAAAAGCGAACATTTTATTCTAACGAGAGCTCTTGAATCGACATGATTTTTTCGGTTGATTTGAGACCGTGACCGGTAAACACGGATATCCATTGATCGATTCCAGGATGTGCTCCAACCAGTTTTGGGATAGCAGCGATGGTTGCTGCGGCAGTAGGCTCGATATAAAACCCCTGATGGTGCATTGCGTTCATTGCATTTTGAATATCTTCTTCTGTAACGGACACAAACGTTCCGTTCGATCGACGAACTGCCTGTAAGATATGCTCACCGCGAACCGGCTCGGCAATAGCAATCCCTTCTGCCAATGTTGGTGCAGCGCTTATTTTGCCTGGTTCTGACGCATGCCGATAATGGGCTTCATATAGTGGAGCACAATTTTTGGCCTGTACGGCGAATATTCTTGGAATGATAGAAATTAATCCAGCTTTTCTTAAGTCATTAAAACCCAGCCAGACACCCAATAATAAGGTTCCATTTCCCGCAGGCACAATGACAGCCTGTGGGGCTTCAAAATTATTTTGCTCCCAGATTTCATAAGCAAAAGTTTTGGTGCCCTGAAAGAAAAATGGATTCCAGGAATGACTGGCATAATAAGTTGTACGGGCTGCTGTCAGCACTGCATTAGCGGTCGCTTCCCGGCTGCCAGGAATCAGATGCAAAATGGCACCATATTGAGTGATTTGCGCTAATTTGGCTGGTGATGTGGTTTCTGGAACGTAAATATCACAAGCGATCTTTGCCCTGGCGCAATAGGCAGCTATGGCACAGCCAGCATTTCCGGAAGAATCCTCCACCACATGTTGAATTCCCATTTCTTTGGCTTTGGAAATCAATACGGAGGCGCCGCGATCTTTGTAGGATCCGGTTGGAAATAAATGATCCTGTTTAATGCCCACCTGCTTGCCCCCAAATTCAATGGGGATGATGGGGGTAAACCCCTCTGAGAATGAAACGATGTTTCCGTCATCAGATATAGGAAGAGCTTCTCTGTACCGCCACATAGTAGGCGCACGTTTTTGGATTTCCTCAATCGGAAAACAGGTGTCCATTTCAATATCCAACAAACCACCACAGGTACAGTGCCACACGGGTTGGTCCTGAGGGTACTTTTTTTCACATCTCCTGCAATAGAGCTGAATTTCGCTCATAAAAACCTCCCGTTAGCCAAAATGAACACGAATGGTTTTGATCTCAAACGGTTTAATATCCAAATGGATTTTAAAATCAATGATCTCACAGGCGTGTTCGTTTTCTTCCAGTAAGTTGGTCTCAAAGGCTGAATGGATATTGATGAATGATTTTAATATCACACGACCGCGTTTTCTGTGGCTTTCATATAAGCGCACGATCAAACCATTTCCATCTTCGGCTCGTTTGAT
>JAVEYK010000036.1:5730-14035 GCA_034003505.1 Anaerolineaceae bacterium | reverse complement strand
ATTGATATTCTTTGTGTGCAGGTACTATCAACAATTCTTCTGATGATTTCAATGGTTTGGCGCAGCGGCCCAGACTCAACCAGGCTGATGGACTGGGCTGGATGAGCATAGCCAATGTTGTCATCGTAATAGATATCGATATCCCAGGCGTCATAAGCCAAGGGGCGATCTTCAAAAATCTGAAATTGGTTGGCTACTGAATGGTCTGGCAGGAGTTCCCGCCCGACTTCTTTATCGAAGATGCTGATGATATCACCCTCTTGATTGAAATTTAGTCGGATGACATCATTTTCCATAGAGTAGTTGTGGGAGGAAATTTCTATCCCCGCCTGATGATTACCAATTTCCGTCGAATGCCAGTGAATTGGGATCACACTATAGGCTGGCAGTGCCCCCGGATCAACCCAAATCCCTGTATCGGCTGTCTGAATAGCCAATTCTCTTGCCTCTCTGCTGAAGGCACCAGCATTTTTAATAGGGATCAGGACCAGATCATTTCTTGGGAATGGGGTGGGGTTCACCAATAATATATCAGCAGAGTAATATTTTCTGATCACTTCCAGTGCATCTCGTTGCAGTTGCTGCAGGCGCATAGTCAAAGCCTGGAAAGTCTGATTGGCTTCTGTGTAGACCTCTCCGATGCTCGATCCTGGCAGGATATCGTGAAATTGGTGTAGGCAGATGGTTTTCCAGATTGTGTTAAGTTCCTGTGCAGGGTATAGGTATTGATCATCGAGGACACTCGCCAGGCTGGACAGAAACTCCACATCATGGATTAGAAACTCGCTCCTGCGATTATTTTTTTTCATTAAAGCCTGGGTGGTGTAGGTGCCGCGATGATATTCCAGGTACAGTTCACCATTCCAGACCGGCATCATTTTGGATAATTGGGCTGGCTCTATAGCTTCAAAAAATTTTTTTACACTCGAATGTTGTACCTGAGGTAAAGCCGGAAAATCATGCATCCGTTCCAGATTTTCCAGCATCTCCAGGGTGGGTCCGCCCCCGCCATCTCCGAATCCATAGGCCATCAATAAATCAGTGTGTAATTCTTTCTGTTGAAAATTATTCCAGGTTCCCAAAGCTTCCAGAGGATTCGCCATGGAATTATAGGTGCTGGCGTAGCTGCTGCCCAGTTCCTTGACAGTGCTGAAATGGGTGAGAATTTGTGTACCATCAATTCCCTGCCACATGAACGTATCATACGGCAGACGGTTATATTGATTCCAACCGATTTTGATGGTCATAAAATATTTGAGACCGGCTTGTTTTATTAATTGTGGTAGTGCCCAGGCATAACCAAACACATCCGGTAACCACAGCACTGGTGATTCAGCGTTTTCTCCAAACTTCTCCTTAAAGTATGTACGCCCTAACAGGAATTGCCGGGCCAGTGATTCCGCTCCGGAAATGTTACAATCGGCTTCCACCCACATGCCGCCCATCGGTTCCCAGCGGCCGGCAGCCACCAGGTTTTGAATTTTTTCGAATAAATCTGGTTGGTCTTCTTCAATAAATTGATAGAGTTGGGGTTGACTCTGGCTGAAATGATATTGAGGGAATTGCTCCATATACCGGATCACATTGTGAAAGGTTCTTTCTGCTTTTCGGCGAGTCTGCCCCAGCGTCCACAACCAGGCAACATCAAGATGGGCATGGCCGGTGGCATGGATGATGACATCCATGGCAACACCAGCATGTTGAATGCCCGCTTTCAGGATTTTCGCGGCGGGTAGCACGCTCGCATAGAATGGGTCAGCCAGTGGGTGATTGGTCTCCAATCGTATGAAGGCTGCGTTGATCGCATTTAACAATCTGTTTTTCGAGGGATGGTCATCTGCCAGATTCTCAATGGTGGCAAGGGTGACACGCGCTAGCGCACAAAATTCACGTGTTTCGCTATGTATTTGCACCAATTGCGCCTCACCCATATGTAATTTCCTGGTTGGGTCAGAAGAGACAATTTCTCCCAGGCCAGTCCAGCCATGTAAATGGAGCGAATGATTATGGTGATCAAACCAATCTGGATGCAGGAGGATTTCCTGATGATGACGGTCGCAGGCGGCAATAGGATCCCCGTCAATGTACACCAGTGCTTCGGGATGACTGAAATCACCGGCAATCCCTAAAGGGATATACAGGGCAATCGGAAGATCAGAATCCCAATCATCAGGGATTTTGAAGGTTGTGATGAGTTGAAAATTCGTTTCCCAATTTCCCCAGTATGAATTGGGTGGGATTTCTTTCCAACCTGAAATATCAGGATCAAGATCCGGTTTCTCTCTAGGGCCGGACAATTCCCGGTAATAAAACGGGGGGAGTGGCGATTTTTTCATATATGCCAATGGGACGATGAGAGCAAGGCGGGCTTTCAATTTTTCCAGTGTCCAGCGCTGTTGATGATACATTGTTCCTCTTTAAAGTTGTCTATTATGGATATTTTGTCACTTCTCCACAAAAAGTGTTGGCGTCCTTTTTCGTGGTCAAGCGCTTGCCAAAAATCAGAGTTCTACCTAATGAAATCAAGCGATCATTTATAGATTTTATTTTGACAAAAGACAGATAAATCGCGAATTGCCAGTTTATTACCATTAATTATAGTGGAGCTTTCACGAGATTTCTGTTTACAGAGAAGAAATAAATAGATTATTATGCGGAGAGAAAATGACCGAAGGGAAAGATAATTAAGATTGTGAGAGAGTTGGAATAAAAACCAAAACCTATTATAATATTAGGTGTTAAAGTAATTGTAAGTCAAATGTTACTATATCGAATAATTAAGGAGGCATGATGCCACAAGATAGAACGCGAAAATTAGTGATAACTGGGGTAATGGGTGCGATTACGATTCTTTTGGGTGTTACCCACTGGGGTTTCATTCCCTGGTTTGGTGGGATTTCCCTAACCATTATGCATGTACCAGTGATCATTGCTGCCATCCTGGAAGGGCCTATTGTTGGATTGGGTGTCGGTTTAATTTTTGGTATTTTTAGTATGATTCAGGCAGCAGTAGCCCCAACATCGCCTGCGGATGTGTGGTTTACCAATCCTTTGCTGGCTGTTTTACCCCGGTTATTCATTGGGCCGGTTGCCTATTTTGTCTGGAAAATTCTGGAAAAAATACCGGTGGTGGGTTTGATCGTCGCTGGTGTTGCTGGCAGCCTCACCAATACGGTACTGGTGTTGGGTGTAATTGGCTTGATGGGGCTCTTGCCCTGGCCGGTTTTAGGTGGCATCATTATCTCGAATGGATTATTAGAAGCGGGTGTTTCGGCGTTTATCGTTGTAATTGTGGTGGCTGCCTGGCGCAGGATTAAGATCGGTAAACGACAGGGATCCGATTTATAAAACCAGAATTATGGTAGAGATCAGCAAGGCGGTGACCACCAGGAAGCCGTCTTGTTTTTTAAATGATAGTTGCCGGTAAGCACCGCGTTTGAGGTGGTTGCCATATCCGCGTGAGTCCATTGCCATCGCCATGGTCTCCGCTTTTTGCAGACTGGTGAGAAACATCGGAACGATCACCGGTATGATTAATTGAATTCTCTGTTTAAAACTCTGATTTTTGACACCCCAGGCAGCTCCACGGGCAGCCTGGGCTTTGGCGATCTGTTCTGTGGCCTGTCCCAAGAGAGGCAAAAACCGTAACGTTATCTGGACAATCATAATGAAATCTTCGCTGGGGATTTTTAGCCAGTTCAAAGGTCGCAGCAGGGATTGTAAACCATAGATCAGGTCACTGGTAGATAAGGTGAAACTGGCCAGGCTGATGGTTAAAATCAGACTGACAAAGCGCAGGATGATTATTCCAGCTGCGATGAGCCCCTGCATGGTGATGGTAAATGACCAGATTGATAAAATGAGAGGGTTATCCACAGCGGGTGAAAATCGGAATAATTGGAAAAATGCAATAAAAATTAAGAATGGCAACGGTGTGCGAATGCCTTTGAGGGCGTTTTTCAGTGGGATTCGCGAAATCCAGAAGATGAAAAGGACAATCACTAATCCAGTCAAGACCATGTACGTATTACGTGCAAAGGTAATTGCAATCATTAAGAAGAAAATCAGCAGGATTTTTGCTCTGGGATCACGTTGATGAAACCAGGAATTGGTGGGCAGGTATTGACCGAAGGAAAGGTTTTGGGTAAATTCGAAATTAGCCATTCGGTACACCTAAGGCTTGAAAGGCAGCCACCAATTGTTGACCGATGATGATATTGTCAGGCACGATCCAGCCTTTTTCATGCAAAACGGAAGCCATCTGGGCAGCGATAGGGGCAATCATTTGATATTGATGTAATAATTCATGATTTGAAAGGAGTTTGTCCGTTTCCTGGTTACAAACTACCCTGCCTTTGGACAGCAGCGTGACATGATCAGTCAATAACGCCAGGTCTTCCAGTTGATGGGAAGAAACCACCAGCGTTTTGCCTTCGTTATGAACCCTGACCATCTGCCCCAGAATCTCACGCCTGGCAATCGGGTCGAGACCGGCGGTGGGTTCATCCAGCAGAAGCAGGGAAGGATTCAGCACCAGTGTAGAAGCCAGAGCGACTTTGCGTTTCTCACCACCTGACAATGCAAAAGTCATGCGGTCTTTAAACTCGTCAAAATCAAGGCTGACCTGCGCCATTGCCAATTTCACTCTTTCTCTTAATTCATTTCCTGTGATTCCCAGGACTTTGAGCCCATACGCAATTTCATCCCCAACATATTGCTCAAACAACTGGTAGTTAGGATTCTGGAAGACGATGCCGGTATACCGCCTTAATTGCAATAAATCCGTCTCCTGATTGACCTCAAAGGGTCCCACTTTAAGGGTTCCGGTTTGGGGGATGTAAAGACCGTTCAGGTGCTGCAGTAAAGTGGATTTACCTGAACCGGTTGCGCCAATCAGGCCATGCACACTTCCCTGGCGAACTGAAAAATTGATATCCTCCAAAGCCTGGTGGGCAAGAGGTGTGTTCTGAAGGTAAGTAAATGAAATATCCTTACCAATCACCAGATTCTCCTGCTTGTTCCGGAAGAAATGCAGGTCTGCTAATGGCTTAAAAAACTGGGGAGAGGAGCTGGGTTCAATTTGCTTCTTGAATTGCTCAACATTCAATGGACTTTTGATGGTAGGAATCCAGGGAGTGAGCTGTTGCGCAAACCAGAGAACTCTGGGCTTGTCCAGATTCATGGATCTCACCAATTCATCATCTGTAAATAAATCTTCCGGGGAGCCATCAAATCGTAACCTGCCCTGATGTAAACCAATAATGCGGTCGGCCAGGCTGGCTTCTTCCATAAAATGGGTGATCATAATGACTGTGATACCAGATTGCTTTAGGGTTTCGATGTTTCTCAGGACATCTTCGCGACCAAATGGATCTAACATTGCTGTTGATTCATCAAAGATCACACAGGCTGGTTGCATCGCGAGAATGCCTGCCAGTCCAACACGTTGCATCTGACCAGCAGATAAATGTTGCGGAGAGCGTTCTCTTTCATCCCACATACCGACCTGCTCCAAAGAATGCCTGACCCTTTGTTGGATTTCCGGTGTGGAAAGGCCTAAATTTTCAGGGCCAAAAGCTACATCTTCTTCAATCGAAGTAGCTATCATCTGTTCCTGGGGAGATTGAAATACCATGCCAACACTCTGATGAATTTTCAGGTGATTGGAACGCTCTTTTGTATCCAGTCCCATAATTCTGACTGTTCCTGAATCTGGTACCAGTAATGCGTTTAAATGTCGCGCTAAAGTTGTTTTTCCGGAGCCATTCGCACCTACAATAGCAATATGTTCGCCTGCGTTAACTTGAAAACTAATCTCACGAAGTGCTGGATGAGGGGGACCACCCGGAACAGGATGAGAATAGGATACTTGATTGACTTCGATTAATAATGCCATGCCGGGTTATTTCACCAATAACCTTTTCCCGATTTGTTTGATTCCAATATGAAAACCCTGAATAAGGCTTTTTATTCGGGTTATTGTATCATAGAGCATCACTTCTTACGTTTATTAAGCTCTTCGGAAATGGCATTTAACGGGATCCCTTTCTGGACTAATAACACGAGAATATGGTAAGTCAGATCGGAGATTTCTTCCACCAGTCGCTGATTCCCCTGCCCTTTGGCAGCCAGAATTATTTCAACTGCCTCTTCTCCAATTTTTTTGACGATTTCATCCTCTCCAGATTGAAGTAATCGAGCGGTATATGAAGTATCTGGGTCGGCTGATTTTCTGGTTTCTAAAGTTTGATAAAGTTCATTGAGTGCATTCATTTTTTCTCCGCCATGTTGGTGTTGTTTTTTGATTTATTGAGATCGATTTCAGTATAAAAACAGCTGATATTTCCGGTATGACAGGTTGGCCCGGCAGGTTTTGCAAGGAATAAGAGCGTGTCCCGGTCACAATCGATAAACATTTTTTGCATATAAAGATAATTTTCACTGCTTTCCCCTTTGGTCCATAGCTTTTTTCTGCTGCGTGACCAGAATGTGATCAACCCGGTTTGTATTGTTTTTTCGAGGGCAGTGGTGTTCATCCAACCCACCATCAACACCTGTCTGGAGTCGATATCCTGAATAATGGCCGGGATCAGCCCAGTCTGATCGAATTTTAAAGTTGGCATATCCATTTTACACCGGCCTTATTGGTAGATTTTGTTTGACAAGAAAATTTTTCAGGTCTTTAATGTTTAACTGACCATCATGGAATAAAGAGGCTGCCAGAGCTGCATCTGCTCCAACGGAAAGGACATCCGCAAAGTGTTGCATAGTCCCTGCACCACCAGAGGCAATCAAAGGAACATTCACCAATTTTGAGACTGCCCGGTTCAAATCAAGATCGTATCCGGATAAGGTGCCATCGCGATCCATACTGGTTAACAGAATCTCACCTGCACCGAGGTTTACTGCCTTCCCAATCCATTCCAATGCATCCAACCCGGTTGCCTTCCTGCCGCCATTGATGAACACTTCCCATCGATCCTGGTTGTCATCCCTTACCTGGACTTTGCGGACATCAACTGCCAGCACAATGCATTGACTGCCGAACATAGCAGCTCCTTGCTTAATGAGGTCTGGATTGAGGACAGCCGCTGAATTGATGCTGATTTTATCTGCTCCTGCTAACAGGATATTTCGCATATCTTCCACGGAGCGAATACCGCCTCCGACTGTCAGGGGGATATGGATTTGGTTGGCAACCTCACGAACGACATCAATCACGGTTTCATGTCCAAAAGCGGTGGCGGAGATATCGAGAAAAACCAGTTCATCTGCCCCTTCTTCATTATAAATTCTGGCCTGGTCAACAGGATCACCAGCATCACGAATATTAACGAAGTTGATCCCCTTTACGACACGACCATCTTTTATATCCAGACAAGGAATGATTCTTTTTGCTAACATTTTTTACTCCTGTATACCAAAAATGGACTGAGGATCAATTTTTTCCTCGTAAAGCGCTCTGCCTACGATCACACCCGATAAACCTGCTTGTTTAACCGCCAGCAGATCTTCTTTTGAATAAATACCACCGGATGCAATCACATCCAGTCCACTTTTTCGCGCCAGGTCTGCAGTCGCTTTGAGATTGACACCCCCGCCAACTCCGTCTCGATTGATATCGGTATAAATGATGGTTTTGATGCCGATCTGTTTCATCGCCAGGGTTACCTCGAGCGCATCGACGGATTGATCGACGGTCCAGCCATGTGTTCGCACCATGCCATCCCGGGCATCAATCCCGGCGATAATACGGCTGGAACCAAATTCTTTGATTGCAGTTTCGACGACATCCGGATTCTCAACGACGACAGTCCCTAAGATCACTCGCGAAAGACCCAGATCCAATATTTTTCTGATCATTTCTAAGGACCGTAACCCACCACCGAATTGAACTTTCATTAATTCTGGATTTATGGCAGATAAAATTTTCTGGATTGCGCCATAATTCATGTCATCCTCAGCATCCAGGGCACCATCCAGGTTGACGATATGCAGCCACCTGGCACCAAAACCTGACCATTTGGCAGCGATTGCTGCTGGATCAGAAGAATATATCGTTTTTTGATTTGGATCACCCTGTTTCAGGCGGACTACATTGCCTTTCAGTAAATCAATGGCCGGGTAAATCGTAAATGTACTCATGCTGCCTCTTTGTTAGGTTTGATGAAATTTTTTAAGAGTTGTATGCCAACCTTTTGACTTTTTTCTGGATGGAACTGTACGCCAAAAACGTTTTCATGCTGGACAACACTACAAAAGTCAATCCCATAGTCGGTTGTGGCTGAAATGTCTTCTACATTGG
>JAVEYK010000036.1:0-5630 GCA_034003505.1 Anaerolineaceae bacterium | reverse complement strand
GAAAAATCGATGGATACCGATGCCAGACTCTCATCCATGGGGACAGTGGCAGAAGCCATGCGATTAATACCCTTCTTTTGCCCTAATGCCTGGCGGAATGCATCACCCAGGATGATACCGCAATCTTCCATGGTGTGGTGGGCGTCAATCTCGAGATCACCGTTTGCGGTCAGCTCAATATCGAACAATCCATGTTTGGCGATCTGATTGAGCATGTGATCCAGAAACGGGATGCCGGTGTGGATGGTGGATTTTCCAGTTCCATCAATGGAAAGATTTATGCTGATTTGAGTTTCATTGGTTTCTCGGGATAAAGCAGCTTGCCGGTAATTAATACTTTGCAAATAGGAATGCCAAACCGATTCCATTCCCAGGGACTTGATCAGGATTAATAGGTCCTGCTGTGCAAGCACCTGACTGAGGATTTGAAAACCTACCAGGAATCCACTCAAGGGGTTGTGGGTATCTAATTCCCATTGATTTGGCGTTTTCAATAAATCAAGCAAGTTTTTGCCTTCATGGAACCCAAAGAATTGAGTTGCGGGCGCTGAGTCTTTAAGCCAGGTTAGCCAGTCCAAGTCGGTTGTTAATTTTTCGTATCCGGCTGAACCTGGGAAAATCAGAATGTCAAATCCTGATAAAGGTAACCCGACCCTGCTGGGGATAATTGAGATGCCTGTCACCTGTTCTTTATGGGGCAGGAAACTGCATGTTTCAACTTCAATATCCAAATCTGGAAAAAGTTGTTTTGAAAGAGAAAAGATATGCACCAATCCAGTTATATCAATAATTGAAACTGCGGGAGAGTAGAAAATTCCAATTTTCATATGAGTTGCTCCATTGCCTGAATAAGGCGTAAGTGATCGCCAGGTTTTCCGATGCTGATGCGAATATAATTCTCCAGTATTGGTGTTTCATAATACCGCACCATAATTCCTTTTTCCAATAAATAATTCTTAAGATATGAAGCAGGGAAGTTCTTTACTCGGCACAGGATGAAGTTTGCTTCCGATGGTACTGGTTCTAAAAATGGCAGGGTGGAGAGCAGTCCAAATAACTTCCTGCGATCTTCCCGGATTTTACGCACGTTACCTGACAGGTAATCAAGGGATAATAATGACGCCATGGCAGCCTGATTGCCAGCTACATTCAGATTGTAAGGCTGTTTGGCTGACCATAAGGTTGGCATCAGCCATTCAGGAAAAGCTCCGTATCCCACTCGCAATCCGGCCAAACCAGCCCACTTGCTGAATGTTCGCAAAATAACCAGGTTTTCATGAGCTGTTACCCAGTCCATGCGACTATTTAATCTCCATTCTGCCACGGTGTCAGCTGTAAATTCGATATAAGCTTCATCCAGCACGACCAAAACGGGTAATTTGAGTATCTGTCTCAGTTCTTCATCCGAAATGACGCTGCCATCCGGGTTATTGGGGCTGGTCAGGAACAAAATTTTTGCTGAATTTTCGATGACCGCCTCACGGATGTTTTGGATGTTGATTGAGAAATCAAAATTTCGGTTAACTTCAATCACAATGCCGTTGTTCAGTCGCGTATCAAATGAATACATTCCAAAAGTAGGGGGGCAGTTTATAACGATGTCATCCGGCTCCAGCATGACCCGCAATAATAAATCGATCAATTCGTCAGCACCTGCGCCAACCATTATTGATTTTTGAGCCACACCGGTGAATTCTGACAGCATGGCCCGTAACGCACGGTTTTCCGGATCCGGATAGATATTCACATTCTGGAGATCAGCCAGGCATTGTTTAACAGCTGGGGCAGGGCCATATGGGTTTTCATTGGCGTCCAGTTTCACGATATCTTCCCTTTTAAGACCCAGTTTTTCAGAAAGAACCTCAAATGGTTCGATCGGGGCGTATTTTTGGAAATTCAGAAAACGTTCTGCTATTTTCATAAGCGGATCTCCGCTGCGGATGCATGTGCATCCAGTCCTTCAGCTTTGGCGATGGTGGCTGCGGCCGGGGCAATTTGGGAGACTGTCTGGTCATCCAGCCCAATCAGGCTGATAATCTTGATAAAATCCCAGACATTGGTTGGCGATGCAAATCTGGCTGAACCGCTGGTTGGCATGACATGACTGGGGCCGGCAACATAATCGCCCAGTACTTCGAAGGAGTTTTCTCCAATAAATATCCCGCCAGCACAAGTGATTTTTTCCACCAATTGCCAGGGTTGCTGTACTGCCAGGCAAAGATGCTCCGCGCCATAATCATTGGCTAAGGTGACGGCTTCCTCAATGTTTTTGGTAATCACAGCACCACCGCGATTTAACAAGGATGAATTGATCATGGCGGTCCGGGATAGTTTCTGGGCTTGTAATTGGATTTCTTCATCCACCTGCTTTGCTAACTCAAGAGAAGGGGTCAGTAATATCGCGGATGCCAGCAGGTCATGTTCTGCTTGAGCCAGTAAATCAGCAGCAACCCAGGCTGGTTTAGCAAATTCATCGGCGATGACCATTGTTTCGGTTGGGCCAGCCAGGTTATCAATGCCTACCGAGCCATACACCTGCTTTTTTGCCAACATAACAAACAGATTTCCCGGGCCAAAAATTTTATCCACCGCTCTGATCGATTCTGTCCCGAAGGCAAGAGCAGCGATGGCCTGCGCACCACCAATGGCGTACATCTCATGGATTCCTAACAGGGCTGCGGTGGCTGCAATCAGAGGAGAGATCTTGCCGATTTTTCTATCAGGGGGTGCCACGATGACTATTTCCTGGACACCAGCGACCTGAGCAGGAACTGCTGACATAATGACACTGGAGGGTAATGGCGCGGTACCGGCTGGTATATACAATCCGACCCGGCGAATCGGCCGGATCATCTGCCCAACCGTACCACCCAGATCATTGCTGATCCAGGAAGACAGTGGCTGGCGTTGGTGGAAGGCCTGTACGCGCTCAATACTTAATTGTAAGGCCAGTTTCATTTCATCTGAAATGCTCTTTTTGGCTGCCTGGATTTCTTCATTCGTAAGTCGAAATCTATCCAAGGCTGTGCCATCCAAAACTTGTGTCCACTTCCTTAAAGCCTGGTCACCTTCGCTGCGCACTTCTTTAATAATTCGAGCGACAGCCTGATCGGGGGTCAGGTTTTCACCAAATAATTTCAGCATATTTTGTTGCATCGATTCTGGGATCTCATAATCATCAATAGGTTTGCGTTTCAGGATGGTCTGTTTGGCTTCTGCAGGTTGATAAATTTTTAACATCGTTCCTCACTTAAGATCTGAGATTTGTAATTTTTCCAAAAGTTTTCGATAACGCGGTGGCTCTTCATCGAAGACGTAACTCACGGGAATAACAATCACACCACTGCCACCAATGGCTCTTAATTCGCTGATGGCTTTATACATCTCTGACTTTGAGACGATAATATTGACAGCAAACCAATCCTGGTCTGAATTTTTAACGATTACCTGTGATATGGTGGGTCCCTGTAAACCTGCTATGGTGGTGCTTTCGAAGATACGTTGGGCAATCGCCTGTGGATTTTTCCCGCGCATGTTCGCAAAGACGGCCAGCTTATCCTTGGCAATCAGGTGCGCTTCAAAAAACTCAATCAGCATGCGTGCGATCTTCAATGCTTCCGGGTCAGCTAATAAGGTTTTTTTATTGCCAATTAAAACCGCCTCGGATTCCAATATTTTTCCACCGCTAATCATCCGCAGACGGTTATCACTTAACGTCAACCCGGAGGAAACAACATCACAAATCATGTCAGCATATCCAATCGCCGGGGCAATCTCCACAGTTCCTTCGGAAGATATTAATTGCAGGTCGATGTTGAAGGGTGAGAAAAACTTTGAAACCAGGTTTTTATATTTGGTTGCAATGCGCAAAGGCCGCTGCATTTGACCTGCAAACTCCATCAAATTGGTCACCGAAGAAATATTTTCCCAGCCTTCCGGAATAGCCAGATGCAGGGAACAATTTCCAAAGCCTAATGCGTCATGGATGATAACAAAATCCTGATCTTCACCTAAAGATTCAGCCACCACATCGTATCCGGTGATTCCAAAATCAATGCTGCCGTCCTGGACACTGGTCACGATATCGGATGCCCTTTGAAAAATGACCGAGACACCAGGCAATGCCGGTAGGGTGGCTTCGTACTGTCGTGGATTGGGTTTGTAAATTTTTAGCCCGGATTCTTCTAAAAAATCCAGGCAGTCCTCAGCCAATCTGCCCTTTGAGGGTAGAGAGATGCGGATGTTTCTTTGATTTTCTGTTGGGTTCATGAGATCCTATCCTTTGATTAAAATAAAAAGCCCCCGTGACTGGGGGCTTATGTGTTTTTGCAGATTACGCCATCAACATCAAATAAAACCGACTACCAGTCAGGTTGCGAGATATTTGAATGATGATGATGTGAAACGCACTTGTTTAGCATGTCTACGAGTTTAACATGAACCTCAAATTTGTCAATGGTTTTGTTGACATGTTTTTGTTCTTTGTACGTGAAAGAAAAGCATCAAATCCTATGAGCAGAGAAATGGAAATTGGTGTGCTGGATTTTCTGGAAGGGCTGCTCCCGCTTTTGTGACAATCGGAAAATCGTTCCTTAGGCTAGCTGTAAAGTGGACATTCGTTTGTTGATTTTGTTTTTCTTTTTTATTAGAATCTTCAAGGATGGTGAGCAATTGAAAATTAATCCAAGTGAAATGATCCGGGTTGTCATCAATATTATTTTGGGATTCGCCTTAGGCTGGCTGATTTCCTTTGGTTTCTTAAATCTGGATCATCCAGCCGGGATAGGAATAATCAGTTTTATCAGCGCAGGATTTCATGGCCTGATTTGGTTGAAGATCTTTAACGATAAGAAAAGACAACCAACCCTGTAGAGAATGATTATTTTAATTCAAATCATTACTGTTTTAATCATGGGGGGATTATTTATCTCTCAGCGGTTCATTTTTCAAAATGAACCAATGATATCGAGAGACTATGAAAAAACCTTTGGAAAACTTCAGCGTGCCATAGCAAGAGCTTATCCATATTTTGAACAAAAAGGCATCAATTGGAATCAGGTTTATGAAAAATATCAACAGGAAGCCATGAATGCCCGAAATGATCAGGAGTTTCAATTGACAATTGCCCACATGTTGGGGGAATTAGAAGATGCTCACACAAATGTCGTTTCTCCCGATCTGGACAGGATGCTTTATGCATCGGTAAGAAATGTTGGTGATTTGGTGATTGTGGACCAGGTGGGTTATTCGGCTGAAATGGCAGGGCTGGAACCGGGGATGTTATTGGTGCAGGTTGGCGGAAAGTCGGTTGATGAAATATATCCTGAAATTGACATTTCGATTCAAGGGGCTGCAACTCCCTGGGCACGGAAAATTCAAGCTTATCACCAGTTATTGACTGTCCCTGAAGAACCCGATCAAACATTGACCCTTAAGCTGATCAAACCAGGTGGAGAGAAAGTGGAGTTAAAGATTGAGCCATTGAGTGTTCCCCTTGATTGGAAGAATTCCAGGAATCGTCAAAATATACCTGGTGTTGCATGGAAAGAAATCAATCACCAGATCGGATATATTCGCATCGATCGCTTATGGAACAATCACGATGATCTGGTAAACGAATTTGATTCAGC
>JAVEYK010000035.1:0-32360 GCA_034003505.1 Anaerolineaceae bacterium | reverse complement strand
ATCCGCAATTTAGAAAAATTTGAAAAGCATCGAATTTTGCTTGGATTGGGTGAATTATTAACCCCTAACCAGAAAGATTGGGCTAGAGCAAACCTAATTGATGAAACAATTTCGTACCTGAATTTATTATTATCTTAACGTTTTCCTGCTTTCCTCTTACAAAAAGGAACTCTTTATACTAATTAATTAAAAATCCTCATCCCCCACAGCAAAGATATGTCCCTAACAATATCAAAATAAATTGACAAAGAAATTCCAGCGTGTTATCCTGCCTTCAGAAAAAGAAATGGAGAAATCAATGGAATTGTCTGAGCCAATTTTGATGGAACTGGGGAAAATTCACTATAACGTTTCGAATTTGGAACGTGCTGCTTATTTCTTTGAAGAAGGTTTGGGCATGAAGGTGCTGGAAAAATCAGCCAACGCCATCACTCTGGGGACAATCGGAAATCACCCCCTCCTGGTGTTGCAGCGTGTTAACAACCCACCACCGCGCAAAAAAACCACTGGGCTTTACCATATTGCCATTCGTTTGCCCAGCCGCGAAGACCTGGCACTTTTGATTTTTCATCTGGTAAACAATCAGGTGGAAATAGAAGGAGTAGCCGATCATGGTGTCTCCGAATCACTCTACCTTACCGGGCCAGAGGACATGGGCATTGAATTGACCTATGACCGTGATGAGGAGGAATGGCCACTCGATGCCGAAGGCCAATTGGATATGGGCACCGCTGATCTGGATTTGGATAATTTGATGTTAACCATTCAAGGGAAAAACAAAAAATGGAGCGGCTTACCGGCTAACACCAGCATTGGTCATATTCATTTACGGGTTTCTGAGTTGGAAAATACAGCTGCATTTTACACCGCTCTGGGATTTGAAATTACCCAGGCGTATGGGGAGCAAGCACTCTTCTTCGCCAGTGGAGACTATCATCATCATATCGGCGTCAATACCTGGCAGAGTGCCGGAGCAGAGCCCCTGCCCGCTGATTCAGCCGGGTTAGATCATTTTGAGATTATTCTGCCCAGCCAAGCGAGTTTGGATAATCTGGCCAACACGCTGAATGAGAGGGGTACACCCTTTGAGAAGGAGGAAGGTGGAATCGCTTTGATTGATCCCAACGGCATTCATCTCAAATTGGTGGCAGCATCCTTTTAATCCGACGCAAACCATAAGGCTTCTTCAACCACCCAACCATAAATTTTGGATTCTTCTATTTCAACCAGCCACCAATTGTATCTATCCACCACGGCTGGGCCATCCACAATTTTCAATTTCATTCCTGGCTGTAAATAGCGCTTGACCGCTCCGTTCAGGGATGGCATCTCTCTTAAGCGCAAGTCCTTTCCCGAAATTTTCACAATCAACCTGCGACCCGGTTCGAATACGGGGGAGCCTAAACCGTACGCCCAATCATCCTGAAAATGCAGGTTATTTTCCACCACCCAACCGGTGAAATCACCTACCCGAACCTGCCACCATTTCTCTCCATCAACTCTTTCGGATTTTCCCAGGACTCTGACCTTCTCCCCAGTAATAAATAACTTCATGTTAAAAGCAGTATGAGAAGGAGAGGCTTTCAGCCAGTATTGATTTTCAGATGGGAGAACTTCATAGCGTCCATTAAGGTTAAAGGGGCTGATGATATTCAACCATCCCACCAATTGGATGGGGTTTTCATGTGTAAAAAATAATCTCGGTTCTGCTCCCTGAACATCAGCCAGATAGATGGAAGAGTAAGGTTTCTTATCGCTGCCTTCCAGGCGGGTAAACGCAATCCGCTCACCGTCCGGGGACCAGGCGATCTCATCCATTTGAAGCGTTTGTTCTGCGGTCAGCAAATTTGTTTTGGTACCAAACACAAAATCAAACAAGCGGATGCCCTGACGCTGATCTGACACTGCCATCGTTTTTGCGTCCGGTGACCAGGCAAATAAGGGATCGTTGCAAACATTGCTGATCAACTGCGGTTCGCAATCCTCCCCGGATGTGCACGCCTGCAGATCGATCCGATACAATTTGGATGAGCCCTCATCCTCCGGGTCACCCATGCAGAAAGCCACTTGTTGATCAGATGGTGACAATTGCGGAAGAACTTGCAGAGAGAACTGATCAAATTCAGGCATAACGCTTTGCCATTCACCTCCAATTGAAAACACCTTCAATCCACCCATTTCACAACCCGCAGCCAGCATTTTCCCTTCCAAGGAAATGGAGCTGATTTGACAATTTTCTTTTGGATCAAGAGCTGTCACCAAAAAATTCTCTCGGGTTTGCAAATTGACCAGTCTCTCTCCTATTAAAGAATAAATAGTATTGGTTGAATGGACAAAAATCTCATTTCCGTTGGCGATAGTTGCCAACTTCATTTGAAATGACAAGGCTTCCAAGGTACCTTTGTTGAGATCATAAAATACCAGATAAAACCCTGGCGCTAATAAATTGATCTGAGAATCAATTTTCAGAAAAGGAGTTGGCAAACTGGTAGGTATGGGGGTTGCAGTTTGGATATCCTGAACAGATGGCTCACCTGGTGTTTGATTTTCAATTGAGTTGGTTTTCGCAGGTTTCGTTGCAGGGGAATCTATTGTTAATTGGGTATCTGGCGACATTTCAGTTGTAATTCCCGTGCAGCCGGCTACGAGCACAAAAATAATCACCAAACATACCAGCCTGCCAGATTTCACGATTGTCCTTCCCAAAAAAACAAAGCCACCGATTTCCTATTTAATCATGACACTTTTTCACGAATAATCAAGAGGATTTAGAGCGCTAACCCACTTTTTTGAACAGGAACAATCAATATTCACCCCTGACAATATACAACCTCACCGCACGTCAATCGCGATGTGATTCAAGGCAGGCAAGCATTTCAGGCAATTGATTGGTGGTGATAAAGTCCACCCCTGATTTTTTTATGCGCACAGCCAGTTCGCAGCGGTCCAAATCCAGCGTCCAGGCATCTATCGTGTTCCCAGTTTCATGCAGGTACTTAATCCAATCAAAGCCAGCCAGCATGGCTTCATCCAATAATTGGGCATTCAGAAACCAGGTTATGCCTGGTGGCACTTGTTGTAAAAGTGCCTCAGCACGGGCTGCAAAGTACTCCCCTGTTTTTCCCCAGCGCTGCACAGCCAGTGGATGGTCATCCAGATATCCAAAAGCACCAACCCGGAAGGGGGGAATGCCTTCTTCCCTGGGTTCCTCTCCGACCAGATCAAGATAAAGCAGGGGGTCAAAGCCCAATGATAAATCTGGCGCAATTCGGCGTAATAGGCGAATTGCCCAATCCGCGACCGAGCTGACCATGATCGCATGCTCTACGGGCCTGATCAATTTCACCAGATTGCTCATACTGGTTGGCGTTAATGGCGCATAGGGTTTCAAATCCAATTGCAGAAATCCATCGATGGGATATTTCTGTAAGAGAGCAACAGCCTGACTGAGCGTTCCCAAATGATGTTCTGAGCCTTTGTATTTTAATTGCTGAAGAATTTCAGCTGTTTGTTCGGCAACATTGCCTGAGAGATTGCTTATATTTTCTAATTTGGGATCATGCAAAAGGGCAAAATCGCCATCTTTAAGCGGAATAGCATCCACTTCAATCCAGTTTATCCCTGCTTGCAAGCTCACTTCCAATCCGGATAAAGACCCTGCAGGAATATGATGATCATAATTGGCGGCGTGTAAAACCAATTGCGTCATCCAGTTTTTCTCCCTCTCGTGATGAGAATAATGCCCCCGCCCACATTTAATATAAGAAGACCTACCCCGATAAAGAAAATCTGAATCAAACTTAACAACGCCAGATAATGCAACGCCAGATTCGGTAAAATCCAGGTAGCAAACAATCCATTCCACAGCATGTGGGCAACCAGGGGCAATGCCGTCACCAGCATGATAAATAAGCCTATGTCAAGAATCTTTATAAAATTCTGTTTAAAATCCATCACAATCCAATTCTGGAAGGTGATTAATAGCAAGGTTATCGCTAATGCAATCGATGTAATGACACCATTGACCAGAATGAGTTGTGTAGAATTGATGACAGTGCTATATGAGTAGAGTTTTTGTCCAAAGGTAACATACGAGAGGTGAAACAATCCGGTAAACAAGACCGCTGCTAAAAACAGCTTCCACCAGGCTGTAGGTTTCATTTGCCAAACCAGCAATATAATCACGAATAAAACGAGAGCAGCAATCCCGAAGCGTATCAACCGTTCCCGGTTAAGTTTTGCCTGTTGCATTGCTTTGAGAGCCGTTTGGTAATCAACCACTGTCAGATTTGGATCAGCATTGGTAGCCTCTTCTGGTAAAGCCTGCCCAATCGCTGTAGCATAGGCAGCCAATAGTTTGGATTGTTGCCTGGCAGTTTCATTTTTGAGTTCACTCAGCGTACTTCTGGGCATATTGATCATTTCGGTCAACACCCGGCCTTGGGTGCTGGCGGGTAAATTGACCCCGGACAATGCTGCCAATGTGGGCGCAACATCCACCATCTGGATATCCTCATATACGCCCGGTTTAATCCTCGACCCCACCATCACAAAAGGTTCGATCATCGTGATAGGATCGTGCCCTCCATGGCCTCCCTGGTCAATCTGTCCATGATCAGAACAGATCACCAGCACATCCTTTGAAAAATCCATTTCTGCCACAATTTCAGCCAGCAAAGAATCCACACGATTCGCCGCCTGATTCCATCCCTCCCCCTGGGCACCACCCTGACGATGCCCGGCGTAATCCACCTGATCCAGATGAATGAAGATTAGATCATATTGATCAGATTCCAGCCATGGCAGAGCTGCATCCACCACCTGTCGATCTGCCTTTTGATCTTCATCAGGAGTAAAATAGCCAATATCCAATGCATCAGCAGGGATTAGTTTTTCAAACCAATAAAACCCCGAAGCCGCAGTGCGTAAGCCATGCCGTTTCGCCGAGCTGAAAATATTATCCTGTGTGAGGGGATAAAATTCTTCGTAATCCAGATTAAAAGCCGGTGCATCATTCAGATAAGGCCAGGCACCGGTTAATAAAGTGCCATACCCAGGTGATGAATAGGATGGTGTTTGGGAATGCATCGTCGCACTGGCACCCTGGTTTCGCAATTGATTTAAGAATGGCATCACCTCGGTTTTTTGAGATGTATCATATCTTAATGCATCTATCAGCACAAAAACTACCCGTTCTCCCATTGGCTCACCGAAAGAACGACCAGGAATCAGGGCACTTTCAGATATTGGGGACCGGTACTCATAGATGTTGTCCATCAGTTCCAATGCCAGCAGGATAGCTCCAGCGCCAAAAGCCAGTGCCAAGACCAAACGTACCATTAATTTCAGGGAATCCTTCATATGGGCTCTTAATCCTTTTATTTACCAGACTTGTGCTTAAATCTAACATATCCTGGGACGTCTGACAAATCAAAAGCTAGCATTGTCCCTATCAATTTATGATCTTTCTTTTTATAATACAAGAAGTATCATTATAACAATTGTGGCTTCTTTTTTAGCGAGCCTCCGCTCACCAAAAAAGGTACCAACCGCCATTTATCGAGATGGTACGAAAAGAACTACAATTGATTAATCAAATTTTTTGCCTGATTGAGATGACCGATAATGAAAAAAAATGTTCGTGTAATTCTAAACCCAAGCGCAGGTTCCAAAAACCCTCCATTACGGATATTTAACAATCTCTTCCAGAAGGCGAATATTGATTGGGACCTGGTCATTACCAAAGAACGTTGCGATGGCATCTGTCTGGCAGATCAAGCCATTCATGATGGCGTCGATATTGTGGCTGCATATGGTGGTGACGGTACCGTTATGGAGGTCGCCAGTGGATTGCAGGGTACCGGCATTCCCATGGCAATTCTTCCAGGCGGAACCGGCAACATTTTATCTGTTGAACTGGGAATACCCCAAAATTTACAGGAAGCCTGCACCTTGATCACCCAACCTGAAAAATCACGTCTGCGTTCCATTGATTTAGGAATTACCAATGATCAAAAAGTGCCTGCTTTTGCATTACGGGCAGGCGTGGGATTGGAAGCAGCCATGCTGGAGGGCACTGATCGGGAATTGAAGGAAAAATATGGGATCTTTGCCTATATTATGGGAGCTACTCAGGCTTTACATAATGTTAAACAAGCACATTACAACCTGGTACTTGATGGAGAGCCATTTGAATGCACAGGAATAACCTGCTTGATTGCCAATGCTGGCTACTTTGGCGTGCCAGGTTTGATGTTGGATCCTAACGTAAAAATAGATGATGGCTTACTGGATGTATTTGTACTACGCAAAATGGATCTGATTCAATTATTTTCATTGGCAGCCACCATCGTGGGGGGCAATGAGGTGAAAGATAAAGCTTTGCATTGGCAGGTAGAGTCTGTCTCCATCGAAGCTGATCCAGTTCAGGCCACCCAGGCAGATGGAGAAATGTGGGGTGAATCCCCACTGGAGATAAAGGTCAGCAAGGATGCCTTGCAGGTGCTTGTTCCTGTTTAATTTTGACTGGCTATTGAAATGACTGCATCACAAAATTAAACTGGGTTTCATTTTCTACAGCTCCGGGCACAAACTGCCGAATCCATAACACGGCTTCCAAAGGACTCCAGCCAAAAACATCCACAGCCATGGCTGTCAGAAATGTTCCGGTTCTACCAATCCTGGCAAAACAATGTTAATTTATTTTGCCTTTTTTCTTTTAAATGGAGCAGGTTTTCGAAAACCATCCATTAAATGCAATACCGCCAACCCCGGATAATATATCATCATACGCGGTCCAGCAAAACGCATCACTTCTTGAATTTTTTCGCGCATGGTTTTCTGATAACAATGGGTAAGGCAATTGGCACAGGTAGATTTCTGTTCCTGGTAAGGACATTTTTCAAGTCTCAGGTGAGCATACTCTTTCAAGGCCTGACAATCTGTACAGTTTCCATTCTGACCGTCATGCTGTTTACGACAATACAAATCAATCATCAGGCCCAAAGTTTTTTGTTCTCGTTGAAGTCTAGGATGCATGGAACTCCTTTGTTGGTTCTTTGAGACTCCAAACCCCGAAGCCCCTGGTTTGAGAAAATTCATTTTCGAGATATTTTATGATCTCATCCAACGTTAAAAACACGTTGGTGGCATGCGACAACACATCCGGTTCGTTCGTGGTTGCAACTGCCAGGCAGATTAAATCAGCAGCGATGGCGGAATCGACACCCAAAGGTGCGTTCTCTATCACCAGAGCACATTCCGCACTGGTCTGCAATTGTTGTAAAAGCAACCGGTATGGTTGCGGATGAGGTTTGCTGAATTCAACATCGTCCGCGGTCACGAATGCCGAAAAATAGCCCAGCATGCCCGTTTTCGATAACATATCATTAAGCACAAACCGTGTGCTGCCAGTGGCAACGCCCAGTCGATAACCGTAAGAGTGAACTGCCATCACTAAATCCCTGGCCCCATCCACAAGTCGGGGGGTAAAATCTTCCAGAAAAAGTTGATCACAATAATCGCTGACCACCTGCCAGGTATTTTCATCAACATCTAGTTGATTCTTCTGAATCAAATCACTGACGATAGCTTTTGCATTTCTGCCTTCATTAAGGAAAAAATAGGCTTCTGGTATATCAATATTTAAATGAGTTTTGACCGCTTTGCACCACGTGCTGGCATGGCTCCCCATCGAATCAATCAAGACACCATCCAGATCAAACAAAATTGCTCTATTCAATGACGAATTCCTTCCCATGTTATTCGCACGATTATAACCGGGTTTATCCAGATTTCAAATTTTTAGAAAAATGGGTATCCTTTTATTAAATCGGGACAGTTTTTGGCGGCAAAGAAAGCAAAATCCAAACTTATGTTAAATAGGATTTTATTTTTATTAACGCTTCACTTTGAGGTTCTGTTGCCATTTTCCAGAAAGCAACCTGAGCGGAGGTGGATGGCAACCGACGATGCTGACCAATATAAATATTTTGAGAAAGCTCCAGTCCATCTATTTTAACAATGGCTACCTGATCTTTGACAATTTTTTGTGCCACCAACATCGAAACGAAACCAACCCCCACCCCTTCCTGGACCGCAAAAGCAATCGCTTCGGAGTTACCCAGAGTTAAGATTCTATGCAGATCGTTTATATCAAACCCTTTCTGAGCCAACCCATCCCTTACCACCATATAGGAACCAGCCGAAGATTCCCGTAAGATAATATTCGCTTTGCGTAATTCATCCAGATTAATGCTCTCCCTGCGAGTCCATGGGTGATTTTTAGGAACAATCAAAACCAACGGTTCGGATAGAAAATTATGAAATTCAATATCTGGATGATAGGAAAAAACACTCGAAACAATGATTTGAGCTTTTCCTTCATTTAATAATTCCATCGCATCATTGCGATTGCTGACCGAAATGGAGGCTTCCACTTTTGGATATTTCTTCAGAAAGTCAGCCATAATTGTCGGTAAAATATATTTTCCGGGGGTGGTGGTACAGGCAATCCACAAACTTCCATGAATCTCCTGCTTTAAAGTATCCATGGTTTCATCTGCACGAACAGCCGCCAAAACCAGATCTCTGGCCATCGGCAGCAATGTAACACCTGCTTCGGTCAATGTCATTTTTCTTCCCGCTCGTACAAATAACTGCATTTCAAAATGCGTTTCAAGATTGCGAATATGTTGTGTCACACTGGGCTGGGACATATGCAAACGTTTTGCTGCCTGGGAAAAATTTAATGTTTCCGCGGCAGCGAGGAAAACTCGCAACTGGTGAGTATCTAACATATCCATTCTCCTAAACAAATAAGATTGATTTTATCATAATCTTCCAATAATAAGATTCCCTTATAGTTTTCGCACGAATAATCCAATATCTTCTTGTGATTTATGTCACTAACAGATTAAAGCTTTCTTAATTATGATATTTCTAATATAATTTTCTTTTACATTGTAAGGTGATAAATGGGCAAATGCCCAAAAAACACCAGCGCTATCACTCATCCCAAATTCTAAAAGAAAATTTATTGAAGGAAACCTAATGAGACAACTATTAACCTCACTTATTCTGTGTCTATCCATTCTTTTATTAGGTGCTTGTACAGCTAAAAGTACAATCACACCCACCCCAGATGAAACCGAAATAGCGGTTAGTCAGGCAACATCCCCATCTGTTGTTCCGGTATCTATGGAGCCAGAGGTGGATAATTGTGTTGTTTGCCATACCGATAAGCAGATGCTGATCGACAATACCGCTATTGTTGAAGAGGATGCTCATGGAGCTGAATCTGAAGGTGTTGGCTGAGGTGGCTCTGTGGCTCCGTTGGAGCCCTGGGAAAAAGTAATAATCGGTAATGAGTTTTTTACAGATGTACATGGCACCACTACCTGTGCGGCCTGTCATGCAGGGGACTCCTCCACGCTGGATAAAGAAGCAGCCCACGCAGATATGATTGCTGCGCCGGATGCAGACCCACAAAGAACCTGTGGAAATTGCCATAGCGAGATTGTCGCCACCAGTGCAGATAGTTTGCACGTCAGTCAGGCTGGATATTTCCAGGTCTTGTATTCACGCAGTATCCCGGAGAATCACGTCGCTCTGGATGAAATGTTTGGAAACCATTGTCAATCCTGTCACACCACCTGTGGAGATTGCCACATTGCCCAACCCGATAGCGTTGGTGGCGGATTATTAGATGGTCATACCTATGTCAAAACCCCGCCGATGACGCGTACCTGCACAGCCTGCCACGGCTCGCGTGTTGGTAATGAATATATGGGCAAAAATGAAGGTTACCCTGGTGATGTGCACTTTCGTCAGGGACGCATGAATTGTGTAGCCTGCCATGATGGGGCCAGCATGCACAACTCTGAAGGCAATAATCATCGCTATGAAGGTGAACAAAGCCCCACTTGTGAAAGTTGCCATGTACAGGTAGGCAGAGCGGCAGATACCATCGTCCAACACCAAATTCATCAAGACACACTTTCCTGTCAGGTTTGCCACTCAATCACGTACACCAGTTGTGATAGCTGCCACGTTGCAATCAGTGAAACCACCGGCAATCCATTCTTCAAAACCTCCGCAACTTACTCAACATTCTTTATTGGCCGCAACACACGTCAAAGTGTAAATCGACCTTATGAGTATGTGCCCGTTCGCCATATCCCGGTTGATCCTGATAATTTTGATTACTATGGAGAGAACCTATTACCAAATTTCAATCTCCTCCCCAATTGGGCATATGCAACCCCACATAATATTCAACGTATCACTCCTCAAAACGAAACATGCAATGCCTGCCATGGGAACGCAGAAATTTTCCTCACTGCCGATAAAGTGAAACCGGAGGAACTGGAAGCAAACCTGGATGTGATTGTAGAAAATGTTCCGGCTCTCATCCCGGAACAACCAACCGAAGGAAACAACTAATGATCTTAGTTGTGAATTAATAAAACAAAAAGAGAAGGAAGAAGATGTCTAGAAAATTATATTTACCAATTATGTTAGTCGTCATGTTCAGCATGCTTTTGGGTGCATGTGCTCCCGCAGCCACCCCAGAAGTTGAACAACCAGTAGTTGTTGATCCAACTGCTGTCGTCGTTGCAGAGCCAACTGCGATTCCCACGGAAGCTCCCGTTGTTGAAGCGCCTGATTTTCAAGCGATTTTTGCTGAAATCATTGCCAACAATGGGAAAGATAAAGGGTATGGTACAGTAGCTCCGGATACAATCAACACTGAATTGATTGAAAATCCCGATCTGTTTGTGATTGATGTTCGTGAACCATCTGAACTGGAAGCAAATGGACATATCCCAGGTGCAGTCAATATTCCGGTGAAAACACTGGCTGATAACCCGGCTTTATTACCTGCCGATCTGGATGAACCAATCGTAGTTTACTGCAAGAGCGGCACCCGCTCCACATGGGCATGGACCATCCTGAGCACATTGGGATACACCGATGTTCGTAACCTGGCTGCCGGTTTTGATGGCTGGTTAGCTGCACAATTACCAGCAGAAGAAGGTCTGGCACCAGCAGAAGAAATCAGCACGGCCATCATTGAAAATGAAGCCCTTTACATGGCTGTCAAAGATTTTGCCAATAACGCTCCCGAGGGATGGGCAGCTATAAAACCAGTGGATGTGAATGAGAAGTTCATCAATGGCGAAGAATTTGTTCTGATCGACAATCGCCGGGTGGATGAGTACGAAGCAGGTTATATCGATGGCGCAATCAACATTCCCTTGGAAGAGATGATGAGCCGCCTGGATGAAATTGATTCTGATGCGAAAATTGTCATTTATTGTCGCAGTGGTATTCGCGGCATGATCGGAACCCTGGCATTAAGAATGCTTGGTTACGATGCACTCAATATGAGTGGTGGTTATCTTGGTTGGCAAGCCGAAGAACTGCCTGTTGTAGGTTCCGCACCTGATTTCACATCATTATTTGCCAGTATTATTGCAAACAATGGTAAGGACAAAGCTTATGGCACAATGTCCGCGGATGCTTTGAACACCGAATTAATCGAAAACCCCGACCTGTTTGTGATTGACGTGCGCGAACCATCCGAACTGGAAGAAAACGGTCACATCCCCGGTGCCGTCAATATCCCGGTAAAAACCATTGTTGACAACCCGGCCTTATTGCCCGCCGATCTGGATGCTCCTATCGTTGTTTATTGCAAGAGCGGCACCCGTTCAACCTTCGCCTGGACCATGCTCAATTTGTTAGGCTACACCAATGTCCGTAATATGAGTGCAGGTATGGATGGTTGGTTAGGCGCACAATTTGGTGCTGAAGAAGGCCTTGCCCCCGCTGAGGAAATTAGCACAGCGATTATTGCCGATGAAAAACTGTATATGGCTGTTAAGGAAATCGCCAATAACCCACCTGAAAGCTGGGCCAGCGTTAAAAACGTAGATGTCAATGAAATGTTAATTAACGCTGAGGATTTCGTTCTGGTCGATAATCGACGCGCTGATGAATATGCAGAAGGCTACATTGATCCAGCCATCAATATTCCGCTGGAAGAGATGATGAGCCGCCTCGGAGAATTAGACAAAACCTCAAAAATCATCATTTACTGCCGGAGTGGTGTGCGTGGTTTAGTCGGTACCCTGGCATTACGACTGAGCGGATTTGATAACGCTTACAATATGTCGGGTGGTATTCTTGGCTGGCAGGCAGCCGAATTACCAGTGGTAACCCCCTAATCAATTCGATTTATTAAATTATCAAAAGCCCGGGTCATTTTGTCCCGGGCTTTTGATATACCTTACTGCTTTCTTCTTCGGCTACCATTCCACGCTGGCCTAGAAAAACCTGAACACAATAGGTGGCAACAAACAACCCCATACTGATGGAAATGATAAAAATAGGGGTAATCAGTGCTGTACTGGATATTAAAAATACCCACAGAAAAAGTGTGGTGTATCCATACAAGCCAGGTTTTTGGTATAACAAACGAATACCATCCATCAATGCAACTCTCATTATGGGTTGATCCTGCTCTACCAAAAACGGCAAAGTAAATGTTTGTAAAATCAACCAGATAACCAGCATTACAATATTGCCGGCCTGAACGATAACACTGAGCGCATAGCTTTCTACCGCGAAAAAAAGAATATTGTAGATAAAAATAACAGGTAAAAGAACAGCGGGAACAAACCAGCGCCAGGCACTGAATAGATAGCGTCTAAACCCATCCAGGAAGATCCTCCAGGAATAATTGGTTTCATCCACCACCATCATGCGGATGGCATTGGCCATTGCCAGCGTGGCCGCCGGTAATGTAATGATGGGCAGAGAAAATAGCACCCAGGTAATATTGAGAAGGAATAGTCTACCCATTTGATAGAACCCTTCCTTAATCCCCCACCATAGTGCCTGAAATGCATATTTCATGTGATCCTCCGCGATTGCAATATTGTACCGTTAAAGGCCATGGATTTAACAGGAATCCAGACATCTCTGGTGGCGGTTTATCCTTTCCCAATCAAAACGAAAAAGCATTGGCGAATTTTCTACCAATGCTTTTTCTATCAAAAACCATTCAGAGGAAAGGCAATAATTGGGTAAATCGAAAATAATGTTTGAGAGGTTAACCTAGTGGTTACTGCCCTCAGTAGTATCCGGATAATTATCGTATGGGTTATCTACCCGCGGGATAATCTCATCGCCTGTCAATCGTTGACCACCATTGTCATGACACTCGCTGCAATAATCAACCTGTTCATCATGCGAAAGGTGGCATGATCTGCATTTTAAATCCGGCCAATGACTGGCATGCGGGTTACGCCGTAAATAATCTGTCTGTTGTGCCATGTATTCCATACTGATATGACATTGGGTACAAACTTCATCGTCAAATTTTCTTTGCGGCATACTCTTGTCGTAATTACCGGTGATAAATTTTATGCCAGATTCAATTTCAGCAGGAATATCATAATCACTATGACATTCTTTACATTGCACTCCAGCCTGTGCATGCACATTATCCATGGTATGGCTGGTCAGGTAGGATTCCACGTAAGGTTCCATGATGTGGCATGTGGAACAGAATTCTGGGTTGGTATCACTTTGATGGATAATTGCCATGGATGCCAGGGCAATACCCACACCTGCCACCAGTACAATATTGGCAATCACGCTAAATTTGAACCAGTTGAATTTCTTCGCCTCTTCCGGTTGATTTTTCTGTTCAATTTCTACATTTTTGGTCTTCTTTTTGAACATGTAAATCCTTTCTTTTTGTCAAAAAAAGGCACCAGAGATCGAAAGCATCAGTTTTCGATCCCTGGTGATTACAATTATTAGACCGATTCCAGCCCAACAACATGACGTCCAGCTAACATTCCGAACACACTACCAGCACCCAGGCAGGAGCCGCCACCAGGATAGGCATCCCCCATTACAGAACCACTGGTGTTACCCACAGCATACAGGCGGGGAATGGGGTTCCCGTTCAAATCTAATACCTGTGCATTTTCATTGATACGCAAGCCACCATTGGTGCCACAGGTTCCTGGAGCATAAGTTGAACCAAAGAACGGTCCCTGTGCGATTGGAGCAAGGCAGGGATTTTTTAGATCAGTTCTGGAAAGATCTCCAGCAGTGTTTAGATCAAATTGGTATTCACCACGATGCCAGATTGGATCCATGCCAGCTTCTGCATTGGGATTAAAGACTTCCAATGTAGCGTTTAAGCCTTCATAATCGACACCTAATTTTTCACACAACTCTTCTAATGTATCCGCCTGAACAACCCATTCCGGTACAACCCCCATTTGCCAACCACTACCAGGCATGAAATATCTTTCCTGGAAGGAGGAATCACAAATCCAGAAGGATGGTGTATTGCGCCACTCGAATTTTCCGGTGTCCCAATACCAGAATGAACGATTAAAGACATGGTAAGCAGCTGCTTCATTACCAATACGTTCTCCATATTTATTCACAACGATGGAACCCGGTTTTCCTCGATAAATCTGCCAATCCGCTTCTCCTTGTAATTTTTCTTCATTCAATGGGAAGAACGGAACACCCCAGCAAGAATTCATATTGCGCAGGTCAGCACCTAAGGCCATACCCATCAAGTGTCCATCACCTGTATTGGTCGGAACTGAATTACTGGCATAAATGGGTCCACGAAGGTACGTTTTGGTCATATCTCGGTTGAAGTCAAATCCACCAGTTCCCAAAATGACGCCCTTTTTGGCTTTGACATTCATGGGGCCATCAATTCCTTCAACTTTGATTCCAATCACAGCACCCTCTGCATTGGTTACCAATTCTTTGCCAGCAGTTTCCAGCATAATTTCAATCCCCAAACCTTCAGCAGCAACTCGAAAAGCTTGCCATGTTCCAGCACCACCACCATAGGCACCATTTACTGATAAATACACAGTTCTTCCATTGGGTCGGAAACCGGGAACTTCATAATAATCCTGGTAATTCTTATTTCCCAAAGCTTGTTCAGTAAGGAGCCAATCAAATTGGAATTTATCCCGTGACCATTCCAGCATCTTGTTAGCGTTATCTAAATATGTATTAATGAGAACATCTTCCGATTGTCCTGCACTAACAGCTTTCAAGTACTTATATGCATCTTCCCGATTATCTTCAATCCCTGCATTTTCCATGACATAATTTAAGGGAATATAAAAACCACCACCGGAAAGCGCTGATGTTCCGCCGAAGGCAATACTTTTTTCAATAATCAATACTGATTCCGCTCCAGCATCTTTAGCAGCCAGAGCTGCCATCGCTGCTGTACCAGAACCCACAACTACCACATCGGCTTCCTTATCCCATTTTATTTCTTCTGCCGTATTGGATGCAGCGGAAGGTGAACAAGCGACGACACCGCCGGTTGCAGCCAGACCAGCCCCTATCATAGCTGTCTTCTTTAAAAATCCCCTTCGAGAAACTAAATTATCTGTCATTTTCTATTCCCTTTCGTTTAAGTGAATTCATGATGGAACAGACCCTTCTTCTCCAGAATGCTCCAAACACCAGTATAGTGACATTTTTCACAAAACACATTGGATAAGCGATGAACTTCCCCTGCTATAAATGCTGTTTTACGCCTCAACAATTGCTTAGACAGAAATAAATAAAAGTGAATATTCCTCCACTCACTGGAGGGTTCTAATTTTATATATTCACTATGAAAAAAAATTAATCCTGATCCCGGTCAATCAACTTTTGCTCAATTGCGAATAAAACCAGTTGCGAGCGGTTAGACAAATTCAATTTTCCCAGAATATTACTGACATGTGTCCGCAGCGTAGCTTCCTGGACGTGCAGGGCATGTGCAATCTCTTTGTATGGCTTTCCGGAAGCCACCCATTTGAGCACTTCCACTTCTCGTTCTGTCAGGTTGTCCATCGGTTGACTGGTTGTTCCCACCTGCATATTCCGCATTAATTTTCGGGTAATATTATGCCCTAACACGGGGATTCCCAGATAGATATTCCTGATGGCATCCAGCACCTGCTCGGGGTGTTTGTCTTTGTAAATGAACCCTAAAGCTCCTGCTTGAATCACTTCCAAAATCCGATCCTCATCGACAAAACTGGTCAATACCAGGATACGGGCAGCAGGATCGTTAGCCATTATTTCTCGAGTGGCCTGAATGCCATCTTTATTCGGCATCACCAAATCCATTAACACAACATCCGGACTGAGCAAGCGGTATTGCTGCACCGCTTCCTGACCATCGACAGCTTCCCCCACCACCAGCATTCTACGATCCAGGTTAATTTCTGTCATCAGCCCTCTGCGTACAATGGGATGATCATCCACCACCAACACTTTGATTATTGCTTTATTACGCATCATCGACTCCCCTGATTCTTATGTAGAGGGCAAATAAATCGCACCATGGTACCTTTGTCTCCGCGACTCTCCAGCATGACTTGCCCACCTACCCTGGCTGCGCGTTCATTCATGCTGATCAACCCAATTCCACCTATCCTGTTTGAGTCCAGATCAAAACCAGAACCATTATCAATCACTTTTAGTTCACATTGATTAAGTTCTTCATCCGCCTGAATAGAAATGTGAACCTGGCTGGCATTGGCATGCTTCAAAGCGTTGTTTAATGCTTCTGTAGCAATACGGTAAATCTCCAGGTCGAGCGGTGACTCTAACAATTCACCCCCAATAATATCCAGACTGGTCAGTAATCCGGCGCGACGTTCCACAGTATTCAACCGTAATTCCAGAGCGCCTGCCAGACCTTCACTTTCAAATGATAAGGGTCGCAACTCAAATAACATCAAACGCATCTCTCTTAATGATTGGAGCGCAAAGGTCTCAATATCCTTAAGTGTATCTTCCAATGTGTCAAATTCTTTCAATTTTAATAATTTTTTACTGATGTCTGCAGCTAACACGAGGCCGTACAAAGATTGAGAGACCGAATCATGTAAATCACGTGCCAGGCGTTGACGTTCTTCTCCAATTAACATCTCTTCCGCTCTTTTTCTTTGCCGGGCACTTTCGACTGCCAACCCAATTTCACTTGCAATACTGCTGATCAAATGGATCATCTCCGGATCCTGATCACTGATGCACTCTCCCAGCAAACTAATGACCCCTAAAATCTTGCCTTTTGCCCGAATCAGTGCAGAGAGACAATTCAAATTTGTTTGAGGGACGTTCCAAAAATGAAATGTCTTATCCAAAAATAAATTTTCTATTTGTCTGGCCTGTGAATTAATCATTTCGATGCCTGAAAAAAATTGCGGTGGGAGTTCATCGGGAATTTGTGTTATCTTGATGATCTGGTCATTTTGAACGAGATGAATAAATCCCATGCCACAATTTACCACCTGTAAAATTCTGGAGAGGGCGCTCTTAAGCAATTCATCCAAATCGACTGTCTCGCTGGCGATTGCCATAATGTCATACAAAACATCTAATTCATTTTTTCGATGAACAATATTTTGCTCCAGTTGTTCCATCACCTGGATACGATGCAGGGTATTACCACCTGCTTCGACGAACGATCGCATCAATTGCTCATCATCCGATGTAATTTCTCGCGCCTGGCTAAAGGCCAAATAAATGACCCCTACCATGGCAGAAGCAGCCCAAATGGGTGCGAGTACCAGAGTTTTCATCTGATTGGCATGAATGAATTCACAAAACTTACAATCTTCATGTTTTTGCTCGGGTATTTGTGCTACTCTGATTTGGTTTTCATTTAAAATTGAGAAGAAAACTTTATCTGTATGCGCAGTTAATCTCAAAGGGGCCGGCACTTCCGGGGAAAGGTTGACGGATAAATGCAATTGATTCCCGCTAACCTCATATATACCAGCAAGATTCGCATGAAATGAATTCAGAAATTGTTCACCCAGTAGACTTAAGACTTCCTTGTAAGACCTGGCTTTTCTCAAGGCAATGCTAAGTTTCTCTGAAGTTTCCATTCTTTTAGCTGATTCCTGCAACGCCAGGGTGCGATCTTGTACACGAACTTCCAATTCATCGTTCAAGCTATTTAGTTCATATTGAGTTGTTTTCAATTCAGTAATGTCACGTATATACATGGCGATGCCAACCACCTTACCATCCCGCTGAATGGGAGCCAGATTGGTCATGTAATAACGCCGGAAGCCGCCATAATCGGTTGCCAGCTCATAATGATCATTTTCTCCGGTCTCTGCTACTTTTTTTAATTTATTTCTTACGTTTTCATAATATTCTGGTAAGAAATAATCAAAAATTGATTTTCCAATAAACTCATCTGAAGTATTGGTTTCAGATCCACTATTTGTAAATAAATAAATACCATCTTTATCGACAATATTATACGTATCAGGTGCAAACTGAATGACATCACGATACCAATCTAAATTAAATGCAGGCTCTCTTTGCGACTGTTTTTCCATATAGAAATCCCTTTAGAGTATTGTACCAATTGTTATAGAGCGTTGGTTTAATTTAGCCCACGATTAACGCTTTTACTTTTTCTGCCCGCAGCCACATATCCCCTTCCTCAGAATCCTGTTCAACGATGCCGCGTATGAGGAAAGGGCCATTGGAACGCAACACCTGTCGGAATTGATGATAAACAGGAGGGAAGAATACGACCTCCAACATTCCATCCAGATCCTCGAGACTCAGGAATAACATTAACTCGCCTCGTGCAGTTCTGGTGCGGTGAGAACTATTCCGTAACCCCGCCACAACGATGGACTTCCCCAACTGTGTTCCCATCGCCGAGGACGAGATGGCTCCGGCTGCCCGAATTTGGTCATTGACCAATTCGAGGGGGTGGACATCCACGCTCACCCCCAGGATTCTCTCCTGAGCCTGGGCTTTTTCCTTCAAAGACCAATCCTGAATTGTATCGGCGTTTGCTTGCCAATCGAACAAGTTGAATTGGTTCTTTCGCCAGGATCCCATTGAAATGGATTTCAGTATTGTGGGAATATTGCCAAACCCATCCAATCCACCAGCTTGCACTAAATTCTCCACTTCCACACGGCGTGGATTTACCCGGGTCAGAAAATCATTCAGGCTGGAGAAGGGTCTTTCCTGGATGATGCGCTTCTGTGTCTGCTGTGAAAGCCCCGATACCTGGTCTAGGCCCATATACACCAGCGCTTGCCCACCCGGATAACGTACACCAAAGCGCTGCCCGCTGTGATTGATGTGCGGTGGACGCACTGTTATTCCCATCCGGCGTGTCTCGCTTAAATACACCCGCTGAGAATAATAACCGCCGCCATTTGCCAGCACCGCTGCCATGAACTCTGCCGGGAAATGCGTTTTGCACCAGGCAGCCTGCCAGGCAACCCGCGCATAGGAGGCGGCATGTGCTTTCGGAAAACCATATCCGGCGAAGGCAGCCATCATTTCCCAAACTTTTTCGGCTGTTTCCAGCGGCACAATTTTTTTCTGAAATCCAGTCAAAAATCGTTCCCGTAAATTTTTCATTTGCTCGCCCGGATCAAAATGCGACATCGCTCTGCGCAACAAATCCGCATCCGCCAGGGATAATCCTCCTACTTCATGCGCGATGCGTAAAACCTGCTCCTGATACAGAATCACACCATAAGACTCAGCCAGCAACGGTTCAAGAATGGGATGGAAATGTTCCACCTTTTCCAGCCCCTTAAACCTGCGGATGAAGGCATCATGCAGTCCGCCTCTTAATGGCCCGGGCCGGTAGAGTGCCAGGGCAGCCATAATATCATTGGCGGAAGTGGCCTGTATATCCTTGAGGGTGGCACGCATACCCGGCGATTCGATCTGGAAACACCCAATCGTCTGGGCAGTTCGGATCCGCTCACTTGTGTCCACATCCTCCAACGGAATCTGCTCCAATACCTGTGTAGCCTGTGAATATTCTGTCCGCCGCCAGGAATAAATCATTTCGGCTACATCCCCCAGCACTGATAGCCCGCGAATGCCCAGCAAATCAATTTTCACCAATCCTAACGCTTCCACACCATCCAGATCCAGTTGGGTGATGTGAAAATCCTTAGAAGCTGAACGCAACACCGGTACCCAATCTGTGATTTCTCCGGGAGCCACCAGAACACCACCCGGGTGCATGGATAAATGCCGTGGTTGTCTTAATAACGCCTGTGCTTCATCGAAAATCTTTTCATGTTTTGGATACGCAGCTCTTAATCCGGAAAATGGCTGGTCTTTCTCTTCCTTAGAAAAGCGTTGAAAACCAAAGTAAGGTAACTGGTTCACCCACTGCCGAATTTCTGGAGCGGGTACGCCGTGGGCTTTGGCCACTTCTCCCAACGCAGAGCGCAGCCCAAAGCGGTTGATCGTGCCTACCATAGCCACCCGTTCAGCCCCGTAGGTGTCAAACACATGCTGAATGACCAGATCACGTTTTCTGGAGCATAGATCGGTATCAATGTCCGGTGGCGAGGTGCGCGCCGGGTTGAGAAAGCGTTCAAAGAATAAATTCAAACCCAAAGGTTCCGGGTGGGTAATTTCTAGACAATACGCGACCAAAGAGGAAGCTGCTGATCCGCGCGATGAGAACGGAACACCCATTTGACGCGCATAATTTAACAATTCTTCCACAATTAAGAAAATTGGCTCATATCCCCGTTTTGCGATGATTTCCAGCTCATGATCCAGCCTAAATCGTATTTGTGGGGTAATCTCTTTATAGCGCTTTTTTGCGCCGGATTCTGCCTTCTCCCGCAGCACCTGAGAAATAGTCTTCCCTGCTGGCAAAACAATCTCCGGAAAATGTACTTCACCCACCGCTAGGCGCCAGGAACATATTTCGGCCACCCGATTGGTATTTTGAATTGCCTCTGGCAGCCATTGAAAACGGCTGATCATCTCTTGCGAACCCGCAAAATACGCAGCCGGAGGGGCAGTCGCGTCACCAGAAACGTCTTTCACACGGCTGTTTTCACGCATCGCGCTCAATGTTTTTTGTAAACCAGCCTGATCCTGATTGAGATAAAAAATCGATTGGGTCGCCAGCAGCGGGATATTTGATTGCCTGGCTGCTGCCACCACCCTTCTGGCATGTACCTCCTGGGAAGGGATATGTTGCTGCACCTCGATCCATAAATGCTCGCCATAAATATCGGTCAGGACTTTCAGCCACTCCTGTGCCTTGGAATCCTGAGCGGTGGCAACGAAAAAATCCAGTATCGATCGCTGCCCACCAGTTAATGCCAGCAATCCCTGAGAATGTTGGTGCAAATCATCCCCTGTCAGACAGGTTTTTAAACCGTTTTCTTCCCCCATTAAAATACTGCTCAACTTGCACAGATTGGACCAGCCTGCTTGATTCCGAACCAGCAAGAGCAGTTCACCCTTTTGATTTTGCCACTTTACATCCACCGTCAGGCCATACAGCGGCTGGATACCAGCCTCCTGACAGGCATATGTGAATTCAACGACTCCGCTCAGGCAGCGATGATCACACAGCGCAATGGCTGCCATACCATTCCTTTTGGCAGCGTTTACTACCTCAGCCGGCGAAATTAATCCCTCTATTAATGAGTAATGGGAATAGGCGTGCAGGTGAACAAATGCAATTTTCTCAACTTGATTCATTTTTAAATTGGACTCTACCCTACAAAACCATTCTTAAGGTGCAGGTGCCATGCCCATCAAAATGACCAGCCTGTGCGAGCTCTGGTTGCTGACGCCATGCGCTACACCAGCCGGTGCCCACACCAACATACCAGCAGAAGCTATTTGCTCCTGATCACCAACCACGAATGACCCGCTACCTTCGAGCACGAAATAAAATTTATCCTGATCGCTATGGTCATGTACTTTCTGAACCTGACCTGGTTCCAGACAATTCAAACCCAGCATTAAGCGCTCTGATTTGACCAAAGTGGTTTTGAAGAATTTTTCAGGGTGAAAATCAACAGAATCTTTATAATTAATAAAAAAGTTTTGCATCTTACCTCCATTCAGTAATATTCAAACCATTCAAAAATGGATGTGGTTTACAATCATACTAGATTATAGAGGATTTCTTTTTCTTTTCAGGGAACCCTATTAAATGGGAATCATTATTCTTTGTGAGGTGTACGATGAAAAATAAAATTCTGGTAATCGGGAGTATGAATTATGATCTGGTGGTCTATGCCAAACGCCATCCCATACCGGGTGAGACGATATTGGGGGATCGTTTTCTAACCTTCCCGGGGGGAAAAGGTGCCAATCAGGCGATTGCTGCTGCCCGGCTGGGTGGAGATGTTCAAATGGTGGGTAGAGTAGGCGAGGATGCTTTTGGTCAGGAACTCATCGATAATTTGGTGAAAAACCAGGTCGAAATCTCACATATTCAGAAAGTGAAAGAACCCACCGGCACAGCTTTCATTTCTGTGGATGCGCATGGACAGAACGCCATCATCGTCATCCCGGGTGCGAATGCAACCTTGACCACATCCGATATGGATGCCCTCAAAGATACGATCCAGGCAGCAAAAATCCTGGTTTTACAGCTAGAGATACCGCTGGATGTGGTTATACGGGCGATTGATATCGCTGATGCGCTGGGAACCACCATCCTGCTCAATCCCGCACCAGCCACACAAATTCCGCTTGAAACTCTGCGGAAAGTCACTTATTTGATTCCCAACGAAAGTGAATTGGCGCAGTTATCCGGAGTTGAAACCAACACTTTCTCTGCGTGCCATCAGGCTGTGAAACATCTGCAATCCATGGGCTGCCAGCAAATCATTCTGACGCGTGGGGAACATGGCGCCTACTATTTTGATCAGGAAAATCAAATTTTTGCCCCACCGTTTAATGTGCCTGTCATCGATTCGACCGCAGCCGGGGATGCATTTATTGGTGGCCTGGCGGCTGCACTGGCAGCGGATATAGACATCCACACCGCATTGCTGCGCGCGGGTGCCGCTGGGGCGTGGGCAGTCACCAAGATTGGCGCGCAAACAAGCCTGCCAAATAAAACTGAACTGGAGAATTTCCTGAAGATTCATTCCTCAAAAACAATATGATATAATCTACCCAATTTGACCAATTCAATGTCAGATAAACCCTCATAAAAGGAATCCCCTATGGAAAAGAAATGTATTGTGTGTGAAACCACCAACCAAAAAGCGCCATTGATCCAATTGGATTATCAGGGACAGACACTCTTCATTTGTCCAACCCATTTACCCGTTTTAATTCACCACCCCGAAGAACTGATCGGAAAAGTATCTGGTGCTGAAGGGTTCAAAGCTGGTTAAGAAGCTAGCCGATCGTTCCTTCCGGTAACCTTAAAGAAATCATCGAAACCCAATAATATTGGGTTTCGATGATTTGTATTTCTCAAGCATGAATTCGAACGTCCTTAATCTACGACTGTTTTATTAATTCCAGGAAATATTCAGCCTCTTCCCAGTCCAACCGTTCCGTATCCCGCAAAAAAGAAATGAAGCGTTTTAGACTGATTTTGACTGTTTTTCGCTCCGTTTCTGGCAACAATTGATGGTGACTTGATAACTCATTCTTCCCAAATTCGCGCAGGGAAGCTGGATCTGGTTGCTGCTTAACCAGAGACTGACCGAAGGACTCAATGGTAAGAATATCGCGGATTACTGTATTAGTGCTTAAACCAGAAGCATACAGGTACTTTTGGAAAGTACCCAGAACTTTTTCATTGGTCTTTTGTACCTTAGCGACTCGAATTTCGTGTGGTAAAGCTTGGGTCTCCGGTAAAAGAGATGAAATAATTTCCCCTTTTTCCCTGGCATCATCATAAGCGCTTTTCAAATTCCTTCGAATTCCACTCCCAAAGGTAATATTATACGATCTGAAAAGTCCATCAGTGATAATTTCATCGTTAAATGGGAGCAATACAGTATCCATCATGAGCGGGAGATAGGGTCCAAACGACTCTTCGAATGAGCTTTTAAGCCCTTTCACTGCGTAAACTTCTTCATTTTCATCCTGGCTGATAAAAATTGCATACTTTTTCAAGGCTTTGAAGATGATGAACTTTCCCTGACGATGATGCCTCCAATTATCGACAATACTGATTTCATCCGCGGAAAGTTGGAAAGGATTGCTCTGAATGAATTGATCGAGTACTTTCACATTTTCCCAAAGTGCATCCCGAACTTTGATGGCATTTTCAAAATCTACTTTATTTTTAGCTCCTTTGACAAAAAAGCTGGGGATGACCTGGAGAGTTTCGTTGGCAAAATTTAACAGTGGAAGCCACAGCCGATAAAATTGACTTACTTGTGTGGATGGCAGACACATTTTATCTCCTCATTGTTCTCTCTGATCCACCCAGTGTACTGGTTTCAAACGCCATCGTCAAGCTTTGAGAGCTGCGCTTTTCGTATCTTTTCAATAATTAGGAGCAGTGTTTTTTTACTTGCTCGTCTCCTGAATTTTTGCATTGAGCTGAGTAATCCTTTTTCGCCAGACGCCATACAGCCCAGCCCAGATGCCGGCATAGATACCAATAAAGATGGCAAAGTAAGTTGCAATACCTGCCAGATTGTGCGCCATCCAATATGTGAAATAAGCAATCGGGAAGGTGCTGAGGGATGTGATCAGAAAATGTACAACGGTCATTTTCAAGAGGCTCCAATCCTCATTTTCCCAAATTACTGAACTGCCAGCCCAGATAGACCCATAAATGCCAGCCAACACCGATTGTAAGATAACCGCATTAATTTCACTGCCCATTTTCCCGATCAAAGCTGGTTCAGTGGCAAAATATTGCCCCTCCCCCATGAATAGTGAAATGATTATAGAGATCACGTGCGCAATCAATACACCGGCCGGGAAGCCAATGATAATTCTGAACAAAATTTGTTTTTTCATTTTTTCACTCTAATCCTAATATTTGTTTTATTTTGGATACATATCGTCTTGAAGCAAACGTTGATATATTGCCCACCAACCGCACGCAAATGGTTCCACTCAGGTTCATGTCCATTTTGACCACTTTATTCAAATTGATAACCTCAGAGTTTGAGATGCGCACAAATCCATTTTTGCTCAGTCTGTCTTCCACTTCATACAGTCTGAGTCTGAGGAAATACTCGTTTTTATCTGTTTGTGCAATCACCTTTTGATTCTCGCCATAAATACGGATGACATCCTCCGGTTTTAGAATTTCTAAGCTATCTTCAGTAAACCCCACCAGGGCAATCGGGTGAGTTTCTGACAACTTGTTGAAAATCTCATTTACTTCATCCGTGATCTTGTTAGTCAGGATCAATACTTTGAGGTCATCATACTTTTCATCAACTTGAATTTCAATCTGCATGCTTGTTCCTTTCATCGCGATGAATAGAGTATACAAAAAATAAAGCCCACCCATCAATAGATTTTTGATAAGTGGTTGTTTTTAGATGATGATTGGTTGTTTTTAGATGATGATTGGTTGTTTTTAGGATTCAGAGGTCAGGATTCAGGGTTCAGAGTTCTCCAGAATCCTGAATCCTGAATCCTGAATCCTTCACCTACTCCCTATCCCGATCTGATGGATAAGGATCATTTTCGTAGCGATAATCCAGGAATGGAACTGCCGCTTTCAGTTCCTCCAATTCCTGGCGAGCCTGGCCAACCGTCTCAGGATAGGCGGCCAATTTGGCAATTTCCACCAGACCATCCAGCAGGCGGATGCAATCAGCTAATAGAATTCGTTCACGGCTGCGCACTTCCGCACTGCCTTTGCGCAATAATGGATGTTTCTGATACGCCTGCAGCAAATTCTTATCTTCGGGCAGGTACACCGTCGAGACCAGCACCTTAATGTGATTGATGACATGATCGATTGCCAATGCCAGAGAACCATCATACACTTCAAGCGTATCAAACACATGAAATATATTTAATTCACCCTGCGCTGTCTCATGCAAACTGGCTTCGATTGGCATACTAGCCCACCACCAATCCAGCCGTGGATTCACCCTCCCCGAAAAGTTCACCTTTTGTATATTTCTTGCCCAAATTAAGCCCTTTGGTAGCCCGGGTGACCAACGGTAATGCTTTCCCATCAATACGCAGCCGTTTCGATTTGCTCGAATAGATATCGACATTATCTTTTTCAGATCCAACGGCGAATCCGGTTACTAAACCCGTCTCTTCATTAATCTTCCATAACTGCACACCCTGCCCACCACGACCCTGAACCGGGAAATCTTCTATCGCAATTCGTTTGGCATGCCCATTCGTGGTGACCACATATGCATAGCTTTTTTTATGCAGGGCAGGTTCAACCAGAATACCACACACCAGAGGGTCGCCCATCATCTTAATCGCAGTTACGCCTTTGGCGGATGGTGTCGCCTGTGGGTTGATAGATCCAGATTCAAAGCGCAGTACCCGTGGTGCTAATTTGGTGCTGCCAGAGGTACAGATCATGACATGCGCCTCATCACTGGCAATGCCGGCAAACAAGACTTCCTCACCGCTACCATTTAAACCGATAATAGCAGCCCAGGTAGCTTCTGCGCGTGAACTGAGCACGTCGGCCAATTCCACGCGTTTGATCATGCCGGTTGTCGTACCAATCACCAGCCTGGCACCTTCTTTGACAACCCCGAGACCAACCACGCGTTCCCCGCGTTTCAAACCAATTTCCTGGAATGTGCCACTCAATGGCAGTCGACCCGTGTTACCTTGCCAGCAGCGCCCCAGACTGGAAACCAGCAGTAAAGTCTCTTCCGGTTCAACGGTTTCGCGCAGCAAAGAGATGCTCACAGCCCGGCTGGTGGGTTTATCTTTGGTGACCACATCCCGGAATCCTCTGGCATCCACCCGCTGGAAACCGCTTTCACCGATCATCACCAATTGAGCTTCACTCGGAATAACCATATCCGAGACGGTCACGGCTGCCTGGTGTCCTTCTTCGCTTTCCACAATAATGGTCTTGCGAGGTTCGGCATATTTGTCCTTAATAACTTCCGTTTCCTCAACCACAATTTCGAGGCGTTTTTCCTGAGAAGCAAGAACAGATTTCAAGTATTTGATGCTTTGCAGTAATTCCTTGCGCTCATCGTCCAGTTTTTTCCGTTCCAGTGAAGCCAACCGACGTAAGGGCATATCCAAGATTGCCTGAGCCTGTACACCCGTTAAATCCAGTTCGGACATCAGGTTTTTGCGAGCTGTTTCTGCAGTTTGTGATTTACGGATAATGCTGATCACGCGATCAATCATACTGATGGCTTTTAACAAACCCTCCAGGATGTGATTACGTTCTTCTGCCTTTTCCAGATCAAAGCGCGACCTGCGGGAGATAACATTCAAACGATGCTTTATAAATTCAACTAAGAAATCAAGTAAAGTCAAATTTTTAGGTGATGCTTTTCCGTTCTCATCAAAAACCAGTGCCAGGGCATTATGGGATAGGCTCGAACGCAATTGTGTATTGGTTAATAGTTTATCAAGCGCGTCTTCTGTTTCCATACCCCGCGCTACTTCAAACACCACCCGCATGCCGGTGAAGTCAGACTCGTCTCGCACATCTGTAATACCGTTAAATTTTTCACGGTTGGCAGCAATACGCTCCAAAATCGTGTTCTTTTGCACCTGATATGGCAATTCGGTAACAAAAATCGCTGATTTTCCGCCACCAATATCCTGAATATCCGCTTTGGCCTGGCAGACCAGGGTGGCATGACCAGTCTCATATGCCTGTGCGATCATATCCACCGGGTTTTCTCCGCCGTTAACGCGATACCGGTATAAAAGGCCACCGGTGGGAAGATCCGGGCCGGGGATGTACTTCATCAATTCTTTTACACTGATGGATTTGTGTCTCTTCCAGTTTTGGGCAACAAATTTAACCGCGTCACATACTTCACCCAGATTATGTGGCAAAATACTGGTGGACATGCCAACGGCAATACCGGTGGCACCATTGACGATCAGGTTTGGTATTCGGGTTGGTAAAACAATTGGTTCCTCCAAAGAACCATCAAAATTTGGTTGCCAATCAACAGTATCCTTGTGGATATCTTCGAGCATCACTCCACCAACACTCGCCAGACGAGCTTCTGTGTATCGCATCGCAGCTGCACTATCCCCATCAATCGAGCCATAGTTCCCCTGCCCATCGATTAAAGGTACTCGCATTGAAAAATCCTGTGCCATGCGAACCATAGCGTCATACACTGATTGATCGCCGTGGGGATGATACTTGCCTAATACCTCACCCACCACACGAACAGATTTCTTGTGCGGGTTCGAATGCCATAAACTCATATCGCCCATGGCATACAAAATGCGTCTTTGTACTGGTTTTAACCCATCGCGCACATCCGGCAAGGCACGATCCAGAATGGTTAACACAGCATAACGTCGGTACGCTTCTTCGATAAAATGGTCCAGACTTTGTTCCTGGACAGTCGTTTCTTCGTTTTGAAAATCATTAATATCTGTCATATTTCGCCTCGTATGTGCATTAATCTTCTGCACTCCAATCCACATTCATTAACCATTCTTTGCGCGGTGCCACGTCACTCCCCATTAACCTGGTGATCAAGGATCGGGTTCTGTGAAAATCCTCAATGACCATCCTTAAATCACGTGATGAAAAGTCAGCTGCCGTAAGTTCCCGCTCTCCAGGGCCGGCTGCCTCTTTTGATTTACCCCTGGGTTTTTTCTTTTTCTCAGATAATTCATCGGGTAACACAAATACAGTTTCTCGTAATTGATCTGGATTCATTTCACCCAGACCTTTGTAACGCTGAACAGAAACTGTTCGTGCCCCACCTAATTCTTTTTCAATCTCTTCGCGATCCTGTTCTGAATAAGCGTAGCGCGATTCTTTTCCGCTCTTATTCTTGATGAGATATAGAGGAGGCCGGGCGACAAAGAAACGCCCCTCTTCAATCACAGAACGCATCGTCCGCCAGAATAGCGTAGCCAATAAGGTAGCAATGTGAGAACCATCTACATCTGCATCCACCAGAACCGAAACACGACCATAACGCATGCTGCTAACATCACAATCCGCGCCAACGCCGGTCCCTACCGCAGCAATAATGGCAGCAATCTCCCGATTTTTCAGGATATCATTTAATTTCATTTTTTCAACATTTGGGATTTTTCCGCGTAGCGATAAGATTGCATGGTAACGGGAATCGCGTCCCTGCTTACAGGATCCTCCAGCAGAATCACCCTCCACCAGATAAAGCGCGGTGTGTTCCAATGGCACCATGGGATTGCCGCCGCGCCGTTGAATATCTGCCAGTTTACCCAGAACAAACTCACCTGCCTCCATGGCTGATTTTTTGATCACCAGTTTACGTGCCTGGGCAGCCGCTTCGCGACCGCGCGCAGAGGCCACCGCCTGATTAACAATCACCTTACCCACCGGAATATTCTTTTCCAGAAAATCATTTAAAAAACCATAGGTAGTGGAAAGTACCGGACCATGTACTTCGGGACTGGTAAGGCTTTCTTTGGTTTGAGAAAGGAACTGGGGTGTGCTGCTCATGGTCAGTTTGATGATGGCAGTTAATCCCAATAAGGCATCGTCGCCACGCACATCCATATTCCCTTTTAAAAGTTTCTTATTGGTCGCAAATTGCTTGACCGCTTTGGTTAATCCAGCTTTGAATGCCGAAACATGTGTCCCGCCTGTTGGGGTGGGAATGGCATTCACGAAGGAATAGATCTGCGTGTCCTCACCGGCGTATTGTAAGGCGACCTCCACCTCTATTGTTCCCTTACCGCCTTCCACTTCAACTTCGGTTGTATCTTTGAACATGATGGGTTTGTGCAAGGGCTCTTCGCCTTCATTCAGGTACTCAATATATTCAGCCAGACCACGCTTGGAGAAGAAGATCTCGGGTTCACCTTCATTGGTTCGTTTATCCAGAAATTCGATGCGCACACCCGGATAGAGATGGGCAATCTGGCGAAAGCGGGTACTCAGGCGTTCAGCATCCCAGGGGACGGACTTAGTGTGATTTGGCCATTCCATCTCACGCGCAAACCAGACTCGGTTGGGTCGAAAGCGGAAAATAGTGCCGCTGACTTGTTCCGTATCAGCATCCACTGCTAATTGCATGTGATTCACTTCCAAAGCCTTCGCCAGCTCTTTTTTCCCGGTCAACACAATTTTTGTGTCTTTGTTAATTTCCCCTGCTTTTTTGCCTGGTACAATCGCCCTGGTGTAAATTTCAACCGGTGTAACCGGCAATCCCCCATTTTCAAAACGTTGGTAGAAAATTAATCCATGCCGGTGAACTTCAACTTCCAGAAAGCTGGAAAAGGCATTGGTACATTTCAAACCAATTCCATGCAAACCGCCGGAACTGCTGTAAGCCGAATCATCTCCGCCAAATTTTCCGCCAGCATGCGGTTTGACCAAAACCTGCGTGAGTGTGCTCATCCCAACATCCGATTTATAATCGACCGGGATACCACGACCATCATCAGTAATTTCGATCGTGCCATCTTTTTCGATCACCACCACAATTTTGGTTGCATACCCAGCCATACATTCATCCACCGAGTTATCCAACACTTCCAACAAAATATGGTGAAGTCCATGCAGGTTATTATTACCAATATACATACCCGGACGACGGCGGACGGCATCCAGAAACTCTAATTCAACAATCTGATCGGCACTGTATTGCTTACTCAATCGATTTCACTCCATTCCACCCTGAAGAGGGTGAGATAAGTTTAGAACATTTGTTTTATATAATTATACAATAAATGCACCCGTTTTGCAATTCACCCCATATGTGAGGATTGCGAACGATCGCTTAATTTTACCACTGCCAGACGTACAACGCGCCTGTGATCACCAGCATTACCCTTTTTTATGATAAGCAATCTCGAATTGTTTATTAAATTCCCTCAGGCAGCCTGTTAGCACCATCGCAGTCCCGAACAGCTCCAGCCCTTCCTCCGCCACATAAGCAATCTGCCGCAACGCATAGGGCAGATGAAACGTATAAGTGACCCATTCAAACACCAATCCACCCACAGCAAACACAACCAATCCACCAATAATCCAATTCCGTATTTCGCCATCCCGTTTCCTGATCACAATAAAATAATACAAAACCACCAGAAAGGTTAAAGCAGACACCGGTGCATAAATAAAAACCCATTTCACGTCAGTTAGCTGATCAATGAGTTCGTGCATTTGGGCAGCTTCATCCAGGGAGAGGAGGAAATAAAGAATTCCAAGACCAAGCCAAATCTTATGCCATCGAGGTCTTACCTCTGGTTGTCCGGAAACCAGTCGATATATAAAAATTGCTGTAATCGATACAGAAAAAAGCAATATTGTTGAAAACCATGTTGGAATATTCGCTTCCGCATCAATATTCATTCTCTGAACAAGAAAATCAGGAAATTCTGTATTGATAAAATGATGTGACAAAACAAAAAAGGAATGCGCAGCCAGGATACTCCAAATTAATAATATCAATGACCAGAATATTTTATAAACAGGTATCTTCATGTTTTTGACCTTCGTTGATGCATTAATGTTGTTCCTCTGCTGGTTTAACCTGCAATCATGCTAGCCCAGATATATTTATCCAGAAAGTACACCGATGGCTGCTTCGTTATTAGAGATAAAATGATCGTAAATGATTAAAAATTGATGAGATCTTTTATCCATTCCTTTGATCTTTTTATCAAAATCCAATGCGTTATTTTTCGTCATATTACGTCCACCAATCCTGTTCCAATAACTTCCCTTGCAGGCGGGATTCTTCCGCCGCGAATGCCAGCAAGTGGCTTTCCAATGCTTCACGGGCACCCTGTAAGGATACCTCAAACGCGCCATCAGTAATACTTTTCAGGAAAGACTCCACCAATTGAAAATCACCGCCACCATGCCCTGCTCCCAGATCAGCACTGGTGTCAAACTCCTTGTGCCAATCCGTGCGATGTTCATCCAGTTTAATCCAGGATCCGCCATTACCAAATTCAGCCATCAGACGACCATGCGAGCCTTCGATTCGGGTTGATCGATGCTCATAATGCGAATGCCCATGCATAGTTAAATTCACCGAGGATTCATCCTCAAACTGCATCATGACCACCTGGTGATCGACCACATCATTGTCACAATGATAGACACAGCGCCCATAAGGGCCTTCCCTTAAAGCTGTTTCAATGCGCTCCGGTGTAGGATTATCCGCCAAAACGGTTAACGGCCAGCCATTATAGGTTGTTAATTGTTTCAAAGGCGGTACCACCCAGCTCAATGCGCGGATCATCTCCGGATTCTGGGCATATTGATGTGCAGCCCAATGCGGGAATCCTGTACTGGTGTCTGCAAAACTATTCCAGAAGGGTGTCATCTCCATATATAAATAGGGAGCATAATAGGGGCAGGTTTCCACCACAGGGCAACCATCCAGGCATCGCAG
>JAVEYK010000034.1:32496-34020 GCA_034003505.1 Anaerolineaceae bacterium | reverse complement strand
GTGCATTGGAGCAGTTTGACCTGCGCAGTCAATTGTCTGAGATCACCTGCCCTACACTGGTAATGTCTGGAAGTGAAGACCAATTGGTATCCTTCTCTGCGGCTGTCCATCTTGCCCGTCAAATCCCCGAGGCCCATTTTGTCGGATTCCCCAAACACGGTCACATGTTAATGTTGGAGGATCCCGAGGGGGTAGCCGGAGAGATCCAACAATTTTATTCTCGTCTTTAACGGCCAACCGCAATTCCCATTCGGGCATCCGTAGGGGTAGTGGCTTGTCCTTACCCCGGGCTTGTCCTTACCCCAATTCGGGCAACCACAAGGGATTGCCCCTACCCGATCTACCATGCGGGCATCTGTAGGGGTAACGGCTTGCCCCTACCCCGGGCTTGTCATTACCCCGGGCTTGTCCTTACCCCTATTCGGGCAACCACAAGGGATTGCCCCTACCGGTATTGATCCTCATCCCATTTCAATGGATTATTTTCAATATACTCTACGATGCGGTCATAATCTTCTTCATCCCGAATCACATGTTCATAATAATTGCGTTGCCACAATTTCTCGACCGGAAAATTGTTAGATTTACATAATTTGAGATATTCATTGGATGACAGAGATTTGTAGGCACCTACGATTTTTCCAACGGTTTGTCCCGGAGATGGCTCCTCAATCGAAATAATGCCGTGAATATGGTTTGGCATAACCACAAATGCATCCAAATGAATACCATTGAAGCGACCTGGTAATTGAAACCATTGATCATTCACGATTTTGCCTATTTGGTTGATGACCATTTCTTCCATTTTTATTTCTCCAAATAATGGTTGGTGGCCGTGTGAACAAATGGTTATAAAATATGAACCTTCTTGTGAATAATCAAATCCTTGTAATCGGATGGATTGTCGATTGTGAATGGCTTTGTTGTACGGCATGATTTTAGCTCCAATGAAAGTCATTATAGTGCTGATATTATTCTATTCGAATTTCTATGAAGAAGGAAAAATAAGACAAATTTTTTTAGTGATCTTCAGCATGTAGCCTATTAACAGACAACGCGGCGATGATCGCCGCGTTGTCTTATCCATAACCCATTCAATAAAGGAGTTAAACAACAGAGGTTCACCCAACCACTGTTGTATGTACATTAAATTGCGGAGGCTTTTCCATGTGTTTCTTGACCGCACATTGCTCTGCAGAGCGTACCAGGGCATTGTAATACTTCTCCGGGAAATCTGGCGGCACCTGGATGTCAATCTCAACATCACCTACCAACCCGGTTAACGGATTAGTCTTCAAGCGTTGTACCAAACGAATCCCCGTGGTATCCAGTCCACGCTGCTTGCAAAACCCGAGCACATAAATCCCGGCGCAGGTTGCCAAGGATGCCAGGAATGTAGCAAACGGCGTCGGCGCGGCACCCTGACCACCACCCATGGGTGGCTGATCCGTCATAATCGTATACTGCCCAAAATGGGCATCCACTCGCGCCCCACCCGGAAAATCGACTACCATTTCCATAAAA
>JAVEYK010000034.1:0-32396 GCA_034003505.1 Anaerolineaceae bacterium | reverse complement strand
TACAGCGACATCAGCGGGATCGACCTGGTTGATTTTACTTACCCGGAGCGCGATAAGATCCAGTTCCTGCAAGGGGACATTCGTAATGAAGCTGATTTGCGGAAAAGCATGCAGGGCGCTGATGTGGTGATCCACACTGCCGCTGCTTTGCCCCTTTACACCCCGGAAGAAATCTACTCCACCGATGTGGCCGGGACGCGTCTGGTGCTGCAAACTGCGCAGGCATTTGGCGTCAAGCGCGTGATTCACATCTCCTCTACTGCTGTCTATGGCGTCCCGGATCATCATCCGCTGTATGAGAGCGACCCGATGATTGGTGTAGGAGATTACGGCAAAGCCAAAATCCAGGCCGAGCAAGCTTGCCATCAGTTCCGTGAATCGGGATTGTGTGTCCCCATCCTACGTCCCAAATCCTTTGTAGGGCCAGAGCGCCTGGGCGTTTTTGCGATCTTCTACGAGTGGGCGTCAGAGGGCAAGAACTTCCCTAATATCGGCAGCGGAAACAACCGCTATCAGCTATTGGATGTGGAAGACCTGTGCACTGCTATCCATGCCTGCATGACGTTGGAAGAGGATCTTGTCAACGATACATTCAATGTTGCCGCCACCGAGTTTACCACCATGAAACGTGATTACCAGGCTGTCCTGGATGAAGCCGGCTTTGGGAAGAAGATCATCCCCTTCCCGGCGGGTCCCGTGGTGCTGGTACTGCGCATCCTGGAAGCACTCAAGCTCTCCCCGCTGTATCCATGGATTTATGAAACGGCTTCGAAAGATTCATTTGTGTCGGTAGAGAAAGCGCAGCAGAAGCTCAATTACCAACCGAAATACTCCAATCAGGAAGCCATGATCCGCAACTACCACTGGTATCTGGCTAACCGTGAGCGACTGCAAGCCGAGCCCGATACAGGTGTGACTCATCGCGTGCCCTGGAAGCAAAAAGCCCTGGGGTGGGTGAAGGTTTTCTTTTAGCTCAAAGCTCAAAGCTAATTTTGAACGCTGAATTTGAACAGTTCTGAGTTGATTAAATTCAAAGAAATTCGATAGCTATTCGAGAAAGGTTTTTCCCTTTCAGCTTTCAGCTTTAGGCTTTGAGCCATCAGCCATCAGCTATCAGCCATGAGCTATGAGCAGCCAGCTACCAGCTATACTTTTTCATATCCTCAAACGACTTGCGAATCAACTGTTCAAGCACATTCATATCCACATCTTCCAGTTTGTTGATATACAGGCAAGACTTGCCAGTCTTGTGTTTTCCAAGTTGACTGAACAGTTCGTCATAGGATGGGTCTTCCGGCTGGACGTAACAGCCCATCAGGTAGAGCGTTAGATTTTGTTTGCGCGGGGAGAAGCCCACCAGCGCTGCATCACCTTCATGGCCGCTGGCATAGCGATAATGGTATTCGCCAAAGCCAATGATGCTGCTGCCCCACATTTTGGGCTCCAGCCCGGTCACCTTGCGCATCAGTTCCAATAATTTATAACCATCAGCTCGTTTTCCTTCAGGCTCCACACTGTTCAGGAAGGATTCGACATCCGCGTCATTTTGTTGGGTTTTTAATTCTGCCATGATTATTCCTGAGTAAGCTTGAGAGATAATTTGATCAGATCCTGCAAGATATCCTGATCTACATCAGCCAGTTTGTTGATATACAGGCAGGATTTTCCCAGCTTGTGTTTGCCCAGGCGAGACATGAGTTGCTTGTATTCTTCTGACTCCTGGTGAGTATACAGTCCCCACAGATAAAGTGACAAATTCTGCTTACGGGGCGAAAAGCCAACCTGAAACCATTTACCTTCTTCTCCAGAGGCATAACGATATTTCGTTGTTCCAAAACCGATGATGCTGTCCCCCCACATTTTGGGTTCAATGCCCGAGATTGTTTTCATCATCTCCAGGATTTTAAAACTATCATTCCGTTTTTTGTCATGCTCCACACTATTCAGAAAGCCTTCCACACTGCCATCATTCTTTTTTGTTTTCAGTTCAACCATCGATCCTCCGCTATTACGTTCTATTATGCCGGGGAATGAGGGCGATTACAACGGAAAGCATAAGGATATATAGCTCAAGGCTCAAGGCTCAAAACAAAATTTTTCTTTCAGGACACCGACAATAGCACGGCTACAATCACCACCACAATCACAGCAATCACCCCCACGACCACCCAATTGACGGGTTTCGATTCACCACCACTTGATGGTCGCTCGGGGCGGGTGAGGAGCTCACGCTGACAGTAATAGCAGAAGATGGCTTCTTCTGGCAGACTCTTGCCACAAAACTTACAATTTTTCATCTTCTGTTCTGCACTCATGCCTGCTCCCATCTTCGGAATGTGCTTTGATTATAGTATGAGTTTTGAGTATTGAGTGTTGAGTATTGAGTATTGAGTCTTGCGTTTTTCGCCTTTCGCCTTTCGCCTTTCGCCTTTCGCCTTGGAGCTTTGAGCTTTAAGCTTCAATCCAACCGCTACCAGCTGATCGGCAAGCCTACCCCCTCCAGTGTCAGCAAGGCTTGTTTGCGCCAGAGTCCACCGGCGTAACCGGTCAGGCTGCCGTCAGCACCAATGACACGATGACAGGGCACCAGAATTGCAATCGGATTACGGGCATTCGCGCTTGCCACTGCCCGGCTGGAGGTCGCGCTCGAGCGCCCTACTTTGGCTGCCAGTTGACCATAGGAAATGGTAGTGCCGTAGGGAATGGTCAGCAACGCATCCCAGACCTGGCGCTGGAAGGTTGTCCCACGTAACAGCAATGGCAGATCAAAATGACGGCGCTTCCCCTGAAAATAGCCTTCCAGTTGCTGCCCCAATTCATTCAGCAGCCCAATCCGTTCACTAGAAATCTCATCCGTCAACCCATCTTTAGCAGCCAGAGCACGCAAGCCTTCCTCGTCCAATAGATTGTCCAAAAAGTCCAGCCGCAGAAGCCCTTTCGGCTCTGCAACAGCCAACAGGATGCCCAGGGGGCAATAAAATTGGGTAATATGGATCATCATGAGTTCTCCGACCAAATTTTTTACAAAACAATGGTTGTTGATTTGATTATAGCCCGTACCAGAATTTGAGAAAATATGTCCCTAATTTCCAATCATCTGTCATATTTCATTCGTTTTTGTGAGAAATCCTGTATACTTAAATAATAGAACGTTGCATTAAAAGGAGGTTTTATGACTGAAGCAAAAGACGGTTGTGTCAAGCCTTCTGTAGGGATCATTATGCCCGAATCAGAAGCTGTTGCTGAGCAACCCCAAATCAAAAAGGAGGTACCAAAAATGTTAGCAAGAGTTGGTAAAACCGCCCCCGATTTTGAGCTGAGTGCTTATTTCGAAGGTGGTTTCAAAAATGTCCGTTTGTCGGATCACAAAGGAAAATGGATCGTCATCTGTTTCTATCCGGGTGACTTCACCTTTGTCTGACCGACTGAACTGGCGGCAGTTGCCGTCAAATATCCTGAATTACAAAAATTAGGTGTCGAAATCGTAGCCATCTCTACCGATAGCCGCTTTTCACACAAAATCTGGCAGGAAGAAGAACTCTCCAAAATGGTGGAGGGTGGCGTACCTTTCCCGCTCCTTTCGGATGCGGGTGGACGCGTTGGCACCGTTTATGGTGTCTATGATGAAGAAGCCGGTGTAGATATCCGTGGACGTTTTATTATCGACCCCGATTTCAACATCCGTGCTATGGAAGTTCTGACCCCGGAAGTCGGGCGCAATGTCTCCGAGCTGATCCGGCAGGTAATGGCTTTCCAGCATGTTGTTGCCACCGGTGAGGTCACTCCCTCCGGTTGGGTGCCCGGCAAACCAACCCTGACCCCAGGTCCCGATCTGGCTGGCAAGGTTTGGAAAGTCTGGAAACCAGACAGCGCATTCTAATATCAAAAACCCCTATTTTATAGATGAATCAAAAAGCCGCCTGACATCAAATAAGGTGGCTTTTTGATTCATCCTAAAAGAACTGTTGTGTCTAAACCGATTGTTTGAATCCGAACTGTGTTTCAAAAGCAACCTGGTTGCTGGTCAAATTCGTCCCGACTGCCGAAAAGACGCCGGGTTGGTCTTCCAGCTCGGTCATTTCGATATTGATGCTCTCCTCCGGTTTGATCTCGTTACTGTAGTTGATTTGCAGCCAATCAAACTGATATTTCTTCCAGAATGAAACCGGGAAGCAATCGCACAGCCAGTCGATGTACTGGGTATTATTGACATGCCCCATCAGATCCAGGCTGGAGTAGTTGGCCTTGAAGACGTGTTCCTTGCTGAAACCGGATGGACGTGTGAGCTTATCCAGTGTCTCATCCAGGATGAAGCGTCCTTCGTTTTCCGGCAGAACGACCGTGAGTGTCTCTGGTTTGACAAAACGCCTTGTTTTGGTATTGACCAGCAGCCAGGCAGTGGTGGCGTGTGCCACCGCCTTGCCTTTCTCATTTGCAAGAGAATAATCGCGCATGCCAAAGATCTTTTGCTGCCAGCCACGCGGCCAGGTCTGCACAATAATCTTTGTCCCAACAGATGGGAACTCATAGAAACGAACTTTTGTACGCACTAAAATCCATGCCAAATTCATTGCCTGCAGACTGTAGTAATCCACCCCCAGGTGTACGGAGTGATGGACAGTGATTTCCTCCATCACCCGTAAGACAGCGGCAGGCTTCCAGCGAAAGACAAAGTCGGTCTCATGCGAGCGTACTTCAAAATTCTCCTGCCAGATGGTTTGTTGTGCCAATTTATTCTCCCTGATTCTAGGTATGCTTTATTCTATCTTTATTTTTGACTTTCTGGCAACTTTTTTATCGCCAATCTGAGTGGGGGTCTTCTTTCTCTTTTTATGAATCATTTTCAGCAAAGTTCTTAATTGGCCCAGGAATTGCAACTATATGAGTAACTTAAAATTCTGGACATGCTCTCATTTTTCATTCTCGCAATCTCTGTGCAGCATGGTCAAAGAAATTTGTTGATAATTGTTTATGGATAATTGGAGGACACCATGCAAATATTCTTAGTTTTCGCCCTGATCATCGCTTTGATCGCTGTCGTATTCACCATTCAAAACACCGCTGCCGTCACCGTGACCTTTTTGGTTTGGGAGCTGAACCACTCGTTGGCATTTATTTTTCTTTTAGCTATTTTAGCCGGCGTGTTGATCAGCCAGTTTGTGTCCGTTCCTAATAAAGTCAAACGGACGATGGAAAACACCAACCAGAAAAAGAAAATTAAAGATCTGGACACTGAACTGATGAGTACCAAAGTACGGCTTGAAGCCATGAAGCAGGAAGTGGAAGTCTATCGAGGTCAATTGGGCACATCAGCTCCCGAAATGACTCCCGAACCAACCAGTGTGCCGGCTGCTAAGCGCTTCATAAATGGCTTCAAAGCAAAACTGAAGCCATAAGTCTCCAGCTTCGATAAACAAATTCTGTAACCCTCTCAAACAGTCATCTTCCAGGGATTGTTTGGGAGGGGGCTTTCGTTTTTGAGGGGTATCGAACGATCAGCTTTTGTTTTGCATGATGTAGAACACGTACCCATACCACTGATGGTATTTTTCATAAATATCTATTTCAGCCTGTTCCTCATCCAGAACTTTCTGAACCTTTGAATCATGTGGATGCTGCTCTCGCAACATGGCAATGCGAGCCTGCAGGGGCCGGTAATACTCTTCTGTCCAACTGGTTTTGGGCAGTGCAAAATAGTCGATCAGAAAATAATTAGAATCATAAATAATATTCAGATTTTCTTCCAGGCTCTTCATCCCCGGGTATGCGTTGTGCCAAAAATCGTTTACTTCTGCCGGGGGATCCGGTTGCAGCCAGGTCAGCTCGGTGACAGCGATATAACCCCCAGGTTTCAGCAGCGGTTCCCAGGCTCGCAGTCCTGCTTCAAAGCCCATGATGTAAATCGCACCTTCTGACCAGATCAAATCAAAGCTGGCAGGAGGGAAATCCAGCGCTAACATGGATTGGTTGTACACTTTAACACGCTGGCTCAAGCCCTGCTCAATGACTTTCTGTTGCAGACGATCCAGAAAGGGTTGGTGGGTATCAACCGCATGAATGACTCCATTGGATAGTACTGCCAGATCGAGCGTCTGTGCACCGGGACCACTGCCCACATCCAGGATCACAGGCTCTTGCGGCAGCATCGTCATCTTACGAAAAGCTTGCCGGGTCGAGTCAGAATCCCCTGGACCTTCACGTGGTAAATCTTTATGAATTTCGAAGAAAAATTCCATCTCTGGCTCCTGAAGCTGAGATAAATTGCTGCGCAGCTCAATTAATTTTGAAAACAATCCAGTTCTTCATGCTTTTTTGCTCTTCATAGTCTCCTAAAGAACAGGCCGGATACGCCGGATCTCCGGCATCCACCAGGACATACTGAATGCCCTGCTCGATTAACCATTCACGGTCACAGATTTTTTCATCCGGGTAGACGGGTATGATGCGGCGGGTAAAATGCTCACCAAACAAACCGTACTCGTAGTAGACAATCGTCGGGGTTGCAATACCCAATACCCCGTCTTCCGGTACCGTCTGATCCACCACATACAACATTTCTTTGGTATCATACGATTGGGCTGAGATTGAATCAAAGCGGTGTTGCTTCCAGAAGGCTTTGTATCCCCAGAAAGATTTGGCGGGGTTGCTATAGACAGCCATTATTAAGGTCAGAACAGACAGGATGCTGATTAAGTAGATTAACAGCAAACCAGGCCTGGGACGCAACCAGTCGAGGAAGGCTGTCAGCCCCAGGCATAAAAAAGCAAACAGCGTAATGAAATAACGGCCATCATACGGCGTCCAACCTGAACGCAAAAAAGCAAAGGACAGAGGGGCGGTCAGCAGAAACAGACTGGTCAAAATCATTAATGGATGTTTATGCTTGAAGGTTATTACCAGTACAAAAACGGAGATGATCAAAAATACAAAAATGCCCATCAGCCCAAACCAGGCGGAATCCTCCGAGAAGGGAATGTGATCGCTGTAGCCGAAGGTGTGCTGGTTCAGCAAGGATTTGTCCACTTCCAGAGAGAGATTGGTCTTTGCACTGATAAAATCCGGCACAACCGCTTTCAGTTGCATCAATTTAGATAGGTATGGCTCCGGAACTCCCTGGAAATCGATGATCTGATATGCCCAGCGGCCAGCCATCAAGCCAACATGCTCCAGCGAGGATTCGTCCTGCTGAAGAGCGCTTTGCGAAGTCATCTCGAGAGCGTCTGGTCCCAGGAATGAGCCAAAATGGATCGCATTACTGATGAAGATAGGCGCGCTGAACAATAAAAATGCCAGCAGGGAGGACGACCCCAGAGCAATGATCTCCCGCAGATTGATCCTTTTAAATACCAACCAGTAGAGCAGGAAGAAAATAGCCAATCCCGGCAGATACCCGGCCACCGAGTAGTTGGCTCCAATCGCAAGCCCGATTGATAACCCGGATAAGATCAGGTAACCAGTGTTTTTCTGCTTCAGATGTTGGTAGAAGAAGTACACGGCAGTGATCAGCATAAAGGAGCTGACATGATCATGCCGCGTGGATGTGAAGTTCATCTGCACCACCGGGAAGGCTGCCCACACCAGCGCGGAGAGCAATGCCAGATTCTTTTTGCTGGTAAGTTCCAGCCCCAATTGGTAGATCAAAACAATTGATAGGTAGCCACAGAGATAGGTGATTAATCCCAGGAGGTGCTCACCACGGCTAAAGAGCAGCGTCCAGTAGCTGAATAGCTCAGCGTTCATCGGGAAGGTCAACTGCCAGATCACCTTCGTATTCCAGGGTAACCAGCTGCCGGTCTGATCCCACATACCGATGCGCGCCAGATGAATCGCCAGGGAATCATTGTTATTGGGTGGCACCAGGAGGACATAGACCAGGTTAAGGATCGCCACCAAACCACTGGCGGTCAGGAAAACGATTACGGGGAATGATAACTTCTTTTCCTTTAAATTAAGCTTTGGGATTGAAAACGGAAACAATGGAGATGGGGGCGCTTTCAAATAGCGCGTGGTAAGCACGGCAAACGCCAGCAGGATTGCCTGGAATACCAATACAAATAATGGATTGTTCATCTGATAAAACAACCCGGCTACGGTCATGACCAGAATAACCAGGGAGAACAGAATTAAAAAACCACCCAGGAACCAATCCATCCATTTTCTGTATTGGAAATATCGATTAATTTGCAGCGAAATAAATAGAACAATTATGAATGAAACGATCAATAAAAGCATTGAACTGCCTGAATTTCCCATTCTACGAACGAATCAATTCTTTGAAGAGATTGTTATTCACATTTTATCATAAGTATGAGTTCGGGTTTTCAGGTGACTTTTCAGAAACTCGATATTGACTTCGTTTCAGGAATCATTATAATTTTAACTGGTAAGACCTCTTACCAATTTAATATCAAAGATTGATTCTTTTCATTTCAGCGAGGTCCTCATGCAAAATCCAGGTTGGCGTGCATCATTGTGGGCTGATCTCACACAGCCCTGGGATGTAATTGTGATTGGTGGTGGAATCGTCGGCGCCGGCGTCTTTCGCGAGGCGGTGGAAGCCGGTTTGAGAACCTTGCTGCTCGAAGCTCATGATTTTTCATCCGGAACCTCCAGCCGCTCTTCAAAAATGGTACATGGTGGCTTGCGCTATCTGAAGAACGCCCAGGTAAAACTGACGCTCGATTCATCGCGCGAACGCCAGCGGTTGATGCATGAGGGTCGGGGGTTGATCGATCCGTTGCAATTTAATCTGGTTAATTATCAGGGTGATCACACGCCTGGCTGGGTTTTTGGACTGGGACTGATTGCCTACGATCTACTGGTATTCCGCTGGAAACATTCACGCTTATCCAGGCAGCGCTTGAAAGAGATTTGCCCGCAATTGAATGAACAACATCTGCAAGGGGGCTACGGTTTTTATGATGCCCAGACCGACGATGCCCGTCTGGTGTTAAGGGTCATTCAGGAAGGGCAGTCAGCCGGAGGTTGTGCACTCAATTACACCAGGGTGGAAGGATTACTGCGTAATAACACCGGCAAAGTGTGTGGTGTTCAAGCACGGGATGTGCTTAGCGGGAAGGAAAAAGAAATTCAGGCCGGGTTGGTGATTAATGCCAGTGGTGCCTGGGCAGATGAACTGCGTGGAAAAATTGGACGCGCACCCCGTCTGCGCTTGTTGCGTGGCAGCCATTTGATCTTCTCACGTGAACGAGTTCCGCTGGACGATGTAGTCAGTTTTCTTCACCCGGATGATCACCGCCCGGTGTTTGCATTTTCCTGGGAAGGCGCAACTTTGGTCGGCACCACCGATGTGGATCATGATCACGCCATGTCGACCAACCCCTGGATATCCCCCCAGGAAACAGATTACCTGCTGACAGCGGTCAATCACATCTTCAATTGTCTGAAATTGAGCGAGGACGATATCCTCTCGACGTTTGCCGGGGTTCGGTCCGTATTGGATACCGGCAAAGCGGATCCCTCCAAGGAATCCCGCGATGAGATTCTCTGGGACGAGGATGGGCTCATCACCATTACAGGCGGAAAACTAACCATGTTCAGCCACATGGCACAAAGAACCCTGCGCTTTGCCCGTAAATACTTGCCCAAGAACATCCAAATCGACAAAGACAAACGTGCACTTGACCGTATTGAAGCAGAAAAGACAAAAGCTGTCTTTGATTTTCCAGCTTTAACCTTCGACCAGAAATTACGCCTGATCGGTCGCTATGGCCACAATGCACCGAATATTATATTGACCGCTCGTGAAAATGAATTGGAGAGACTCAACCCTACCCCAACCTTATGGGCAGAGCTAAAGTGGGCTGCTGGCCATGAACAGGTCGTTCACCTGGATGATTTGTTATTGCGACGCACCCGCATTGGCAGTCTGCTTCCTCATGGTGCAATCCCTCATCTCCAGCAAATCCAGGAGCTTTGTCAACCACAACTCGGTTGGGATGATGAGCGCTGGCAGGCTGAAGTGCTGGCGTACGAGCAGCTTTACCAGCAGGCCTATTCGCTACCACAAGAAGCACTGGTCTGAACGAACATCGAAATGGGATAAAAAGGGAACCGCATTTTCGTTGACACGCGGAAAGTAAGCTCTATAATCTATCTATGTCCAACAACATAGAATCCCGTTCCATTACCGTTCTGGACGTCAGCCAAATGAATTACGGTCAGCGCGTATGTGCAGCAGCCTTACAAGGGCTGCTCAACCGTTCGGGTGCATCCATCTATCTGGATTATGGTATCTATGATGACCCCACTGCCCGGCGCACGAATGAGAATTTCCTTGATGATGAAATCTGGTACTCAAAATACCGTGACCTGCTGGGCAATCAGGATCAACGAAATCTCGATTACTACCGTAAAAAATTTAACCTGGATGTTTCCTACTCATCTGATCTCACTGCATTGATCGCTGAGCACATAGAAACCCTCGCCGGGCTGGTGGTGTGGGATGATGAAATGCCAGACACAGTTAATGTCGCCCTGATGCTATCCGCACAGGAAAACCTTTTACCAGTAACCATTAGGCAGGCAGAACAGCTCCATTCGCTTGGGTTGGTCATTAAACATGATCTCTGTAAGCGCTGGTCTGACCGGATCACCCTTTATCGCTGGGCGTTTGATCATCTTTTTGAGAAGTGTAAACCCGGTATGCTGGCTTGTATAGAACCTGGATGGCAACGAACTGAATTTCTGGATTATATTGTTCAGGAAAAGATCTTTGTTTATAGTCTTTCGGCTACTGCAGGTGGATTAGGTAGCCAACTGTTATTACTCCTGGCCTTCGGACCTCCACGCCTGCGCGAGTTTCTTTTTGCGCTTTCATTGGATGGATTGATCCGAAAATTTGCGCTGACCTGGATGGGATTGAAATCTACCGAAGTAAAACTCTCCAACCACATACAAAAGGCTGTAAAATCAATCCCCGTCCCGACCATTTATGGCTGGCATACTCGCCGGGATGATGAACTAACTTTCATGTTGCAGCTATCCTCAAACGGTTTGCGTCTGGTTCCAGCACATCTGGCAGGCAATTTTTCCTTCCATGCAAAACTACCTGCCACAGGGACTAAACCAGCGCAGTCTTCCAGGCAATTCAACCTTGACCCGCAAGGCATCTATCTCACCTTCACCCTCTCCGATGGTGACCAGTTGATGATGATGCATAGCGGCGAATTGGGAAACTGGTATAGCCCCCAGCGTGGGAGTATCCCTTTCAATTGGGAAACCCAACCACTGCTGACGGAGATTGCTCCGGCTTTATTGGAAAAATATACCTCAACAGCCACGGAGAATGACTGCCTTATTGCTGGTCCTTCAGGGGCTGGTTACATCGTTCCTCCACTGGCTCCACATCTGGATGCTTACAGCAAAGAAACCGCTCGTGTCTGTGATATTGCCGGTATCAATGTTGTCACCACCTACGTAGCAGACCCACCAGCACGCATATTAAAAACGCTCGCAAAATATCACGGGGGGATAAAGGGCTACCTGGCTGGTTACGCAGTGGTCACCCGGGCACCAGCACAACTCATTCAGGGGATCCCGATCATCGCCAATCAATTTCCAAAAGTTGATCAAATCTGGCTCAGTGCTGAAGATTTACTGTCCAGGGTACAGGAAGAAATTTCAAGCCAACAATCTTTCCCGGTGTTTATCGGCGTACACCTGTTTGCCTATCGCACCACTTACGATGATATTGTCCGATTTGTAAATGATCTTCAGAATGACCACATACATGTCGTCCGGGGGGATGAATTTCTTGAGCTTTTCAGACAGCACTCGCAAGGATTAAACAAATAACGGAGCGCACATGATTGAGAAACTTACCAATAAAACCAAAATTCTATACGGCGTAGCTGACCTTGGTATTTCTTTGCTCACTTCCTCCATTCAATTTTTTCTGCTTTTCTATTACACGGATATTGCTGGCATCAATCCTGGTCTGGCGGGTTCCGCCTTGCTGGTGGGTAAACTCACCTGGGATGCAATCAACGACCCAGTATTTGGTTATCTGTCCGACCGCACCCGCAGCAGGTGGGGTAGACGGAAACCCTATATGCTGTTAGGTGCCATCCCCTTCGGATTATCCATCTGGTTGTTATTTTCGCTTCCTCCTGGGCTGGTAGGTGTAAAAGCTTTTCTGGCGGTGTTGGGTTCGTTCCTGCTCGCTGACACAACCCAAACGCTGGTCAGTGTGCCTTATTACGCGCTCTCGGCCGAGCTCACTTATGATTATGATGAGCGTACTTCACTCATCTCCATCCGGATGATATTTACCGTTCTGGGTTATATTCTGGGAGCAGCCGCCACCACCGCGGTGGCAGGCATGTTTATAAATATGGGCTGGACGAAGACGGCTGCATACAGTGGTATGGGGGCTATCTTCGGCATTGTGGCTGTAATCACTATGCTGGTAACTGTCTTTGGTGTCAAAGAAACGCCACGCCCTGATCTGATGCCGGCCACGATGCCATTAAAACGCCAGCTACAGCAGGTCTTTAAAAACAAACCTTTTGTTCAGTACATGATCATGAGTACCATCATCAGCATCAGCTTTACCCTGCTAACCAGTCTGCTCCCCTATTTCATCACTTACCAGTTATTAATGGAAGAGCAAATCCCATTCATTATGCTGGTCCTGCTGGGAACCATTGGGCTCTTCCTGCTTCCCTGGCGGATGGTATCCAAAAAAATGAACAAAGGTCCTGCATACGCACTGGGTCTGTTTATCGCTTCGATTGCTATCGTGGTAGCATATTTCCTGCCCCAAGGACCTTCTCCATGGATTTATGCCATCGCTTTCTTTGCTGGTGTTGGTTTTTCTGCCCAATATGTCTTCCCCTGGAGCATGATCCCGGATGTCATCGAAGTGGATGAATCCCAATCCGGAGAACGCCATGAAGGGATTTACTTCGGCGTGAATGCTTTCCTGGGAAAAATCACCGGAGCCATCGGTATCGCTGTTGCTGGGTGGGCTCTGGATATTTATGGTTATGTGCCGGATGCTGTTCAGACCACCCGGGCATTGTTTGGTATTCGTTTCTTCTATGCTATTGTGCCGGTGATTGCTTTTATGATCGCCCTACCCTTGTTAATCTGGTACCCTATCACACGGGAGAAACACGCCGAACTGGTGCGGAAATCTCAATCTCAATAATTTTCGCTTAGCGTGCGGTGCTGATAACCAGGAACCACAAGACCTGAGTTTTCCACTTAACCAAAAAAGGGGTCATTCCACACTCAAATCACCTGAATTCAAGTCTCTAATTTGAGAAACTCAGGCACTATTGTAAAACGGGTTGCTGTTCTTGTGTAGAAACCTAACACAAAACATGAAGATCGATCAAAATATGGATTATGATGAGAAAATATTACTGAGCAGAGGTGCACATGTATAACACATTTTCTGAGGATTATGATCGCTTTGTCAATTGGGATAGCCGTCTGGCCTATGAAATGCCTTTCATTGAAAAACAAATCAACCTGCTTCAAGGCAGCAAGAATAGACCTCTGGATATTCTGGATTCTGCCTGCGGCACTGGCATGCACGCTATCCAACTGGCCAGTGCTGGACACCAGGTGAGTGCAGCCGATCTGTTTCCGCAAATGATTGCAAAAGCCAGGCAGAATGCATCCAATGCAGGTGTCCCGGTGAACTTCCAAACCGCCGGGTTGGGCAATATGGCAGAAACCTTTGGAACAGCACAATTTGATCTGCTGCTGTGCCTGGGTAATTCTCTGCCGCATCTCATTACCGCGCAGGAGCTTTTGGAAACCTTACAGGACTTTACAGACGTATTACGCCCTGGTGGGATGCTGTTCATCCAGAACCGCAACTTCGATGCTGTCATGCAGCGTCAGGAACGCTGGATGGAGCCACAGCTGTACCAGGAAGGGGGAGCAGAGTGGATCTTCCAGCGCTTCTATGATTTTCTCCCCAACGGACTGATTCGTTTTAATATTGCCACGCTCCACCATAAATTGGATTCAGATTGGCAATCTGGTGTCACCAGCACAATCCTGCGACCACAAATGAGCGCTGAACTTGAACAACAATTGCAGCAGGTTGGTTTTGAAGAAATTCGCACCTTCGGCAGTATGCAGGGGGAAGCTTTTTCGCCCGCTTCGAGTGGTAATTTGATCATCACAGCCATCAAGCCATAAAACACTGCTTTCTAGCGCTCCTTAAGCAAACCAGGGTCCGAAAAAAACAGCCGGCAGGAAAAACATCTTGACTTCACTCGAGGAATCATTATAATTTTAACTGGTATGACCTCTTACCAATTATTTTGATTGTTAAGGCTTTTTCAATACAGAATCATCAAAAGGCACCTTTCAACCAATTAATTTAAATGTCCTGAATCGAATCGTTAAAATCGAGGTGGTCAATGAGTAAAACCAGGAAATTTCAACCGCCCTGGCTGGAGCAAACAGCCTCCAACCGTTCTTATCGCAGCCTGTATAAGTGGGGGGAACCGGATGGTTTCAAACACCCCAACCAGGGCATGTATCAGATGCTCAAAGATGTCTTTCAACTGGACGACCAGGCCTTTGAGGCACCAGTCAACACCGGGCTGGAGAAATTCAGCGCAGAAATTCCCTCGCGATTGCCAGCCAGGCATATTGACCGTTTAACCGAAATTGTCGGCCAGGAAAATCTGTCTACGGACACCTATCGCAGAACACGCACCTCCTATGGCGCCGGTATGATCGATGCCTTACGGGTGCGGCATAAGATTTTTGAAAATATTGCTGATGTAGTCGTCTCTCCATCCAACAACCAGCAGATTTCTGAGATTTTGAATTATTGTAAGGCAGAGCGCTTGCCCGTCTATATTTATGGGGCCGGTTCCACCGTCACGCGTGGTGTCGAAGCCGTGCAGGGTGGGGTCTGTGTGGATATGAGTCAGCATATGAATAAGGTCCTCGATTTCAATGAGACCAATCAGACTGTCACGGTTCAGGCAGGCATCTACGGGCCGGCATTGGAAGAGATCCTCAACAATGCTCCCTCAACCTTAAGCGCCAAACGTCGTTATACCTGCGGGCACTTTCCACAATCCTTTCTGCATTCCAGCGTGGGCGGCTGGGTGGTTACGCGTGGTGCCGGGCAGAATTCCACCTACTACGGAAAAATAGAAGACCTGGTCCTTGCCCAAAAATACATCACGCCGATTGGCGAAGTCCAAACCCCGGCTTACCCGCGTTGCGCCACCGGACCGGATTACAACCAGATCATGATCGGCTCCGAAGGTTGCTTCGGTGTGCTGGCAGAAGTGACCCTCAAGCTCTACCGTTACCAACCTGAGAATATTCAACGCTACAGTTACCTGTTCAAAAATTGGGAAGAGGCTCAACTGGCAGTGCGTGAAATCATGCAGGCAGAAGCTGGTTTTCCATCGGTATTTCGCCTGTCCGACCCGGAAGAAACGGATGTTGCCATGCGTATGTACCACATCCACGCTTCGCCTGCTGATACCGTTTTGAAGACACTTGGCTACCTGCCCATGCAGCGGTGCCTGTTGTTGGGTTCCTGCGATGGTGATAAAGCCTACGCCCGTCTGGTCAAAAGGACGATTGCAAAAACAGCTCTGAAATACAAGGCTTTCCCATTGACCCCCTTCGGCGTTACCCAGCGCTGGGAGAAGAGCCGCTTTACCGATCCCTACCTGCGGGAAGATCTGATGGACTTTGGTATCTTGATCGACACGCTCGAATGTGCCGTCACCTGGGATCAAATGGCCAGCGTGCATGCCCATGTGCGTAAATTTGTCAAAAGCCACCCCAAGACCGTCTGCATGACCCACCTTTCACACGCTTACCCCCAGGGCACCAATCTTTATTTTATTTTTATTAAATACACCACCGACATTAATGAATACCTGGATTTACAATACGGTATCTTGGAGGCTGTTCAGGAATCTGGAGCTTCCATGAGTCATCATCATGGCATTGGCAAACAAACCGGACCCTGGCTGGAGGGTCAGATTGGCAAAGCCAACATGGATGTCCTCCGGGCACTCAAGAATCACTTTGACCCCGACAATATCATGAATCCGGGAGGCACTTTGGGGTTGGATCTCAGCGCGGAACAGCGTGAAAAACGCTGGGGCTTCCGGGATGTGCAAAATTGATCCTGGTCAGCAGGCTATAAATTATTACTGACCCGACTACAAATCTGATTCAGCCGGTTGCCAGCCAGTCGGTACAGCCCATTCCTCTGCCGCCAGGTAGATCAAATCCACCGCCGGGTCTTTGACATCCGGATACATGGCAGGCTCTGACAGATGCTCTGCCAGCATGCGTTTCAGGCGGGCGTAAGCTTGAGCAGTTTTTGGGTGAGCACGCAAATAATCACGAAACAGGAGCGGATAGCGTTGGTTCGCTTTGCCTTCCACGCGCACATGGGTGTGTGTGCGTCGCTGACCTGCAGGGGGATGAAAATACATTTTTTTCCAATGCTGTGGATGCTCATCCTGACCAGGCGGAATATGATCCCCTAGATTTCCTTCAGACAATGAGTACCCCATTTTTGCCATGGCATTCACCACATCCTGGTTCAATGCAATAACCGTAATTTGGATATCAATCACATCTTTGGCAGCCAAACCAGGCACTGCCGTGGATCCGATATGGTCAATGCGTAATGCCAGATCCCCCAGTCCTTCGCGCAGTTTGCCGGCAATTTGGGCAAATTCCTGCGGCCAGCTTTCTTTGTAATCAACAATCTCATATTTAGGATTTGTCATTGGATCCTTCGATTATGCCTGGTCGAGACCAAAAATCTCCCTGCGGATGACCTTTTCCATTGGCCAGAGTGCCCCATTGGTATTGGACAATAAGCTGATTTGCAAATCGAAGTTGGGGTAATAGCTGGAACTGAAGTCCACGCCCGGGTCTTCACCGACAATGGAAAAACAGGGTTGGCCGCTGATCTCTTCCACCCAGACCCCATAGCCGTAATGGCTGGTGCTGCCGGGTGTGACCTGAACATGCGGGCTAGTCATGCGCGTCAACATGTCAGCATCAAAATAAGTTTTTGAAAACAATGCCTTCCAGAAGCGGCCAATATCGGCAGCCGTACTGTAGACACCGCCATCCCCATGCCCCACCACCGGAATGGAGAAGATATTCGAACGCCAGGTATCATCGGCTGCGGTGATATAGCCGGTTGCACAGTGCGCCGGTAAGCAGTCATTAGGGAAATAACCGGAAGAACGCATCCAGGCCGGGCCGAATATTTTCTCTTCCACATAGTCCTGAAAGCGTGTACCGGTGACCTTCTCAATCAGCATCCCTAACAACACAAAGCCCATATTGTTATACCCAAAGCGTTCACCCGCTGGATATTTCATTTCTTTATCACGAATGAAAGGAATAAAATCCAGGGCTGAGCGCATCTGATAAACCGGGATCTTCTGCCAGCAGGCTTCATAGTCCGATTCGGTCTCTTCATCAAAGTAATCCGGAATGCCACTGGTATGCGTCAATAAATGCTCGACGGTAACGCGCCGATCCAGCTTTGGCAATAAATCCGGGATGATTTCCACGAATGGTTGCTCTGGGTTCAAATGTCCACCAGCCACCAACTGGCAGATCGCCGTGGCGGTGAAAATTTTTCCACCGGATGCAATCCCAAAACGGGTGTTGAGACGATTGGGGTTTTGATCGCTGCGGTTGGCTAACCCATAGGCATGCGAGAAGATCGGTGTTCCCTGATGTGCCACATGAATCACCCCACTGAAAGGCTGTTGGCGCAATTGTTCCTCAATTGCAGCGCTTAAGGTTTCAAAATTCAGTTCATTCACCGGTCACCTGGCAAGATCAAATCAGTCTGTCTTAAAGATTAAAACGAATATTCAGAATGTCGCCATCTTTGACCACATACTCTTTGCCTTCGAGGCGCAGCTTGCCTTTGGATTTGACTTCATTCATCCCACCAAAGGCCATCAGATCATCGTAGGAAACCACTTCCGCCCGAATAAAGCCTTTTTGCAGATCGGTGTGAATGACCCCGGCAGCTTCCGGTGCCAGTGCACCATTGCGGACTGTCCAGGCACGGCATTCATCAGGACCAACGGTGAAGAAGGAGTGCTGCGCTAAGAGATCATAAGAATATTTAATCATGCGATTCAGGCTTAATTCCGTAATCCCGTATTCTTCCATGAACATTTCAGCGTCTTCCGCAGACAGTTTTGCCATGTCCATTTCCAGTTTTCCCTGTAGATCAACCACCAGACTCTGCTGGTGAGGGTAATCCATTGAGGGGGCAGTTTGCCCTTCCGCCAGATTCAAAAGCAACATCACCGGCTTGAGGGTTAGAAAACCGAACCCGGAAAGGCTGGCTATTTCGTCGGCACTCATCTCCATATCGCGCAGAGGGGTCTCTGCACTTAATGCAACCTGCATACGTTCAAATAGTTGAATATCACGATCAATACTGGCTTTATCCCGCCCGGCACCTTTACGGCGTTCATCTGCCAGACGTTCCAGCTTGCGTTCCACAAAGATCAAATCATTGAGGATAAACTCACTGTCCATCATGTGCAGATCGCGCAAAGCATCAACCGATCCCTCCTGATGGGGCACGTTGTCATCCTCAAAACAGCGCAATACATGAATGAAACCATCCATCTGGGTTAACTGGTTGAGCAAACTACCTGAAATACCACTCTTACCGGCGCTGCCATCCAGACCGGCAATATCAGCATAGGTAATCTTGGCATAAATCGTCTTTTTAGGATTGAACATGGCGGAAAGCCTATCCACCCGCGCATCAGGCACGTCGACAACAGCAGTATTCACCTGCACCCGACCTGCAGATATCCCGGTGGGAATATCTCCTCGCGTGACAGCGTTAAAAATGGTGGTTTTTCCGGTTTGAGGTAACCCGATGATTCCTAAGCGCATATGAATGAATTCCTTGACCCTTCTGAGTTTTTTAGATATACTCTGCACTATTCAAAAGCCGGAGTGGCGGAACAGGCAGACGCGCACGACTCAAAATCGTGTACCTTCGGGTATGTGGGTTCGATTCCCACCTTCGGCACACAGCGATTATATCATAGGCGTCTTACCTGAAAGAAGTTGGCAAAAGCGGCCAGCTTTTTTATTTTAAAGACCTGATCTGTTCTAAATAATATAGCAAGTGCGGATATCCTGATTCAATGCATACGCAATCGTATCCAGTTGCTCACGGCTCTGGGCGGTAAAAGGCACGGTGACCGCCAGATATTTATTTTTAGTGCTCACCCTGGAGGAGACCTTCCCCAACTCAGTGACCCCACAGGCATGCATTGTATCAATCACAAATTGCTGATAATCATCCCAGTCTTCTCCAATCACTTTGATGGAGAAGGAACACGGAAATTCTAAAACTGGTTTTTCTGGGCTCATTTTCAATCCTTATTTTTTCTGAGTGTATCACAATTGCGCCCTGAGATCTAATTCTCTATTCCAACCCATTCTGCAGCAACATGGACAGTGATATTACTGGAAATTTTCATCTTCTCATTGTATACTTTTTACATTCAAAAAGAGTCTTAATAATTTCAACAATACTCACTTTAAGGAAAATTAAAGAGAATTTAGAGGATAGCACATGAAAGCATCAGTCTCACAACAAGAATTGGCACATGGCTTAAGCACCGTTTCCCGGGCAGTTTCACCCCGCAGCACATTACAGGTTTTGGCAAATGTTTTAATTGCTACCGATGAGGGACGAATCCGCATCTCGGCAACGAATCTGGAACTGGGTATCTCCTGCTGGATCAAAGCCGAGATTGAAGAGGAAGGTTCCATCACCATTCCAGCGCGTACGATATCTGACCTGGTGAGCACCTTACCTGCTGATCGGGTTGAGATGTTGCTGAATGATCGCACCCAGACCCTCAATGTCCGTTGTGGGACAAACGTCACCGATATCAAAGGCATTGATGCCCAGGAATATCCACCTATGCCCATGCCGGAAAAATCAGGTGGGGTGGATCTGAATGTTGCCAACCTCAAAGAGATGATCCTTCAGGTAGCTTTCGCGGCCTCATCGGACGAAGCCCGCCCTGTCTTACAGGGTATCCTGACACAAATCGAAGGCAGCACCATGACCATGGCTGCCACCGATGGCTTCCGCATATCCGTAAGCTCCTCATCCGTAAGCAATCCGAACAATAAAACCATCTCAGCCATTATCCCGGCGCGGGCCATGAATGAGCTGGCCAGGATTGCTGCCAATGGCGATGCCACTGTCAGCATGAGTATTCCAGAAGGCAGAGGGCAGGTGGTTTTCAATCTGAAAGATGCCGAGCTGGTATCTCAATTAATTGAAGGTAACTTCCCCGATTACAAAGTGATCATTCCACGCAATTACAAAACTCACACCGTCATTTCCACGCCCAGCTTTCAGAAAGCATGCCGGCAGGCAGAAATTATCGCCAGAGATGGCAACAATATCATCCGCATGCATATTCAACCCAAAATGGAGGGTCCTGGTATTGTGGAAATATCCGCACAGTCGGAGGAGACCGGTAATTCCGAAGTGCAACTGGACGCCAATATTGATGGTGAGGGTTTGCTGATTGCTTTCAATGTGCGTTATTTGCGCGAAGTATTAGATGTGGTTAAAACACCAAGTGTTGCTCTGGAAACCAATGCCAATAACACACCCGCCACCATTAAGCCTATTGGAGAAAATGAATTTACGCATGTTATCATGCCGATGCATTTGGGGTAAAGATCAGCCAGCAGCTCTGTACCCGCTTAGCGCTTGCTAATATCCTCGTAATAAGACCAAATTCAGGATCAAAATTGAGGGTTCCATGATGGCATCCAACACGACTTCCACTGACCGGTTGTTAACCATCTATCTGGCTTTAGGACAATACCCTATTCTCAGTGGCAGAATCCACGCCAGAATGCGGCGTCTCATGTTCGAGCGGGGTGTCATTCAACCCCAGGCATTTGAAGCGCGTGTGCGCGAGATGGCTATCCGTTCTCAGGAACGCGAGGGCATTCGTGATCCCTATCATGAAGAAGACTCGGATGTGTGGGATACACGTGTTCAGCGTATTCGCGACCAATTGACGGATTTGATCTTCAGTCATCAGATTTCGTTTGATGAATTTGAAACCATTACCAATGAAGTCCTTTCAGAACGCGGGATATCCCAGCAGGATCACCTGCTTTCCGTCAACCCGGAATTAGCCCCCCAGGAGATTGTCTTCGAACAGGCCATGATGTTCGAAAAACTCAGCCCCGAGAATCGTGCCCGCTATGAAGCCCGCATGCAGGAAGCCAAGGTAGTTCTGATCCGCAACCTGATCAGCGATCAATTGCAGTATATCAATATCGCCAAAGAATGGTTTACGCTGGGCGATTTGCTTGAAATCCGCAAACGAAAAATTGGCGCAGGGAAAATTGGTGGAAAAGCCGCCGGCATGCTGCTGGCACACCGTGTCTTGGCAGATACCGAAGAGTTCGATCTCAGCACCTGTATGAGCCCGCCAGAGTCATATTATATTGGCTCTAATGAAATCTACACATTTATGACCATCAATGATCTCACTCATTGGAATGACCAGAAATACAAAAGCGAAGAAGAAATGCGTGCCGAATATCCTACGATTGTACGCGAGTTTCAGGCCGGCGAGTTTCCACCGGATATTCTGGATCGACTGACTGCGATTCTGGAAAAAGTGGAAAAACAACCGATGATCGTACGCTCTTCCAGCCAATTGGAAGATAATTTTGGCACCTCATTTGCCGGGAAGTATGACAGCGTATTCCTTCCCAACCAGGGGTCATTGGATCAGAATCTGAAAGACCTGACACGGGCAGTTGCCACCATTTACGCATCCACCCTCAATCCAAACGCCCTGCTCTACCGGCGAGCACGCGGCTTGCAGGATTACGACGAGCGCATGGCGGTCCTCATTCAGGAAGTGCAGGGGCAGCAATTTGGGAAATATTACTTCCCACATGGCGCCGGGGTTGCTTTCAGCCGCAATACCTATCGCTGGGCTCCACAGATTAGAGCCGAAGATGGCTTTGTGCGCCTGGTCTGGGGTCTGGGTACACGCGCGGTTGACCGCGTGGGGAATGATTACCCGCGTGTGATTGCCCTTTCGCATCCATTACTGCGTCCATCCAGCATACCAAAGCTCATCCGCAGATACTCACAACAATATGTAGACGTGATTGACCTGGATGAGAATGCATTCAAATCTCTGCCTATTCATGATGTTTTGGATTCGAGTTACAAACCCTTGCGCTATATCGCCCAATTAGATCAAGGCGGGGATTTTCAAGCGATCCGCAGCCGCATTATCGATGGAGATCCTAAAAATTTGGTCGTAACATTTGATGAGTTCCTCAAGCGCACTGATTTTGCAGAAACAATGCGTGAGATGCTGACAGTCCTGGAACATGCCTATAAATTGCCTGTGGACGTTGAATTTACCGTCTCCATCGATGAACCCGAATTAGGAAAACCGGAAATTTGTATCAGTGTGGTGCAGTGCCGGCCGCAGGCCCAGCTTATGGCTTCCTCCGAGGTGAAAATTCCCAAGAAAATTCCGGAGGAAGACCTCATCTTTGATACACATTTTGTGGTGCCGCATGGAGAAATTCAAAATATCACCCATGTGATTTATGTACCGCATGAAGCTTACTTTTCTCTACCCACCAATAATGATCGTTTCAACCTGGCTCGCACGATCGGCAAGCTGAACAGAGCACTGGAAGGAGAAGTCTTCTTCTGTGTTGGGCCAGGACGCTGGGGGAGTTCAAACGCCGATTTAGGCGTTCCAATTGATTATGGTGATATTTACAATGCGCGTGCCCTGGTGGAGTTGGCAGGTGAGCATTTTGGTTTGCCTCCCGAACCTTCTTTGGGCACCCACTTCTTTCAGGATTTGATGGAATCTCAAATTTACCCATTGGCAATTCCTCTGGATCAGGGTCAAAACATGATTAACGAAGAATTCTTTGAACAAACCCCCAACCATGTCGCTGATTATATTGACCTGGATCCGAAGCTGGAAGGTTCTTTGCGATTAATTCAGGTTAATGAGTTTCGACCGGAGCACCGCATCCGTATTCTGATGAACGATGATGACAGCCGTGCCATTGGCTATCTGGTGCCGGAACACTCAGACTAAGCCTATGCTGCTTTTTAGCACCTGACCAGGTAGTTATTCCTTGGTTTCATCAGCATCGGCTGCATTGTCCGGTGCTGGCAGGTCTGTTGGTGAGACAATCTCTTCTTCCAGACTGTGTGTGCTCAGTTGGTAATGCCCCCATAAATCGTTGCGGATGGTTCCCTTCCACAACGGCACGCCATCAAAATAGGCAGCCCGGCCTAACATATGCGCTGCCACCGGTGCAGTAGAAAAGAGAAACACGATCAGTGCAATTGCGCGGGTATAAATGGAAAATTCATCAAAAAAAATTGCAGCGCCTAACACCATCAGCCCGGTCCCTAAGGTGCCGGCCTTGGCAGTGGCTGACATGCGCAGGAACAGATCTGGCATGCGCAATAATCCAATCCCAGCCACCATCACCAGGAAAGACCCTAACAAAAGGAAAGCAAGAATCAAATACTCACTCATCACTTAACCCGTCTTTCTAAATAGTATGCAAATGCAACCGTCCCCAAAAAAGTAATGATCGCCAGGATGATGGAGACATCCATAAAGCTGGGTTGATCATACAACACCGCATAAGCAGCAAAGAAACCGATCGCCATCACTGAGATTAAATCCAGCGAAATAATTCGATCGGGTAAATGCGGTCCTTTGGCCAGGCGGATGAAAGCTGAAATAAACCCGACTGTCAGAAAGATAAAAACCACATACCAAAGATTATCAATAATCATTCGATGATCTCCCGAATGCGGCGTTCATAATTGTGTTTGATATCATGGATAAATTCCTCCGCATCCTCCAGATCATAGACGTGGATATATAAAAAATGTTTGGCAGAGGAGATATCCAGGCTGAGGGTGCCCGGCGTCAGAGTGATTAAATTTGCAAGAAAAACAATCCCCGTTTCACTTTTGATGTCCAGCGGTACAGCCACCACCGCGGGTTTTAAGTGAGGACGCGGGGAGAGGATCGTGATAGACAGGCGGATATTTGAAACAATAATCTCCCACAGGATAAAAAGGGCAAACTCAATCACCAGTGGTACCGCTCTGAAATATTTCTGCTTTCGGGGTGGTTTTTGAAACAGCCAGAGGATGAAAAAGCTTAGCACAAAACCAAACAATAGATAAGGTGGCTCAAAGTTGCCACTCAAGGCACTCCAGACCAGTGCCAGTAATACGTTCAGCAGGAACCAACTCACCGTAACACCCCCAACACAGCGCTGATATACTGCGCCGGATCCATCAGTTGCGCTGCCGCCTGTTGGCACACTTCAAAGACCGGGTTGGCGAACAGCCCTAATAATACCGAGAACACTACAATGACAATACTGGGCACCCAGCGCCAGGCAGACACTGATTTTTGGTCTTCGGCAACTTCTGGATCCTTTGCTGGTTTCCAATAAGCTTCATTCCAGACCTTGGTCATGGAAAACAATGTCATCAGACTGACCACCAAAGCGACACCGATGATAAAATATTGCTGGCTCTCCAGACCAGCTACGATTAACCCGAGTTTGGCAAAGAAGCCCGAAAACGGAGGCAACCCGGCAACAGATAGAGCTGGCAGCAAAAAAAGCATGGATAGCCCAACACGATTTTTATACAAACCACCCAGTTTTTTCAAATCAAAAGATCCCTGAAGCGATTCCACCATGCCAGCAGATAGAAAAAGCGCGGTTTTTGCCAGAATAATATGCACCAGGAAGTAAATGCTGGCAGCGATGGCATATTCAGTAAACAGCCCCAACCCCATGAAAATATAACCGATCTGGCTGATAATATGAAACGACAGCAAACGCCGAATATCCGTCTGTGATGCAGCCCCCAGGACGCCGGTCACCATCGTGAAGCCGGCGGAGATCAAAATAATGGTGTGTGTGAATTGGCTGTCAAATGGAAACAGCAGGGTGAAAAAGCGAATCAATGTATACATACCCACTTTTGTCAATAATGCCGAGAAGAGGGCAGTCACAGTCACCGGTGGCGTGTGGTATGAAGCTGGCAGCCAGAAAAACAAAGGGAAAATGGCTGACTTAATCCCGAATGCAACCAGGAATAAAATGGCAATCAAGGTTATCTGTCCGGAGGATTCTAATGCCTGCAAATGCAATGCCAGATCCGCCATATTGAGTGTGCCCGCCAAGTTATAGGTTAATCCAATTGCTGACAGGAATAATGTCGATGCCAGTAAATTCAGGATGACATACTTCACCGCACCTTCAATTTGTGACCTTTCCCCACCCAACGCAATCAACACAAAGGAAGACATCAACATGACTTCAAACCAGACATATAAGTTGAAGAGATCGCCGGTGCACAGAGAGCCATTCACGCCCATCAATAAAAATTGGAAGAGTGGAAAATAGCCAAATTTTTTGCGCGCCAGATCGATTCCGCTGAAACTATAAATCGCCAGTAAGAAAGCCACCAGTGAGGTGGTTAATAACAGAATGGCACTGAAGAGATCGACAACCAGAGAGATACCAAAAGGTGCTGGCCAATCGCCAACCTGCACAACCTGAATACCTTCCCGATAAACCAGCAGGAAGATATTAATATTCACAATCATCAACAAAGCAGTGCTGAGGACGGAAAGAACCCGTTTAACCTGTTGATTCTCCCAAAACAAAACAATCATAATGGCAAACACCAGCGGTATCAGGATGGGATAGATGATCATTTGATCTCATCCTCCAGATCACTCAGGATTTCTTCCGATTCACAGGGAATATCCGTACAGTGGATGTTATCCAGGTCCCCACTACCGGTAACTGCATACACCCTGCGTATCAGGATGACCGCAAAAGCCGTCACACCAAAACTAATCACGATCGCTGTCAGAATCAGTGCTTGCGGTACCGGGTCAGCATACACTGCGGGGACGCCATTGATTTCATCGACCAGGGGCGGAGCACCACGCGTTAAAGGCGCTGAGTTAAACAATAATAAATTGGCTGCATAGCCCAGCAACAGAATCCCAATCAGAACCTTCACCAGGCTGCGCCGTAAGAGCATATAAATGCCAGTGGCAAACAAGACCCCCGCGGCGATAGCCATGAGAATTAACATATCACTCATCCCCCGCAAATTCTAATAAGATCCAGACCACCACACCAATAACCAAAATATACACACCCAAATCAAAGAGGGTAGGTGTGCCAACTTTTCCCAGCACGGCTAGCGGTTGACTGATCCACATCCCGGTCATGAAGGGTTTCCCAGCAAACAAAGGGATCAAACCGGATAACAGTGCGATCAATAACCCGGTGACGGCAATATAACGGGGGTCTAACGGTAACAATTTCCATAGTGCACTGGGAGAATTGGAAATCGCATATAACATCAATGCGCTGGCAGCTACCAGGCCACCCACAAATCCCCCACCAACATCATTATGCCCACGAAATAATAGAAATATGGAGAAAACCAGCATCAGCGGCATTAAGTAACGGGTAGATTCAAGAAGTATGAGTGAACGCTTCATATTATCCGTTTCCTCCGTGTTTACTGTCTTTTTTCAAACCTAACAGTGCAAATACCCCTATGGCAGCAATCATGAGGACTGTGATTTCGCCCAGCGTGTCAAACCCGCGAAAATCAACCAGGATCACATTGACCACATTGCGTCCTTTTGCCAATGCCAGACTATTTTCCATAAAATAAGGTGCCAGGTTTGAATTAGAAGGCACGGCAGATGTTAGCAACATAAGGACAGCCATCATAATACCACCTGCTGCCGAAATGATAATGTTCAAGACATTGGAATGCAGGGGGTATTTTTTCTTTGTGTATTTCGGCAGTTGGTAGATGACCAGCACAAACAGGATCACCGTTAGCGTTTCAATGGCAAACTGCACCATCGCCAGATCAGGTCCGCTATACAAAAGGAAAAGGATGGCGATGGAATAACCAATTGCCCCCATAAATATGATCGTCGCCAGTCGTGATTCTGCTTGGATAACCAGAAAGGCTGAAACAATAATTATGATAATGAAAACAACATCGTAAAAACGAGGTTGCGTCCATACGGGCATGGGTAAGGCGCCATAGCGGGTTGTAAATGTGACAATTGCCAGGGTCACTGTGGTGGCAATGATGGTGATGATGTAATAACGCAGGTAGCCGCTTTGTAAAAGTTTCGTTTGCCAGCCGGCGAATGACAGGAATGCGCGCATGGAGCGACTGTAGAAACGGTTGGGTCCCAGAAAACTGAGCTTGTTCCAGAGAGCGTCGAAGCAGGGCATGATGTTGCGGGAGGAAAAATAGACGACCACACCCAGAAGCAACGTCAGGATACTCAGCAGCAGCATGGGAGTGACACCATGCCAGAGGGAGAATTTTACTTTCGTTACTTCCTGTAAAACAGCTGTAGTTGCCCCAGCCACCCAGTCCTGTGCTGCCCTTTGCGAGAAAACTCCCATCCATAAGCCGGTGATTGCCAGCACCAGTGGGGGCAGCCACAACCACAGGCTTTCTTTATGAGGGTGGATTTCTTGCTCTTTTTGTGCTGGTTGTCCCCAGAAAGGCCGCAACCCGACCCAGCCCGCCACGGCTACATTGGCAACATTTGCCAGCACCGCCAAGCCGGTCAACACATAGGGCAGGAAGGGATAATACAGGGTACTTTCATAAATGTATTCTTTTTTGATAAAGCCAATGAAAGGTGGAATCCCAGCCATGGACAAAGCAGCCAGACCAGCCGCAAGAGCAGTCAGCGGCATATATGGTGCCAATTTTCCTAAGTTACGGATATCGCGGCTGCCGGTTGCGTGATCAACACCACCGGCCACCAGGAAGAGAGTACCTTTGTAGAGCGCATGCGCCAGCAGGAAGAGCATGGCTGTTTTGACCGATAGCGCTGTACCCAAACCCAACAGAAAAACCATCCCACCCAGGGAAGAGACCGTGGTATAGGCCAGTAATTTTTTAAGGTCGCTCTGACCGATTGCCAGCAACGCACCTCCTACCAGGGTCAGCAGCCCCACCCAGGGCACAACCTCGTTCCAGAGTGCCAGCCCACCCAGTACCGGAAATAATCTTGCCAACAGGTAGATGCCCGCTTTGACCATGGTAGCCGAGTGCAGGTAAGCGCTGACCGGGGTGGGAGCTTCCATGGCATTCGGCAGCCAGAAGTGGAAGGGAAATTGGGCTGATTTGGTCATGGCCCCCAGCAGAACCAGGAGGAAGGCTGCCGGAGCCAGTGGGCTTTCCTGCACCACCGCAGGATTTTGCAGCCATAGGTTGATCTCGTAACTGCCGGTGATCTGACCCAGTAACACCACACCAGCCAACAGCGCCAGACCACCCGCACCGGTTACCAGCAATGCTTGCCAGGCAGCAGCACGCGCACTTTCATATTCGAATTTATAACCAATCAGGAAAAACGAGGAAATGCTGGTGAGTTCCCAAAAGACGAACAACACCAGGGCATTGCCGCTGGTCACCACACCCAACATGGAAGCCATGAAAATGATGACCCACAAGAAGAATCGCTTCAGGTAAGGGTCATCCCGCAAATACTCGCCACCATACAGGATAACCAACAGGCCAATGCCTGCAATCAGCATCGCCATCAGGAATCCCAGCCCATCCAGCGTGAATGTCATCCACAAACCCATGCTGGGCACCCAGGGGAATTGAATACTGGGTGCGCTGAGCGTATCGGCTTGCAAAACCAGGAGTTGAATCACAACCGCCAGGGGATAGAGTGCCAATACAAAGGCAGCTCGGTGTTTCAAGAGCCTGGTCAAGGATGGTGCAATGATCGCGATTATAAATCCAGCGAGAATGCTGATGCTTAAAGCTGTCATCTATTCCTGAATAACAAAATTTTCTTCTGAAGTAGTAAAGAATGCCTGGGCAGGTGTCTTACTCCATCGTGCGATGTGCCACCACATCCATTTACCGTTAAATTATACAGGAAATTGTAACATCTCAAAAAACACGCTTTGCCAAATTGATGAATTGGGACAGAAAATTAAAAATCTAGAAAATAGATTCGTGCGGATGTTTCTCGTCTATTTTGGATAAGGCATACGAAGAAATCGCCCCAACCACAAACAGTACAGCACAAACCAGAATAGTCCAACCACTGACACCACCGGGAATAATAGCGATGGTAGAGCCTACTACCACCCCTAAAATAAAGTGATACATGAAGGAATAAGCTTTATTGAAAAGCCAGTTGATCAGCTTGGCAAAGACCAGAACACAGACAACCACGCCGATGATCAAAGGAATGATGACACCAAAATCCAGTTGACGAATGCCACTGGCCATCGGTTGATATAAGCCCAAATAAATCAGGAAATTAGAAGGGCTCATGCCGGGAACAACCAGACCTAACCCAAAAATAAAGCCACTTAATAACCAGGTGAATAGATTGGTGGTGATATTTCCGGCTGTAATGGTTTCACCCCAACGCATGAAAGCCAGTGTTGCAGCGGCAAACACCAGCAATACCAGCCAATGCCAGGGTTTGCGCCCCTGCTTCCCGGCAGTCTTGAACAAAGAAGGAAAAGTTCCAACAATAAAGCCGACAAACAGCCAGATAAATTGGGCGGGGTAAACATCAAAAGCAAACTCAACCACAGCCGAGAAAGCCACCACACCGATGACGCCGCCAATCCCGATCGGCAGGAAAAAGAAAACATTTTGCCAGAATTTATGGAAAATATTCGCCAGAAAGCGCACCAGCGGTTCATATAAACCAAAAATAACAGCCAGCACACCGCCGGACATGCCCGGTAGAATGGCGCCAATCCCAATCAACATGCCTTTCAACATGCGCAAGAGCCAATCTATGCTATTGGCAGGTGTTAGAGCGGTTTGCAGAGATGATTTTAAGCCTGGTTTGGTAGGAGTCATGCGTACATCCTAATTCATTTAGTATTGTGCCGGTGGCAACCCCCTGATTGTACATGAGAAATGCGTAGAATGGCAAGAGATGATTTTTAGGACATTTCTATTTTGCTGTGACAGAGAAAAGTGTTAGGACATTTCTATTTTGCCCTGGCAGACAGCGTCTCCAAAAAGATTTTCACCCATTGCAGAAAATCAAGAAATTGTTTCATTGGGAAGAGCTTTTTAAAACCAGTTATAATAGAGAAAATTCCCAAAATTATACATCCATGAAAACCAAATTTTGTTTATTTATTTTCATATTCATTCTTACCAGTTGTTCTGCTGTAGGAGATCAGGTGAACCCTTCCCTCAACGTGCCAACACAAAAACCTACCACGATCCTGCAGACTGAGAGCACCGCAACGCTTCCATTAACACCAACATCCCCAGCCGCGACCATCACCCCACTGCCAACCCGCGTCACTCCCACGACTGACCCGCCCTATGACACTCCTACAGACTGGACTTTGGTGTCCGATTCAACGCTCGGATTTGCTATGAAGATCCCCAATCACTGGGAATCTCTTGAATCTCAATCCTGGAGTGGTATGGATGCTGCGTTACATTATTCCCGGCGCGATAATCACGCAGCTGGTCCTAATGCAGTCTGTCAGATGGAAGCAAACACGAACCCGGGCATCGGCAGCCAGCCAACCCTGCAATTATGGAACAATAACAATGGTTTTTATGGCTGTGAGATCATCCCCTCTGAAGATGCTGGTGACCCTGATGCAATTTTACTGGTCTGGTATCCGCGAAACAGGGACCCTGGTTTTATTCTGGAGGTCACCCTAAGCGCACGCTATGTGAACCCAATTAAAAATGGATTCCAACCCCTGGAACCGGATATGATCAAGACAACAACAGTGAGTCAATCTTCATCAACCATACCGGAATATCAGGTCTCAGAGTATGCTGGCCTGCAATTCGAAGAATATCGCATCACCAGCGCAGAATGGTATCAGAAACAAGATGTGGAAGCGTTTGCCAGTCTATTACCAGGAGAGGCGCGCAAGCGCAGAGAAGAAATTTTAAGCAACTGGAAACAACAAATCCCTTCCATCAATCAGCAGCTTGTTCCCTTTGGGATTCACATCAGTGGCTGTAGCCAGGCTGATTGCAACACACCAACCCTTGAATTTGGAGAAAAATATGCTGATCAAAAACCAATACCCCTCCTCAGGTTGGGGGATCTGGTAATTAATCAATCGGGAACGAGATTTTTCCTACCGGTATACGAATTCGATACCGATAGGAAGTACATGATTAGCGAGAATGGCATCGAGAGCGATGATTTTTCAGCTTTTTATTCCAGTCTGGGCTTCGTTCCCACCCATGCTTTTATGGGTGATGACCACATCTATCTCCAATATGATCAGGATTATTTGGTTGGAGCAGGCTATTCTCTGAGATTGCAGGTTTTCCGTAATGACGACCTGATTTTCACCTACACAGTTTTGCCACCTAACCCCGCCAGCGGCCCGGTACGAGGACTCTACACCTACCAGAATCATTGGTATCTGGAAGTAGCCGATGTACTGATCCGGGATGGGGTGATCCTCAACGATGAATCCAGAATCAGCGAGATGTTTACCTTCCATTTCCTGAATGAGAAACCCTTTCACTTTTATCGTCAGACGGAAAACATCCACATCGCCTATGCCGGAAATACGCTTCCGATCCGCTACCAAAGCGTGATCCACGAACCGATGTGCTGTTCGGGTGGTATGACCAACATGACACTGGCATACAATGCTTTAGGATTCTATGCCCTCCGCGATGGCAGCTGGTACTACGTGCTCATCACCCCCCTCAACCCATAGGGGTCAGGCTAAATTAACAAGTGCGCGACCCAAAGGGCATGCGGCCCGAAAGGTATAATATGGTTGCCAATGATTCCAGTCCAGGAGATGAACATGAACCGAAAGATGCGCAGAAAAGACCGTCAGATGCCTCAGGATGCCGCTGTGGAGCTATTACAACACGGCGAATACGGGGTGCTGTCCTCCGTGGATCAGGACGGACAACCGTACGGTGTCCCGCTGAATTATGCTTTTGACGGTAACGACCGAATTTATTTCCATTGCGCCAAAGAAGGACACAAACTGGATAATTTAAAGACCCATCCCAGCGTTTGTTTCACCGTGGTTGGCAATCATCAAGTCATGGATTGGGAATTCTCTACCGCGTATGAAAGTGTGATTGTCTTCGGGGTTGCTGAAGTAGTGGATGGGGATGAAAAATATCAGGGTCTGAAAATGCTGGCTCTCAAATACAGCCCAAATTATATGGACAAATTTGAGCAAGATATCGAAACCGCCATGATTCCTACCCA
>JAVEYK010000033.1:25711-34841 GCA_034003505.1 Anaerolineaceae bacterium | reverse complement strand
TCATTTTCCGTTGTTAGCCAGTAAAGATGGAACCGTGTATGCTTCCCGGGATGGTTGTAATGATGGGGATTCTAATTGCACCAATTATGTTGTCCTGAAAGATACAAATAGTTCGACCTACCAAATTTATCTCCATCTATCTCATGGAACGATTCCTGATAAATTAACCAAGAATACGTTTGTAAGAAGAGGGCAATACATTGGAGATACAGATGATACTGGTTATAGTACATCCAATCATGTCCATTTTATGGTAGTTGATAGTATTTGGACTGCCAGTGGGTATTATTGGGGATTCTCTACAGATATTCGCTTCGCTGATGTGGGGATTAATGGCGGTATCCCGAGAACTTGTTATGAAGTTACGAAATTTAAGATTTATGATGGCGCTACTGAATGTATTGGAAACAAATCTGATCCCCGCAATCCTGATAATGATTGGTTTGTGTCAGGTAATGTAGGAGCTTTTCCGCCAACTGGCACAATCACAAAACCAGCAGCCAATACCATCGTCACACCAGGGGATTATGAATGGCTGGATGTGACTGCAACCGCCAGTGATGACGTCCTGGTTAAAGCAGTGCAATTGGTGGCGAAATTAAGTGGTGTGTGGGTTGAATTGGGTCGGAAAATTACAAAGCCAGAATATGGCAATACCTATGAATGGGATGTGAATCTTTGCGAAGCAGCACCTGTCAATGGCCCGTTGGAGGTTGCTTTACGGGTTTGGGATCATGAGGGAAATGTGTCCTCCGCGCTAAATCCCTATCTTCTTATGGTGGATCATGCCTGCCCAGCTCCTACCAGCCAGCTTAATCCTGCAGTTCGCTATGATTCGACGGCAACAAAGCTAAGTTGGAGTGCCGCCAGTATGGGAGCAGGTTTAGGATCCTTTGAATTGCAATGGACAACACAACCAGGCACCTGGGATGCAGCCAATACCATGAGCATTCCGGGAAATCTACGCTCTGCCTGGTTCGTGGGACAACCAGGAGAAAATTACGCTTTTCGACTGCGTGCACTGGATAGCAATGGTCAACCAGAACCCTGGCCGGCAAATCAAGCTGCTGAAACCAGTGCGAGTCTGCCAACTGCCTGTGTCCCGGACAGCTACGAAGAAGATGATGATGTTGATCACGCATATATCATCAATTTAGGTGTCGGAGAACAAAGGAACCTGTGTGAGGTGGGTGACCTTGATTGGTTCGATGTGCAAATTGAAGAACCGGGATATTATCTTTTCCGTGCTGATTCCGTAAATGCTGGTGCTGCCGTAAAAATCACAGTATATGATGAAATGGGGGAAAGCGAAATTGTGAGGGGAGAAGCTCCGGGTGTAGGTCAGGCTACGAATGTCCTCCTGAAAATGGATGTCCCTGGAAACTTGAAAATCAGAGTGGAAGGGTTAGTACCCCATCTGGTGGGTACGGATGCCATTTATCAATTATCGATTAATAAAGTTTCCGTCTCATTTTTACCGCTTATCAACCGGTAAAATGGGCAGACCTGAATCACACGATCATTTAATTTTCCAGTTTGGTTCAGCTTTCGATAGGTTGTTCTTCCAAAAAAAGCGAATCGACAATCCCTACAATCACGGAGTTGACGCAGCCATCCGGGTTTTCAAGTACCTGACGATTTCCCCCTCCCTCGCGATTCACGAGGACAGTATCACCAATGCCGGCATGGGTGCTATCCAGGGCGATGAAGTATTCATCTGGGGTCTCGTTCGGAAGAGCCAGTGGTTGCACAACCAGCAACCTGCGCTTTTTAAAATGCAGGTGGCTGATGGTGGTGACTACAGTTCCAATAACTTTGCCTAGGATCATAATCTCTCTTTATGTATACTTAACCCAACCGGGTTTCATGGTGAAATCAATCTCACCATCGGGACGAAGTTCATAGTCATCAACTATTCCAACCAACGCGAGATCAACCGGCACAAATGTGATCTCCGGCATTGCCAGGGCAGCCTCTCTGGCACGTGCTGTCACACAAATATCTCCAGGTCCGGCTTTTACGACATCCACGGCCACAACCAGCCCTCCTTCCGGTTGCAGTGTTTTATCAAGTGGTTGGACGATTAACAGCTTTCGTCCTTCTAAGCCTTCATACTTAAAGGTGCATACGGCAGTGCCCATGACTTTTGAAAACTTCATCGGATTACTTTACTCCTGTACTGTGCAGAACGCGTTCAATGATGCGATCCAGAAGCACTTGATCAACCTGATCGCCGAGCTGTTGCCTGACAGCACTGCGGATACGAGCTCTTATGTCCGTCTGCGCACTTGCTTGGTTTTGGTATGTAAGAGGACCACCAGAATTTGCGCGTTCTATTCCGCGGGATTGCTCAGCAGATAGATAAGGTCGTACCGGAACACTGGGATCATTACTACCTTGTTTATGCAACAACAGCCCCAGCTCCCTGGCTTTTTCATATGCCAGAACGGTTAAGAAAATATCGTCGTTAACTTCAAGGCTGCGAACACCTTGATGGACCAGGTCTACGATGTCTTTTTCCGTGTAAAATTCTTTAGGCATACGATTCTCCGTCTCGACCAGACTTAACCACTCCCCGACCAGACGATGGATGATGTTCGAGCATGACTATTTCTTGTCAGCTGTTCGGCCGCTAAAGGATCCCTTCGTACTTTGGGGAAGAATGATCTCCAAATCCTGATGTGGTCTCGGAATAACATGAACAGAGGCTAACTCGCCTACGCGTTTTGCAGCGGCGGCACCAGCATCCGTAGCTGCTTTGACCGCACCGACATCCCCACGGACCATAACAGTGACATAACCTCCGCCTACATATTCCGAACCAATTAAAACCACATTCGCCGCTTTAACCATCGCGTCTGCTGCTTCAATTGCGCCGACCAGACCTTTCGTTTCAACCATTCCTAATGCTATTAATGCAGTATCAAGAGCCATTTCAATTCCTTTCAACTAAATAAATCCTAATGATTTGAGATAACCTTACTTATTTCTGGCGGTAGGTGATGGTCCCACCAACTTCCAGGTGGTCAATGATCGCCATGATAACCGCATCCACCGGAGTATCTTTGGTGATGTTCGTTTGCCGTGCACTGGAGCCACTGGCTGTCAGCACCAGATCGCCAACACCGGCATCCAGTGTATCGACGGCGACAAACGGCTTGCCGGAAGCAGTTCCAGTTTCATCTGTCTGTCGAACGATCAACAATTTGCGGCCATGCAGTTTTTCATCTTTAATTGTTGCGACGGTTGTTCCAATCACTCTGGCAATTAGCATAATTTTCTCCGTTTTAATACCCTTTTGTGGCGGGCGGGGTCTCTTTTTTGGATTCAGCCACATCTCCGGTTTGAACAATTTTTACACCAGCAGAAGCACCTAAGCGTGTGGCGCCGGCTTTAACCATGCTCTCTGCATCTTCACGGGTGCGTACACCCCCGGCTGCTTTGACACCCATCTCTGGGCCAACGGTGCGGCGCATTAATGCAACATCATGCACGGTAGCACCACTGCTGGCGAATCCGGTGGATGTTTTCACAAAATCAGCGCCAGCCTCTTTTGAGAGTAAACTGGCAATCACTTTTTCCTCATCCGTTAATAGCGCCACTTCAATAATTACTTTGACAATCGCACCATGTTTGTGCGCGGTTTCTACGATTCCACGAATATCCCGGGCTACCAAATCGGTATCACCGGCTTTGAGTGCGCCGATGTTAATAACCATATCGATCTCGTTCGCACCGTCTTTGATTACCTTCTCGGTTTCAAAAACCTTCACTTCTGGTGGGGTTGCTCCCAGGGGGAACCCTACAACCGAACAAACTTTTACATCTGTTCCTTTGAGCAATTCTGCACATAATTTTATCCAGGCGGGGTTCACACACACGGAAGCAAAACCATATTTTCGGGCTTCAAAACAGAGTTGAGCAATTTGATCGGGTGTAGCATCCGGCTTGAGCAGGGTATGATCAATCTTCTTTGCCAGATTTAGATCCTCTGGAATAACACCAACAGTGGAGGCAATTCGCTCTGCACCGGCGGAGATGATATGACCTGCATTATCAAAACAAGTTTTAACCCGGATACCATTGGCAATTTCTGATACACAGTATGATCCATCCGGATTTGTTGCCGTCAGATCTTGTTCTGCCATCGCTAACAACACTTCCCGGGTTATTATTTCAACTAACGATTCTACAAGTTTCTTATCAGGAACCATGTCACCTTCTTATTAAATACTGGTTTTCAACCAGCGAAATTTTTTCAACGCGTTTGGCATGGCGACCACCAGCAAAGTCAGTTGCCAGCCAGGTTTGCACTATTTGTTTCGCAAGGTTGATTCCAATTAATCCAGCACCGAGAGTCAAAACATTGGCATTATTATGTTCCCGGCTGTTGACCGCTGTTGCATAATCATAGCATAAAGCGGCGCGTATACCAGGTACTTTATTGGCTACCATACAAGATCCAATACCAGCACCATCGATCACAATTCCGCAGCAAACGGATCCGTCACTGACCTTTTGAGCGACTGCCAAAGCAATGTCAGGGTAATCGCAAGCTTCCTTCGAATAAGTTCCACAATCAATTACCTCATGACCGGCAGAAACCAGGTCGTTTTTGAGGATCTCTTTCATATCAAAGCCACCATGATCCGATCCGATGGCAATCGACTTTACAAGTGACGTGGTTGACTGTGGTTTTCCAGGTTCAGGTGCACCCATTGTTCTCGACACGACGTTTTTTACAATAGCTTGTAATTCTGAATCCGAAATTTGACTCATAGGAATCTCCTAAATAAATTATAGAAGAAAATTTGGAAATTGTAGCATTAAAAGCAGATGAAACTCAGGATGTTGCCCAGGAAACCCAATTCTGGCCGCATCCGGTTTCGTCACAAGAGTTTGGGCTGGGAAGAATCACGGATAATGGGGCGGATATGTTACTGACCTGGAATCTACCGATATTCCTCGAGGAATGTTTATCAAATTTTTCCCCTGATGCATGCTCAGCGGGTTACACCAATATGGATCTGGATGATCGTGCGCACCTGCGTGGAATTGTTTTATCAGATGTTGGCACCGCTCAGGAGATGAATTTACTGGCAGCCACTCTTTTGGCAAGTTCCTACCAGGTGGATCAAATGGTCAGGAATGTTACCGGGCTGCCAGTGGCTGAGGTGTCAACATATGAAGACATGTGGAAATTAACTGTTGCCAATTATCATTCCGGTTCAGGGTGTGTAGGGACTGCTATGCAGACAACCTGGGATAACGATGAGAAGATGAATTGGGAATTGGTCTACCCTAACTTATTGGGCGACTGCATGGGGGCTGTCAATTATGTTGATTCGGTTTTCAATCTGGCTAGATGAATCAAATAAGATCGATCTGATGAAAATTTCTTCTAGTTTGTAAAATTGTTTAGGCATTGACATAATGAGTGGTACGATACAATTGAGTAATATGGAAAAAGAGATAGGGTTGTGATAACGATTGAACCTTTCAACCCTTACTTGATAAGGAGATAAAAATGAAAATGTATCATACCTTCAAACGTATGAGCTTAATTCTAATTATGGTCCTGACAGCCTGTTCGTTGCCTTCACCTCAGCCAACAATGCAGCCGACACAACAAGCCCCAACCGCAACTGAAACTGTTGTGCCTACTACAACGACCGCAACTACAAGTGTTGCTACCCTGGCACCTACAACAGCCCCCGAGGAAAGCAGCAGCCTGCAACCAGATTACCTGGATGATCGTTCAACTGCAACCGGTTTGATGAAATCCTATTTTAACGCCATTAACCGCCATGAATATCTGCGTGCTTATTCCTATTGGCGTGACCCGGCGGTAAGCCAGGGAACATTCGAACAATTTCAAGCTGGTTATGCTGATACCAGCGACGTCACGCTTCAATTCGGTCAAATCGGAGGAGATGTTGGTGCAGGTCAAATGTATTATTCAGTGCCCATGCTTTTAACCGAGCGTACCAACGCCGCCACAACCAAATCGTATGCTGCCTGTTACATTCTCCACCTCAGCCAACCTGCTCTTCAGGAACCACCTTTCCAGGGCTTAACCATCGAGCGAGGCAAAGCCACTGTCATTGGCAGTGATGTTGAGTCAAATAATGCGTTAGCGACTGCCTGTTCTGGCCCTGATTTTCCGGCGGGAAATCCGATCAACCCCGCACCTCAAACTGAGACCCATGACATCAGCAAAGACAATTATCTGGATGAGCGCAGTGATCCGGTGCTGGTGCTTTCTTCGCTTTTCAATGCCATCAATCGCCATGAATATGCGCGGGCTTATGGGTATTGGGAAGACCAATCGGGTAATTCAGAATTGCCATCTTACGCGGATTTCAAGAGTGGTTATGCTAATACAAAAACAGTGGCATTTCTAGCGGGCGATGTTTTTGCCGATGCTGGTGCCGGACAACGTTATTTTAGTGTACCGGTTGTCATTTCCGCTCAGCTTGAAGATGGCACTCAGCAAACCTTTTCTGGTTGTTACATCCTGCATATGAGTGCTGCAGGCATACAAGCAACACCACCCTTCCGCCCCCTGGCGATTCGATCAGCCAAAATCAATCAGGTTGCGAACACAAGCGATCTCTCCTCAATAATGCCGCAGAATTGCCAGCCGTAAGCGGGTTCCAATTTGTCAAAATTTAAGAGAAACCCAAAAATTCTGATCATTGGCGCAGGCATCGGGGGCTTAACAACAGCGGCAGTTCTTTCCAACTCTGGTCTGGACGTAACTGTTCTGGAAGCGCAGACATATCCTGGTGGTTGCGCAAGCACGTTTTTCCATAAAGGCTATCGTTTTGATGCCGGCGCAACACTGGCAGCCGGGTTTTACCCGGGCGGTCCCATGGAATTATTAGCTGACGCTGCTGGGATACCTTCCTGGCCCATTCATTATGATTCCCCAGCGATGGTGGTACATCTACCGAATGGACAGGATATTGCCTGCCACAATGAAGAAAATCGCTGGGAAGATTATCGCAAAGCATTTAGCGAGAAATCGTTGAAGTTCTTTCGCTGGCAGGAAAAAACAGCTGACCTGCTGTGGCGGTTTGCCCTGAGGCTGCCTTCCTGGCCAATAGGATCTTTAAAAGATGCTCGTTCTGTAATTTCCTCTCTAGACCGCAGGATAATTGCCAACAGTCCTGGTTTGGGTGTGGATGTTTTTAGACCTGTTTCAAGTTATTTGCAAAATTTACCCGAAAACCTTAGATTGTTTGTAGATGGTCAGTTATTAATTTCTGCCCAAACTACCAGCGAATACGCCAATGCATTATATTCTGCATCTGCGCTGGATTTGCCCAGACGAGGTGTGGGACATCTGGAAAATGGAATTGGAACTCTGGCAGATATTCTTGTGAGTGCGATTAAGAACAATGGCGGTAAGGTGAATTTCCGTCAGGAAGTAACGAGCATTTCTCAGGGTTCCCAATTTAATTTCGATGTTGAAACAAAGAAAAAAGATAAATTTCAGGCTGATATTGTGATCGCCAATCTGACCCCCTGGAACCTGGCTGCATTGATGATGGATAATTTACCCAAAGCATTAACCAGAATTCCAGATTTCCCTGAGGAGTATTGGGGCGCTTTTATGTTATATCTGGGGATTGATTCATCCGGTATCCCCAAGGATATCCCACTGCATCATCAGGTGCTTCAAAGACTTCCTTTCGGAGAGGGTAACAGTGTCTTTCTTTCGATCAGCCCGGAATGGGATTCAAAGCGTGCCCCACTTGGGCAGCGCGCACTGACGATTAGTTCGCATACAAAACTGGGTCAATGGTGGCAGTGGTTTGAAAAAGACAAACAGATGTATGAAACCCAGAAATCGGTGATGACCGAAAAATTACTGGTTTCGGTAGCGCGTGTGCTGCCTGATATCCATACTGCAATCCAATTATTAATGCCTGGCACACCGATCACCTTTAAACGTTACCTTGGACGAAAATATGGCTGGGTAGGTGGATTTCCACAAACCAGTTTATTTAAAACGTTTCATCCGAAACTTGGTAAAAACCTGTGGTTGGTCGGAGATTCCATCTTTCCTGGTCAATCAACTGCGGCGGTAGCCCTAGGGGGTATGCGGGTAGCCAAAGAAATTCTGGCAAGTTTGAGCTAGCTTATCATTCTTGAATTCGAGGAGACTTTTTTTGAGAATTCGTTTACTCCTTGGCGCATTTTCTTTATTTTCACCAGACTTTTCTTTTCGTCGAACAAATCATTAGATTATCCAAAAAATATGAACTTTTATGAAGGATTAGTGCTTTTTGTCAAATAGTAAGATGACTTATGGTCTGTTACAATTATCACAATGACCAGTTTTCCTGCCATCCAGAGAGGGTTGGTGGTCTGAAGGGTGAAAATTCTAAGGAGACTGTGATGAAACCAATTCGTGTCCTTCAGTGGGGTTTGGGAGCAATGGGTAGTGGTATGGCTCGATTAATGCTTGAAAAAGCAGGTCTAAAAATCGTAGCTGCTGTAGATGGTCGACCAGATTTTGTTGGCAAAGATTTAGGAGATGTTCTCAATGTTGGTAAAAAGCTGGGGGTTCTGGTTACCAACAATCCGGATGATGTGCTGATTCAGGACGATGTAGATATTGTTATCCTGGCGACAACTTCCTGGACGAAGGAGCAACTACCGGATTTGAGAAAAATTATTCGGGCTGGTATAAACTGTATTTCAATTGCCGAAGAAATGTCAGATCCTGACGCGCAAAATCCTGATGTAGGAAAAGAAATCGATGTGTTAGCAAAAGAACATGGTATTTCAGTACTGGGAACGGGCGTAAATCCTGGCTATGTTCTGGATTTACTGGTGGTTACGCTCACTGGTGGTAACCATTACGTTGAAAGAATTGAAGCATCCCGGGTAAATGATCTCAGCCCGTACGGACCGACTGTCATGAAGACTCAAGGGGTAGGAACCACACCAGAAGAGTTCAGATCCGGTGTAGCTGATGGGTCTATCGTGGGGCATGTCGGTTTTCCGGAATCGATCCACATGATTAGTGAAGCTTTAGGTTTGGGAGTCGATCGAATTGAGGAAAGCCGTGAACCAATTATCAGCAAAGTACAGCGGGAAACGCCTCATGTAAGGGTTG
>JAVEYK010000033.1:0-25611 GCA_034003505.1 Anaerolineaceae bacterium | reverse complement strand
CATGTCGGTTTTCCGGAATCGATCCACATGATTAGTGAAGCTTTAGGTTTGGGAGTCGATCGAATTGAGGAAAGCCGTGAACCAATTATCAGCAAAGTACAGCGGGAAACGCCTCATGTAAGGGTTGCGCCGGGCATGGTAGCTGGTTGTGCTCATATTGGCATTGGGTATCGCGGAGATACGGAAGTAATAAAACTCATTCACCCGCAACAGATCCACCCACATTTGGAAGATCAGGATACTGGCGATTACATTAATATTTATGGAAAGCCTGAAATCCATATGGCAATCAAACCGGAAATTGCTGGGGGTGTAGCTACAATGGGGATTGCAGTCAATATGATTCCACATGTGGTGGCAGCGACACCTGGTTTAAAAAGAATGATTGATTTACCGGTTCCAGCCGCATTGATGGGTGAAAGCGCTTATAGCCGCCGTATTTAGAGAGTAAATGAAAAAAAGGATTGAGATCGTTATTGCACAGGAAGAAAATGACCATCATTGAACCTGTGCTTTCTGATATCGATCAGATTCAAAAGGAAAAATAATGGATAAAATAAAAAAAGGCACCTGGGTTGAGATTGAACAAGTCGTATTAACACCGGAACAACGAGCGCCTTCCTTACCCGAGGATACTCGTAAAGTTCCGTATGTACTGCATGTGTCAGGTTTTTTATTGGAGGACGCATTGCCGGGCCAGGAAGCTCGAATTAAGACCGTAATTGGTCGGGAACTGCAAGGAAGAATCCTGATTGTTAATCCAGGTTATTCTCATAGTTTTGGAGATACAGTTCCAGAGTTATTAACAATCGGTCTGGAAGGGGGAGAATGATGACGAAAGATATGTCCTATCAGGCAGTCATGGCGAGAAAGAATGAGATTATGAAAGAATCTTTGGGGATCGATTTCAACGATTATATCCACAGCCCCATCTCCTTTGATTTTGAACGCATGATGCAAGAGACCGGGTACACCATTGAAACCATCGCCAAGATTCAGACAGAAACCAAAGTGGGTAATACACCTCTTTATGAACTGCGCAGGCTAACGGATGAAGTTCGCAAATTTTCGGAACCTGGAAAAGGCGCCATGATTATGGTGAAGGATGAAGCAGCCAATGCTTCGGGAAGTTTTAAAGCTCGGCGGGCTTCCATCAGTGCTTATGAAGCCTCAAAAAGAGGATATTCAGGCATGATTGCTGCCTCCAGTGGTAATTATGGTGCTGCGGTTGCCTCTCAAGCAGCCCAGCGTGGTTTAAAGTGTATCATCCTGCAGGAGGTGTTTGACAGCCGCGGTGTGGGTCAACCGGAAATCATTGAGAAGGGCCGCGCTTGCGAGGCATATGGTGCAGAGACACTCAAATTAAGTGTGGGGCCGGAACTCTTTTATATGCTCTTAAGAACCCTGGAAGAAACCGGATTTTTTAACGCCAGCCTCTATACACCATTTGGAATTCGCGGTGTTGAGACATTGGGTTGGGAATTGGCCAATCAGGTGCAGGAAAGATATCAGAAAGCGCCGGATGCTGTCGTCATCACTCAAGCAGGTGGTGGTAATCTGACCGGAACTGCCCGTGGTTTGCTGGCAGCAGGTTGTGATCAAACCCGGATCGTGGCCTGTTCAGTTGACCTGGGTGGCTTGCATATGGCATCTGATATTGATTTTAATAAAAAGTCATTTACCACCGGTCACACAGGTTTTGGGGTCCCTTTTGCCACCTGGCCGGACAGGGTGGACGTGCCCCGCAATGCTGCCCGCAGCCTGCGCTACATGGACGAGTATCAACTGGTCACCCAGGGCGAGGTTTTTTATGTGACAGAACTGCTGACCAAATTAGAGGGTTTGGAACGCGGACCAGCTGGCAATATCAGTCTGACAGCAGCAGTCACATTAGCTCGCCAAATGGATCGTGATCAAATAGTTGTTGTTCAGGAAACTGAATACACAGGTGCCGGGAAACATCATAACAGCCAGCTCGCTTTTGCGCGCAATAATGGCATTGATGTGCGCCGCGGAGATCCAAAAGAGAATATTCCAGGAAAGACAATCGTTATTCCAGAGCATTTGGAGCAGGTGTGGGGAAAAGTGCAGGATATGGATAAACTACGAACATCCTACCTGAAAAATGCCATCAACCACTACCAGGTGTCCGACTGGGATGACAATGATTATAAATTCCTGGCGGAAGACATAAAGAAAGATGTGGATTGGGTCAAAAATCAGGTAGCCCGATTGTAGAAATTATCCAAAATTATCAAGGATTCTTTTATGGAGGAAAGATGACAGAAGATCGGATTGCCCGCTTTGAAAAAAGACAGGCAGAGCTTAAACAAATGAGTGATGCAGAATTAAAAGAACGATTCTGGTTATTGTGCGATCAACTCGTGGAACCAATTGTTGAAATGTCAAAAACACATACGTCTCCCTCAATTGAACGTTCAGTTTTGTTGCGCATGGGGATAGACAGTATTTCCGCTCATGGAGTGGTTGACCGAATATACGAGGCTGGTTTACTAGGAAAAGGTGCAGGCCATGTCGTTTTGAAGCTCTCGCAAAAATCTGGAAAGAGTGTGAGGGAAGCAGCTGCAGCCATTCTTGAAAACAAAGAAGTTCTGCAAGGTGTATTCGACCAGCGAAAGGGGGATAAATAATGAAACACATGAACTCGCTTGACCCCAAGAAAAAACTTGATATTGAAATGATTCTGGAAGGTTTGGAAAATTATCATCCCACCCGCAAAGGCTGGACCTGGCGGACAGTGCCTCCTGAAGGTGTGGATATGGGCCCTTTTCATTACTATGATATGTCTGAACCGTTAGTCAATAGTATCGGTTTGCCAGCATCAAAATATTTTGATGCTATAGATCCACAACCCAGTTGCGTGGTGACAACAGAAATTGCCTCTGGCCGCTTTGAGGATGATCTGCGCCGCATGCGGATGGCAGCCTGGCATGGAGCTGATCATATCATGGTCATCCGCACCACAGGTCAGAGTCATATTGATGGATTGCTGGAAGGAACGCCTGAAGGGATTGGTGGTGTGCCGATCACCCGCAAGCAAATTCGTGCCAGCCGTAAAGCTTGCGACCTGATTGAAGAAGAAGTTGGCCGACCGATTAATTTCCATAGTTATGTGTCTGGTGTGGCAGGCCCGGAGGTGGCGGTATTGTTTGCCGAAGAGGGCATTAATGGTGCTCATCAGGATCCGCAATATAACGTTTTATATCGCAATGTCAATATGTATCGATCGTTTGTTGATGCTGCCGAAGCGAAGCGTTTGATGAATGACGCGGAGATCTTCCAGATTGATGGGGCACACAATGCGAACGCAACTGCAAAAGCTGGCTGGTTGGTAATGCCTGAGTTGATGGTGCAGCACGGGATTAATTGTGCTTATTCTGTTGCAGTTGGTATGAAAAAAGATTTGATTGGCTTATCTACCGTACCACCCAATTCACCACCAGCTCCGAAATTATGGTTTGACCTGCCTTATGCAGTAGCGCTGAGAGACTTTTTCTCTGACTTCAAAATGAGAGCACAGCAAAATACTCGTTATATCGAAGCTGATATTGAGGAAGCGATCAGAACTCATACCATTGATACGCTCATATCGATGTTGACCAGTGCTGATATTCAAAGCACCATTACCCCGGATGAAGGCAGAAACGTTCCCTGGCATTACAATAATATTCGTGGGGTCCAAACCGTAAAACAAACCTGGGCAGCCTTGGATGGAATCAAACAATTGGTTACGCTCAACCATCAGGGCCCATTAGGGGAGATGGTTAGAGATATTAAAGAAAGATCAGTTGCCTTTCTCGAAGAAGTCATTGAAACAGGCGGTTATTTTGCTGCTGTGGAAAAAGGATTCTTTGTCGATTCAGCAAAATACCCTGAAAGAAATGGGGATGGAATAGCCCGGGATGGGGCTGGCGGTGTTGCTGCAGACTCGATTGTGGAACGGGACTCTGATTATTATGCACCTGTTTGCAGCCATTTCGGTGAGAATCATTTCCCGGCAGGTGTTCAGAATGCCTGTGATCCAATCGCTGGTTGCACCCTGTGTAAGCCAGAGAAAATTGTCTACATTGATGAATTAGACCCTGAAGACAACTGTGATAAACGCTTGCAAGAAACATATCCTTATCGAAAAGGAAACCTTATCCGACCAGAGGCAGAATGGGCTGGTGATGGAATGATTTTGACCCAATTCTTCGTTCCATTACCCGAAGAGATGGCGGGGGTTTATGGCGTGGAAATGGCAAAAAAATTGGGATTGGTTGACCCCCAGGTTATTAATATTATGACCATGCATCCTGCTGAAGGCTGTTTTGTGGAGGTCAAAGGAAAAGTCGGGTTTGATATTGATGTAACTACGTTGAAAGTCCCCGAAAAGGAAGTGATCCTGCCAGAAGATGAATTGCGGGAAGCAGTTAAGAAAATTGGTTTACGGGTGGTCGCCGGCACCGTTGGAGAAGACGAACATAGCGTCGGTTTGCGTGAGATTTTGGATATAAAACATGGTGGTATCGAAAAATATGGGGTTAAGTATCACTATCTTGGCACATCGGTTCCGCTTTCGAAACTGGTGGATGCAGCGATTGAAACAGGGGCGCAAGCGATCCTGATTTCCACCATTATCAGTCATAATGATATCCATCGCATGCAGATGAAAAAATTGGTAGAAATCTGCAAAGAAAAAGGAATTCGGTATAAGCTCATCCTGATTGCGGGGGGCACACAGGTAAATCGTGAGATGGCAAAAGAGACAGGATTGGATGCCACTTTTGGTCGGGGTACCAAAGGTATCCAGGTTGTGAATGCAATGGTCAAATCCTTGAAAATGAGAGGTCAGATCTGAAAACAGGTGAATTCGTGGCAGAGAACTTGTCAATCTTAACCATTGAAGTTGGATCAACGATCACAAAAGTAAATGGTTTCGGAAAACTTGAAGATGGTAGTTTTGAACATCTCGGACAAGGATTTGCTGCCACCAGTATTTCGCAAGGAGATGTGGGGCTGGGTGTCGATCTGGCGCTGGAGGAATTAAAAACACACTATCCAGGCAGGATCGATCACCCAGAAACATTTGTCAACAGTTCTGCTGCTGGCGGCTTGCGAATGACGGTACACGGATTGACCTATTCCATGACCGCCAGAGCAGCCAGGGAAGCGGCATTAGGCGCTGGCGGGATTGTAAAAATGGTGACCGCTGGTGAACTGGATGAGTTTGAATTAAAAGAAATTCAGGAGATAAATCCCAATATTATTCTGTTGGCGGGGGGTGTTGATTATGGTGAAAAGGAAGTTGTCCTGAAAAACGCAGAAAAAATTGCGACATCAGGTATGAAGGTTCCCGTGATTTACGCTGGTAATGCCGCCATTCGCAAACAAATTCAGAGTATTTTTGAGCAGGCTGGTGTTGAAACCATGCAGGTTTCTAATGTCTTTCCGGAAGTTGATGTGCTCAATATTGAACCAGTGAGGAATGTCATTCACAATTTGTTTAATAGACACATTGTTCACGCTCCAGGAATGACAAGATTTGCCGAGTTAACCCATTGGGGGATTTTGCCAACACCAGGTGCGGTACTTAAAGCAGCAGAATTATTTGCTGAAGAGATGGGTGATTGCCTGATATTCGATGTGGGAGGGGCTACTACCGATGTTCACAGTGTGACCCACGGCAGCCTGGAATGGACTTCCAGATTGATTGAACCTGAACCGTATGCAAAAAGAACGGTTGAAGGGGATCTGGGTGTATTTGTGAATGCACATAATATTATCGAGATGGAAAACGATCCACTATGGAATGAACATATTTCTGATCTCGCACCTATTCCAACCTCTGAAAAACAGAAAGAACTGACCCGGTGGTTGTGCGCACGTGCGGTTGATACTGCTGTGCGACGACATGCCGGGGTCATTGTTGATTTATACACACCTTCCGGGAAAAAGCAGATTGTCAAAGGAAAAGACCTGACAGCAGTCAAATGGGTGATCGGCACAGGGGGTGCGCTTACGCTGGTGGAGGGCGGTGAAGAAATTCTTAAAGGCATCTGTACAGGAGCGGGAAAATATCTATTACCTTCCTCTGAAGCCCGTGTTCTCCTGGATGAAGATTACCGATTTTCCGCCCTGGGAACATTGGCACAAGTTTACCCGGAGGAAGTGAAACTCACTTTTCGAAAATGGGTGAATTTGAAGATAAATAAAAATAAAACAAGAGGTAATCACGTTGATTGATCGTCCATCAATCAGGAGATTTGCATGTATATCCGCACGCCAAGATTAGAAATATTTCCCAAAAAAATACGAGAGAATGCCAAAACAATCGTTGATAGAATTCATGCATCCGGTGCAACTGTGGCCTGTATCACGAAAGTTACCTGTGCGAACCCAGCAGTGCTCAGGTCTTTAGAGGCGGGTGGGGCTGACATGATCGCGGATTCCAGGATTCTTAATCTTCAATCTTTGGTGGGAACAGGCACGAATCTCCCGCTCATGATGTTGCGTATCCCTGCTCCCACTCGCGTAGTGGATGTTGTGCGTTGTGCCGATTATTCATTAAATTCATCAGCTTTTACTGTTAAGAAATTATCAGAAGCTGCTCAGATCTTTAATTTAAACCATAAAGTAATTGTCATGGTTGATATTGGGGATTTAAGGGAAGGTGTCTGGCCGGACCGGGTGAATACGGTTGTGAAAAGTATGGCGAGTCTCCCCAATCTAGAAGTGGTAGGGTTGGGTTGCAACCTGGCTTGTTATGGTGGGGTGATCCCAAATCAGAAAAACATGCAAATGTTGGTGGATATTCGCGATGAATGCCGCAGAGTGACGGGTCTTGAACTTCCAGTTCTCTCAGGTGCCAATAGTGCTGCCCTACCGGTGTTATTTAACGGCGATATGCCCAAAGAAATCAACCATTATCGCATTGGTGAAACGATACTTCTCGGTCGAAACGTGATTGATCGCAGTCCCTGGCCTGGCATGCATCAGGATACTTTTCGGGTGGTGGCAGAGGTGGTTGAAATCGAACCGAAGCCATCCATACCGATTGGCGACCGTGGTCAGGATGCTTTTGGGGGATACGTTGATTTTGTGGACCGTGGCACCCGGCGACGGGCAATTTGCAACATTGGCCGCCAGGATGTGGTTGTGGATGGTATTATTCCCGAAGATCCAGGCATTATCGTTCTGGGTGGCAGCAGTGACCATTTGATCCTGGATGTTGAAGAAGCTCAAGAAAAAATTTCATTGGGCAGCGAAATAGGATTTTTACCGGGTTACGGGGCTTTACTGGCTGCTGCAACCTCCCCCTATGTTCAAAATGTCGTCATTCAAGATTAATTAAATTTTTCCAAAAATGATATACTGACCATTATCAAGCGTTAAATGGCTGATAAAGAAGGTAAAAATGTTATATCAAACCATAGCACGCATACATCTTGAGAATATCCGCTTTAATATTGAAGGAATCCGAAAAGCAGTAGGGCCAGATCGAAAAATATTAATTGCAGTCAAAGCCAATGGCTATGGTCACGGAGCTGTGGCAGTTTCACGCATGGCTGAGAAAATTGGCGTGGATTGGCTGGGTGTGGCCACCGTACCGGAGGGAATTCAGTTGCGCGGTGCAGGCATTTCATTGCCTATTCTGAAATTCAGCCCTGCTTTCCCTGAAGAAATGGAAGCGGCGATAACCAACCGGCTGACGTTGACAGTATGTGAAAAACAAAATATAGTCGCTTTAGAACAGACATGCTCAGGGTTGGGGATGAAGGTGGATGTACATTTAAAAGTTGATACTGGCATGGGACGCATTGGCGTAGCGGTTGGTGAAGCAGGATCTCTGGCAGAATTTATCGAACGGGATTGCCCCCATCTAAAGCTGGATGGCATTTACACACATTTACCGGTCAGTGATGATGGTGATCCCACTTATACTGAAAATCAAATTCAGCGATTCATTGAAATTGTTGAACAGGTCAACCATCGCATTCGAAGAAAATTGAATCTGGCTCATTGCTCTAATTCAGGGGGTGTGTTGGGCCATCCCACTGCCTGGATGGATATGGTCAGACCGGGCATTATGATATATGGATTTTATCCCGGAGAGGATACCCCGCAAACTATTCCACTCAAACCCGGTTTGAGCTTTATTACACGGGTATCCTTCCTGAAAAAAGTTGCAGCCGGCACTAGCATTGGGTATGGCCGCACCTGGACATCCTGCGAAGATACATGGATAGCAACCATCCCGGTTGGATATGCGGATGGATTTAACCGATTATTTTCAAATATGGGCCGGGTGCTGATTAACGGGAAGTCCTATCCGATTGTAGGTCGTGTTTGTATGGACCAGAGCATGGTTAATCTGGGACCAGTCACTGATGTTCAGGTTGGTGATGAAGTTGTATTGATTGGCAAAAGTGGGGATGAGGAAATAAGCTGTTACGAATGGGCAAAAAAACTAAATACAATCACCTATGAAGTTACCTGTCAGATTAATGCCCGGGTGGAACGAGTATACGAACCACCAAAAATATAATAAACTCAATATAGTCTAAAACCATTTGTTGGATCAATAAAAGCCTTCAAACCTCTACTGTTTGAAGGCTCTATGGCTATTCTTGTCTGATTTATTGAACGGAGAATTCCAGCGTTTTTTCTAAATCGCCATTCATATAAATCTCAACCTTATAAGTTCCTTCTGGCCAGAGACTATCATTCTTAAGGTCAAAAGTAAACTCATTTTTTCCATCGGTTGTTATTTCTACTTCATCAATCAAATAACCCGGTTCAACACCTTCAACATCGACAGTTGTCCAGACTGCTTTTAAAATTGTGTCATCGGGGGCGTTCGAGACTTCGACAATACAATAGAATGTCTGGTCGTTCTCGAAAACATCGGTCTGACCTGATTTAAGTTCGTTGTTTGTCATGTATGCGTCAGAAATATTTGCCGTACTGACACTGGCTTCGCAGGCCAGGGAGAAGAAAAGCAAAACAATAACTGCAATAAAAATTTGGATTCGGGTTGTTTTCATGTGCACCTCTTTTTAATAATATCAATTTTATTGTACCAAATAAGTTATGTGCGAAAAAATTCCGGATAATTGAGAACTTATATCATTAATCTGAATTAATTTGACAACATATATCCGAATTGTTACAATTTTATTCTATTGTATCTACTTTGTAAATAAATAAGGTATTTCTTAGTGATTAAAAAGAACAAGGTCAGTAGAGAAAAAAGGAGTCAAGCATGAGCAGCGTTCGAGTATTAGCTGGCACCCGTAAAGGAGCCTTTATCTTAACTTCAGATGAAAAAAGAGACCATTGGGAGATTAAAGGTCCGTTATTTGCTGGTCTTGAAATCTACCATATTAAAGGTTCTCCTTTGAATCCTCAAAGAATATATGCTTCCCAGGTCAGTGATTGGTTTGGGCAGGTCAATCATCGTTCCAGTGATGGTGGTAATACCTGGGAGACCATTGGAAATAAATTTCAGTATGCGGGAGAGGTAGGCACCCATCAGGATTTTAGTGGCGCACAAATTCCCTGGAAGTTCCGCAGAATTTGGACGTTTGAACCGTCGCCAATAGAGGAAGAGACTGTTTTTGCCGGAGCAGAGGATGCAGCCTTATTTAAATCTACTGATGGGGGGTTGACCTGGCAGGAGTTATCTGGTTTAAGAAAAATTCATCCAAATTTATGGGGTCCAGGAGCTGGTGGAATGGGATTGCATACGATTCTGATTAATCCTAAAAATCCTGATCAGATTTTTGTGGCCATCTCGGCTGCGGGTGTCTTTCGAACTGAGGATGGTGGTGTGAGTTGGACTGGCATTAATCATGGGCTTAAATCTGATTATGAATTGCCAGACCCGGTGGCTGAGGTTGGTCATTGTATTCACAGTATTGCCATGCATCCTTCCAACCCGAATGTATTGTTCATGCAGAAGCATTGGGATGTGATGCGCAGCGACAATGCCGGGGATGATTGGTATGAAGTAAGTGACAATTTGCCCAGTGATTTCGGTTACCCCATTGTCGTACATGCACACGAACCTGAAACCATCTATGTAATCCCGATAAAAAGTGATCTGGAACACTATCCTCCAGAAGGAAAACTGAGAGTTTATCGCAGCCGCTCAGGTGGGAATGGTTGGGAAGAATTGACGAAGGGATTACCCCAAAAGGATTGCTATGTAAATATTTTACGGAGTGCCATGGCGGTGGATACGCTTGATTCTTGTGGTATCTATTTTGGAACAACCGGGGGTCAATTGTTTGCGTCTTCTGATTCAGGAGATTCATGGCAAACAATTGCCTCGAATTTACCCGCAGTGCTATCTGTAGAGGTGCAAGTGCTGCCATGATTCGGGTCATTTTGCCAACATACTTGCAAAGACTTGCCAATGTGGAAAAAGAAGTTCAACTGCAGATATCGGGGAGGGTTACAATTGCTAAGCTCCTGGATGCATTAGAAGAGCAATATCCAATGTTACAAGGCACGATTCGGGATTATGATACAAAAGAACGCCGTCCTTATTTAAGGTTCTTTGCCTGTGGTCAGGATCTCTCACTTCTCTCAACCGCAGCAACCATTCCAGAAGAAGTACAAGAAGGAAAAGAAGTCTTTCGAATTGTTGGGGCAATGTCGGGTGGTTAATTAGCTGAAAGAGATTGCGCATAGATATTTATTTCCTTCCCGTTTGAGAGCAGAAGGCTGTATTCTCCTGTGTTATAATCGGCTTGAGCAATCATCAAATTATGATGGGGAGTGATTGATTGGATCTTGTATTCGATTTATGGGTATAATTTTTAATAAAAATACGATTTAGCACTCAATCGCTGACCCACCCCGGTTGATAGAAATTCATCTCTCACTGGTTATTTTTACTCCCACTAAATCTGAACTAAAAATTGTATCAACACTCGTGTTGAATTGCTCGTGATCAAAGGAGAAAATATTGGAATTGAAAAATTCTTTAAAAACAGATCGCTTTTCAGAGATCATCATCGTATCAAATCGGGGACCGGTTACCATATCCAAAGATGAGCAGGGAGACTACGCCTTTAAGCGGGGGAGTGGAGGACTGGTGACCGCCTTAACAGGATTGGCTCATTTTACAAAATTAACCTGGGTTGCCTGTGCGTTAAGCCCTGAAGACGCAGAATGGAAACACGGACAAATTTGCCTGGAAGATAATGATTGCAACCTTGGTGTATATTTTATCAATCCTGATCCACAAGCGTATGATGGTTATTACAATCAAATATCAAACCCATTACTGTGGTTTTTGCAGCATTCCATGTGGGACATACCACGCTCCCCGATTATTGATCAGCAAACCTGGATTGCCTGGGATATGGGTTATCAGGTTGTTAATCGTCAATTTGCCAAAGAAATAGCTGAAATTGTGCGGAAAAAGAAAAAACCTGTACTGATTATGCTACAGGATTATCATCTGTATCTAACCGCACGCTACCTGAAAAAATATTTACGTGGTCAGGACGTCACCATTTCACTTTTTGTACACATTCCGTGGCCCGGGCCAGAATATTGGGGAATTTTGCCAGCGAGAATGCGAGAAGAATTGTTAGACGGTCTGGCTGCTGTAGATTTAATGGGTTTTCAGACGAGCGAAGATGGCTTGAATTTTATTCGTACCTGTGAGAATTACCTGCCAAAAGCCATCGTGCAGTATCGTAATCGCCGGGTTCGTTACCGCAGTCATGACACGATTATTCGCGATTTTCCCATTTCTATCGATGTGAATGCAATAGAAGCAATGTCCGAAACTGAGGAAGTAAACGAATATCAGAAAGAAATTTCCCGGCAGGTTGACGGCAAAAAAATGATTCTGCGTGTCGATCGGCTTGAACCCAGTAAAAATATCATCAGAGGATTTCAAGCTTATGAAAGCTTACTGGAGAATCACTCTGAATACAGGGGAAAAGTAATATTTATGGCGTATCTGATACCATCGAGAGTAGGCGTGGAAGAATATCAAAATTATCTGGATGAAATTATGGTGACGGTGGGGAGAATTAATGCCCATTACGGCAGTAGCGACTGGGAACCCATCCGGCTTTTAGTTGGAGAGAATTATCCGAGAGCAGTTGCTGCCATGAAAATGTACGATGTATTGCTGGTTAATTCCATAGCGGATGGCATGAACCTGGTGGCAAAGGAAGGACCCATCGTCAATCAGAAAGATGGTGTATTAATCCTTTCCGAACGAGCTGGGGCACGTCAGCAATTGCATCAAGGAGCGCTGGTCATCTCGCCGGTTGATATTTTTGAGACTCAGGTAGCCATCCATAAGGCACTGAGCATGAATGTCGAAGAAAAACAAAAAAATGTAAAAATTCTTCGAAAAATTGTTCGGGAAGAAGATATTAATTTCTGGCTAAAATCGCAATTGGAAGTTGTTAATAGCATTACAAGGAAATCAAAGAGTAGAAAATTGGAACCATCAAAGTGATAAAAATAGACTATGCGTTTTCCCCTTATGGTATGTTAACATGAAGAAAAGCCCTTCTTTGAAGCAGTTATTGAAAAAATTCAATAAAGAAAAAGCCTTTCTCTTCCTGGATTATGATGGGACTTTGGCAAAGTTTGCGCCAAATCCGGATGTGATACTGCCTGATGCGGAATTAATTGGAATCCTCAATGAAGTTAAGCAACACAATAATATCCGGGTAGCAATCATCAGCGGAAGAAAGCTGGGACATATTCGTGCGCTGGTGCCGATTTCCGGAATCTGGCTGGCCGGCAGTTATGGCATTGAAATGGTTGACCCGCATGGTAATGAAATTCATTTATTGGAGTTTGACACCCTAAGACCAGGATTAGAAATTGTTAAACCATTCTGGCATGAATTAATGAATGGCAGGAAAGGTTTTTATCTGGAGGATAAAGGTTGGTCACTTGCAATTCATGCGAATGGATCTGATCAGAGAGAGGTGGCGACCGTCCTGGAGAAAGCTGGTTTAATTGAAGTTCCACCTGGTTTCCATTTGAAGAGTACTCATAATTTTGTAGAAATATGCCCACCAACTGCCGATAAAGGGCTTGCAGTTGAATATATTCTAGAAATAGAACAATTTAAAAATTCATTACCAATTTTTCTGGGTGATGATCCTCGCGATGAGGACGCATTCAAAAAGGTTCGTTCCATGGATGGATTAGGTATCTTAATTTCTGACAAAGAAAAACAAACACAAGCTGTTTTCTGTTTAGAAAACCCTGATGAAGTAAGAAAATGGTTACAGGCAATAGCAGAATTGTCTTAAATAAATTTTTTATTGCAAAATCCTATTGACAAAAACAATAACCAACTCCTGAGACTGTTTCGATCATTGGTTTTTTCCCTTCAATCGGTTCTATTTTTTTTCTTAACCTATGCACCATTTGCCGCAGCATCTCTTTATTACCATTGCCTGGACCCCAGATACAATTGATCAGAATTTGGCTGGTAACGACTTGACCGGCGTAGCGCATGATGCAATGGACAAACCGACATTCCGATTCGGATAAAGCAATCGGCTCTTGATGGGGAATGGTTATCTTTTTTTGTTTTAAATCAAGATGGATAGCGCCTACCTGATAATGATCGATGTCGACCTGTTGGCACGCTCGTCGCAGAACAGCATCCACCCTGGCCATCAATTGTCGTGGACTGAATGGTTTAGATATATAGTCGTCAGCGCCAATATCCAAACCATGAATAATATCATCTTCACTATCCCTGACTGTTAAAAAGATGATCGGGGTATCCCAATTTTTCCGGATGGTTTCACAGACACTGAAACCATCTGGAAAGGGGATATTGACGTCCAAAAGCATGAGATCGGGGTGTTCTTTATCCCAAAGGGTCAATGCATCTGAACCTGTGAACGCTTGAATCACCTCATAACCTTCCCGCACAAACGTGAATGCAAGAATGTCCGCTAATGTTTTGTCGTCTTCAACAATCAATGTTTTCATTTAATTTCTCTATCAGTACTTGTATATGATATTCCTACTAATTATTTTAAGAGGTGGTGTAAGTGGCAGGAGTTTGTGTAGTGTCCAAATGAGCAATTTTTTCCGGTTCGTCCAGTTTTACCTGGGATTCTTCGTCAGTCGGGTGTGAAAAAACTGGAAAGTAGCGTGATGCAATCACGAAAACAAACGCTCCGATGCTAACCATACCTATGGTGACGAAGATCTCCAACCATGTGGGTGCATATGCACCGGCCGCAAATGCAACCAGACTCACATTGAAGCGATTCAGAAGCAATCCAAATATGACCAGAAGTGCTGTAGCGAACATTTGCACGGGTTTTCTACGTACACTGGGTAAGGAGAAAAGTATACCGGGGATTATGACGTTGATAAGGATCTCAATCCAAAACAGTAATGAATACTTATCTCCAGTGAAAAGATAAACACTATTCCCACTGATGATTAGTTCTGTAAATCTGGCAATCGCGTAGATACCCAAGGCAATCGGAATAATTTTAGCAATTTTTGCCAACAATTTGGTTTCCAATTTGTGGTTCATCCCGAAAAAGCTCCAGGTCGATTCGACAATGACCATTCCTAAGCCAGCTGCGATTGCAGAGACAAAGAATAGAATTGGCATAATGCTGGAGTACCAGAGAGGATGTACCCGATGAGGCATCAACAGGAATAATGTTCCCAAGGAAGACTGATGCATGGTGGAGAGAACGATCCCGATTATTACTAATGGTACGGTGATGGAGCGGATGATTTTCAATGGCGCTTTCATATTGAAGCGTTCAAAAACAATCGGCGATAATTCTAATGCGAGTACCGTTGCATAAATCATCACACACCAACCGACTTCAAACAGGGGAGAATGGATATTCCAGTTGTATAGCATATAATAAATTCTGTGCGGAAAACCAAGATCAACAGAAATAGCAAATGCCGCCAACGCGTAACCTAAAAATCCGGTCAGGACAGTGGGGCGTAGAATGGGATAAAACTCTTTAAGATGCAAAATGTAGACAGTTCCCGCTATACAAAATGCGCCGGCTGCCAGAGCGATGCCACATAGTACATCAAAGCTAATCCAGATGCCCCACCCACGACCATCCGTTAATCCAGTCGTTGAGCCTAATCCGACAATCCAACGATACACGACCAAGAGTAAACCTAAAAACGATAGGAAGCCTAATACCAGGGTACCCATCCCTAATTGCTGAGATCCCTTACTATGACTGATTGCTGTCATTGCTAATCTCCTTCTGTGCTGCAACCTTGAGTTTTCGTCCAGTCATCCAATAAAGAAATGTCATTAAACTCGCCACTACGACAGCAACACCAGGTACTGCTTTCATCCATGGCCAGGTCAATGAAGGTAAGGAACTGCTGGTTAATACGGGTAATCCCAATTTTTCATGCTGGATTTTGGAAATAATTAAAACTGAGGTGCCGCCAACTTCGTTTTCCCCATACACTTTATCTACATACTCTGTAGGATGATTATCAATTCTTTCATGAGCTTCTGCCAATAAATCGGATCGTTTTCCAAATTTTAATGCACCAATCTTACAAGCTTCCACACAAGATGGTTGATCACCTTTCGCAATCCGGTCTGTGCACATATCGCATTTCTGGACACGCGGAAACACTTCTTCCCACTCATATTTTGGCACATCGAAAGGACAGGCTGCCATACAATAGCGACAACCAATACAAATGGAATCATCATAGATCACCGGACCATCGATTGTTTTTTGCATCGCTCCTACTGGGCAGGCAGAAACACAGGCCGGATCAACGCAGTGCATGCAATTACGCTTGATAAATGAATAAATATACTGATCTTCCTCATCCTGGTACAGTTTTACAATCGTCCAGTTATCTGCATCCAGTTCAGCTTCATTGATGCCCGGTAAATCTCGTCTCCCTTTACAGGCGACTTCACACTCCCTGCAACCAATACAGGCTTTTGCATCGAACAAAATTCCATAAGCATCATCACTGGCAGTATGTGCGGGGGAGGCAATTTCTGGCATTACCAACAAACCCGCCAGACCCGTTCCAGATGATTTTAAGAATTCTCTTCTGTTCATTGTTATCATCTACCTATTCCTCCTATTCTTCAAAGAGATTATGTTTACGTTCTTTGGCCAATTGATTGATAGTGAACGTCCCTATACTACCGAATAAGATGCCAATCACGACACCGGTTACGCCTACATTCTCAACCGGGGGGCCGGCTTGTTTTACTTCTACATTTGGGTATAGGGTCATGGCTGAAATATTTGCTTCGATGGTGGGCGGCGTTTCGTTACCCACTTTGTGAATACCATGACAGTCATAACAGGTGGGTTTATTGGTCAGGGAATCCGGGTCATAATCTTCCAACAAGGTGATGGTAGTGCCATGAAAGACCATATAGGTATCCAGAACATTGGTTTCCAAATCATATTTCTGCATCATTTCTGAATCTGTGTGGCAATTAGCACAGGTGCCAACAGATGTTTTTCTGAATTTTGCTATTGATGGATCGCAAACTGCATGAACATTGTGGCAGTCAACACAATCAGGCATGTCGTTATTTTCTCCTGAAAGAAGCCCTTGTCCATGCACACTGGATTTATATTCTTCAAATGCAACTTCATGACAATCTGCACACATTTGTGCTTGCCAGCTGATCGATCCTTCTTCCTGCGGAACTGCCAGATCATCCATATGGGTTTGACTATGGGGTTGATGGCAATCTGCACAAAGAGGGGTATCTAAATCACCTTCTAGAAATAATTGGTCGTGTACACTGTCAGACACGAGAGCGAATTGTTCCGTGTGACATTTTTGACAGGTATCGTGATAACTGACCATGTATTCCCGTTTGTTTTTTGCAGTGATTTTTGTATGGGGTTCGGGGAACTTATCATAACCGACATGGCATTCAACACATTGCATATCTTTATGAACTGATTGGCGAAATACATCATAGTTTATTGACAAATCGAGGATATCCCCGCTTGGTAATGACATTTTCCAATCTGCTTGCGCATGACAGCTCAAACAATCCGCAACATCTGGGGTGGATTCCTGGGGGTTAATGGTTAAAGCTTTCGCCAAAACAGTCGTTGGGGTTAATGCCAGGATGGCACCACAAATAATTGCAAGCAACATGAAGTAGAACGAATCATTAAATAATCGTTGTATTCTCATAATATCCCTTTATGAAATTATGCTTGGAACAGGAGGATGCCCCCTCTTATTGTTTGGCAGTTCCAGCAGGAGAAAAATGTTGGAGATTCGATTTTCGAATAGCTAATAAAGTAATGGAAAGTAAATATAAGCCAAGGAAGAAAACGATCCAGGCTAATGCTACATGATCCGTAATATACAGGATTACGGAGATTGCCGTTGCTGCAACAAAAGTGCAAGGGCATGATATTTTTAGCGGTTTAACGTTAATTTTTAATAAACCGATAAAAATCAGATATCCTACAACTACCAGGCCGACAACAAAATAAAACATCACACACCTCGATTCAAATCAAATTATTACTTCGATCAATGACAAGTAATTAATTTCTCTTATCTATATTCTAAGATATGGATATAACAAATCTTGTTATAGGCGTGTGACAATCGTGTGACAATGTGAAAAAGAGCACAAATTACTGATCGTAATCTTTTGATAATTTCAGCTCGTATCCTAACCCGGGAACATTTGTAATATTAACTTGATTTGGAAATTCTTTCTCTATTTTCACTCGCAAACGATGGATTAATTGTCGCACCATATCCATGTCACCCCCATTTGGTCCCCAGACATGATCAATGATAATATCCGGGGTTACAATTTGCCCGACATTGATCATGAGGCAATCCATCATCCGTAATTCTAAACCCGACAATTGTATGGATGGATAGTCACCAATTTTTAACTCATGACGATTGAGAAATAACGAAACATTTTCCCATTCCCTGACCGTAGCTGGATTTTTCTTTTTTGATCTGCGTAAAACTGCTTTAACCCTGGCCATCAATTGACGCGGACTGAAAGGTTTTGTGATGTAATCATCTGCACCTAAATGAAAACCCCCCAGAATATCTTCTTCATCGCTGCGTACTGTGAGCAGAATGATGGGAATATCAGATTGCTCGCGGATTCGCCTGCAAACTGAAAACCCATCCTCCTTTGGTAAATTGACATCTAAAATAATCAGATCCGGGTTGTCATCCTGCCAGCGACGGTAGGCGGCTTCCCCGTCCTCTGCAAGGATGACCTCAAATCCTTCGCGTTTAAAGGTGAATGCGATTACATCAGCCAATGTTCGATCATCATCAACAATCAATGCCTTCATGCTTCACCTGTGATTGGAACGGTAAACCAGAATTCTGATCCGCCACCTTTTCGATCTCTGACACCGACTTCTCCCCCATGTGCTTTGATGATTGCCTGGGATACAGATAAACCCAGTCCAGAACCTTTTTGCATTCTTCCATTCTCGTTATCGAGGACAAATCCCGAAAAGATTTTATTCCTATAGGCTTCTGGAACTCCTGACCCACGATCTCCGATACTAACCTCTATAAAATTCCCCTTTAATGTAGCAGTTAATTCGATTTCTTCATCACTCGGGCCATACTTACTGGCGTTAGAGATCATATTTAGTAATACCTGGTTTATTCTTTTCCCGTCAATCATCACCAAAGGCAAATCACCTGGATAGTTAATCAATAATCGCTGGCCATATTTCTTTAATAATGGATCCATCGTCTCGCAGGCAGCTTTTAAGACCGATACTAAATTGTTAGGATGTGGGCTGACATGAAAACGACCTGTTTCTATATTGGATCCTTCTAATAGATTTCCAATCAGATTTTCTAAATTTAATGTGCTCAGATGAATTGAGTTGAGTAGTTCCTGGGTTTCAGAAGATGTTAAATCATCAATTTCATCCATTAAGATCTCAATCGATGCAGATAACGCTGTCAGTGGTGTACGAAATTCATGGGTAATATTCCCCAAAAACGACCCCAGGAGATGACTCAACGCTTCTTCTTTATTAACATCCCGCAGAACCAAAACAGTTTGAGTGTGATTTGATTCATTTATGGAAAGTTTTGCGTGTGTGATTGATAAAATTCTATCTTCAGTATTGTGGAACAGAAATTTGGCACGCAACTTTTCGCCTTGCGGAGGTAACATGTCCATAAATGAACTGGATTGATCCGATGCTACAAGAACTGAGTTGATTGATTGCCCGAGGACGTCTTCCTGTTTGCATTCGGTTATGCGCTCAGCACCCGGACTGAAATAGTCAATGCAATCTTTATCCAGGATAATAATGCCTTCGACAATCGATTCAAGCAGCAAATCACTCCACAGTTTTTCTTTTTGCAGAGAAGAAAGTGCACTTTCAATTCTGACCCGCGAGTTCTCCAGTACCTGAGAAAGCTCAATCACTTCCTGAAGTCTGGTTTTAATATTTATTGGTTCCGAGAGGTCTAAATGTTCGTATTGATTTGTGGCTTGCACCAACTGGGAAATTGGTCGTTGAATGATTTGAGCAAGAAATGCTCCAAATATGATGGAAATAAATACCACCAAAAGAATCACGAAGGATAAAATTAATTCCTGCTGGCGCTGGTCTTGTTGGATACTGGTTATATCAAGAGCGACTTCTACCTCAAGACCATTATTATTGAGGGGAAAATAGGAAATGTAATAAACATGACCGCCCATCATATACGATTTCTGGAACTCGACATCCGAAAATGTGGAAGGCAGCGCACGTAAATTGGTTTTCTCGGATAGCTTACTCCCAAAACTGTTAACGAGTACTTCTCCTTTATAGATTATGGAATGATAAAGATCACAGGTGGTACACATCTCCATTAATAATTGATCATTCAGTTGTATTCCCAGAATGATGGTAGGTGATTCGGGATTTCCTTCGAGAATGTTTCTACCGCGCAGTAACCACACCTGCCTTTGATTGTTATTTAATGATGTTGTGTAAACCGGATTTGTTTCAAGATTGCAATTATTAATCGGAAGGGTGTTGCCTGAAAATGAAATCATCTGCCCAAGATGGTCGCAGACGATCATTGTATCAATTTTTGGCATTCCTTTATGAATTTCAGTTAAATGGTTATGAAGTAGGATTGGGTCATCAAGTTCATCCTCACTATCAAAGGCCAGATGGGAGGATGTCAATACCACCAGGTCAGCAAGTTTATTTTCTTGTGCCTGATAAAACGAGCTGACCATGGATAAACTTTGTTGTCTTTTTGCATTCTCCAGATATCGATAATTTATCCATAAGGCGGTTAGCCCAACTATCGTAACACTCAGAATCGTAAGCAGAGCAATACTCGCCATGATTTGAGTGCGAAGCGAATACGTTTTTAACCTTGCCTGCTTACTGCGATTAAATAACACAAAAACACCTGCCTGAGTTTCTGGAATTCACCATTGATCAGATGAATTTATTTATTTTACATGATAATTCCTATTCAAAATGGATTATTCAGGCTTTTTAATAAAAGAAAAGGATTCGCTCGTGAAAAAGTAAATCTTTTCCTTATTGATAGAAAATCCGAAATTTCCTTTCTGTGGTAGAATAAAATGTTTCAGTTGATTAATTTGATTTCAACGGGCCAGGGTAATCCCTGGTTTTATTTTGTAAAAGACCGCTCTTGATATTTTTAATGGTGTAACCGGATACCGGAGCTATAGAGCGGACGCAAATTTAATTTTTTGCGTAAATCGCGACGCCATTAAAGGAATATATTGTGAGTTTTAAAAATTTTTCATTTCGCCCGCAGATTAATGCCGGGATATCATCGGCTGGATATAATACGCCTACCCCCATCCAGTCCCAAACCATACCAGCGATTTTAAGCGGTAAGGACGTTTTCGGCCTGGCACAGACCGGTACCGGAAAGACTGCTGCATTTGTTTTGCCCATTCTGGATCAATTAATGAAGGGACCGCGAGGAGTAGTCCGTGCGTTAATCCTCTCACCGACCCGCGAGCTGGCTGAACAAACCCACCAGGCCATTAAGCAATTAGGCAAGCAAACCGGGTTACGCAGCATAACGATTTATGGAGGCGTAAGTGCTTCAAATCAGATCAGAGCATTGCGTTCTGGTGTGGAGATCATTGTGGCATGCCCCGGCAGACTATTGGATCTCAAACAACAACGGGCTATCGATATGAATCATATTGAATTTCTGGTCCTGGATGAAGCCGATCAGATGTTCGACATGGGCTTTTTACCTTCCATTCGACGCATCATTTCCTACATACCAGCAGATCGACAGACTTTATTGTTCTCAGCAACCATGCCAGCCGAAATTCGAAAATTGGCTACCGAGATGTTACATGATCCTGTGACTTTTGAAATCAGTATCACAAAACCGATTGATACCATCAGCCACACTATTTATTCAGTCGATCAATCACAGAAACTTGACATGTTGCTGCATCTATTAAAGGGTAGTGATAATAAAAAGGTATTGGTTTTTACGCGCACAAAACACCGTGCCAAAAAACTTTCCATCCAATTATCTCAAGCGGGGCATAGATCCACTTCTTTGCAAGGCAATCTTTCTCAGTCCAAACGAGATGCTGCCATGAATGATTTCCGAAAAGGACATGTTAAAGTCCTGGTTGCAACTGATATTGCCGCTCGTGGAATTGATGTCTCCCAGGTTTCACATGTCATTAATTTTGATATTCCTGATACTGTGGATGCCTACACCCACCGTACCGGTCGGACTGGCCGGATGGAACATCTGGGAAGTGCCCTGACATTGGTAACACGAGATGATTTTCAGATGGTACGATCAATTGAACGCGTCCTGGGAGAGCGGCTTGAACATGGCGATACCAGTTCATTCAATCTATCCCGGAATTCGGAAGGTCAGAAAACATTCAACAGGGAAGATCGACCTGTCGTCGCCCGCAAAAAACAACATCGCCACAATGCTTATGCGAATGGCTAATCATTAGAATTTAATTGAAAAGGTCAGGGTATTTCTTTTTACCTTGACCTTTTTTGTAAAAAATCAATAAAACGTTCAGGTATCCTTTTTAGTGAGCGGATGTTTGCAAAAAACAGACCCCTGATTTTCTTAAATAATACCCTTTGGGTTATTTGAAAAAAATCATACCGAAGTATAAGTAAAGGATGCGTAACCACCGGGGATGGCTAGTCCCTGATCATTATATAGCTGGAAGACAAAGGTATGGTCACCATACCACTCTGAACCAAACGCCCATAAGTCAAATTCAACTTTTTCGCCAGGGGGTACGGATTTGTCGATACTCACTTCCAATTGCACAGTAACCTCACCTGAATTGCTGACCAATTTCACATTAGTCCCAGCTTGCCAGGCGACAGTACCTGTGTTCTGAAACCCGAGTGCGATCCCAAACCTTTCATTCCCTACATATTCACGCTTGTTTTCAGGATATGAAGTTACGTACAGGAGTTTGGCCGAATATGCCGGTCGTGGGGTGGCGGTTTCAGTTGGTTGGATCGTTTTTGTAGGGGATTCTGTTGTCGGGATTGCGCTGGGGGTTGCGGGTACCTGGGTTTCGGTGGGAAAAAGCGTGTTGGTAGGAATTAGAAAAGCATCCTGGGTGTGCTGGGCGTTGATTGTTTTTACAACTGCATCCACGATCACAGCTTGATCCTGTGTGGGGGCGGGGATTGGGGTGGGTCCTGTACAACTTGCCAGAAAACTGAACAATAATACGACCAGGATAACGGATTTCCTTTGAATCGAGAAATAAGATTTCATTTTGCTCACCATCCTGAAATTTTGTGAAATCGAATGATACCATATTTCCAGAAACAAGATGGTAAGGCAATGATGATCGATTATGTCAGAAATTATTGCGATTATTGACCGTATCCGTATCCAAAGATGTATTTTTCCATGCTTTGGATCTGGAGATCTTTATCCTCGAGCGAACTTTTGACAACATCTCCAATGCTGATCAAACCAACCAATTTTTCATCCTGAATGACGGGCAAATGCCGGATGCGCGTGCCGGACATGACAGCCATACATTCATCGATCGATTCGTCTGGTGAAATCACAAAAACATCTTTGGTCATTACTTCACTGACTGGAACATCTAAACTCAAATTCCTGGATTTTGAAACCTTACGCACAAAATCGCGTTCAGAAAAGATACCCGCAATCTTTCCTTTTTCCATGACCAGGACTGCGCCAATTCCCTTTTGAGTCATTAGATCCAAAACATCGATGATCGGTGTATCTTTATTGACCGAATAGACATCATTTCCTTTGACTTGAAGTATTGATGAAACGAAATTCATTTTTTCCTCCGTTGTTTGGTAGGTGTGATGAAATCCAGAATTGGATTGGATGATGAAAAGGGATCGCTTATTGACTTGATGAAACGGTTAGGATGCTTGAGGCTCAATCCCTGTTCTCATACGACGAAATCATTAAAGGTACGGAAAATATCCAAAATACCGATAAGAGGGTCTTTTCACAGATAAGATTGAATTTAAAATTTTTCGGGCGTTTTACAGAGAGGGTGTGAGGAAGAAGAGACTGGAATAGTTTTTTTATTGTTGATTAGTTGTGTAGATAGTTTTTATTTTAGAATATTTGATAGCGAAAAGCAACTTAAAAGTAGAATTATTGAAGTTATTTCATTTCTCTATTGGAAAAATTCATTCTACTTTTTTGATTATGATTCTACAGCAATAAATCCTATAATTAATGGCAGCTTCAGACAGATGAGGGTACAGGCATGGATGGAATGATTGGTAGATCTTTGGGAAAGTATCAAATTGTTGAGCCACTGGGTGAGGGTGGCATGGCGACTGTTTACAAAGCATTCGATCCGGCGCTGGAACGGTATGTTGCCATCAAAATTATTCGGGCTGTTAACCAAATCGACTCAGATTTTTTGATCCGCTTTCAAAGAGAAGCGCGAGCATTGGCAAAGCTTGATCACCCTTATATTTTGAAAGTTTTGGATTATGGGGAAGAGAATGGTCTTCCTTATCTGGTAATGCCGTTTGTCTCACATGGTACCCTAAAACAATATACCCGTACCCGTTTGCCTTATGAAAAAGCGATAGAAATAATCATACCTATCGCAGAAGCACTCAGCTACGCTCATAAACGAAAAATAATTCATCGGGATATAAAGCCTGCAAATATTCTCTTTGGCGAATCCGGGGAACCGATCCTTTCTGATTTTGGCATTGCGAAGATGCTCGATGCCGGTGAACAAACGCAACTGACAGGAACCGGCTTGGGGATTGGTACACCAGCGTACATGGCACCGGAACAATGGAATGGGGCAGCAGATGAACGTACCGATATATATGCTTTAGGTATTGTGCTGTATGAATTAATAACCGGCCGGTGCCCCTTCCAGGCGGATACACCAGCCGCTATCCTGATAAAGCAGGTCCAGGATCCATTGCCGAGACCCATAACATTTACACCAGATTTGCCAGAGAGCGTAGAAGCATTGTTGTTCAAAGCCTTGGCAAAAGACCCAACTTACCGTTACCAATCCATGCAGGATTTTATTCAGGGGATGAATGCAGTCTTGCAAGGAAAAACGATCAATTATGACCTCCCAACCCAAATTCACATTGATCCAAATGCCACACAATTGGCTGGCAAACCAACCGTTATCAGCCAGTCGATAAAATCGACAAAGGCAACACCATTGGTCAAACGAAAATGGTTGCCTTGGGCAATTGGTGGAGGGGCATTATTGGTAGTGATTTGTTTGATAGTGGTTGCGGTCATTGGATTATCCAATAGTAATCTTTTTAATCGCAGTGAACCGACAACTGTTGTAAAGGAAAGCACACAATTACCAATCAATAAAGCGACTACTATGGAGACCCAAGAAATAACAACGAACCAGTCTGATAACCCGCAAGCACAATTTCTTAATACAGAAGGAATCAAAGAAACAAGTACGCCTCAATCAGTCGAAGTGATTGCTGGATTGCCTGAAGATGTGCCTGTTTATACTCCTAATAATGGAGATATCTCCAAAACAACTGCTGAAAATACTCTGATGATTTCTTACTCCACGAACGCCGCAGGAGATATCGTTGATACCTTTTTTAATGATGAACTGAACAAGTTGGGTTGGAAATTAATAAGCACTTCTGAAATCGCCGGACAAAACATGCTCATGTATGTGTATGAGAAAGATATAAGGAATGTGGTGGTTTATATCGGAACGAGTCAAATGGATAAAACATTTATTCAGATTATTCTTGGAAGTGAAGGTGGGTGAAAATTGTTATCAAAAAAAGATTTGATTCAAATTGGATAAACAATTTCAAACGTTATTACAACCAGTCCAAGTGAAATCAAATTATTCGAATTTTATAAGTTCTTAATTCTCTTTTAAATTAATTTTGGTGTGAAGCACAAATATTAATTGGATATAATATTAATCATTAGTGAAATCATACCAACCAATAAGCAGGTGGGATGCACCAACAATCACAGCAATTTTCAAAAGATAAAATATTAAGTAAAAAAAGATGGCATAAAGTCAAACCGATATTCAGAAGCCTGATCATTCCAATC
>JAVEYK010000032.1:26533-35037 GCA_034003505.1 Anaerolineaceae bacterium | reverse complement strand
TCCAGTGGTTTTGTGCGCATCGATTCAGACCACAAATCCAATATCCATGGCTGGGATGTGATCCTGATTGATGATATCGTTGATACCGGCTATACCATTCACACGGTAAGAAAATTGCTGGCAGACCGAAAACCCAACAGCCTGAAAACGTGCGCCCTATTGGATAAAGTTGACCGTCACAAGGTTGATATCAAGATCGACTATTTGGGATTTGCCATTCCGGATTATTTTGTGGTTGGGTATGGCCTTGACCTGGATGAAAAAGGCCGGAATCTGCCTTATATTGCCTCGGTCGATCTGAAACGCTATCAGGAATTATACGGCGACCTGACTTAATTTTGAAAAGGCTTATCCCCTCCCCTAGTGAGAGGACATGGAGCTCACAAGCACTAATCACTGATAACAGAAACCAGCGAAAAATTACTCTTACTTTTGATTCTGTTTTCACTTCACAGAAATTTCAAATTTTCCATGGGTTGATTTAGCATTATTCTTCAATCCAACCACCTTTGATCATTTTCTTTTTTGTCCATTGGATCACTTTTTCCCTGGTCGAAAAATCATATGAAAGGCGTGATGAGGGGACAGAGGCCTTTTTATCAAAATACTTGCCTGTAACCCCTTCAACTTCAGGAGAGGTAGCCAGATATACCGGTGTTTCAGCACCAACAAGAACATCCTCACCTGTCATGTTAAACCCATTGATGAGCATTTTTGTTGTAATCACACCCGGATGTAATGAGTTCACAGTAACTCCGGTACCTGATAATTCATCCGCCAGGCAGTACGTAAAATATATCAGCATCAATTTCGAATCAGCATAGGCTTTATAGCTATCAAAAAATTCACCGGGCTGATCACTGATTTTTTCCAAATCAATTCGTCCGCGTTTATGCGCAATCGATGAAACATTTACGATGCGTGCAGGAACACTATTTTGAAGCAGGTTTTGCAAATTTTTGGTCAGAACATAAACCGCCAGATAATTTACGGTGAGATTACTCTCGTATCCATCCGGGGAGATTTCCCAGGTTGTATTGTACACGCCTGCATTATTAATTAAGACATCCAACCGTTCATAGCGCTCACAGATAGCTGCTGCCATATCTCTGGCATTTGATAGAGAATCAAAATCGGCACTGATGTGATCAATGGCTGCTGCTGGAATTCTGGTCTTCAATTCTACAACCGTCTGTGAACTTTTTTCTTCATTACGACCATGCAGAATAATACGATTCCCTTGGGATGCAAGTTCATACGCGATTTGTTTTCCGATTCCATCTGTTGCACCGGTAATTAAGATGGTTTTATCCATTCATCCAATCCTTTTCCGATAATGTACCCCTAAGTATAACAAAATCCAATCTTGAACCTGAGCGGTAGTAAAACCATCGGCTGAAAAGGAAAGATGACCGCTTGTGTGAAGCGGGTAAGGTTCCTTCTCTCAAGTAAATTCCATGGTCACAAACTGAATTATGGTGTGGATCCCAGGGTAACTGTCGCCGATGGGGAACTGGTAACGGTAGCAGTTGGCGTTTCAGTCAATTGGAATACGTATATTTTTGGCAACCAACCCTGGCGATCTTCTTCATCAATTACTTTTACCCACACAATATAATCATAGATCACTTCTTCCGGTAAAACGGTCAGTAATTGATTGGAGCGCAATGTGCCAATGACCGGGCCACCAGGCGATTGGTATAAACGCAGTTGCGGAACACCGGTTAGAAATACACGCGCCTGCGCTGGTGTGGATGTTGGGGTGACGGTTGCTGTCGGTAGAAATGTAGCAGTAGCTGTTGAAGTATAGGTGGAAGTAGCCGTGGCTGTCAAAGTTGCCGTGGGCGAAGGTCCCGGGGTAGAGGTTAATGTAGGCGATGGTGTTTGGGTTGCAGTAGGAGGAATTAATGGATCCAACCGCTCAGCGAAGATTTGATTGACCCGTAATGAAACCGGTTGGTTGAGTGAATCGACAATCGATTCCTGTAGTGCGATCACCTGTTCATAACGCAATGGATTGTTGGTGCGGATCGTCATTTCAATATCAATCGTTTCATCCGTCTGAGATGTTGTGAAGTCAACCAGCTCGGCATTATTGATTTCACTAACTTTTTCTATAAGTATTTGATTAAAATTCCGGTATTCTGCGGCTTGTTTTACAAAAGAAATACTGAAAAAAGTGAGCGGGATTAATAAAACCACAATGAGTACTATAGAAAATTGTAAACTAGGGGGCAGTTTACGGTTGCGCTCCAATGGATAAGGGTTGAACCCACGGATAAAAAACACAAAGGCAGCAGCAATCGCTATCGTGACCGCATTGGTAACAAAGAGTAGCAGCGCACCTCCGGCCACATCCCAGCGTTGTAAAGCAATTCCAATTCCTACGGTACATATTGGTGGCATGATTGCCGTTGCGATGGCCACGCCTGGTAATGCAGCTGATAAGCGTTCCTCAGTTAATGAATATGCGGCAGCAATTCCCCCAGCCAGTGCAATCATCAGGTCAATCGGGCTGGGATGTGTTCGGGAAATTATTTCCAGTGGCAATTCATGCAGGGAAACAAAAGGTAAATACGAATTGATAAAGGTTAATAATGCTGAAAGTCCAACCGCCATCAATGCTCCGCGCAATAAGGCAGACACGGCAGATTTTAAAAGGGTTCGGCGGCCAATCATTGAAGCCAGACCAATCCCAATGATGGGTGACATCAACGGAGCGACCAACATAGCGCCAATAATGACAGCCGGAGAATCAGTAATCAATCCCAGTGTGGCAATACTGGTCGATAAGATCACCAACAGAAAGTAATCGAATCCTGGGGAGGAGGAGTCGGTGATATCGGAGATAATCTCACGGCGCTGGTCAAATGGAATTTTGCGTACCGGCGACTTTATATTTGAAAAAATAGTTGTAATTTTTGCTATCAAATTTTTTATCCTGATCCATCGATCATTTTGGTCGCCAGGTTCTGACCAGGTTTCGTCCAAATTGTTTGGCTTCGTATAAAGCTTTGTCACTTTCATCAATCAGGTGATCTAACGAGGGAGTCGTGAAGCGGAAACAAGAAACGCCCAAACTAATCGTGATAAATGTTTGAGCGGTTACCAGAAGAAATGGGTATTGCGCTGTGACTTCGCGCAATCTCTCCGCCACCAATGTTGCGTCTTCCAGATTTGTTTCTGGCAGCAAGATGATAAACTCTTCGCCTCCAAAGCGGGCCAGGATATCTGAAGTGCGCAATTCATCCTGAATTCTTTGCACAAATTGCATTAAGACCTGATCACCCGCCAGATGCCCATTCTGATCGTTCACATTCTTAAAATGGTCAATATCAATCAAAATGATGGACATGGGGTTTTGATAGCGTTTGCTGCGAGCAAATTCCTTTTGTGCCAGTTCATAAAAATACCTACGATTGTAAATACCGGTTAATGTATCTGTGAGAGCCATTTGTTGCGTTTGTTTAAACAGGCGTGCATTTTCAATCACAATGGCTGCACTGTTTGCAAAACTGGATGCCAGACTGGCATCATCCTGGGTATAAGCATTAGGACGGTAACTATCAATCGCCATCAGACCGATGAATTCATCATGTCGGATAAGGGGCACCCCCATCCATCCTCTGATCTGATCTGACCCTTCCCATTTTACAAAACGTGGATCATAGCGGGCATCTTCCAATATGATGGGGGATTTCACCAGTAGTATTTCGCGTAACAATAGATCACTGGCTGGAAATATGCGGTTAATTAATCGGGAGGTGTTTTGAAAACCGCGTGCAGCAACCACTTTAAATTTATCATTTTCGCGCAAAAATAGGGTAGCACTATCAAAATTTAATACTGTCTTTAGAGAGACCAAAATCCTGCGTAAGACCTGTGAAAGATCCAGTTGGGAAGAGAGTTCATCAAGCGTTTGCTTTAACGCCTGAGCACGAATCATCGCTTTTTCGATAGCTTGTTCCGCGTGGATTCGTTCAGTAATATCTGAGATAAAGCCTTCCAGGGCGAGCAACTCTCCCTTTTCATCGTAAATGCCGAGTCCTTTTTCCCATACCCATTTTTCCACCGCATAGCCAATTTGAATCCGGTAGGTCATTTCAAAATTCTTTTTATTTTTTAAAGCATCCTGAATCACATCCCAAACCATTTGTTTGTCTTCCGGGTGGATCAGGTTGGCATAAGATGTTTTTCTGTTTCCAATTAAATCGTGATCTTTTAATCCTACCAAATCCTCCACCCCGGCACTGACGTATTCCATGGTCCAGTCGGGATCATTCTTACAGCGATACGCCATGCCAGGCAGGCTTTCTAACAAAGTCGTTAAGAGACGTTGATTTTCCTGGCAGGTTAATTCGATTTCTTTTCGTTCGGTAATGTCATGGATGATATTTAAGAGAAATTCATCCGAGATTTTTATGTAATCAGCCAAAAACCATTTCACTTCTGTGGTTGTTTTTAAGACCCATTGAGTTTCTATTCGCTGACTGGTACCGTTCTGAAAACAATCATTAAATCTTTGAATGATTTCGGGATCCCCATCGAAATATTCTTCAATCGTAGAACCTACCCAATTTTGTATTTCGTTGTTACTCAATCTTTCGGCCGCAGGGTTAAATTGGTCCAGAATTATCTCTCCTGCCGGGTTCTTTTTCCAAAGCAAAGCAGGATCCTGAATACTAAAAAATGTCGAAAAGAAAAATCGACCATCTTTTTCCAACAAATGATCAGGTTTATTCACCGGTAACATTTCCTCCCCCACAATCAGGACACCAACAATTTCATCGCGCTGGTCCCGTACAGGTTTAACTTTATATTCAAACATTGACTGAGAATTTGTTTTTTCTAAGTGCTTCATATTAAATGCGGAGCTTTTTCCGGAAAACCCAATTTTAATATGTGATAAAAAGATGTTCAATTTTTCCGGATCAGTCATTAATTCCATAAAGGAATCACCCAGGTCAATAGGCTCACGATTTAGCCGTAGGAAAAGCAGGTTCGCTGCCTGATTAAATGCATTGATTCGATAATCAGGGCTTATAAAAAACAGTGGGTTATCCAGATTATTGAGAATTAATTCCGAGATTTTTTGGGAATTCTTGCTCGGTTCCCATGGATCGTTGAACACCAGCAACCATTCGGCATTCCAGGCAAAAGCGTAGTTTATGCGCAAGCTACGTTGTTGATTTTTGTTCGGAATACTGAGGTGGACAATACGAGAATGGAAACTTTCATTTTGCAGGTTATTTTCAATTTCTGACCATTCAGGAAACCAATCCTGGCAGTCCAACTCACTCAACTGTTGTTGATCTAAACCCAGGAATTGTGACAACGCCTGATTGCCAAAGCGAATAGATCCCCCTGCATTCAGAATGACAAGTTTATCAGAAATAATGTCAAAGAATGGTTGGAGGGATTCAAATTTTTCTCCCAGAGACATAAAGTGCTCCTCACCCATTTAAAATGATTATATATGAATATCAAACAAAAATGTTAAGGATAATTCTAAATTTTCTGATGTTTTTTTCTTTACTGCCCAACTCTACTAAAATTCCTGTAAAATATATAAATGTTTCAGAAAATAACCAGGCAAACCAGAACGCTTCCTCACATCCTAGGCTGGAATCGTACCAGTTATTTCTTGATGAGTTCTTTTGTATTATTGCTATTTATCATCGGCTACGTTTGGTGGCCGCTCATAGAGGATTATCTCTCCACATACAATCCCAACTATCCATTTTGGGTTCAACTGGATTGGCTTCTGCTCTCTATCTTTTTCATCATGTCTCTTTTGCTTATGGCAAAAGCTGACATTAAAAAAGATCTGCCGGTTATCTTCGTCGGTCTCGTGGGAGGCTTGGTGATCGAGAGTTGGGGAACCCAAACTGAATTGTGGTCCTATTACACATTTGAAAGACCACCCTTGTGGATCATCCCAGCCTGGCCAATTGCCAGCCTCTCAATTGACCGTCTCTTTCGGCTTTTGAACAGCAAAACTGAAAAAATCCCCGAAAAAATGATTAAGACAGTTTACTGGCTGATCTTTATTGGATTTTTTATCTACATGCTCTATTTTGTCTGGCCTACCCTGGATAAATCATTAACCGGCATGGCATTGTTCTTATGTGCATTTTTAATTCTTACCCCCGTGAACCAGCGTGCGATGTTACTTACCTTTATCGCTGGTTCTGCTCTGGGAATTTTCTTGGAATTGTGGGGAACCACACGTTATTGCTGGACCTATTACACATTTCAGACCCCGCCTTTTTTTGCTGTGATGGCTCACGGGATGGCCGCAGTCGCTTTTTGGCGGGTTGTTCAACTATTTTGGATATTTGAACCAAAAGTCGAAAATCTGTTGCTAAAAATTGAGATAAAACTTCAAATTAAAAAAAGCACAGATTAGAAAAACTGTGCTTAGAAAGGGGGAGATGAAGACATCTTTATTGATCTTTAAATTCTCCTTCAATATAGGGTGGTTGAATTGGCATTAAGATCCAGAAGATGACGTAGATCAAAATTCCATTCCCTCCCAGAAAGAATAATAGGACAAACAGCAAACGCACAATGGTAAGATCCAATCCCAGATAATCAGCCAAACCCGCGCAGACACCTGCAATCATTTGTTCATTTGGTTTTCGATATAATTTTTTAGACATTTTTTTCTCCTTCGTAAGGATATACGACGAATACCGGAAAAAGTTTCAATGAAACAGATTATTGTCATACTTGCAAATAAACCCAATACCAATTTTGATTGACTCTGATTCGTTTCATTATTAAACTTGAATTTGTCCTGGTTTCTGATTGAAACAATTGAAAAGCTGGAGGAAGTATGGAGCAGAAACGTGTCGTCCGCTATATCATGTTTGGTTTGTTATATTTCACACAGGGAACCATCTTAAGTTACTTTACCGCACTCAATGCCCTATATCTGCTCCAATACGGGATAGACATGACTCGCATTGGGATCATGGGAACAATTGCCCTGATCCCCTTCGTCATCAAAGTTTTTCTGGGGATGCTCAGTGACAAAGTCAATGTATTAGGTTTAGGACATAGAAAACCATACATTGTGATTGGCTTGGTGGTGCAAATCATGTGTTTGATATTTGTCCCCTTGATAAACCCTGGCAAGGACTTCTGGCTATATGTAGCCATCGCCTTTCTGTTACAAATGGGCATGGCTTTATATGATACCTGTACCGATGGACTGGCATTGGATACCACCCCGGTAGCAGAGAAAGGTACTATTCAAGGTTTTATGGTGGGTGGCAGAGCAGTAGGCGTGATTGTAACCGCATCACTTGTAGGGCTTCTGGCCGAAAACGTCTCCTGGAGTGCAGTATTTTGGGTTCTGGCAGTCCTGACCTTGCCGCCATTTTTCTTTCTGCATACTGTCAAAGAAGCTCCTCGCGTGCAGGAACGCGCCTTCGATTGGAAAGCGTTTTCAGCTTTTAAACAATTGCCGGTGATTGGTTTGTCCATCATAGGCTTCATATTTTTCATGATTATTATCGGTGTCAATCAAATCGTTAACCCGTACCTGCAGGAAACATTTAATATCAGTCTCAGTACCGCAGGGTTTTTTACCACCGTTTGGGGGGTGGGTGTTGTAATTGGAAGTATCACAGGCGGGGGTTTGATCAACAAGTTAGGCAATCGTACTGCCGTATTAATTGGGATTGGGGTTGCCCTGGTTGCTATTCTGGCCCTGGCAGCCATTAACCAGCTTTCGTACGCCTGGTTCCTGGTAGCCCTCTTTGGTATATGTTATGGCACCTACCAGACAGTTTATTTTGCAATTGCCATGGAATATACCGATCCCCGGATTGCAGCCACCATGTTTTCAATCTTAATGGCAGTCACCAATATCGGTCAGGGGGTAGGGCTGGGATTAACTGGCTTCTTTGCGGATTCGTTTGGTTTTAAAACCACGTTTATCATCATGGCTTTATTGAATTTTGCCGTACTACCCTTTTTGCCCATGATATTTGGGAAAAATGCTAAAAAAACAGTTCCTGCTGTTTGAGAAATTCGATTTTACAGAACGAGTTTGAGATCATCAGCCAGACGATCCAACTCAGATCTATCAGGCAACTTGCGGTAGTCGGGTCCAAACATCAAACGGAAACCATCCCCTTCAAAACGCGGGATGACATGTAAATGCACATGAAAGACGGTCTGAAAGGCAACCGCACCATCTGCCAGAAAAAAATTGATGCCTTCACAACAGGTGAGGCTCTTTTTTAATCCCGCGGCTATTTTTTGTCCTACCTGAAAAAGATGCCCGCCAATTTCAGGCGGCAAATCACCCAATCCAATCAGGTGTTGTCGGGGAACCACCAATACATGACCTGGTGTCACGGGTTGGATATCCATAAACGCCAGACAAATTTCATCCTGGTAAACAATACTGGCCGCTGCTTGGTTATTGATAATTTTACAAAAAATACAGTTTTGCATGTCATCACCTGGGTTTCCACAGTTTTTATTTTTTT
>JAVEYK010000032.1:7076-26433 GCA_034003505.1 Anaerolineaceae bacterium | reverse complement strand
ATATCCATAAACGCCAGACAAATTTCATCCTGGTAAACAATACTGGCCGCTGCTTGGTTATTGATAATTTTACAAAAAATACAGTTTTGCATGTCATCACCTGGGTTTCCACAGTTTTTATTTTTTTTAACTTTTCAATGATTGTGTGTGGACCAATCTGGCGATATAGGACATCGCCTGGTTTAAAGGGACTTCCGGCGTGTAGGTGCCTGTATGATAATCCATTTTCCCACCCGAAAAAATTTCCACAATTGTTAATCCACAGCCTTCACAAAGGAGTGTTAAATCCGCTGGGGAATAACATCGTAATCGCTGAGTTGTTTTTGTGGCAGGCTTTTCTTTCAGCCACCAGGTATCGACCATGGCACATCTTTCAGCATCGAAACCGTATTGCCGGGTTGCCTCACCAATATCAAATTGAACACCTGCAGCTACATTTGCCCAATACCAGGGAGTGAAGATCTCCAGGAAAACAGACCCATCGGGAGACAACCATTTTGATATGTTCAGCAATAAGCGACGTTGATCTGTATCATTACCAATTCCAAATCCGTCCCAATAGCAGATAACATCAAAAACACCCTCAAGGACTACATTATTAAAATCGACATTCAAGATTGTCAGGTTTTCACACCTGTATTGTCGGGCGAGGTACTGTATGTGTTCAACAAAATCAGGTTCTATTTCGATTGCTGTCACCTGGTGATCCTGTAGGCAGGCCGCCACTGCAAATTGTCCTCCACCGGCACCAAGTTCCAGAAGTCGCACTTCGCTCAACCCAGTGATGCGATTTAACCACAAGACTCTTTCCCGGTCTGCCCGGGTGATATCACGAGCATAAATTTTTGACCATTGATGTTGGTATCGATAGAAATCCTGATCCGTCATATTATAAATATTCCATGAGGTTTAGTTTTCACCCATCGCATCACCCCTGAGTTTGCCGAATCTCAGGAACCAGCAATGCCATTTCAATCAGAACCTGATAGGAAAATTTATGAAATAAATCAAATTCCCGTGTCATTTTCGAAGGCACTAAAATAGACATACTTTTCCCGGCTTTTAATGCAATCTGGTGCATTTCCTGTAACAGAGTTGTGCTGATTCCCCGCCTGCGAAAATCAGGATGGGTGAAAATATCTGCGATATAAGCGAATTTTCCATTCAAGGTGATCACCTGAGCTTTTGCACAAACTTCACCTTGATAGAAGGCTGCAAGATTATGGATCGATGGGTCGTCCAGTCCATTGGTACTGCTTGGATAATCCGGCTCTATCGTATTGACCAATGAAACGTCCCGGATCGTTTTGACCAACTTAATTTCAACACCGGATGGCCTGGATATTTTTTCATGCGCAGGCAATTTTCTGAACATGAGAATATTCGACCAGGCGTGTAAATACCCCTGATCGCGATAAGCTGGTATTAATTGATGTAATTTTTCTGAGAATATATTAACAATATATTCTTCAGGATTATTTTTCAAAAACGTAAGGATTTGGTTCTTTACCTGCGGAGGTGGATAATCACCGGTAAAAAATTCAAGCTGGTAGTTAAACGAGCGAGGCCAGGGTTGCGGCAACCACTGAGGATATCGAATACCCAGCACCTGGTCAAGCTGAATGATTTCTGCATTATTTTCTACCTGATATTTGTAAGTGATTGCATCGAGATATGCTTTAACACCCGGGAGTATATTCATAAATCCTTATTCCTAATCTGGAACCTTTATCTTTTTCAAGGTTCCCCAACCCCAATAATGACGACGGATAATCTCTTTTTCACCTTGATTTGTTTTTTCGTCAGTCCAGAAATTATCGGTGGGTATATCTTTTACGCTCGCCTCAACCCGATAGATCACATATTTGGTTCTTAACCCAGGGTATGATTTTGAATTTCTATAGCGATAGGATGGCTGGCATTTCGTCGTTATCACATTTATATTCTGATCCTGAATTTGTAACTCCTCAATCAAGCATCTTCTGGCAGCAAATAGACAATCTTCTTCGGGTTTCATTTTTTCACTGGGTGGAATGTTGCGTTTGCGCATGCGTTGATCGTCCATTTCCTGCTCTAATTCCAATAGATACTTACCAGCTGACATAACCAGAACCTGAACGACTTTCACCACTCTTAACGCTGGCTGGCGTTGAATGCTGCTTTCACCTTTTTCGATTTCATCAAACAGGTTGTCAATGGATTTTGCCTGCCCACAATTCCAGCGTTCCAGATCAATCGACACAGTCAAGAGCCACTGATGTAAACTTTCAACGGAAGGAAAATTTCCAAATTCTTTTTTCATCTTCTCAATTGTATCTAACGTATCAAGGATTTTATAGATAAAGGATCAAAGGATCAAAGGATCAAACGATCCTTATAAAGTGACGATTGATAATTCAGGGGAAACAAAATTATAAAATTATTTTACAGGATTTTTTAAATTTAATTAGCAAGTTAATGGAACTGTTTTCGTTTTTATCTTTGTAATATCTCCATAAATGCGGGTGGCGTCTTTCATTGCGAGCATCCCTTCCACATGCAGAGAGCTGCAAAGTGTTGAATTGATACTTATTTTTGATATTTTCGTTATAATTTATTCAGAGATTAAAGATATTTGGAGACTTATGAAGGCATCTAATATTCTGCCTGGAGATAATCGCAACACAATTCGGCTTACCTGGAGAAGGCCGGTCTATATTCTGAAACCCATCCGCCGCCCCGCTCAATCCATTAACGTCAGTTATGAAGGCATTCTGATCACCACCCTGTATGACGATCATTTCCAACTTGGTGAAGAAATTTCCATATCCATTCCACACGCCATCACCAAAATAACCACGACTGTGAATGGAACAATCACCAGAATTACCAACCATGAAGGCTGGATGCAGTTGGCTGTTGATCTGACAACTGGAGAACGTTAAGCGCTCTAACCTTCCTGCACTGTCTCCCAGGGGTAAATTTCAGTCCCCCTGGCAGCTTCCCGGATGCCTGGATCATTCGAATAGTAGCCATGCTTTTCAGGCGGTAAAAGCCTGGAAATCTGGATCATGATATCATGACCAATTTCATCCAGTTTCTTTCGGTCCGTGCGGCTTTTCACATCAATCTTGTAAGGGCCAAATGGTTTTCCAATCCTGGCGGTCACTTTTGGCCTTTTGAACTGTTTGATTTTTGTAAAAAAAGTATCAAAACCATCCAATCCGATCGGCAAAATGGCAGCTCCGGTTTTTGCTGCCAGAAACGCCACCCCAGGTCTTGCGGGTCGGAGCACGTTAGCCCAACTACCACCCTCCGGAAAAATTCCCAAAATTCCATTTTGAGCCAGAACAGTTTCAGAAATGACAAATGTATCCCGAGAAACCGAACCACGGAAGACTGGAATGATTCCCCAAAGATGGCGCAGCCATTCCACAGTCCCCGGAGCATTGGGGGTGTGGGTTCCCCCTAAAAATTCGAGACGCCAGGACAGCAGTTTGATGACAGCCAGGGGGTCTAAAAAACTGAAGTGATTACTGACGACCAATAACGGCCCCGTTCGGGGTAGATTCTCCTCGCCCACAATTTCAAAATCTCCCAGTATATTAAACGCCAAATTGATAAGATTTCTGAGAATCGTTCTAATCACCCGTCTTCTGGGATAGGGATATTTTTTCACGTTAATTTTCATATCAATTCCTCTACTAAAAGTGCGGGAAGAAGATGATTGACCTTCGAACCTGTCTCTTCAAATTATAGCGCAAATCTGTCTGCTAACGGAAAATTAAATAATCAACTATGAGAATGGGTTGCAAAATCAGGCAGAATGTCTTATATAATTATTATCGATGATATCCTTTGTTGAGCATATTCCCATTGTTCGTCAGGTAGCTCAACTCAGTATTTGAACTGTAGAATAGTGAAAGGTAAGGAGGTTATCATGCTGCAAATCACTTTGTCCGAGGAGGAAAAAATAACACTACGGGATTTGTTGCAATGTTGTTTGGCGGAACTGAGGATTGAAATTCATCATACCGATAATATGGATTTCAAAGACATGCTCAAAAACCGCAGAAAGGTACTCGAAAAAATTCTCGCAGAAGTATCATCAGGAGAAGAGGAAGCACAACCAATCTGCAAATAAGCTGCGGTTGATTGGGACCATTCACACAGTACCATTTCATTTATTTCGATATTGTTTTCACTTAGAAAGGCTGGATATTAGTGATTCGTTGCCCGTGGGCGATCAGTGAAATATCTACAAACTACCATGATATGGAGTGGGGTGTTCCCTTACATGCTGATCAAAAATTATTTGAGTTTTTAATCCTGGAAGGCGCTCAAGCTGGCCTAAATTGGGAAACCATATTGAAAAAAAGAGCTGCCTATCAAAATGCATTTGCAAATTTCGAGCCTGCACGGATTGCACAATTTGATGCCAACCAGGTTGAAAAATTACTCAATAACCCTGGTATTATTCGCAATCGCAGAAAAATTGAATCCGCCATTCAAAATGCAGCTGTGTTTATCAAAATCCAGGAGGAATTTAATAGTTTCAACCAATATGTCTGGGGGTTCGTGGATGGAAAGCCGATCCAGAATAATTTTCATCATTTTTCAGAAGTGCCTGCTGAGACGGAGCTCTCAAGGCGACTCAGTAAAGATCTAAAACAACGTGGCATGAGCTTTGTTGGCCCCACCATTATGTATGCTTTTATGCAGGCGATTGGAATGGTAAATGATCACCTGGTAGAGTGTTATCGATTTAACGAAATCAACCAGATGGAGTAAAAAATATGCAGAAAATTGAAGGCAAAGTGGAAGCACTCTTTATCACTCCAAAAGGTGAAAATATCTCCAGGAAAATTGAAGGAGGTATCTTCACGAATGAAGGGATGATTGGAGACCGTCATTTTGGTGTCATGATGTTATCCAATTCACGCACACCAGAATTTCCGAGGGGTACAGTCATTCGCAATCGCCGGCAGGTTTCACTGGTTTCTCAGGAAGAGCTGTTAGCCATCGCCAGAGAATTGGAGGTTGAAGAAATTAAACCGGAATGGTTGGCTGCCAACCTGCTCATCTCGGGAATTGATCATTTCAGTCTTTTACCGATTGGGGCAAGATTATTCTTTGATGGAGGGTTGGTGCTTTTCAATGATGGAAAAAACCTCCCTTGTAAAATTCCTGCGAAAATTATCCAAAATCAATATGAACATGTAGCGGACATCCAACAAAAATTTATTTCAACAAGCATGCACCGGCGAGGACTGGTCGCCTGGGTGGAACATCCTTCTCAATTAGCCGCTGGTGCGACCTGTTCGGTTGAATTACCACCAGTCTGGGAGAATTTATGGGGCTAATGTAGAGGATGAATTTTTTATTACCTGATCCAATTCCAACGCATATAGCAGGCGCCGGCTTCTGGTTTGAGGTTCTTCAGCCGCACCATGTTAAATTGGATTTTGATGCAGTCATGGAAAGCAAAGAATTCCTGCGCCGCTGGTCTAATAGTAGTTGGCCAGAAGATGAATTTAGGCTCGAGGATAATTTACGTGACCTGGAATGGCATTTTGAGGAATTCAAAGAATTAACCGCCTTTACATACACGATTCTCAACCATAGCAAAACCCGCTGTTGGGGATGTATCTATACCAGACCTTTAGAATCTATCCAATCACTAACCCAAAATGATTTGATCAAGTTGCAGCCATACCAATTTTTTGTTTCTTACTGGGTCATTCCGGAGATCAGAAACACTCCAATGGAAACCCAGATTTTTACAACCCTTTTGGATTGGCTGCTGACGAAGTGGCAATTCCCATCCGTTTTATTTGCCAGCAATCGACAAATCCCAGAACAAAACAAACTTTACCAAAACAATAAAATGGCATTATATTTAGAAATCGAGGCAAACACTCGATACCAATTATTTTGGACTCCACACAAAGGATGAAACATGGATTTAGAGGTATTAAAAAGATATTTATTTAACCTTCCCGAATCAAGATTGGTCTTTCCCCAGGGCACGGACACACTGGTATTTAAGATTTTAGGTAAGTCATTTGCTTATATTTCCTGGCAATCGGATCCAATTTTTGTCAGTTTAAAGTGCGAACCTGCCAAAGCGATTCAACTTCGCAAAGAATACCAGGGGGTCGTTCCGGGGTATCACATGAACCGGACCCATTGGAATACTTTTTTTCTGGATAACGATCAGATATCGGATGATATTATTTTTCAATGGGTGGATAATTCTTACCAATTAGCCATCAATGAACTACCCGGTATTCTACGGAAACGTATCTTAAAAAAGATCGCTCAACTGAAGGAAGAAAACTAGTCCAGCACAAATGGATGGATGCTGAATGCGCCTGAATGACTGCGGTGGTAAAACCATCCACCTGAGAATTATGAAAAAGAAAATAACTTATCGTGATTTAGTGTTTGAACTCGTGAAACAAATCCCAGCTGGGAAAGTGGCCAGTTATGGTCAGATTTCACGCATGATACCGGGGTGTACCGCGCGAATGGTGGGGTATGCACTGGCATCTTTACCCAATGATTCCGGGGTTCCATGGCAGAGGGTGATCAATTCCAAGGGGAAAATCAGCCCGCATGGTGCTGGATTTGGATCAGCCATGCAACGGGCTCTTCTTGAACAGGAAGGTGTTATCTTTCGGGAAGATAACAGCCTTGATTTCAATGTTTTTGGATTTATTTTCTAAAAACTCATCCAGCCTATCAACCGATTGTCCAGTCAGATGAGAAATAGATTGAATCCTGGCTTGATTTTCTTTATACTATTCTTAAATGATGGAGGTCATGAATGAGAGAAGATGAATTCAGTCAGCCAGTCCATGAAAAAAGCCCTATCCAAATTTATCAATGTTTGTGCATGCAACCCCCTGCAGTTCCTCCAACTGTCCGGTCTAAAATCAAAAGTATCTTCGCATTAAAAGAATGGCTTTTTCCAAAAAGTAATGAGAATAAACCTGCTGTTAAACAATCCTCCAAATAACCAAAAAACGAATTCAAACGAATCAGGTTTCACGAATAAATCATGAGGAATTTAAGTGATGATTAGCGATGATGTCAACATTTTCAAAATAGAAATTTATTTGCCGCCAGAACATCTGGAAACGCTGCAAAAAGCATTGCTCGATGCAAAAGCGGGCATTGTGGGCAATTATGACAATGTCTTCGCCACCACTGAGGTCACCGGCCATTGGCGTCCTTTGGAAGGGGCGCATCCATTCCAGGGGAAAGCCGGGGAGATAGAGATAGCTTCAGAAATTAAGCTGGAGATTAATTGCGCTCGGGAACATGTCCGGGCTGCACTCCAGGCAATCCGTTCAGCTCACCCCTATGAAGAACCCCTCATTCGGGTGGTTCCCATTCTGAATCAATTTTTTGAATAGAATAGAGGTTTTGGATGAATGAAGATTTAATGAGAACTCTGTTTAAATATTTAAATAAGTTTATGGTCCTATTTTGGAAGCTTGGATTAGATAGTTGGCTCAATTTCTGTCCGAAAATCCTGGGGCGTTTTCTGGTCATCACTCATTATGGTCGTAAAACCGGGGAAAAATATCTCACACCGGTCAATTTTGCAACCATAGACGGTGAAATTTACTGCGCATCCGGTTTCGGAATCCAATCGGATTGGTATAAAAACCTGGTTCATAACCCTGAGATTGAAATTTGGTTACCTGATGGTTGGTGGAAAGCCAGAGCGGAGGATATCGGAAATCATCCTGATCGATTACAAATCATGCGTGAGGTGTTAATTGGGAGTGGCTTCGCTGCTCTGCTTGCTGGCATTCATCCATTGACAATTGATGATGAAACATTGGCAGAGAAAACCAGGGATTATTGTCTATTGAGATTAAACAAGCTCAGCCCTAGAACAGGAAAAGACGGACCAAACGAGTATGGGTGGATTTGGCCCGTAACAACCCTTCTACTGCTGGTGATTCTCAAATTACAGAAAAGGAAAAAATAATACTGATGTTACGTTCACAATTACTGGATGCCCTCACCAAATACATCCTTTCAAAAAAGAGTGACCATCCATTGCGAGTGGCAATTGATGGACTGGACAACGCTGGCAAGTCAATGTTAGCCAAAGAATTGCTTTTTCCTTTGAGAAAAAGTAAACGCCAAATTATTAATATTTCCATCGATGGATTTCATCATCCTCAAAATTTCCGCTATCGGCGGGGAGAATATTCTCCGGAAGGCTATTATTACGATTCCTTCAATCTGGATTCTGTGATTTCAAACGTTTTAGAACCACTCAGCCCGGGAGGAAATCGCCAATATCGCCGGCAGATTTTTGATTTCAGAAATGATCAGACTGTTGATAGCGACTGGGAAACAGCTCAGGATAATGCCATTTTATTGTTTGATGGTTTGTTTTTACAACGGCAGGAACTCGACTCTTATTGGGATATCCGTATTTTTATTGAAATTGACCAGGATATAAGCCTGGACAGAGCTTTCAAACGTGACATCCAATACTATGGTTCTCTGGGTAATATTCAACAAAAATATGTTCAACGTTGTTTCCCAGCCCATCAAATATATGTGGAACGCTGCCACCCTCAACAACGTGCCGATGTCATCATTGAAAACAATGATTGGCGAAAACCTACATTAACCTTTCAGCGGGAAGTTGCCGGTTAAGAAAATCCCTGCCAGATCGCCTTCGAATTTGATAAGTCCATTTTTCTGGAAAATATTCAAACTATAATACAATAATTATTGTTAACCGGCCAATTGGTCAAACATTGTTATGAGGATGTCTATGGAACAAAAAAAGCAACGGATCGGGGTATTCCCTTTTCTCCTGTTCATAATTTTTGTCATATCAGCCTGTGCATTACCTCTGGGCAATCAATCCCAGGAGGTGATTAATACCAGTACTCCCCAGATTACCGAAGCTAAAGGGAAGTCTCCTTTTGAAAATATCGGCTGCCTGTGGCAAACTGATATGGAGGCTGTTTGCAATCAAGGCAGCATTCCCCAAAAAATGGGGTGTGATACACTCACAATACCTTCAGATTATCTTGGCTTATTATCCCCAGAAAGTGTGTTCGTTATTTGCAGTTACAGAGCTGATTTAACGCACCGAAATGATGACCAGGATTTAAAAGGGTTGTGGGATAGCGGTTGTAAAACCCCATGGAAACAACGCCTCCTGGTATATAACGATGGGGATTATTTACTGGTAAGCGATCGGGAAGACCTGAAATACAACTTTGCCCCTGTTACCAGTCAGGATCAAGCCCTGGGATATGCAATCGCAGCCACGGGCTTTTTCCCAAAATTCGATTTGGATGGTCTTGAAGGGTTCAGAATATTAGCCGATCCATTGCAAATAACGAATGTGCAATCTTCCTCCGAAGGTTTTGACTTAATCCTTTATAGCCAGCAATTGTGTGGTTGTGGTCCCCACACGACCTTCATGCAGAAAGTAAAAGTAACTCAATCCGGTGATGTAAAAATACTGGAATCCATACCTGCATTTGAAAATCCCGCAGAGGATAGTTTGTGTGTGGATTAAACGAAAGGTGATGATGCGAAAATATCCATTCATGCAAGTCGATGCTTTCACAGAACTTGCGCTGGGAGGTAATCCCTGTGCAATTTTTTTCGATACAGATGATCTGGATGATCAGACCATGCTGGCCATCACCCGTGAAATGAATCTCTCAGAATCCTCATTTGTAAGAAGCTCAAACATAGCCGATTTTGGTGTGCGTTATTTCACTCCAATGGGCGAAATTCCTCTGGCCGGTCACCCAACGATTGCAACCACTTTTGCACTGGTTGATTCTGGTCGCCTTCCACTCACCGGTGATTTAACCAACATTCATCTTGAGCTCCAGGTTGGTCCAATCCCGATTGAAATCCAATCGCAGGGTGGTCGTGTAAAAAACATTACCATGAGCCAAAAAAAACCTCAGTTTTTACAGATTTACGAACCTGAGGAGATTTTGCCGGTCTTCGGGTTATCCCCAGAGGATTTGCTGCCGGATGTGCCTATTCAAACCGTCAGTACAGGGACTCCGCAGTTAATGATCTGTGTCAGAGACCTGGATGTGCTCAAAAAACTCAACCCCAACAGCAAAGCTTATCAGGAATTACACCGGACCAGTGATTGGTTTTCTTCGCATTTCTTCTGCCTGAAAGGGCTAAGCCCAGCCGGAAATACATTTGCGCGTCATCTCAGCCCACCACCCGACATTTTTGAAGATCCATTTACCGGATCAGCGACCGGTGGGATGGGGGCTTTCTTGTGGTATTATGGTTTGCTGACTGAACCCATTTTCATCGCTGAACAGGGACATTGGATGCAGCGTCCTGGTCAGGCAAAGGTGGAAGTAGTAGGCTCACGCGAGGAGATTGAAACGGTCAAAGTCGGGGGAGCTGCGGTTACTGTCCTGCGTGGAGAGCTTGAAATTCCATAAGACTTGCTATCTGGTATAAATAGTGTATCTAAAAGATAACACTTTGTGCAATTAAGAAAAGAAATTTTTTATTGATGAGTTCTCCAACAAACATTCCCAAATACCAGGCGTGGCTGTTAGCATCACGCCCAAAAACTTTACCAGCCGCGGTTTCTCCCGTCATTATTGGTGCGGCGGTTGCGTTTGCTGAACACAGCTTTCGATTCGGTCCTGCTCTGGCAGCTTTTCTGGGAGCATTATTGTTGCAGATTGGTGCAAATTTAGCCAATGATGTCTTTGATTTTGAAAAAGGCGCAGACCAACACAATCGCTTAGGACCTTTGCGCGTCACACAGGCAGGTCTCTTATCACCGAAAGAAGTCAAAACAGGTATGTGGATAACCTTTGGGTTGGCGGCAGTGTGCGGTATCTATATGACATTGGTTTCGGGGTGGCTCATTGTTCTGATCGGTTTCCTGGCCATCCTGGCTGCCATTGCTTATACCGGTGGACCATTCCCGTACGGTTACAAAGGATTGGGTGAGATCTTTGTGTTTATTTTCTTTGGGTTCGCCGCTGTTTGTGGAACATACTATGCCCAAACCCGAACCATCAGTCAGTTGGCCCTATTATCCAGTATTCCAGTTGGCTTGTTAATCGTCGCTATCCTGGTGGTAAATAACGTCAGAGATTATGAAAGTGATAAAGCTGCCAACAAAAGAACTTTAGCGGTGCGCTTTGGTTTAGAATGGGCACGTCAGGAATTTATCAGTGTTGTCGTTTTGGCCTTCGTTATCGTGGTGCTGTTAAGTATCAGTGACTTGGCTACTCCCTGGTTATTATTAACCTGGTTTTCTTTGCCCCTGGTTTTTTCAACCAGCAGTTCAGTCATAAATCAAAGAGGAAAAGTTTTGAATAAAACTCTGGCCGGGACGGGCCAATTAACGCTGATTTTCAGCCTGCTGTACGCTCTCGGCTTGATCCTATCCGTCTATATCCCCCTCTAATCGTTTATCTTATCAGCTACCACAGGCTTTTTTTTGAGTTTTTTTAAGAATTCAAAAAAAGCAGTGAATGGGTAGAAATAAAAAATAAAAATTAATGCTAACATCCATGTTTGAAATCCTGTGACACTTAATCCTGAAAACAAAAAGATACTTACAAAGATCTTTAAGAGATTGGTATAAGCGCTTTTTGCAAAATTTCCTTCACTTTGACTGAGAATTCGTTGGAATTTTCGCAGAGAAGCAAGCGCAGTAAAAAGGATCACCGGCCAATAGGATTTGAGACTGATGCCGATGTAGAAGAAAAAGTCCGAAAATTTTTCGAATGAGCGATCCAGGATGGGAAATAAATCATTCAAAAAGATGGAAAAGACAAAATGAAAGATTCCAAAATGCAAGGTGAAGAAAATCAATTGGAAGCCCATGCTGATGAAAATGAAAACAAACTTAACTGCCAATGGGAACGTATCCTGAAAAAGCCGATTGATCAGGCTGCTTTCGTCGAACATTTGACGTCTCAATGCATCGCTGATAATCCCCGCAAATAAGTAACAATACCCGATGGTTAAGCTGGTAATCCACAAACTCCAGATCATATCCGCAGCTGTCCAATTTTCGACCATCGCCAGAAGAAATATCACCAGAAAACTAAAAAGACCGATCACCAGTTGCAACCAGAGCGGGATTTCGGTCTCGATCCATTCAAGCCGATCCACTTTAATGGCTTTCCGTTTGGAACCTTTTTGGTTCTCAAGGAGATGGATCCGGTCAAGATTAACCTGCGCTTCCACGTCACCAGGGTCTAATTCGAGGACTTTTAGAAAGCATTTCTTAGCTTCTGATTGCTGATCGGCATCCAGATGGAAATAACCCATCTTCATCCAGGCAGCCGGATCCAGTGGATTTCGATCTACATAATCCTTGATTTCGAGAAGGGTTTTTGGTCCACTGTCGTCTGTCATTGAATAATTTTAGCAGAGTTAGCCTGAAAAACCTCTTATTTTGATCTATTTTATTTAAATTCTCGCAAATTTATTGATCTCCGCGCTGATAATTTGGGGCTTCACGTGTAATGGTAATATCATGCGGATGCGATTCGATCAATCCGGCGTTGGTAATGCGCACCAGACGGGTTTTTGTACGCAAATCCTCTAAATTGGCAGCTCCAGCATAACCCATGCCTGAACGCAATCCCCCTACCAGCTGAAAAATAAAATCTGTTAATGCACCTTTGTAGGGTACCATCCCTTCCACCCCTTCCGGCACCAATTTTCCGGCCCCTGACTGACCGGAGCCATAACGATCCTTTCCATATCCTTGCAGTGCACCCATGGATCCCATTCCCCGGTAAGCTTTGAATTGTCTGCCTTCATACAGGATGTCCTCGCCAGGAGATTCCTTCAAACCGGCTAACAAACTGCCCAACATGACCGTATCCGCTCCGGCAACAATCGCTTTGACGATATCCCCGCTGAACTTGATGCCACCATCGGCGATCACGGGAATGGAGTAACGTCTGGCAACTTTGGCACAGCGATAGATGGCACTCAATTGCGGCATACCCGCCCCTGACACCACGCGCGTGGTGCAAATTGAACCGGCACCCACTCCAACTTTGATGGCATCCACCCCGGCATCGATGAGTGCCTGGGCTCCCTCCTCGGTTACTACATTCCCGGCGATCACTGGCATTTCAGGGCAGATGGTTTTAATCCGTTTGATTGCTTCTAAAACGCCGGCTGTATGTCCATGTGCCGTGTCAATCACGACAACATCCAGATTTTTTGCAGCCATGGTTTCGATTCGGGTGTCCAGATCAGGCCCCACCCCTACCGCCGCACCGACCAGTAATCTACCAGAGGAATCTTTGGCAGCATGCGGAAATTGAAGTTTTTTCTGAATATCCTTAACGGTGATCAGCCCTTTCAGGTGGCCATCTTTATCCACCAAAGGTAACTTTTCAATCCGATATTTTTGCAGAATGCTTTTTGCCTGATCAAGGGTGGTACCCAATTCGGCTGTGATCAGGCGCTCATAGGTCATGAATTCACTGACCGGACGCGACAAATCTTCCGGTTCGATGAAGCGCACATCACGATTGGTCAAAATTCCTACCAGTTTTTCTCCCCCCGGCTCTATGATCGGGACTCCGCTGATGTGAAATTTCTCCATAATGGCGGATGCTTCTGCCAGTGAGGCTGTCGGTGGAAGAGTAATCGGATCTGAAATCATGCCGGATTCTGAGCGTTTGACAATTTCCACCTCTCGTGCCTGATCTTCTGCTGAAAGATTACGATGAATGATCCCAATTCCACCTTCACGTGCCAGTGCAATCGCCAGACGTGATTCTGTGACCGTATCCATGGCCGCCGATAACAAAGGTATCTGTAGACTTATTTCCCGTGTGAGCAGTGCTTGCACATCCACCTGGACCGGCAAAACCTGACTGAATCCAGGTTCAACCAACACATCATCAAAAGTAAGGGAATCAATTTGAGCAAATAAGGCTTCGTTCATCATTTCTCCAATAAAGTTTTCTTTTAATTGTTCAGACAATTTCCTTCCATTATAGGAAAAAATGGGTGTAAACCCAAGTAAAATTTAGATAAATTAGGAATTTAAATCATGACCACAAATTATTGAATTTGTTTTCGAATTTCAGATACTAAATCCAGCGCATGTTGTCTGGCAAAACCTGTATAGGAATTCAGGTCGGCCAATTGTCTGATTTCTTCCGCAGAGACCCATTGCAAAACATCGCTCGACCTGGACAAATTCTCAATTAATGGATTTGAGCGGCCATTTTGAACTTCACTCCAGGCTGAGATCGCCTGTTGGCGCAGCAATTCATGTATCATCTGGCGGTCAGCTCCGCGTTTGCCAGCCAGCATCAGGATGCGTTCTGTCATTGCAAAGGGTGCATACATTTCCAGATTTCGTTGAATGGCGTTTTCATTAATGATCAATCCCTGGAGAATCCGATGACTGACACGCAGGATTTCATCCGCAGTCAAAAATGCTTCCGGCAATATCATGCGCCGGTTGGCACTATCGTCCAATGTTCTTTCTAACAACGAGGACGCAGCATTTTGCCAGGCAATTTGCGGGTACACTGAAAGCTGGCGTGCCAGTGAATTAATTTTCTCGGCATTAATGGGATTGCGTTTAAATGGCATGGCAGATGACCCCACCTGATGTTTACCAAATGGCTCGCTGAGTTCTCCAACTGAGGGACTTTGCAAAATACGCAAATCGAATGCAAATTTTGACAGGGTAGCCCCTAACCCCGCCAGGCTATTCAGCACCAGAATATCCTGCTTACGTGGATAGGTTTGATGCGTAACCGCAAAGAATTGTAGATCCAAAAGCTGGCTCAACCTCGCTTCAAAGCCATCCAGTTGATCCGCACCGATCAGGTCACCATAAGCAGCCGCAGTCCCCACCGCCCCTTTAAATCCCTTTCCGCGAATACCAGCTCTTACCCGGTTGATTTCCTGCCAGTCAAGCAGCAAGTCCTGCGCGTGAAACGCCATTCGATATCCAAGCAGGGATGGCTCGGCTGGCTGCAGATGGGTATAGGCAATGATGGGGATGTCAATCAGTTTCTCGATCTGGTTAGCAAAAACTGATAATAACTCTTTGAGGGTGGCGAGAATGAGATCCAGGGATGATCGTAAACGCAGCGCATCCGCATTATCCTCAATATCCATCGAAGTTGCCCCCAAATGCAAAACACCACCGGCCTGTGGACACTGAGCCGCAAACGTTTTTAATTCTGCCATCAGGTCGTGGTGAATTTGCGCTTCGATTTCTAATGCTGTTTCAACATCGATTTCCGACGCATGCAATTCCAATTCATCAACCATCTCAGCCGAAAACAGACCAAATTCGGATTCCACCTTTGCCAGGGCAACCCAAATTTTCCGCCATAATAAGCGTTTCTGGTGTTCACTCCATAAAGAGCGCATCTCCGCACTGGCGTAACGCCAACTGAAAGGAGATTGATAATTTTCATAGCGACCGGACATGTTCACCTCACGACACAGGATTAAATTGATTATATACGCTTTCAATCTAGCGCAATTGGACAGCATCTATTCATCAATGAACTCCTCCAACGTGGTTGGCATTCCAATGGTAAAATCGATCCAAATCAATCATCAGCAGGGTTCATGAACGCATCATTATTTCTCGTTGCCATTTCGCCGGTTTTATTAGTTCTCATTTTTTTAGTCATCCTACGCTTACCCGCTGTAAAAGCCATGCCACTCAGCTGGTTGATTCATGCCGGATTGGCTTTTATCATCTGGAAGATACCCCTGATTCAGGTTGCTGCTGCCTCCCTGGAAGGTGTCATAATTGCTTTTTCTGTCCTCTGGATCATCTTTGGCGCAGTTTTTCTGCTGAATGTTTTGCGATCCAGTGGAGCTGTTGATACCATTCGTCATTTTTTCACCAATATCTCCCCTGATCGGCGTGTGCAGGTGATCCTGATCGCCTGGCTGTTTGGTGCTTTTCTGGAAGGGGCCTCTGGTTTTGGCACACCCGCCGCAATCTGTGCTCCCTTACTGGTTGCTCTGGGGTTTCCACCATTAGCGGCTGTTGTTCTGGCACTGATTTCCAATAGCTTTCCAGTGACCTACGGCAGTGTTGGCACCACCATTTTTGTGGGTCTGGCACAGGGGTTACAGCAAGGACCCGATCTGGCACCCATTGTTGCCAATTATTTAGGAAATGTACCCCTCAGCGAGTATTTACACATTGTCAGTGCGAAATCAGCTCTCTTGAATTGGTTACCCGGCACATTGCTGCCATTATTACTGTCTGCGATGCTGACCCGTTTCTGGGGTGAACATAAAAGCTGGAAAGAAGGGCTGGCGATCTGGAAATTTGCTCTATTATCCGGTTTCACCTTCACGACCTTTGCAGTCTTGATTGCGGTGTTCCTCGGCCCCGAATTTCCTACTTTGCTGGGCAGTCTATTGGCGTTGATCAGCATGTCAATATTGGCAAAAAAAGGCATTCTGCTTCCTAAAGAACCCTGGTTCTTTCATGCAGCCGCGCCAGAGCAATTGGTTTCCCTGAAAGAACCGATGAAAATTCCAACCTGGAAGGCTTTAGCACCCTATCTGATTGGAACCATGATATTGTTATTAACCCGACTACCTTTCTTGCCGTTGAAGGGAATTCTCAACATTCCTCAGATTGGATGGGCAAACATATTAGGAACAGAAATATCGACTCAATTTGCGCCTCTATACTCGCCCGGTGCTATCTTCACACTTACCGCCCTGGGCAGCGTATTTTTTTTGCGTATGAGAAAAAAACAACTGGCCGAAGCTTTCAAAAATTCAGCCACCAGCCTGATCAGCAGCAGCATAGCCCTGGGCACAGCCGTGCCATTGGTGCGTATCTTTATCAACTCAGGTTTTAATGGGCTCAATCTGGGCAGCATGCCCATAGAACTGGCTGCCAGTATGGCTTCTGTATTGGGTCCGGTCTGGCCATTATTTGCACCCTATGTCGGTTCGTTGGGGGCATTTATTTCCGGGAGTGCCACCTTCAGCAATTTAATGTTTTCACTCTTTCAGTTTGGAGCTGCTATCGAAAATAAACTGGACCCGGCACTGATCAATGCCTTGCAGACGGTCGGGGCTGCTGTGGGCAATATGATTTGTGTGGTCAATGTTGTTGCTGCCAGTTCGGTGGTTAACCTGCAGGGCAGTGAAGGAAAAATCATTCGTTTCACGTTGCTTCCATCGCTGGTCATCTGTCTCATGGTTGGTTTAATCGCCATTCTTGTGTTTTAATTAAAAAATGGATTCCCCTGATCTCTCATATTCTGTAAATTCATTTTTAGGTGACACTGAATATCAGTGCGATCGCATTATGGATGGTCATATTCATGAAGGTTGGTATATTCATTCTGACCACCCACAATTTCCAGAGACCATTCTGCAAAAAGTCAACACCCATGTTTTTCCTGATCCCGCCGGGTTAATGGAAAACATTGTCAATATCCTCAATTTTTTACATAATCAAACTCCTACCCAAAAACAATTAAGGATTATTCCGACCCATTCCGGGCAGCTGTTTTACCAGGCTCCCGATGGGTGTGTCTGGCGAATGTATGAAAAAATTGGGAACAGCTACACCACCCAGATAACGAATAATCTTTCCCAGGTTTATGAAGCCGGCAGGGCGACAGGTTTATTTTTGAAGCACTTGAAAGACTATCCGGTTCAATCCCTGAACATCTCCATCCCCGATTTTCACAATACGCCGAAACGGTACCAGGATTTTCTGGCAGCGGTTTCGAACTCTGACAACACCTCCATCCAGGAAATTCAAAGTGAAATTAATTTTCTGAGTGAAAGAGCTCACCAATTCGGGTTATTTTGGGATGCCCTGGTTGAGCAGCGCCTTCCGTGGCGGGTAACCCACAACGATACAAAAATCGATAATATTCTCTTTGACCTGGATACCCACCAGGCAATCTGCCTGATTGATCTGGACACGATCATGCCAGGATCAGCCTTATTCGACTTTGGCGATGCCTTGCGGGCGATGGGTAATCCGGCAGCAGAGGACGAGCCTGATCTGATCAAGGTGGAATTTCAAATGCCAGTTTTTGAAGCCTACACTGAAGGTTATCTGTCTTCTGCTGGGGATATATTGACACCCCTGGAGATATCCTGGTTGGCACTCAGCCCCTGGATGATCACCATGGAAAATGGTATCCGCTTTCTAAGCGATTATTTACAGGGCAATCAATATTTCCGAACCCATTATCCCAAACAGAATCTTCAGCGCTGCCGGACACAGCTCAAATTGGTTGCCGATATGGAGCGTCAACAATCTTTGATGGAATCGATGGTACAAAACCTTCAAAAAAAGATTGTCTGATTCCAAAGGATGTTCCTCATCGGAGATTCACTTTTTAGAATCGCAGCAGAAACGTTAAATCATTGACATTTGTGCCGGTTGGACCAGGTTGAAGAAGGTCACCTAATTTCTCAAAAAAATGATACGAATCATTATTTGCTAGAAACGCTGTTGGGTCAAGCCCTAAAGCAGAGGCACGATCCGCTGTTTCCCCGGTCACGACTGCGCCGGCAGCGTCGGTGGGGCCATCTTCTCCATCCGTAGCCAGAGTTACCAGCATCACGTCCGTCAATCCAGCCAGCAATGGCACTGCTGCCAGCGCTAACTCCAGATTTCGGCCTCCTTTGCCAGCACCCTGCAACGTGACCGTGGTTTCTCCTCCGGCGATCATACATAAGGGGGCCGGCTCAGCAGAAATCAATTTTTCCACCAGAATTTTCGCCACCTCCCGGGCTTCTCCCTGCCAGGCATTGCCTAAATCAATGCATTTAAATCCAAATTGCCGCGCTTGTTCAGCAGCAGCGCGTGCTGCTAACTCATTACTACCCACCAGGATATTTTTTACCTTCGAAAACAATTCATCTCCCGGTTTTGGCGTCTCAAGCTGCTGGTCAAAATGCTTCAAAATGGAGGTCGGAATTTTGTTTACCAGGCCGTACTTGCTAAGAATGGATCTCACATCCTGCAAAGTGCTGGGGTCTGGCGCAGTCGCTCCGGACGCGATGGCTTCCAAAGGACTATTGACCACATCCGAAAGGATCAAACTCGCCAGTTGTGCGGGTGCGATATGCTTTGCCAACCCTCCCCCTTTGATCAGATCCAGATGACGGCGTAAGGTGTTTATCTCATCAATCCTGGCACCACAGGCCAGTAATTGGCGAGTCAATTCACGCATGTCCGCCAGGGACACCCCCGGGCTGGGAACTGTTACCAGAGCAGACCCTCCGCCGGAAATCAGGCAGAAAACCAGATCGTTCGCAGTGAAAGACCTGGCAGCCTCTAACAGCATTTCGCCAGCCTGGAGACTATTCTCAT
>JAVEYK010000032.1:0-6976 GCA_034003505.1 Anaerolineaceae bacterium | reverse complement strand
ACCCCCGGGCTGGGAACTGTTACCAGAGCAGACCCTCCGCCGGAAATCAGGCAGAAAACCAGATCGTTCGCAGTGAAAGACCTGGCAGCCTCTAACAGCATTTCGCCAGCCTGGAGACTATTCTCATCCGGCAGAGGATGGCTGCCCGGCTGGATGGTTAATCTGGGATCATGATCGTCGGAAACATATTTGGGTACTACCCAACCTTTTGTCAAGCGCTTTCCCAGAATCTCAACCAGGGCAGTACTCATCGGCAGCGCTGCCTTGCCAAATGCGAGTAAATAAACCTGCTCAAATTGGTCAAGGAGATAAAGTTCACCCCCGCAAATCAAACGATTCTGCTCTCGTTTCACAAAACGGGACACCGACTCGCCTGGTTCAACCGCGTTTATTGCAACAGATAATATCGAAGTGATTTGAGCACCATAAGGGTGACTGGCTAAAGTGGCTGTCTGGAATGCTGCTGGTATCATTATGAAAGGATGATATCAAAGAAATGAAAATCCTGCCGTCGATTTTTGAAATTAATCATCTTAAAAATAACTGCAATCCATTTTTATTCATTTGCTGCCTTACCATTTGTCTGGTAAAAATAACATAGAAACCATAACAAGGATAAAAAATGAGCAAACCTAAAGTATTTATCACCCGTCGTATTCCGGATGCAGGTTTGAACCTGATCTATGCAGAATGTGAAGTTGACCTATGGGATCAAGATCTACCGCCCACAAAAACTGAATTACTGCAGCATGTGCCTGGTGTGGATGGCATTTTATCTTTATTATCTGATTCAATCGATGCCGAAGTGATCCGGACTGCCGGTGAAAATCTGCGAGTCATCAGCAATTATGCGGTTGGATACAACAATATTGACACACACACAGCCTCCCAACACAAAATTGCTGTGGGTAATACGCCCGGTGTTTTAACCGAAGCCACCGCCGATTTTGCTTTTGCTCTGATGATGAGTGCTGGCCGCAGAGTTGTTGAAGCAGAAAAATACGTGCAGGCTGGCAAGTGGAAAACCTGGGGCCCATCCACATTATTAGGGGTTGATATCGCCGGTGCCACTCTGGGCATCATCGGATTTGGACGGATTGGCAAAGCCATGGCCAGACGGGCGACCGGGTTTGGGATGCGCATTCTGGTTTATGGTCCCACAGCTCAGCCAATGGCAGGTGTGATCAAGGTGGACTTGAACACCCTTTATCGCGAATCTGACTTTATCTCAATACACACACCACTGACTCCCGAAACCAGGCATCTGATCGATGCTGAAGCTTTTGCCAAAATGAAAACCAATGCTGTGTTAGTCAACACCGCCAGAGGGGAGATCGTTGATCAGAATGCTCTCTACGAGGCGCTTAAGCATCACAAAATCTTTGCCGCCGGCATTGATGTTTCCGACCCAGAGCCTTTACCTTTGGACAGCCCGTTGTTAACCCTGGATAATCTGATCGTTTGCCCACATATTGCCAGTGCCAGCACCACCAGCCGTGACAACATGGCCATCATTGCTGCCGGGAATTTATTGGCAGGGTTGCGCGGAGAACGCTTGCCTTATGTGGTCAATCCGGAAATTTACGGCTGATAAATTCCGCATGCATGGCTGGCCAGCATTGTCCGACCTCGACGCAATCCCCCAATAACGCTGGGTCTTTACAATCAAGGCAATCAACAATTTCATGGATCAAAACGGGATTATTCAAAACTAACTTACAGACACGGCCATTCCCCCGCTCACTGCGTTCTTTTTGTTGTGAAGATAATTGATAAATGATGGACATCTCGTTAAGACCGCAAGAGTAATCTAAATCCCAGTTTTTCCAGTTTGATTTCAGAATTTAATTTGATTTTCCTTTCGGTCATCAAATCCTGAAAAGCTGTGTTATACAGTGATCCGGGGGTTTTTAAGGAGATACTTTCCTCATTGGTGTTTACCATCACGATTAATTGTGAGCCATTTAATTCTTTTTTGAAGATAAAGGCTTGTTGCTCATTATCAAGAAGCAACCATTCCATATCAACCTCCGCAAAAACCGGATTTTGTTTTCTGAGCTCAATTAGCTTTTTGACAAAAAGACGTAAATCCTGATCCTGTTTTGAGGCATCCCAGGGCATGCACCGGCGATTGTATCCTTCCGGACCTGCCAACCCAATCTCGCTGCCATAGTAGATACTGGGGGCTCCTGCAAAGGTGAATTGGAGTAAATAAGCCAGTTTCACTTTTTCGATCTGATCACCCACAATACTTAAAATTCGTGGGGTATCATGACTATCAATTAAGTTATACATGCCGGGTAAAGTGTGCTTTGGATAACTGACCAGTAATTGATTGATGGCTTGCTGATATTGAAGAACATCAAATTTTTCTTTCACCATCCCTTTCTCACCCAACAAAAACCAGATTGGATAGGTTAATTCGTAATTCATGACACCATCGAATTGGTCACCCAGCAACCAGGGATAGGAATTATCCCAATTTTCACCCAGAATATAAATATCCGGGTTGATTTGTTTGACCATTTGACGAAATTCACGCCAAAAAGCATGGGGGACCTCATTGGAGACATCTAATCGCCAGCCATCCACATGATAAGTTTCCGTCCAATAACGGATTGCGCCTAACAAATGTTCTTTTACCAATGGATGAGCCGTATTCCATTTTGGCATCAAAGGGGTAAAGGCAAATGTCGCATAATTCAAGCGTCCGCGCTCATCCAGACCTACCTTGGGTAATTGACCTTCTTCCATCTCGAAATTGAGGATGGGTTCTCTGGCGATGAAAAAGCAATCATAGTATTGGGAATTTCTGCCATGTTTGACAACATCCTGCCAAAAGGGATGAAACCAGCCGCAATGATTTAATACAGCATCCAACATCACTTTAATTCCCCTTTGATGGGCTTTTGCCATCAACTCGCCAAATAACTCGTTCGTTCCGAATGCAGGGTCAATTTTGTAATAATTGGTGGTATCGTATTTGTGGGAGGAAGGTGACTCAAAAATCGGGGTAAAGTAAATGCTATTGATTCCCATATCTGACAATTCATCCAGGTGATCCATCACCCCCTGTAGATCCCCTCCATAAAATTTATAAATCGAGTCCTCTTCTGATCCCCAGGGTAAGCAGTTCTCAGGATTATTACTGGGATCACCATCCGCAAAGCGTTCCGGGAATATTTGATACCAGATCGTATCCTTCACCCAATCAGGTGGTTGAAACAAATCTTCATGATTTAAGTAGGGAAAATTGAAATAATAGCTGGTTTCATACTGCGCTTCCGGTTGCTGGTGGAGGTCATAAAACGATCGACTTCCATATAGAAATTTCTGTTTACCCTTCTCCAGAATAAAGGCATAGCGCATCCGTTTCCATTGTGGTTGCACTGCCACGAACCAATAATCATGCAGTTGAGTTTGATATTCCAATCTCATTGGCTCAAAAAAAGCTGCTGTTTTGTCCCACTCCCAATGAGTTGGGTTTTCCTGGCTTTGAATCCATCGAAATGGGTCTCCACCTACGAGAGTTACAGTAGGGATATCTCCACGAGCGGTTCTTAAACGTAAATGCAATGTGCTTTGATTAAAAATATACGCATATTTACTTTTGGCTTCGTGATAGATCGCAGCAAGATTCAAAGTGACATCTCCTTAATTTAGTTGATATATCAACCATTTTATCACATTCTCATTCTTTTCTGTTAATACTTTTTGATGTTATCTTCTAATTTGGCTTTCAAGACGAAATTTAATTCAATTAATTTCTCAGGATTAGCACCTATCCCACCAAATCTGAATTGATTGAATTCATCGAATTCACGCTTAACCAACTGAAATAAATCCTTACCTTTTTCAGTCAGATTTAGATTCATTGCTCGTTGATCATCCTGGTCTTTGGTAACAGTCAAGAGGTTCTCAGTCACCAATCCCTGAATAATCCGGGTGGTGTTGCCTTTGGTACACAATAACTTCTTACTCAAATCTGTTAATGATATTTCAGGATTTTGGGATATGTGGAATAAAGCAAAATAACGCACCTGGCTCAAATGGAAACGAGTAAAAAACTGACGGTCGCTTTCCACCAAAAGTAAATAATTTTCCATCAAAGCATCATAAATTTTAGAGCTGGTTTTCATGGATCCTCACCATTAAATAATTTAATTAAATTCTATGTCCATTCAATAATGATCGGTCAGGGTGTTTCTGGTGTGCGGGTACACATCAAAAACACCCGATTACCCAGTTTTATTGAGATGACACAATTATGTCATAAAAGTGGGTCTTATGGTCAAGAGGTTCATATTAGACAATAATTATCAACAAATATTGACTTAATAATCTGTACCATTATAATAACTGCATGACATTTAAACCTACCCGCAACCGGGTTGACCCCCAAAAATTAGATACCACCCCTGTTCGCCGGCCTGCCTGGATCAAAGTAGAACAACCCTCTGGTGAGACTTATACCTGGCTCAAAGGTCTTATGCGGCGCAAAGAACTGCATACCGTGTGTGAGGAAGCCAAATGCCCCAACATGGGTGAGTGTTGGGGCAGTGGCACTGCCACATTCCTTGTCTTAGGTGATGTTTGCACCCGCACCTGTGGTTTTTGTGATATTAAACGTGGTAAACCCATGCAAGTGGATTGGGATGAACCCGAACGGGTTGCATTGGCAGTGAAATCGATGCAGCTTAAACACGCGGTCATTACCAGTGTGAATCGGGATGACCGCCAGGATGGTGGTGCGCCTATTTTTGCGATGATTATTGAGAAAATTCGCCAATACCAACCCGGCTGTTCCGTCGAAGTGCTCATTCCCGATTTTAAAGGCAGCCTGGAGGCATTAAAGATCGTCATGGATGCCCGACCAGAAATCCTCAATCATAATGTGGAAACAGTTCCGCGATTATTCAAACAGGTACAGCCGCAGGACCGCTATGAATGGTCACACACTATTCTGGAAAATGCAAAAATGATGAATGGGGACGTGCTCACCAAATCCGGAATGATGTTAGGCCTGGGGGAAGAGCTGGAAGAAGTCAAATCCGTGATGCGAGATTTGCGTGCCTCGAATGTGGATATCCTTACCATTGGGCAATACTTACAACCCAGCCGGCAGCATCTTCCGATCATGCGCTACTACACCCTGGAAGAATTTCAGGAATTAAAAGAATATGGATATGAGCTTGGTTTCCGCTGGGTGGAAAGCGCGCCCCTGGTGCGATCCTCGTACCACGCATATGAACAGGTACGGGCATTGAGTGATGTCCATCGTTCCTTATACTCCTCTGAGAGTTAACGATGAAGACCAATTCCATCACTCGAAAATTTGGAAAAATGTTGCGGCTGGATGTAATATACTCAGAAAAGATTGAGAGTCTGAAAATTACCGGGGATTTTTTCTTACACCCTGAAGAAACACTGGATCAAATCAGCGAAGAATTAACAGGGGTGGCTGTCCCTATTCAAAAAGAATTGTTGTTCAGAAAGATCAAATATATAATGGATAGCAACGAAGCCGAAATGATAGGCATCACCCTGGAAGATATTCTCAACACTTTGGATGAGGCGACCCAATGACAAAATTCCGTATGATTCCTTTCGCATTATTCAACGCCTTTACCAATATGGCATTGGACGATGCGATCATGGAATTTGTGCGCAAGGGAATTTCGAAACCGACCATTCGTTTTTATGGTTGGGATCCTTCGGCTGTCTCCATTGGAGTTTTTCAGGGGATTAGAAACGAAGTCAACCTGGAATCCACCCGAAAAGCCGGGGTGGACGTTGTCCGCCGCCTGACCGGTGGTGGTGCCGTCTATCATGATCTGACAGGGGAGGTCACTTATAGCCTGATCGCTCCCCTGGATTTGTTCCCAACCAATATTATTGAATCGTATCGCACGATCTGTGGTGATATCGTTTATGCGTTAAAGCAGTTGGGAATTGATTCTATGTTCACACCAATTAACGATATTTTGGTGAATGATCAGAAGATCTCCGGAAATGCACAAACTCGTCGCAATGGAATCCTACTACAACATGGCACCATCCTCTATCGTGTTGATGTGGAAAAAATGTTCACTTACTTAAACGTCAGTGATCAGAAGATAACCGATAAATTAATCAAAAGCGTCCAGAAACGGGTAACCAGTGTGGTGGATCTAACCAATGCCAGTATGGATGATCTACAAAAAGCGTTAATAATGGGTTTTAAAAGAAACCGCGAAGTCGAATTTGGCGATTATTCAGACCTGGAAATACAACGGGCACAGGAAATCATCAAAGACCGCTTTAATAATGAAATTTGGACCTACCGTTTATAAATAATGAAACTATCTTAATCAGATGCAAATCTGAATAGAAAGAAGTAAGCGGAATATTTTATCAAACGATATTTATACAAAGGATCAGGTGAGTCAGGATGTCAATCGAAACATATCAGGCAAAAGTAAAAAGTAGTATCTGGAAAGCAATTGCCCAAAGCGGGCTGCCAATGAATTCAATTCCCATGGATCAACAGAATAAATTTGTAGATCATCTGGCAGATAATCTCTTGGTGACGGTGAATGAATTATTGGGAGATGTCTCCAAACCAGCAACGACGGCCAAACCAGCGGTTGAGTTGGAAGAAGAAGAAATCATTCTATGGGAAGGGCGTCCATTTCTCTCACTAGTTGAAAATTATACGCTCACCAACGAACGACTCAAACTAATTACCGGGTTGATCGGAAAAGATATTGAAAATTATGAATTGATCCGCATCCAGGATATTGATATAGTCCAGAGTATGAGTGAGCGCATTCTGGGAATTGGTGATATTCTCATCAAAGGTGCTGATCAATCCTCAGCATCCGTCGTCTTGCGTAATATTCATGATCCACAATCAGTGTATGAAATCTTACGCAAAGCCTGGTTAGCTGCCCGCAAGAAATACGGTTTAATTTTCCGGGAAGAAATGTAAAATCTT
>JAVEYK010000031.1:36009-38176 GCA_034003505.1 Anaerolineaceae bacterium | reverse complement strand
TCTTCGTGATAATGGACGTTGAAGCCGGCTTCCTGACAGGCTTTGTAGAAAAAACCACTCAATGGGTATAAATCATCCTGCTTACCACAAGCAATATGAAGTTCTGGTAGTTGGATATTATTCTTCATAGCATTTTTGATCCAGGTTGCCGGATCGTGCATGCTGCCAGGCAATTTTTGAAAATTGCCAAATAAATGCAGGAATTCTGCCTGGCGGGGATCATCGGCATTATTCAGAATGGCAAGCGATAGGACGCCTGATAAACTGGCAGCGGCTTTGTATAGATCAGGTTTCAAGAAGGCAGCCTTAAACGCCCCATAGCCGCCCATGGAGTTCCCAGCTATCATCGTGTCTTCCCGTTTCGGAGAAAGATTGAACACATCTGCCAGATATTGGGGCAGTTCTTCTACCAGATAGGAAAAATAAGCCTGACCGTTTGGTTGATCGGTGTAGAAACTTCGACCAGCAGAAGGAATGACCACGACCAGTCCATAGGCATTGGCATAGGTCTCGATGGAGGAAAAGCGCTGCCAGGCACTGCCATCATCACTGAGCCCATGCAGAAGATATAAGACTTTTCGATCCCGGACCGGGATACTTTTTATCTTTCCCGGATCAGGCAGAATAATGTTGACAGGCACATTAACACCGATCGTTTCGGGAACGTGGTCTAACCTGATCAGTGCCATTACACACCTCCTTCTGGATGAAGCTCCACCATAGGTTTTGTGGGATCATTTTTGGGAAAATCTACAAAGAACGAAAATCCAAAACTGATCACCATCAACACAAATGGGAAGACGGTTAATAGAAAGCGGGAGGCATTTGCCGGATCTGGACCTGGATTATTGCCACTCTCAAATTGAAAAATGACAAAGATCAAATAGAAAGCAAAGCTGGTGAAAAGACCATTCAGGCGGTTCATAAAACCTAAAGCATTTGAGATGATGCCTTCCCTGCGTACATTATATTTCTTGGTGTCTTCATCCATGATTTTGGCACCAATTAAATCCATGGTGGTGATCACACCAGCAAATCCAAAACCAACCAGAGCGCTGCCAACGATGGCAGTTGCCAGTGAGTTGGCAAAGAAAAGTGGAATGAAAGCGATGGCTAGTGCAATCAAGGCCACCCGCCAGACCGGAATCAAAGAATATTTTTTCACCAACCTTGCCCAAACAGCCACACAGGCGATGGCAATGATCAGTACCGACGCAAACAAAAAAGTGGACTGATTATCTGGAATTTTTAAGGTGTATTTGACAAAGAAGGGTAAGGAGGCCAGCACCAAAGCCATGGCAGCACTGTAAAATGCATTCGTCAATCCTGCCAGCCAGAATTTGCGATTGATAAACAAGCTTTTCAAACTATCCCAGAATTTAGGTTTTTCTTCATCCTCATCAAATTCGACTTCTTTCGAGGTGAATGCCATGTACAGAATGACCACACCACCTAAAATTCCATATACAATGGCAGTGTTGCTATAACCAATGGCACTGGTCACCATGGGGGTGAGTGCAATACTGATGATCATCGCTACCAATTGGAAGGCCTGACGCAGGGCATTCGTTTTTGCCCGGCTGGCATCGGTACGGAATAATTCAGGAAACAAAGCCCCATAATTGGCGTTAATGACCGAGTCGAGTGTACCGGTCAGGATATAAAATAACATGGCATACGCAAATAATGATTTACCGGATAGAAAATCAGGAGTGCTATAAAAAGCAATAAAACACAATATCAGTAAGGGAGTCCCGATCACCAGCCAGGGACGTCGGCGTCCCCAACGGCTGCGAGTGCGATCGGATAGAAAACCATAAACCGGATTATCGATCGCATCGATAAAGGCATACCAGAAAAGGATCGATGAAAGTTGCAGGGTTGTCAGTCCCAGGCGATCTACATAGAAAATCGCAGCATACGTTTTAAACATATTGATGGGAATCGATGTGCCGAACATGCCAATGGCATAATTAAAGGACTTAAAACGAGGTTCTTTCATATTTAATTCTCCTCATCAGGAATGGATCAGATCAAGTCAAAAAATTATTGAGTTAGCAGATACACTGATTGTATAATAATTTGCTGGAAGAAAAACTTATTTTGGACCTGAGTTGACACCCAATTGGATTGATCAAAGTTGCTTGATCAGAATAATGGCTGGATT
>JAVEYK010000031.1:25326-35909 GCA_034003505.1 Anaerolineaceae bacterium | reverse complement strand
GTCTTTACTTCTATTATTTTACCAATTCGAAATAAAAGGCTACAAACTCCAAATCTGGCGTGATATTTTCAAAATAATATAAATGGTCCTCTCTAAATTCATCTGCATTGATGTTGGTTTCACCACGCCATAATCGTTCTGGAATAGTATCCCAACGGCATAATTCCATTGCTACGATTCTTATTCTCGCTCTAACAATAAGGTGGCTGTCATATACATCATAATATTCGCCTACGACCAGTGGGTCATCATAATCCCCCTCTGCAATATCCACTTCCCCCAACCGGACAACACTGGCTGTTTTTTTGCCATCAACAATCTGTTGAACCAAACCATCAAAATCAAATTGAATTTTTCTACGCTTGTTCAATCTAATTTTACCCGGTTGATTTGGCAGGCTTTTTTAGGTTTTCTTCTGCACGGAATAAAACAATACGCCTGATCAGATCATATGGCATTGGCTTGTCCAGCGGAAATTGCACGGAACCCTTTCCCCCTTTGAACTGAGCTAATTCATCTTTGAATTTCTCAATTCCGGTGGGAACCGGGTAGAAACCTATATGAGATTTAAAGGCAGCAAAATGCACCAGATTCCCTTTCAGGTAAAAGGTAGGCATCTGGTAACTGATTTTTTCAGTTGCCTCAGGGGCAGCTTCTTGAATCACGGCACGGATTTGCTGGAGAATTTTTTGTATATCCTCTGGAAATTGAGTGATGTATTCATCGATGGTGTTAAATGAAGGATTTGGCGGCATTTTTGCTCCTTAATTACGAAATCGGAAGTTCTTCAGCCCACTTATCAATCGCCTCCCAATTTCGGATATCAATCGCTTCCAAACCATGCAGGGGGCTGGCTGATGGTTTGGTTAGAAATTTATCCATAAAATTTAAATTATCGGGATCATATTTTCCGCCAAACATCTCCATAGAAATTGGCTTTACCCACGGATACTTCTCCAGTTCTGATTCAAGTTGTAATTTTGTTTTGCTGATATCTTTTTCATCATCACGGAGTGGGCCGAGAGCGAAAAATGCTACTTTTTTCTGCGGGAGGTCATTTTGGAACTTCTGCATAAATGATTTTGCATCCTTTAACATTTTACCAACATAAAAAGGTGCTCCAATAACTATAAATTGATATTTTTTCAGTGACGTTACCTGAGAACTAGGAATGATATCAACGATCCCGCCTCTTTTTTTGAGATATTCTGCAATTTTTTCAGCAACTTCTTTTGTTGAGCCATAGCGGGTAGCGTAAGTAACAAGCACTGTTTCTGACATATTTTCCTCCGGTTTCTATTTTCTAAAAAAAACCTGATCAAAAGATCGATTTGGCTGAGTGGTTGAACATTCATAACCTGGAAAACAGCATAGATCGCTTTATTATCAATGGTTTAATCACCTAGTTTTATTTTACTCATTTTTCGCATGCATTCAGTGGCTAAAGTAGAGTTTGCAATAAACTGAAATCGTAGTTGATAAATGGCACATCATTTTCAATATAATATTTACGATCTTTCATAAAACGATTCACCCAGTTATTATCAAGATCAAAATCTCGTTGAATGACAGCATAAAGCTCAATCTCGCGCATCTTTAGAAAGTAAGGAATTTCATTGAGCAAATCAAAATCCAATGTACAATGGCGTAAGTAACCCTGCAAAAAGTGAAGCATGAACTCCTGCGTGAATGCTTCTCTGTCTTCTGCATCCATGACAATGTAAAACAACACCATAGCAATATCATTGATAAACCAGCTATAGCAACAATCATCAAAATCGAATAAGCTGATCTGGCCTTTCTCATCAATAAATAGATTGCCTCCATGGGCGTCCTGATGGATCAATCCATAGGTATTGCTGTTCTTTGGAAGTTTGTTGACATGCTTGCAAATTGCTCGATATTTTTCATGCATCAAAGATTCGCTTTCAGGTAGAAATTGACCCACAAAATCGAAAATGGGATCATCCCATTCGGGACGTTTTCTTTCCGCAAGTATGGGTTTAAATTGCTGGGTGAGTGCATGCATTTTCCCCAGTAATTCACCATAGCTTTCATATAAGGCTGGAGTCCATCGACCCCAGGGCGGTTCTCCCCGGGCTTTTACAAAAGCAGTTACCAGAAATTCACCCCCTTGATGATCATCAATCACCTCAACCAGGCTTCCGTCTTGAGAGAAGATTGCATTGGAGACGGAAACGCCATGCTCGGCGAGATAATTAATCCAATCGACCTCCGCTTGAATTAAGAATTCATTCCGGCGTATGGAGTGGGATAAGCGCAGAATAAAGGATCCCAAAGCATTTGAATATTCGTAAATAAAGCTTTCGAAGCTATCCAGTATTTTGATTTGATCCTTTTGAATTCCAAATCGCTGCATTGCTTCCATCAAAATGTCGTTCGAAAATCTATCTTTAATTCTTTGTTCCATGCCAGGTTATGTCATCCTTATTTAATTTCTCAAAGCCTGATTCTTGAATTAAAATCCCAGAACTAATTTTATCAAATCCAGGTTCATAATGAAATCATAAATCCCAATCCCAATTAAAAGCACTCCCCCCATCACATTAATCAATCTTGAATGAGTCGCCAGCCAGCGGGTAATTGTTCTTTGAAGGACACCGGAAATTAATGACAAAGCCAGGAGCGGTAAGCCAAACCCCAATCCAAACCAGAGAAAAACATTCAACCTGCTGAACGCTTCGGCTGTTGTCAGCGAAATCGCAAAGATGCCAACCACCAGCGGTCCTGAACAGGGCAGGGCGATTGGTCCAAATAATAGACCATACACAAAAGCATTAAAATACGGATTTTTCAAAACAGGAACTTTGATTTGAGGGAGTGTTTTGAATGGGTTCTTATCTAGCAAGAGTAAAACACCAAGGGTGATCAGCAATAAATCTGCAATTGGAATAATGATTGACAGGGCTCTACCAACGGAGATAGAAAGCAGCGCGATCAAAAAACCCAATAGAAGCATCATTGTCAGAACCCCTGCCAGAACGAAAAACCCCAGAAAATGACGACCTTTTTTCAGACGATCGGCACTTGCACCACTTAGATACGCCAGGTACCCAGGATACAGCGGAATAATACATGGGCTGGCACTTGCCAGTAGTCCCAACCCTATTGATGTCAGAATTGCTTCCATTGTTTCCTTTCAGTGACAACAACCGCTGAAAAGTCATTCTCAGCGGTTGTTGATTTGATCGATTTACATATTTTCAGATAAAAATGGTTCAATAAAACTCTTCAGATCCTCAGCACTCTTGATACCAAACGGCATGGGATGTGCCACGCCTTTTCGATCAACAATAATAATGGGAGTCGAAGGGGGATTTAGAAATTGAGCTCCATACAAATTAGCGATTTCACGGGTTACTTCCTGCGAGGCAACTGCATAAATCCAATCAAAACCATTATCGGCGGTATAAGTTTTCAAGTCCTCAGCATTTTCATTGGTATCAATATCGAGACCAATCGAAACCAGATCTTCATCCATACCGATTAATTCGTGCAGGATTTTGACCTGCTCCTGTTGTTTCTTACAATTCGAGCACCACATCGCCAGGTTTTCTATTAAAACGACCTTCCCTTTAAAATCGTTAATCGTGAAAGTTTCACCGCTGCTGACGTTTGTAAATGTTGTTCCAAACCAGCCGGTTTCTGACATCTTCTCGTCCGCCAATTCATCCATCATTTCGTCATCTGGTTTCTCCATCATCTCATCATTCGATTCATCCATCTTGCCGTCTTCTGATGGTTTTTCCATCATGTCGTCACCGGCTTTTTCCATCATCGCTTCCGTAGGTTTTTCCATCATTGCCTCCGGTGTTTTCACAGACGGAGCGCAGGCAGAGAGAAGAAAAGTAGCTGAAAGAGCGATGATTACCAATTTCTTAATCATTTGAACCTCCTAAAAGTAATTTTCTCCAGCATACAAATAAAATATTACGGAAAAAGTGAACAAATCTTACAATTCGATGAAGAAAGTGTAAGATTTATGCAATAATTGTCCTGTAAAATGTATCTAAAGAGAATAAAATGATAAAAATCGTAATTGTTGAAGATGAACCCAGTATTAGTGAGATAGTCAGTTTGTATCTAAATAGGGCGGGCTATGATGTTTCCTGTTTTTCAGATGGTACAAAAGCGTTAGATTCGTTAACAGAGCAACTGCCGGATCTTGTCATCCTGGATGTGATGTTACCGGGTCTGGATGGATTTACACTCACCCGTAAATTGCGGGATAAGTCAGACATCCCTATCATTTTGTTGACTTCGCGTCGTGAAGAGAGCGATCGCATAGCCGGGTTGGAATTAGGTGCCGATGATTATGTCGTCAAACCCTTCAGTCCGCAGGAATTGGTTTCTCGTGTAAGAGCTGTTCTGCGCCGGGCAAGGTCAAACACTGACAACGTCGATTCAGGAATCCTGGTTTTTAAGAATCTGTCGATCAATCCACAAACAAGGGATGTTTCTCTGAATGGCCAAGCAGTTATTCTGACTGCTAAAGAATTTGACTTGTTATACTTTATGGCGCTGCATCCCCGCCAGGTTTTCACCAGGGATCAATTGTTGGAGAATGTTTGGGGGTTTTCTCATTATATTGACCCTGGCACGATCACAGTACACATGCGGCGTCTGCGTGAAAAAATTGAGAAAGACCCCACCTCGCCGGTAACCATCGTTACCGTTTGGGGGATTGGATATAAATTTGAACCGTAAATTCCAGAATCAAAACAAATCCCGACCATTTTTATTTGCTGGCGGAATCATCATCGTGGTGATTCTTTCGCTGGTCATCTTTTACTGGTTAATGAGCCCTCCCATGGGGGATTTGGAACACATGGCTCAATTTCTTTCCTTTACTGCGGTGATTTCAATTGGGATTGGATATGGTGCCTATCGCTTAAATTGGATAGAACGCGCACCGTCTTTACGCTGGGTGCTTCTGGGAACCTATATTTTGGCAAGTTTATTAACCTTTTTAAATGTATGGTTGACAGCCCGATTGATGTTTGCCAGTGAGCATGATTTATTACTGGCGACTGTATTATTAGTATTTGCTGGCGGAATTGCTGTAGTGCTGGGTAGCTTTTTCACCAGTACATTGATTGAACGGATTAAAAAACTTGAAATCGCAGCTAAATCTATTGAAGGTGGCAATTTATCGTCACGTGTTGAAATACCCGGAAATGATGAAATAGCAGCACTGGCACACTCATTTAATCAAATGGCTGAGAAGATCCAAACCGCTGATCTAAAACAAAAGGAACTGGAATCCCTGCGGCGTGATCTGGTTGCCTGGGCGGGGCATGATCTACGGACCCCCTTATCCTCTATACGACTTTTAGTGGAAGCATTATCCGATGGATTTGTGACTGACCCGGAAATCGTCTCTAATTACCTGGCACAAACAAAAAAACATGTAGATTCCCTTTCGTACCTGGTTGATGATTTATTTCAGATATCCCAACTGGATGCAGGTGGAATTCCACTTATGCTTGAACCAGCTTCGCTTTCAGATTTAATTTCTGACACTTTGGAGAGTTTTTCGGGTGTAGCCCAGCAAAAGGGAATTCTTCTGAGTGGTGCAGCTGATAAAAATGTTGACCCGATTAATATTGATGTTTTATGGTTAGGGAGAGCGATTAATAACCTGGTGGGCAATGCAATCCGGCACACACCTGCGGGCGGCAGCGTTACATTACGTGCAGAAAGTATTGAGAATACAGTCAGGGTCTCCGTTCGTGATACTGGCGAGGGGATTTTACCAGATGATTTACCGCATGTTTTTGAGCGTTTCTATCGTGGGGAAAAATCCAGAAATCGAACTGCTGGCGGTTCTGGATTAGGCTTAGCCATCGCGAAAGGCATTGTAGAAGCTCACCGAGGTGTTATATGGGTAGAGAGTAAACCAGGGCAGGAAACAGTCTTTACTTTCACCCTTCCGAAACCTTAATTATTCATTCATTGGCCTGTAAGACTTTCGTAATATCAAAAGCTTAGAATAAAAATTGGTAACATCTCAATAAAAGGGAGTTGGCGTCCTTTCGGGCGAGCGTTGGCTCGCCAGAAAACAGAGCCCCAATTTATTGAAATGATACAAAAATTTTTATTGGAGGTTTGATGCGTTTTTTATTCTTTCTGATTGTGATTGGTACATACATCATGAGTGGTTGTGGTCCTCTGAAAAATACAGAAAATCTAAATAAAGTTTCTTTACCGGATCTGGGTGTAGCTCCTGAATTAACAAATGAAATTTGGTTGAACACCACTGTTCCATTAAGGCTGGCGGATTTGCGCGGTAAAGTAGTCTTGATTGAAATGTGGACATTTGGTTGTAATAATTGTAGGAATACTATTCCTTCCTTAATTACCTGGCACGAAAAGTATTCATCGGAAGGCCTGATCATCATTGGAAATCACTACCCGGAATTTGATTATGAGTCTGATATAGAAAACCTGAAGGAAGCAGTTGAGGAACTCAATATTCCGTATGCTGTAACAGCAGATAACCTGGGTGAAACCTGGAAAGCTTATGATGCTCATTTTTGGCCGACTATTTATCTGATTGATAAAAAAGGCTATTTACGCTATCAACATATTGGTGAAGGAAGATATGACGAGACGGAAAAAGCGATTCGTAGTCTTCTCGATGAATAATGGCGTGCTTGTATCTCAAAACAATTAGGAATTATATGAAAAACAATAAACAATCAATTAGGCATAACAATGAAAATAATGAATATCCAAAATTTTCATTCAATCCATTGCGGATAGGAATTCATGCTGTAAGCCTATTTCCTCTTTTTGAACTTGCTTATCAAGCATATGCGAAGCAACTGACTGTCAATCCAATCCAGTATGTGGAACAATTTCTGGGCAGGGCTGCTTTGAATTTACTGATTCTCGCACTGGCAGTAACTCCCTTGATAACTCTTACAGGCTGGAAGAAGATTGGAAGACATCGCCGGGCTTTAGGGCTGTACGCATTTTTCTATTTTGCGTTGCATTTTATTACTTTTGCAGTTGTTGATTATGGATTTGATGTGCGCGAAATCTTTCGCCTGACAACTCAAAAACCGTTCATAATTGTGGGTTCTCTGGCCGGTCTTTTATTGTTGATGTTGGCAATCACGTCTTTTAAGTTTTGGATGAAATTTCTTGGGAAAAAATGGAAAAATTTACATAAAACTGTTTATCTGGTGGGGGTATTGGTGATTCTACATTATGTCTGGGCGGTAAAAGGATCAATTTCAACATTAAGTGGGGACACCTTGCGCCCAATAATAATGGGTTCAATCGTTTTCATCCTGTTATTGATGCGCATCCCCCTCATCAAGCGCTGGATTATTTCACTCCGTGGTAAGAAATGGTTTACCAAACGATTATCCAGACTGCTTCGTTTTCTGCCATTAGGATAATCAGTAAGATGGTTAAGATTTGACAAATTGACACTGCAAGGTAAGACAAGTTATCCAACCAACCAAAAATTGCTTACAGATTATCTCCTGAATTTTTTAAGTATGAGAGTGAAAGCTATCACTAATACGTTATTTATCAATCAAATTGATTGATCTGGTACCAATATTAAAAACCATCTGATTTAACACTTGATTTTTAGATTGGTTCTATAATAATCATTGTTCGGAAATATTATTAATTTTAATTCCTTGTAAGGAGAATGAGATGTCTGATTTTACGAGAATGCCAAATTATGATATTCGTAATGATGGAATCGGTCCCTATTGTGTTTTTTATTGCGAAACCTGTGGGCGGGAATATCGCAGCACACCGGATGTCGCTGGAACGGTAACCAAAGATCTTGGCAAACAGGTTGCCAGTGGGTTATTAAGAAAGGTCCCGCTGTTTGGCAATACGGTGGCCAACAATGTGGTAGGGGAAGACCCACGCTATAGCATGAAGATGACACCGGCTCAGGTTGAAAAAGCCTGGCAGCAAGTTCAGGTAAATTTTCGGGAATGCCCTACCTGTTTACGAGTGGTTTGCCTTTCGGACTTTGATACCCAAACTGGATTTTGCCGCGAAGATAGTCCCAGAACGAATGAAATATCCGAAGCACGGGGTGAACAAGCAGGAGCAACATTAAAAGGGTTTGCAAGTGCATTTGGTTTGGGTGATGTTGTCAAGAATGTCCAACAGGCTGCCAGGACTGCTCAGAATGCTGCCAGTCAGGCTGCTCGTTGCCCGAATGATGGAGTTCTGGCAGCTCCAGGTACCAAATTTTGCCCGGAGTGTGGAGCTCAAATGATCCAACCTGAGATACAAAAATGTTCTCAATGTGGACAGGAAACTCATGGAGCCAAGTTCTGCCCAAATTGTGGGGCTGCGGTGGAAGTGGCACCGAAACCAACTCATTGTCCAAATTGTGGAACAGAAACAAAAGGAGCCAAGTTCTGTCCGGAATGTGGAACAAAAGTTATTTAATCATCTCCTGATCGAATATTTTAATTGAATAAATTAAAAATAATACAAGTGAATGGCATCCTGATGGCCATAAACGCTTGCACCTTTTTTCTATTGGATTTACACTAAACATGGATTTTATGTCCAATTCCATCAAGGAGTATTCATTATGCAAAAACAATTGAAAGCACACATAGACCGGCTTAAAGCAGCAGGCGCTACCTACGTGGATGCGCGCTGGTATCCTGTGGAAGAAGCCAATTATTTGATGATGTGGAATGGTAATCTTAAGGAAACAATATCATCACGAGAGAGTGGACTGGGTGTTAGGGTTCTGTATAAAAATGCCTGGGGATTTTCGGCATCCTCAGATGTTAACAACCTGGACAATTTATTTGATAAGGCTTTTGATAACGCCAGGGTGGCAGCCGAGCGGGTGACATTTCCTGTTCGTCTGGCGGAAAAAGATGCTATTCAGGCCTCCTTTTCCAGCCCAAATCGAATTGATCCATTTGGCGTATCTTTAGCGGAAAAAGTGGGTTTCTTGAAGGCTATGGACGAGAAACTCGATCAATCCGGAGTTGTTCAACGGGTCAGTGAAATGATGTTTGTACGCAAACAAATCGTTTTTTTGGACTCTGAAGGAAGTGAAATTGAAAAAAATATCATCGAAGTTTTTCCTTCTATTCAGGTGATGGGTGTGGATTCCGAGGGAGAAACCCATGGTCGCAAATATTTACCCGATCGAATGGGTGATACCCGTGGGTGGGAAACTCTGGACATGCAGGTCTTTAATGAAAATGCTGAGCGAATCGTCCGTGAGTTAAACCAGGTGCTGGTTGCTGACCCATGTCCTAAAGAGGATCGCGCTGTCATCTTATTACCTGGCATCATGTTCTTACAGACACATGAAACGATTGGACATGCGTTAGAGCTTGATCGTATTTTGGGATATGAACTGGCTTTTGCAGGCGGATCTTTTGTTACGCTCGATGATTTTGGAAAATTAAGGTATGGATCAGAGAAACTGACAGCCCGAGCAGATGCCACTTTGGTAAATAGCCCGGGTAGCTTTGGATATGATGATGATGGTGTTCAAGCCCAGAATAATTTATTGATTGATAAAGGAATCCTGGTGGGGGCGATCACCGGTCGTCAGATGGTGGAAGAGGCCAATGCCCTGGCTAAACGCCAGATTTTTGATGGCAGTAGCGGTGCCAATCGCGCGACAGCATTTTATCGGGTACCGATTGAACGCATGACCAACATAAATATTGATCCGGGCGAGGATGGTTCTCTGGACGACATAATCCAGAATACCGAAAAAGGTATCATTCTGGATGGTGATAAAAGCTGGTCAATTGGTTCGAATCGCGAACAATTCCATTTTTCCTGTGATATTGGCTGGCTGGTGGATGATGGCAAAGTCACCAAAGTGGTGAAGAATTCCACATATAAAGGCGATACAGTCAAATTTTACAATTCCCTTTCGGCTGTAGGCGATCAATCAACCTGGAAGGTTCATTACGTGGATAACTGTGGCAAAGGCCAACCGAACCAGATTATGCAGCTCGGTCATGGCATTCCAGTCTGTCGATTTGACAATGTAAGGATAGGAGAATAATCATGAAAGAGAAAATTTTACAGACCCTGACATCACTGCGCGAATATGCTCTTTCCAAAAAGGTGGAAGCTGTTTTCCTATACCATGAAGAAGATAGTTATCTGATGCGGTTTGCCAATTCAGCCATTTCTCTGAATACGAACGAACATCTTATCCGTCTGGAGATAACCGTTTTTGAAGATCGACGCAGAGCCAGTTATGAGATGATCACAGATTTGAACAAACTGGATGAAATGAAGCAAGCGCTGGATGTTGCTGCAGAAATGGTGAAATTCGCAATGCCTCTCAATTACCAGCCCAGCATCCCACATTTTAAAGAAAATTTTGCTGATCAAAAAGGGTACGATCCTGACTTAGCAGCTTTGACTGGTGAAGAAAAATTAGCTTATTTTAATGAAGCAACCAGAAACCTGGAAACAGACAAGATTACGCTGTCTGGAATCTTCTCCTCAGGAACAAATATTCTGGCACAAATCTCCACTAAATCAGAACATACACAGTTTATCCAAACCTCAGATGCGCAGGT
>JAVEYK010000031.1:0-25226 GCA_034003505.1 Anaerolineaceae bacterium | reverse complement strand
TTATCGAGCTCGTGAAATTACCACGTGATAATGATATTCTCTACATTCCCTTCTTACATTACATGAATATTGTTAACCCATCCAAAGCTCTGCTGACGGCCAGTTCACGATTTGGAGCACTTTTGCTCAAAAAGGATGGATCTGTTGTAATACCCTTCAATGTACGTGTAACACAAAGTTTGTTGGATATCTTTGGCGATAAAGTTGCCTGGATGTCAAAACAACAAACCGTTTACAACACTTCGTCCAGCTATGGAGCCCGTAACCCGGTAGCGATTGTGGTACCGAAGTTTATGCGTGTGAACGATCTGGAGATTTCACATTCTAATCCCTCATATTGATTAATTGATATGAATTGTAGGAAACAATAAGGGTACGGAATTTTCTGTACCCTTTGATTATTCAGGCTTCTGTGCTCATTTTTCCCCTTTGCTATTATCCCACCAAAGTCCAAGACTTAAGCTTAATGGAATAATAAAGTAAGGAAATATTTCTATTTATTACTCATTTAGCAAAGGGTAATCCGCCGATAATCAATACCAACATAGGTAATTATTGCCAAACAAATTCAGGATGCTATCTTATTCAGTAGGACGAATTCCTGAAAAATTAGAAAAGATGGCCGTTTTTCAAAACAAAACACCTTGTGGAAGAATCAACCAATATAACAAAGTAGTCATGCAGGTTGCGGCCAACCAGGGAAGTTCAGTGAGTGACTGGATTAAATTACCATATGATATCACCAGCCACAAAATGATTAAACCTTGAAAGCCACCGATCATACCGGAAAGAGAACCAATGGCAGCCATTAGGATTGTATAAACAAAAAAAGGAAAGAGCCCTATCAGCATATGGGCGATTTGCGGCCATCTTTGCTTCGGCAAAATTTGCGCTTCTTTTATCCCAATCCAGAATCCGAGGGAGGTGAATGGGGTGAAAATAAATAACCAGATCAAACGTAAATTTGCAGGAAATACGTAAAACCATCCTGTGCGTGCATAGGCTGCTGTTAATAGAAGAATGATCACCGTAATTCCAAATGCCAGAAAAAATTTGTTTCTATTTCTTCCAAAATTTGAAAATCCCATACAATTGCTTTTAGGAAATCTAGTGGTTTGGCCCAGTTTTCCTTCAATACCTGGCACTTTTCCAACCCTGTAAAGTAGGAATAGCAAAATACCATAACCGCCAATAAAACAAACATATATCAGATTCAATACAGGTTTTCCGATTGGAATAAAAAAGAATATACCGCCAAGAATAGCCGCGAATGGTAATGCACCCAGCCACAAAATTATTTTTCCCCACAGAAATCGTTTAAGATTATTAATCTTAATGGCTAAAGTTTTGCTTTTGATAGTATCCTCTTTCGAATACCAGCTCCCCAAAACAAGTAATACGGTAAAAATACCAACCAGACTGAGCACCCAAGAGATAGTCCGAATTATTGGCATAGACGAATCCACCATTTCCACATCGAATTTATTTTGCAGCCAGGCATTTATTACTCGAATCACCCTGGAAGAAAATGGTTCGTAATTGTGGAACAGAAACGGCAAGATGGTTTGATCACGAATTGGATATTCTGAGTTTTGAGATTGAAAAGTCCCATTTTGATGCTCATAATTTCCATCGGTTAATTTGTTGAAAAGTAATTCTGCGCTTTCCGGGGTTAGGATATCATCCCAGTCACCGCTGATCATGAGGATAGGCTCAGGTGGGTTGATTTGGTTCAAGGATTGAATCCATTCCAAATCAATATCTGAAGTACCGGTAAAAAACTCAGATTGGACATTGGTTGAAAGATTTATCTGAGTTCCCAGTAATATCAATCCAGCTAGTTGATTTGATTCCAGTGATGCTGTTTGCAGAGCTACACGCGCCCCTAAACTATGCCCCACAAGAAAAATTTGGTTAGTATTTAACTTCGCAATATTCTTAAATTCCTGAATTGCAAGAAGAGTCTGCCCGGCAAGACGATCTGTGCTGGCATTATCAAATGCCAATGTCCCGGAAGAGCGCCCATGTCCACTGAAATCGAATGTAAGCACATGCCAACTATTGGCCGCAAATTCGCTGGCAAGGGTAGTCATGGTAATCTGGTCAGAACCGAATCCTTCAAGCAGTATTACGCCATAGGGGTTTGAGCCATGATAATAAGTGCCTGATAATTCCACACTATCCGTATCAATGATTTTGAGTGATTCAGGGGTTGATAAAGATTGGCTATCCTTAATCCTGATAAATATAATCGGAATAAATGCCAGAAAAACTCCAAAAATAAATAAGTATAGTGAGAATGTGCGCCTTTTCATTTATATATTTTATTCGTTAACCCATAAATTTCATTAAGATTTTTATTACAAACCTTCCCGATGTGCAATTTGAACTCAATATTCCAAAAAATTTGCTCATTATCACAATATGTATCCCAGAATATGAATAACTTAGTTCATAGGTTTCTGTTTTGGTATATACTAAATAACAACCTAAATAACATCAAATTAGTGGACAAAATTTATATTATAATCATTCGTCCCGCTGTTCATTGGAAATCCAAGTTCACCAAAGAAGCCGGTTAGAAGAAGTGATGTTTGGCGATCAAACCATAATTCGAACAAGAATAACTCCACCACGTCGAAGAAAAGATCTGGTTAATCGAACTCGCTTAAATCAATTATTAACAGAAATGATTGAAAAGCGGTTGGTTTTGGTTTCGGCACCTGCCGGCTATGGAAAGACTTCATTGCTGATTGACTTTATAGGGCAGACCACTCTGCCGGTGTGTTGGTATTCAATCGACCGGTTGGATATTGATCCCTGGCGGTTTATTGCTTATTTTGCAGCATCCATCCAAAATCGTTTTCCAGCATTTGGTCAGAGAACAGCCGCAGCATTATCAGGGGGACAAACTAAATTTGATCCTGAATTGATTGCGTCTGTGTTTATTAATGACATTTATGAAAATATTTCTGAACACTTTTTAATGGTTCTGGATGATTATCACCTGGTAAATGACAGTCTGGATATTCGAAACTTCTTCAATAGACTTTTGTCAGATTTGGATGAGAACTGCCATGTAGTACTGGCTTCCCGGACTTTGCTTTCGCTGCCTGTTTTACCTCATTTGGTAGCACGTTCGGAAGCTGACGGCCTTAGTTATGAGGAATTAGAATTTTTACCCGAGGAGATCCAACAGCTTTATCAAATCAACCAACAGCCATCCCTCAGCCTGGAGATGGCTAGAGAGATTCAACTTGAGACCGAAGGTTGGGTGACGGGAATTGTTCTAACCAGTCAGGTAAAAGATGAAGACCTGGCGCTTCGTGCTCGAATTAACAGAATTTCTGGTTTTTCTTTAGATAAATATTTTTCACAAATCCTGGACTTCTTACCAACGGATTTGCGTTCATTCTTACTCTGGTCCAGTCTTTTAGAAGAATTCAACGTTGATCGTTGTGAGAAAATAATTGGCCCGGTAATCGCCAGAGAAAATATCCCCTGGCAGCAATGGATAAATGAAGTCCAGCGCCAAAACTTATTTACCGTACCGGTTGGTGAGGATGGCGATTGGCTGCGATATCACCCTTTGTTTCTTGAATTCCTTCAAAAAAAAATTAGACAGCAGCAGCCTGATATTGCCTTTGCCATTCAACATAGTTTTGCAAAATTTTGCCACGATAATGAAGAATGGGATCAGGCTTTTTCAATCTATCGGCGTTTGGATTCATTGGATGATCTAATTTTATTGGTAGAACAAGTCGGCTTAGAGATGATATTGAAAGCAAGAATTTCAACCCTCTCTGCATGGCTAGATTCTCTTCCTACGGAAGTGTTAAACACCCGTCCTTATATTATTGCTTTGCAAGGAAATGTGGCATTGGTAATGGGAAATACAAATCTGGCGATTTCACTTCTAAATCGTGCGATTGACTCATTGGCTAATGCAAACGAAAAGACCAAGTTGATACGTGCTTTATCAATGCGAGTGGCTGGTTTGAGGATAACGGGGAGGTTGGATGATGCCAAAAAAGACGCTGAGGAGATCATTTCATTGGCTGGTGAAGACCCACAATTCCTCAGGTTGAAGGGGTCAGCTCTGAGAGATATTGGTTTATGTTATTTTCATCAGGGCGATTTGCAAAATGCGCTTGAGGAACTGGAAAAAGCGCTCCATTTGATGCAATCTATCAACGACATTAAAAATCAGGCAATCATTCAACTCGAAATTGGTTTGGTTTATGAGAATCTTGGCAATTATTCCAATGCCAAAAATAATTATTTAATCGCTTTAGATTCCTGGAAATCAATAGGGAACTCTTTTTGGCTTTCAAATATTCTCAATAATTTAGCTGTTTTGTATCAATTACTGGGAGATTATGCAGAGGCAAGCCAGGCATTTGAGGAAGCTTTAGGACATGCACGCTCCTGTGGTTATGCCCGCATGGAAGCCTTCATCCTGACCGGCATGGGAGATATTTTTCTCGAAGTTCAGGTGGATGATCAGGCGCTACAGGCATACTATATGGCGGAAGTCATTGCTGACCGCACTCAGGAACATTTTCTGCAGGTATATATAAAAATTCAAAAAGCCTTATTATTAGCCTATAAAGAAGACTTCAATGCAGCTTACAACATTCTTGATCAGGCGTATGACCTGGTTAGGATTAATGGATCACAGATGGAACAACATTTGATAGATTTGGATTTCTCCGGAATCAAAATACTGGAAAAGAAACCTTTGGATGCATTATCTACATTGGAAAAAGTATGTGCATTTTTTGAATTGGGTGGTCATAGGGTTCAGTATGAAAAGGCTCATTTGTATCTGGTGCTGGCATATATATCCCTCAACCAATCTGAACAAGTGCTTGAACATCTTTTGCACATTTTTTCCAGTTTGGAAAACCTAAACCCACCAGCTACGATGCTGGCCAGTGCTGCTCGATTTAAAAAGATGTTAAAGGGATACACACCTGATTTAATGCAAAGTGAATTTGATCATTTCTTAAATCAGATTGACCAGTTTGTGGCGAAATTACCTGGCTTTCGTCGTGAATTGCGTAAAAATTCCCGTGCCATTCCTTTTTCACCTCCTACGATGTTTATTCGCTCGCTAGGTCGGATGCAAGTTATTCTGAGCAATCATCAGGTGACCAGTTCTGAGTGGCAAACGCAGGCAGCCCGCGATATGTTTTTTATGCTGTTAGCCCATCCGGAAGGAATGACCAAAGAAGAAATGAGCCTGATCTTCTGGCCTGATGCGACCATCGATGAGGTAAAATTCCGATTCAAGAACACCATTTACAGGCTGCGGCGTGCTTTGGGGAAAGACAGCATTATTTTGGATCAAAATGTTTATAGATTTAATAATAAACTTGATTATGAATACGATGTTGAGCTTTTCCTGAGAGAAAATGCACTTGCAAACCAGGTTCAGGTTCCGGTTGACAAACTCACGCATTACCGGGAAGCGATTAAATATTATAAAGGAAACTACCTATCAGAAATTGATGAAAATTGGGTTTTCAGCCCGCGCGAATATCTGAGACAAATTTTTCTGAATATACTTTTGCAGGTTTCCATGATTTACTTCAATCAATCAAATTATGATCTGGCTTTGGATTATTGCCTGCGGGCGATCAATGAAGATAATTTATTGGAAGATGCCTATCGCCAGGCAATGAAGATTTACGCCGCCATGGGAAACCGTGCTGCCATGGTGCATCAATACCAACGCTGTGTCGAAGTTTTGGAGAGGGAAGTCAATGCGCCTCCTTCCGACCAAACGCATGATCTTTACGAATTTCTCCTCAATTAATAAACCATCCCCCTTCACAGCGATTGTATTTATCCATTACGGTATCATCTTCATATGGTCAATGATGGATTATTAAGTGATGCCTGAAAGCAATCCATTATTCGTAGGAAAAAAGTTAACGAAAATCGAAAAAACCGTTTTAATGCCTGTTTTGAGACCGGGTTGCATAATAATAAGTTTTCAAAATTCATATTCTAAGGAGTTCAATTATGTTTTCTTCAATTTTCAATAAACTGAGTGTTGTTTTCCGAACCATGGATGTCCGCATGTTAGTTTTTGTTCTGATGTTAGTATTATTTGTGATTGGCGCGGGTGCCCCAGGTGCTACTGGCCTGAACATTGGTAATTAATTTTTCTACTTCGTTAATCAATTAATAACTGAAAGGTAGTTATCTACTGGTTATACGATCTTATTTATGATTCTAACCCTTGCGATCATCATTGGTCTGATTGCGACATTGGTTCGCAGCAGGTTGACAAATCGAACCTTAACACTTCCAAAATTTCGCCTTGAATGGTTGGTATTCGTTTCAGTAATTCCTCAAGTATTAACATTCTATATTCCGATTGTCGGTCAGAGGATACCTGAAGCGGTTGTTCCAGTCATCCAATTCATCACAATGTTAGGCTTGCTTGTATTTTGCGCCTTTAATTTTTTCCAACCCGGTGTATGGTTGTTAGGGCTGGGTTTAGTCAGCAATTTTTTGGTCATTTTCTTAAATGGTGGTTGGATGCCAATTCTTCCGGAAACATTGCATCGAATGGTTCCAACCCAACCAATTGAAATTTGGGAAGTAGGTGCCCGTCTGGGTTTGACCAAAGATAAGATTTTCACTTACGAAGATGTTAACCTGGTTTTTTTAATTGACAGGTTTACATTGCCAGAGTGGATTCCATACAAGGTAGCTTTCAGTTTAGGCGATATTTTTATTTCAATCGGCGTAGTGGTCTTATTATGGTCACTCAGCCGAAAACAAGAGGAGTAAATATGATTCCCTTAGCTCAAATAAATGAAATTTCGACAAATCACCATCCTATGCAAAAACTTCAAAACGAAGATATTAAAGCAGAATTTGGCCGTCTGATGAATGCAGCTGTGGTCAACAAGCGTTTCCGTGAAAAATTGTTAAATAATCCGGTAAATTGCATCGATGCTGGTTATTGTGGAGAAAGTTTTAACTTTCCAAATGATATTAAAAACAGGATCAGGAAAATAAATGCCAGATCATTGGAAGAATTTTCAAGCCAGATCATTAAATTATTCAATGTTCCAACCGTTTCTGAAATGGCACCTGTTTATTGTAATTAAGTGATAATCAACCACAAAAAATGAAAAAATATCCAAACGATTCAGATCTTCCAACAATTGAACAAAAAGATCAGGATAAAAATCCCTGGGTTCAGATTTTTCAGACTCAAAATTTGATGATTCCGATTGAATTAAATACGAAAGAACGTATTGTCGGTCTCTTTGTCTTTGAAAATCAGGACTTACCCGTGGGGGGACAAAGACATCTTCTGGATATTACTGGCACGCCTTTCACAACACAATTAGCGAGTATGAAGGTTTTTTATGGTCCAATTATCCCTTCCTTGCAAAAAAATTATGAAATGGCATTAATTAAATTAGCTGACTCTATTGATAAGTGTGATGGCAGCATGCACAGTGATGAGACATCATTGTGGGCACTTCGCATTGCGGAACATATGGGGTTGGGCCGAGAAGAAATAAAACAGATTAAGCTGGCATCGAAACTCCATGATATCGGAAAAGTGGTGGTCCCCAGACAAATATTGACCAAGCCTGGCCCCTTATCAAAGGATGAATGGGATATTATTCGCCGCCATCCAGGTTATGGCTCTACTTTAATGGAACCAGCGAAAAGTCTGGAAGCTGTGCGGCCATTGGTGCACGCACACCATGAACAATATTCAGGGGCAGGTTACCCGGATGGGCTGAGAGGTGAGAATATTCCTCTGGGTGCCAGGATCATCGCTGTAGCAGATGCTTTTTCCACAATGACCATCCGGCGGATTTATCGTAATTCAATTTCTGTTGAGGCTTCAAAAATGGAATTAATCCGGGGTCGTGGAACCCAATTCGATCCGGATGTGGTTGACCATATGCTGGCATTATTGTCTGGAAAGAATAAGTAAGCGATTTTTTATTTGTTTTTCAGGCATCTTTCCTGTAGCTACCTTTTCCATCCAAAACGATACTCACAGTGTACCCTGCATCGAATGCATCAATTACCAGGTCTTTGCCATATGTACGGGTTCTCAGGTCTGTAACCACCAGGTCAATGATGGATTTTAGGGTGCGTTGCCAGTCATCTGAACCATCAGTCAAAAACGTATCATTTAAATGATGAATATCAATAACCGGAATATCAATCTCATGTGCTTTTTCTGCGGGAAAGTTGATATTACAAGCTAAATCATCATGTTCATATTTTTGGGTGTTTTTGTTGTCGGTTAATCTTAAATTTTTGCTGGAGGATGGTTATCTTTTTCGTTTCTTCTGGAAATTGGTCGTCAATCCAATTAGTCTGGAGACCACAATCGCAATATAACCAACCCCTGAAAATTGTTCCAGCATGGCAATGACTCTGGCAGGTGCTGACACCGGTAAAATATCACCCAACCCGGTTGCAGACAAATTAGTAAAACTAAGGAACAATAATTCAATGAAAGTTAGCGGTTGGCCAGGATGTGCGCCGTTGATGAAGCTATCCGGAACCAATGCCTGACACACGAGATATGAATACGCAAATCCCCAGGCGAGTAAGGTAAATGTTGCACCAGCAGCAAACAGCTCATCAGTGGTTACACTGGTATCGTTTAACATATAAACGATCATGCTTCCTGCCGCGTAAAAATATAGAATAGCTTCTAAAATCGACGACCACACGATCAATGAAGGGTTTTCAAGAATTACAGAGAATATGGATAAAAAAAATGCTGGAATCGCCAGAAACCAGGCAATCCAATCCAATGCCGGGCTTCTACTTACCACCCAGATGACTAAAACCAGAATCAGCGCACCTGTGGCACTGAGCAATTCCCATTGGTTGGAAGGATCATCGAAACTGGCATAGAGTACCAACTGGATTAATTGAGCGGCAAGTAAAAAACCTGAAGGATGATGCCGGGCAAGCCAAGATTTTAATGGATTTGAATGATGCTTATTAGTCATTGGAATATATTTGTTTTACGATAATAGATGTGGAAATACAATTTAGGAAACAATTTTAATAAATAAAATGATAAGGTGTTTATCGTCATCAAATTTATAAAAACCTAAATATCAAACAAAAGATCTCGCCCTAATCTCTGAGACCAATCATTTTTAAATTATTGCAAAGAATTCTGAAGTCTATTTTACGACTTTATTTATCTCAACGAGTACGGCTTCAACCTTTTCCTTGGTGATCCCAAATTGGGCAGCTTGAGGGGTGGCTACCAGGGCTTTTAAGGTCATCCCTTTTGCCAAAGCGACCATCGGGTTGGTGGAAACACCCGGTAAATATTTTTCGACGACTGCTTTCGCTTGCGGGTTATCTAACAATGTTCCGAATTTTGTATCCAGTGTAAATTGCATTTTTTCCTCCACAAATCAGATTTAATTAATTTTCTAATGATTCCGGTTCCTCTTCAGTATTGTCTGTTCGTACTATAGAAGATTCTTCGGATTTCTGGTCACTTTCATTTTCATGAGTTTCAGATTCAGATGTGGGCATTATATCTTCATTGGCCAAATCAGTGGATGCCATTCCGTCGGCTGTACCTCGATAAAGCTCCCAACCCTGGCTAAAGATGACTACTTGAAAAGCCAATAACCACAAGAAAAACAGGACCATCACAATGAATGTGACATTCAAAATATTATCCAGATTTTTTTGAAATCCTGCCAGTATCGATATTAGATTGTCCGTAGAAGTTTTGGATTCACGGATCATCCTCTGATATTGGGTGAGGCTATCTGAAATCATAGACACATTATCTGACATTAAGAGCATACTATCTTTCACCAATACCAGATTATCATCTGCTTTATCCAGGTCAGAAGACATATCGATGAAGATATCCGGCATGTCTTCCATACTTTTGGATAGTTCGCCCAGTGAGTCAGCCAATGATTTGTCAGGATTGTAAGGTTCTCCAGCTGGCGGCATTATGGCGCTGAGGAAATAAGAACTGCCTAAAATTGTTTGCAGAACTTCAAAGGATTTTATGGCAGTTTCTAAAGATCCAGCTGCGCTCTGAGCGGCAGTGAGTGAGTCGGTCGCGGTTTCAATTGTCTCGGGTAATTTTTCGGCCAAAACGAAATTAAGCTGGTTGATAACCGGTTGGGTGTCTTCTACAGTTAAAGCAGTGGAAACCAACATATCTGAAAGTGCGTTGATGCTATTTACAGTTGCATCCAAAGCATCGAAAGTGATCTCCAGGGTTTTTTGACTGGTTTCGACACTATCGACCAGCGTGTCCACGGTGGTGTTCATCGAACTGGTCAGGATGGGTCTGGCAATGACTAATCCAACCAATCCAGTAAGACTCAGAATTAGCCCAATGACACCTGCAACCATGACAAAAATGCCTAGAAATCTTCTTAAGGCACCCATACTGTCTCCTGATGATAAGAACATTAATCAAAAAATTTTTGGTGGACCTGAATTCAAACAAATCGATTATTCAGATCCTACTCGTTTTTTATAGAATTGTTTTTTTGCCTTTAAACAACCCAATTCTCAATATGGTGAAAAGATTTTACTAATATTTTTTCCATACTGAATTTATAAATCCTTTAAATAGGTTGCCAATGCCAACAGGACAAATCCTGCTACAACGAACCAGAAGGCATAACCGGAAATTACAGGAAGGGTCACAAATTTACCAATGATACCTAACACGCCAAGAATTACAGCAACAATCCAGGTAGTATTTTTTGGTCTACTCAGTCTCATTTTTATTTCCTTTCGATTCTAGTCAATAAATATTTCCATCACATTGTTTTTCATCTATCTGATGATTATTGTCATCACCAACAACTTAAATCATTTTACATTGAATATCGTAAAATCAAGAAGGAATACGTTATATTTTTTAATATCGGAACTCATTGCCAAAAATATCGATTTTATAATTTGGTTTTAATTTCTTTTTTTTCACCTCAATTAAATTGAGAACATCATATCCTTTTTTCTTTAAAAACCTTAGCATAGGCTGATTATCCGGATGGACCCAGATGTAAAGTTGATCGTTTCCCAATTCTTTCGCAAATGTCTCAGCATGATTAAATAGATCAGAGGCAACCGAGGTTCCACGATGTTCAGGTTTTACATACAACCAATCCAGCCAACAAACACAATCTTCTATCTTTAAAGCGGAATAACCAATGATTTCATCATTTTGGTAGATACCAAATACCTGCCGATTTTCAGAAAAATAACCTTTTGCTTCCTGAACGGCATCTTCATATGAAATCTTGCTGTCAGTCTTATTCAGATGATCCATTACCATTCTCATTTCAAGAACCATTTTCACAAAATCCTGATTTGAATTGAGCATTCGTTCAATTTTGGCCATTTTATTTACCTGATTGGTTTTATTTATTTGTTTACGCCTTCATGAAAACCCATAAATATTATGACATATCTTCATTAAAGTGATGCAAATGGTGGTTTAGACTCTTTGTTTTTATTTAATGGAAATTTCACCCAGGAAAAACCAAACTCTAAAATTCCGTAATACTTTTATCATGTGTTTGTATTGCAAGGTGGAGAACATTATTAATTTGTGCTGGATTTCTCAAGTTATGGAAAAATGAAAAGTGGCCATATTTCCCGATTGATTTGTATCTCCAGGAATATACAAGTTACAATAAGAAGTGTATTTTTGGAAAGTCGAAAAACTTTAGAAAGAAATGGACTAAATGGAAGAAAATAAGCCTAATAAGAGTGAAAACACCCCTCCACAAACTGAAAAAAAGAGCCAACCGGAAGTGTTACCGGAAGCCAGGTTGGCTGATTTAACGGTGAAAATGCGCCAGGCAGTAGAACTGGCTGGCTGGGATGAGCTCCTGCCAGTTCAGGCAAAGGCAATCCCATATCTGTTCTCACGACGCGATATGATGATCCAATCCCACACCGGCAGCGGCAAAACCGGTGCTTATTTACTGCCTATGCTAGAAATGATTAATCCTTTGCAAAACTCCGCACAGGTGTTGGTCATGGTTCCAACCCGTGAATTAGCCTTACAGGTGGCTACTGAAGCTGAATTATTTGGCAGTGGGATCGGTGTGCGCTCCATAGCAGTGTATGGAGGTGTTGGATATCGTGCGCAGCTGGATGCCTTTAAAGCCGGTGCACATATCATCATTGGTACTCCTGGCCGTATCCTCGATCACTTGATGCGCCGTTCGCTCTCCCTGAATGATTTGAAATTCCTGATCCTGGATGAGGCAGACCACATGTTGTCGATGGGCTTTTACCCGGATATGCAGCGGGTAAAAGCATATCTACCAGATCATCCAATCAATACCTATATGTTCTCAGCCACCTTTCCGCCGCAGGTGATGCGGGTCACCAGTGAGTTTCTGCGCGACCCAGGATTTATTAATCTCAGTAGTGAGCATATCCACGTGACAGAAACAGAGCATGTCTACTACAAAGTGCCTGGCATGGATAAAGATCGCAGTCTGGTACGAATTCTTGAAGTTGAGAATCCACCCTCAGCGCTTATTTTTTGTAATACCAAAGTGCACGTCGATTATGTGACCACTGTTCTGCAGCGTTTTGGCTACGATGCTGATTTGCTGACCTCGGATTTATCTCAATCTGCTCGTGAGAAGGTGCTCACACGCGTGCGCCAGGGTTCACTACGTTTTCTGGTGGCCACTGATGTGGCTGCACGTGGAATTGACTTGCCGGAGCTTTCACACGTCATACAATATGAACCACCTGAAGATCCCGAAGCCTATATTCACCGTTCTGGCCGGACGGGACGGGCGGGAAGTAGTGGTACTGCCATCACGTTAGTCAATATTAATGAACAATCAGAACTCCTGCGCATCGGTCAACGATTTTCGTTAAAGATAGAAGAACGTAACTTGCCTGATGACGCCATGGTGGAACGGGTGGTTTCAGAACGTGTGATCGCCCTGCTGGAAGCACGCTTACGCTCCCGAGATAAATTACGAACGGAAAGAATGCAACGTTTCCTATCCCTTGCTCATGAATTGAGTGAAACGGAAGAAGGTACCGGTTTACTGGCTATGCTTCTGGACGATTTTTACCAGGAGACTTTTTATGCGCCGGTTGTCCCACCCTCAGAAGATCGAAGTATTCGCCAGGCAAAACCACAGCGCTCCAAACCTCGTTCCGGAAATGAGCAGGACCGAAAAAGCGGGTATTCATCCAGCAGGTCAGGAAGGGGACGCCGTCGACCTCGCTAATTAGAGCAAGGTTTCCCGTAAAAACGACAGCGTTCGTTCCCATGCCAGGGCAGTCGCTATAGGGTCAAAAGCTTGTGAACGATCCGGTTCACAGAACCAATGACCAGTTCCCGGATAGGTATAAAAACGAACCGGACGGTCTGCTTTCCTTATTCCAGCCTCCAGTTCTTCAATGTTGGAAAGGGGTTCAAATTCATCCATTTCAGCAAAATGGCCCAGAAAAGATGCCTTTGAACCTGTAAACTCAACAGGCCCCGTGCCATAATAAATTACTACCGAGCAAATATTGTCAGGGACCCTGGCAGACAGACCTAAAGCAAAATAAGCTCCCAAAGAAAACCCAATCACTGCCAGACCTTTTGATGAATGAGGGGAATTATCAACCAGAAATTTAGTGGCAATATCCAGAATATCATTCGTTTGGCTCTCATTTAAGGATGTACTCAAATCCTCAGCAGCAGATATTGTGTCTGCCAACTTGCCATGAAACAGATCTGGTGCATAAACGGTAAATCCTTCCTGCGCTAACCGGTTACAGAAGTCCTTGATCGTTTGATTCAATCCCCACCAGGCGTGTAAGACCAGCACCTTGCCACCATTACTGGTTTTTGGGATTGCTAGATGACCTTCAGATTGAAAAATTTCCATTTTTATCTCCAATTTATTTCTTGATTTTAAGTGGTTATTTATTTATGACAAGGGCTCATACACGTAAAATCTAATCTTGAGGCCCGGTTTTAACGCCCATATCATGGAATAATCTGAGAATTTGGGCGCGATGATCCGTGCCGTGGTTCACCACTTGCAACAATACTTGTCTAATCATCAGATCTTTGTCTTCTCCATCCAAAGGTTGATCAATTAACATATCATCCTGCAGTTCAGATAGATAGCTGCGGATATTTTCTTCAACAATATCCCAGGCGCTATGTAATTTGTTGCGGTCATCAAAGTGAATTGGGTCTGAGAAATTTGAAGGTTCTACTCCGCTCAACCCAGAGAACCAGGCATTTTCGATATCCATCAGATGAACAAGATGGTTACGAACCGATCCAAGCGAATAATCGCTTTTTTGTGTAAATAATTGCTGGGGTAAATCATGGATGTACCAATCCCATGTTTTGTGGTTTTCGGCAAAGAAGTAAGAATCCAAGCTTTCTCACCAATTTTATCGATCTTTCATTTTCTAAATCAATATCTGCAATAATTGAATGCACATCGAGTTCCAATGAAATCGATTCAATGAATTTGATAAGACATCTTGTCATGATCCCTTTTCCCCAATGCTTCTTATTTAACAAATATCCTATTTCAATCCCTTTCTTTTCTTTATCATATGAATGAAATGAACAAGTACCAATTGGTATGAATTTGTATAGGATAGCAAATTCAAAGTACTCCTTCGTGTGATATCCATGCAAAACACTTTCGAAGAAATTATCCATCATTGAAAGATCACAAAAGGCTGGTTCGGAAGCAAACTTCATTACTTCTGGATCGGAATACACCTCAAATAGGCTAATTAAATCTTCTTTTCTGATTTTTCGAATGAAAATTTCTTCATCGACGATGATTTCATCTTGGGTTTCGAAATTCATTAGCATCCTTTTCATAATGGTAGAAACCTGTTCGCAATCCAGATGGAAAGATTTTATCAGAATATCCAATTCTGGAGAAATTGACGCTGGGCATCGTTCTAATCTCTCTTGCGAAATCTCAAGTAATGCTGTATACATTTCCAAACGGGTACGAAAGAAGACACCACTTGAGGAAGGAACAAGCGATGGATCGTAGAGAATTTCTAAAAACAGCCGGCGTGTTGGCAGCTGCCTCCACCCTGGCTGGCTGTCAGACAGATAGCTCAACAGCTCCAATGGCGGGCAACCCTTTCCCCACCACAGTACAGTCAGGCAGCGGGGGTGCGAAGCCATCCGTTACAATCCCGACCACTGAGCAAACGAAACCAGTCGTAAACGATTTAGCTACTTTGATCAATAACCGGCTTACCTTTGGCGTTCGCCCTTCCGAGCCTTTGTTTTCATCAACAGCCGGTTCAACGGATGACAAAATTCTGGAAGATTTCCTGGATAGGCAACTCAACCCGGGCTCGATTGACGATTCTGTTTTTGAAGAGCGGCTACAAAGGGCTGGCTTTGAAACGCTGCAAAAGTCATTCAAGGATCTGGCTTATGAGCATATCACGCACAATCCGTACAAAAACAATGATGACCGTCATTGGCAATGGTACATCAAGCCTTTTTATGAACTGATCCGAGCCACTTTCTTGCGTGCAATTTACAGCCGCAAACAATTACAGGAATTGCTGGTTGATTTCTGGCATAATCACTTTAACGTCTATGGTGACCAGGATGATGTCTCTCCTTTGATGCTCTCATATGATCGTGACGTGATCCGCGAACATGTCTTTGGCAATTTTCGCCAATTTCTGGAGGCGGTTGCCACTCATCCCAGTATGTTAACCTATCTCAACAACCGCACGAACTCAGATGCCGGTCCGAATGAAAACTTTGCCCGCGAATTACTGGAACTACACACCATGGGTGCTGAAAACTATCTGGGGATCCAAGACCCGACCAGTATCGAGAAGGACGAGAACGGTTTTGTGCGCGGGTATATTGACAATGACGTCTACGAGGCTGCCCGGTGTTTCACCGGATGGCGCATGAACGATGATCTTTGGGAGGGTGAAGAAGAGGTAGATGACAGCCTGACATTTCTCTACTACCAACCCTGGCATGACCGCTATAATAAGTTCATTCTGGGCCTGTACATCCCTGCCGACCAGAGCCCACAAAAAGATGGTCGTGACGTGCTTGATCTGCTCGCCAGCCATCCCGGCACAGCGACGCACATTGCGCGCAAACTTTGCCGGCGTTTTGTCTCGGATGATCCGCCACAAGGACTTGTGGAAAGGGTTGCACGCACCTTCATGCAAGAAAAAGACTCGCCCGAACAACTCAGAGAGGTTTATAAGACCCTCCTGCTCTCACAGGAGTTCCGAGAATCAAGCGGGGGCAAGTTGAAGCGGCCGTTGGAATGGGCGGTTTCAACCATGCGTGCACTGAATGTTGAAATGATGCAGTTGCCGGAGGGAGTGTATTGGACCACGTTTATGATGGGGCAGCCACTCTTTGGACATCACCAACCGGATGGATATCCTGATAAAGCGGAACACTGGATCAACTCGATGAGCAGTATCTATGGCTGGAACCTGATCACCGGGCTGGTGGAAAACTGGTGGAGTGATGAAGAAGATGGGAATAATGTGCGTGTAGATTTATTGGCTCAGACTCCTGTTGAGGTATCCAGTGCCACACAACTGGTCGACTACTGGCTGGAGCGCTGGCAATTACAAAACCTGCCAGCGGAATCACGCACAGCATTAATCCAATTCACGGCTGGTGAAGCCGGTGTTGATACACCATTAAATGCTGAAGAGCTCAGTGAGAAGATACCGGCATTAGTAACTTTGATCTTAATCAGCCCCCAATTTCGTTACCGGGGTTAAGTAAAAGGATGAATCATGAGTGACTCAATCACAAGAAGAACATTTTTAAAGGGGAGTGTTGCCTCAGCAGCTTTCATGGCTGGTTTGTTCACGCCCTTCCCTTTTAAGCAGCTCAATGTTTCTGCCAACAGCAGCGATGACCCCATCCTGGTCGTTGTATCACTACGGGGTGGCTGGGATGCGCTGAATGTCGTCGCGCCAATTTCTGGTGAAGACGTTGCCTATTATCAAAAAGCACGTCCTACCTTGCAAATTCCACAAAAGGAATTGCTGCCGCTCGAAACCCGTTTTGGTGTGCACCCGGCTTTAAAACCGCTTTTTGAACTCTATCAGGACCAAAAAATGGCTGTTGTGCATGCTGTCGGGTTAACATACAATACCCGCAGTCATTTTGAGGCAGTCGAATACATGGAATTGGGTACACCTGGCGAAAAAACCATCCATAGTGGTTGGCTCAGCCGTGCCTGGTTGGCAGATGCCTTTGCCTCAGAAGAGGGTATTCCATTGGTGGCAATCCCTTCGCAGCCAACCGCGCTGCAGGGCAGCAATCAAACCATCAGTCTGAGTTCATTCAATGATCTGCAACTATGGGATGGTGGCATGATTGATCTGCAAATACCTGTTCTGCGTCAGTTATATGCTGGTGAAAGTAACCTGGCACAATCCACCAATCGCACCCTGGATGTTCTGGAGTTGGTTAAATCGCGGGTAGACCAGGAATATAAACCGGCTGGAGGTGTAAAGTACCAGGATGATGAGTTCAGCCGTAACTTACAGGCGGTTGCCCAATTGATCAAGATGAACACAAACCTGCGCTATGCCACCATCGACTATGGCGGTTGGGATACCCATGAAGATCAGAATTATGGCACCGAAGGTGAGATGGGGATATTACTCAGTAATCTGGCTGCCGGCTTGAGCAGTTTCTACCGTGATATTGAGCGCGAACATGCCCGGCGCGTAACGGTTGTGGTCATGAGTGAGTTCGGGCGTCGTCTGGCACAGAATGAGAGTCGGGGCACAGATCACGGTCATGGAGGTGTCATGCTGGTATTAGGTGGACAGGTGCTGGGTGGCAAGGTTTACGGTAAGTGGCCGGGTTTGGCGAACGAGCAGCTCTTTGAGCGCAGCGACCTGGCGGTTACCACCGATTACCGCCAGGTGTTGAGTGAGATACTGCAGAAACCGATGCAAATACCGAACATCATTCAAGTCTTCCCTGGCTTTCAGATGCAGGGAGATTTAGGTTTGTTTGCCTAGAAAGATCGGGTAATTTTATTCCATCAACACAGCCAATGAGTCGAATTGATTTCGATTTAACTCAAAAGCATAATTTGATTCGTCGATGATTTTCTGGATTGTTGTTTCCTCCACATTCATCGAATCGAGCAGGAGGCGGTAATTTTCTTTGAACTGAGAATGGTTATCAATTACTGGAAAATCATAAAATGCTAGCTCTTGATTTGAGGTCAGAATAAATGTCCGAGTGACAATTTTTCCGAATGCCTGTCCCCCGGATAAATCTCCTAAATACCGTGTATCGTGATGTGCGACTAACCCCTCGATCCATGTGTCAGAAAGAAAGTTAATCCGATCAATATACTCTTTTGTTGTCGGGTTGGGTTGAATTTTCTCCCAATGATGGCCTTTATAATAAAAATCTAAGTCCTCTGCAAGTGCCTGACTGCGGAATAGGGATTGAAAGTAAATTTTCCCAAATAATTTTTTATCCATCTGAATTTCAATGTCCCAGTACGCCGATCGTGGGAGCACAGGCGTTGCACCAACTATTACGCGGTTGGCGTACTGAGGTTCAGGATGAACTGACATTTGTAAGCGAGGTTAAACCAGAAGCATAAAAAAGGAAAACTATGCATTCACTGGTTGCAGGGACTTTAGTGAATTGCGCCGACTCTGAAGCCCAACGTTATTCGTTTTGAATGATGAGTATTCTTGCCCAGCACGTAAAATCGTATAGATAAGTGCTATTCCCGGCCAGTTTTTTCAGAGATTGGGGATATCAGGATTTTTTTATTACGCGGTATTTACTTTGCACAAAGCCAAAATTATAAGTCCTGGTTTCCAGAACCTTCAGGTGTATATCGTGGGGGAGAGACCCAAATAATGGTTTGCCAGCACCCAGAAGAACCGGAATAACAGTAATTGTAATTTCGTCAATCAAACCAGCCTTTAGAAAACTTTGTATGGTAAGACCGCCATCAATATACAAACGTTTCAAACCGATAGCAGAGAGATATTTAACAAATTCATTTGGATTTCCTGAGATAAGGGATACCGACGCAGGTGTATTTTTTGGCAAAATTTTTAAGCTGCGACTCAGTACAAACAATGGAGTAGTCTTGTATTGCCATTCGCCTAAAGTAAGAACCTGTTCAAATGAATTTCGTCCCATGATAATGGCGTCAATGTTGGAAATAAACTGAGAGTAACCGCAATCTTCCGCCGCTGGCATCCTTTCATTAGCCTTCATGAGCCAATCAATACTCCCATCGGGCCGGGAAATAAAGCCATCCAGGCTGGTGGCAATAAATACAGAGCATTTTGTCATTTCTGTCTCTTTATGAGTATGTTTTTTTTAATTATAATGAATCTAGTCAGGGAATTACAACTCTGTTCACCTTAAATCTTTTGTATTGCCAGATACTTGATTGCTTTCATCATGACTGCAATCAGCGCTCGATCTGCACTCATTCATGATGCCGATACCGTAGTAAAATACCATAGGTGAGGTTATATCCATCTACAATTTTTGTAGCGATGAAATATTCAGGGCTCCGTGCGCTGCAAAAAATCATGGATTTAGCTGAACATTATTTTCCTGAAAAAAATCAAAAAATTATCACATCTATAAAAAAATAAAGCCTTTGGTGCAGGAAGTATGACGCAAAATCGAAAAATTTTTCAAACTTCACAACCAGGCAGCCGGGTTTTCACCTGGGGTGATTTGCTTGCCATCGCGTTTGTTGTCGTTCTGTTATACCTGGGTGTACGACTGGCATTGAATGCTCCCAGCGTTATCCAGGGGCCGGACATCTCGCTTGCTCCCTCTGCCCTGCCCTGGTATACATTGCTTTCGGTTGGACGCATGCTGATTGCCTATATTCTCTCGATGGTTTTCACCCTGGTTTATGGACGGGTGGCGGCGTATAACCGCAGTGCAGAAAAACTGCTTATGCCGTTACTGGATGTGTTGCAGAGTGTCCCTATTCTGTCTTTTTTGCCAGTTGTCTTGCTCAGCCTGAGTGCGATTATGCCAGAGACAACCGCTGCCGAGCTGGCTTCGATTGTGCTCATCTTTACCAGCCAGGTATGGAATTTGACCTTTGCCTGGTACCAATCCCTGACAACAATCCCCAAAGAATTGCGCGAGGCCAGCTCAATTTTCCGCCTCAACACATGGTTGAAATTCAAAAAGCTGGAACTGCCTTTTGGGATGATCAGTCTGGTTTGGAATAGTATGATGTCGTGGGCTGGTGGTTGGTTTTTTCTCATGGCGGCAGAGGCTTTTACCGTGGGTTCACGAGATTTTCGCTTGCCAGGATTGGGTACATATCTGCATGAAGCAGCGAACCAAAATAACTTTGGTGCCATTGGTTGGGGGCTTTCCGCACTTATTTTGACGGTTGTTATGCTGGATCAATTCGTTTGGCGTCCTTTAATTGCCTGGTCGGATCGCTTCAAACTTGAAATGACCGAAAGTGATGACCAACCCACTTCGTGGTTTTATGATCTGATGAGTAATTCACAACTGGTAAGGAAGGTTGGAAAACTTTTTCATCCCCTCAACGAAGCATTTGATCGCTTTCAATTACAGCGTTTCCCAATGCGCTCAGAATTGCAGGCTCCAGCATCCAGCAGCCGCTGGCGTATGATTATTTTTGTCACCATAATCGTGCTGGCTATTCTTTACGGACTAGCTCAGGCTGGTCAAATGTTGTTTATGATTTCTTTGGCAGAATGGCTCCAGATTGGATGGGGTGTTCTGGTCACATTGCTGCGCGTGGTCATTGCCCTGGTGATTGCATTGGCCTGGACGATACCCCTGGGAGTGATGATTGGAACCAGCCCCCGCTTCTCAAGAATTTTACAACCTATCGTACAGGTAACTGCCTCGGTGCCGGCCACAGCACTTTTTCCGGTGGTGTTACTTTTATTTGTGAATTTACCAGGCGGATTGAATGTGGCCGCCATACTATTAATGTTGATGGGTACTCAATGGTATCTGTTATTTAACATCATCGCCGGTGCCAGCGCTATCCCGCAAGATCTGAAATATACCTCGCAATTGATGCAATTGAAAGGTTGGCAATACTGGCGTACTTTGATCCTGCCAGCCATTTTCCCGTATCTTATCACTGGTGCAATTACTGCCAGTGGTGGTGCCTGGAATGCCAGTATAGTGGCGGAGTACCAGAATTTCGGGGGTCGAACACTATCTGTTACCGGGATAGGTTCCTTAATTGCCAAGGCTACTGCTGTTGGTAATTTTCCATTATTACTGGCCGCTACTTTAGCGATGGTTCTGACGGTCATTTTGTTAAACCGTCTTGTCTGGCAACGATTGTACCGGCTGGCTGAAGAAAAATATCGCATGGAGTAATCATGAAAGATAAAACCTTATTACAACTTGAAAATATCTACCAGGTCTATGGCTCCGGAGACCGCCGTTTTACCGCAGTCGAAAATGTAAACATGACCTTATCATCTGGTGAGTTTGTTGCATTGTTAGGGCCATCTGGCTGTGGGAAGAGCACGCTACTGCGCATTATTGTAGGTTTGCAAAAGCCCTCGCAGGGAAAAGTGCTGTATTGGGGTGAAGAACTGCGGGGTGTTAATCCAAAAGCTTCCATTGTTTTCCAAACCTTTGCTTTATTCCCATGGTTGAGTGTCATTGAAAATGTGACACTGGCGTTGCAAATGAGGGGACTTGAAGAACCTGAACGAACCCAAAGGGCAGAAGATCTTCTGGATCGGGTGGGGCTGGATGGGTTTGAGACCGCCTATCCACGCGAATTATCCGGTGGTATGCGCCAGAAAGTAGGCTTTGCGCGTGCCATGGCTGTGGAACCTGAATTGCTCTGTCTGGATGAACCCTTCTCAGCGTTGGATGTGCTATCTGCCGAAGCGTTACGGGGTGAATTGTTGGAACTATGGACCGAAGGTAAGATCCCAACGAAAGCTATTTTAATGGTCAGTCATAGTATTGATGAAGCAGTTTTTCTGGCAGATCGTATTATCGTGATGGATAAACAACCTGGTCGCATCATTGCTGAGCATAAAATAAATTTACCTCATCCACGCAAACGAAAATCGCCAGAATTCCAGCACCAGGTGGATTTGGTGTATGCGATTTTAGCCGGGCAGACACTGCCTGAAAAGGAAGAATTGGGATCAGCTCCTGGAGAGGGGGGGCGTACTCGTCAGTTACCAATGATAGAAATCAATGATCTGGTTGGTTTGCTCGAGAATCTCTCTGAAACAGAAAAGACGATCCATGATATATATTTGCTCGAAGATCAACTGGGGATTGATTCAAATTACCTTTTGCGCCTGACGGAAACGGCAGAACTGCTTGGTTTCGCATCGATTGCAAAAGGGGATATCGAAATCACCCCGATTGGTCAGGCCTTCGCTGAAGCCAGCATCCTGGCGCGGAAAGAGATCTTCGCCTCACGCGCGCGTCGTATTCCAATGATGCGCTGGTTGTTGTCCATGTTGCAATCGTCTGACAAGCATCAATTGAAATGGGATGTGGTCCAAACCGCACTCAGCCTTGAATTCCCGACTGAAGAAGCAGAAAATCAAATCGGAATTCTGATCAATTGGGGCCGCTATGGTGAACTGCTGAGTTATGACGATAGTAACGAAACCTTATCCCTCGAGACTGAATTAGAGAAGGTAAAACCATATTTGAATGGGTGAGTGACTTAAATTAAAGTAATGGATTAATCAAGGTGTTTAACTTTTGCACGACTTCGGAAAATATAGAAGGGGGTATCTTGCAACTAAATTTCGCTTGCCTTGCTTTCCAATCCAGGCACTTTACCTGGTCAGATAAGATAGCCCCGCCCACTTCTAAGCCATCAGGGAATTTGACTTCAAAGGGGTAACCCTGGACATGACTCGTAATAGGGCAGAGAAAGGCCAAACCAACTTTTCCATTGTATGCTTGCGGGGATAAGATGAGGGCTGGCCGGTGGCCGGCTTGCCCATGACCTGCCTGTGGATTGAACATGATCCAAACGATATCACCGCTATCGGGTATCTGCTATAGGTTTACCAAATTTCATTTCCAACGACAGAACCAGTATCCACTTCTTGATGGAGATTGTTATTATTAATATCTGCTAATAGTTGTTCAAGAGTCCAACTCGGCGCAGGAATCGGCGTAATAATAATTTGACCTTCAACAAAGCGGATTTCTACGATGGAATCATTCTCTAATTGAGCATGAAGGGTAAAAGCTTTGCGAATTCGTAAGGCAAGGTTTCTACCCCATTTTTGAACTTTTATGAGCATGGGTTTCTCTCTTTTTCTGTAGATACAATAAAGATACATTGTTTTGCTCAATTAATCAAATGCATTTCCTACAGCTGCACAAGCAAGTGACTACTACAAACTATTGAACTCCTTGGTTCATCATCATCTACAAAAAACTTTTTAAACTTAAGATACAAATTGTCACAAATCTCTCCTTTCAGCGTCTTTCTTAATGTAGCTACAATATTACAAAATGATCCTGTAAAGGAGTATCAATGGATGAAACCAATATTCTCGCGAAAAAAACCTATATGTCTAAAATAAATGAATCGAAAGAGGCAAGCCAGGCAGAGGAGGTTAACTTTACTGAGCATTATCGAAAGAATGCTAACCAAGTCTTTTATTATCTCTACAGCCGTGTGCGCAACGTAGCAGATGCCGAGGACTTGACCTCACAGACTTTTGTGACCGCTCTTGAAAATCTTTCCCAGTTGCGTGATCCGCTTAAGTTTAAACCTTGGGTTTTCACAATCGCCCGCAATAAAGTGAATGACTTCTTTCGCAAATCCCAGCGTCACCCCATCGTGGACTATGGCGAGGAACTCGAACAAGTTAAAGAGGTGGGAAGGGTACTTTCCCCAGCAGATGAGGATCGTTTAAGCACTCTGGAAAGCTTCATCACTCGCCTCAACCCACTCGAACAAGAGTATCTGCGCTTGCGTATTGTGGCGGACTTACCATTTGCCGAGATCGCCTCGATCCTCAGCGAACCTGAAACCCGCATCAAAAAGAAATATTACCGGCTCCTGGAGCGCCTGCAAGCCCAGGTGGAGAAATAAAATGAACGAACTCACTCCTTTTGAGAAAGATATAAAGCAATCTTACCACTTACCTGAAGCCACACCGGCTTTCTTCAATAACCTTGAAGTGAAACTACAAGCTCATCAACCGAACCGTGTACCAAAAGCCAAGCCTGCTTTCCGCTTTTCCCGTGGTTGGGCTTACGCTCTGGCTACTTTTCTTTTATTAGGTGTCATGGTCTTAGCCATTGGGCCTTCCAAAGTCCTGGCACAGATACAAGCCGCCTTCGGATTTGTGCCAGATGTTGGTCTTGTGGATACCAGCTCGCCTTTCAGACAACTATCTGAGCCGGTGAGCGATACGAAAGATGGGATTACTATTACCATTCAATCCGCCTTTCTGAGCGCAGATCAGACGATCATCACCTATGCGATGTCCGAACTGCCCGCTGAAATTAAACGTGCCGGATTTGGTGATCCAGCATGCCTCTCACCCGCCTATCTAAGCTTGCCGGATAACAGCAAAATTGAAGCAACCAGAAGCAACAGCGGCCTTACGCCGGACGGGTCATACGTCAGTAATATCCGCTTCAACAACCCGTTCCCGGCGAACCTCAACAAGGCAACTCTGGTTTTCCCCTGTCTGGAAGGAACGGCACAGGGCAAGGGTCCCGAAGACTGGCAGTTCGCTCTTGCCTTCAAGCCCGTACTTGAGAACCTGGTTGTTTACCCGGCCACCCTCATGCCGCCTCAATCCGAGATTGGCAACGTTGTTCCTGCCGGTGCTGAACCACCCGCACAACCTGAGACTGAAACGAGTACCTCTGTGATGCCCGCCATGATCGTTGACGGAGACCGCCAGGACGAGATGATAGTCCTTGCTGTTGCCGAACAACCGGAGGCGTACTGGGTTACTTGGGCTTACCCATATCGATTCGATGAAGAAATTCAGCTCAATGGACAACTCTACGTTGGACCTTTCAACCCTGTCCTTTACGATGCGAATGGCAAACTACTGCCTGCGCCAAATCATGAAACCCAACTTAAACTTTGGGATTATGAAGAAAGCTTGAGAAGCCAGCTTTCCGATCAAGAAATGTCGGATTATTTCATCTCAATGTA
>JAVEYK010000030.1:15219-38185 GCA_034003505.1 Anaerolineaceae bacterium | reverse complement strand
CAGCTTTCACCTTGTTTTTCCAGATCAGACTGACATTGATTCAAACGGCAGACAAAGTGAATGCACCTTCCTTTAAATTGTTGGTGGCTATGCATCTCGTTGCGGCTTCCTGAATACAAAGCTATAATTGTTCAGGTATTATCAAACAGATGCTAAATTTTCTCAGGAGCAGAATGAGATGAACGAAAAACCTATTGAATGGGTGGAAAATCCATTTAAAAATCAAGATAATGAATTCAAAGCCGTCAAAGAGTTTTTACCCCCCGAACTGGTACGCAAGATTCGCAGTTTTCATCGCCAAATTCCAGGCTACCGAATGAGTCCCCTCAAAGGTCTTTCCAATCTATCTGTGAGACTGGGGTTGGGCGGAATTTGGGTCAAGGATGAATCAGCCCGTCTGAATTTACAATCATTCAAGGTTTTGGGGGGATCCTATGCCATCTACAAGCTGATCCAGAAACGTTTGGGGCTTGAAGATCAGGAGGTAAGTTTCTCTGATTTAACCAGCGGGGTCATGCGGGAAAAATTAGGTGACCTGACCTTTGCAGCCGCGACCGATGGAAATCATGGGAGAGGTGTCGCCTGGTCCGCCAAGCAGATGGGCTTTAAGTCCGTCATCTATGTGCACAAACTAACGTCTCCGGCACGCATTCGCACCATTGAGGGGAACGGTGCAAAAGTTGTAGTCGTGGATGGGAACTATGACGATGCGGTTCGACAGGTTGAAATAGACGCAGAAACCAATGGATGGCAGGTGATCTCCGATACTTCCTGGGAAGGGTATGAGGATATTCCCCGGTGGGTAATGCAGGGTTATTCCACCATGTTGAGCGAAGTTCAGGAACAGTTGGCTGCCCAGGGGCTCAGCAAGCCCACCCACGTCTTCATACAGGCGGGCGTTGGCTCCTTAGCTGCAGCAACGACCGGTTTTTACGCCAGTCTGTTTGGCAATGCCCGTCCCAAAACGATTGTGGTAGAACCAACCCGCGCCGCTTGCCTTTATCATTCGGTAAAAATGGGGGATGGCCAACCTTACACAGTAGATGGAGATTTGAACACAATCATGGCGGGGCTGGCTTGTGGTGAACCCAATCCCATCGCCTGGCAAATCCTTAAAGATACCGCTGATTATTTTGCAATCTGCCCGGACTATGCTGCAGCCATGGGGATGCGCGTGTATGGTGTCCCGATGCATGAGGATCCGGCGATCATATCAGGTGAATCAGGTGCGGTCACCTTAGGAGCGCTGATGTACATCTCCAAACTGGCCACTATGAAAGATCTGCGTAACCAACTGGATCTGGGGCTTGACTCGCATGTCTTGTTGATCAATACCGAAGGCAATACATCTCCGGATGATTTTCGATATGTTGTTTGGGAAGGCGGCATCCCGGTTCCAAGTGAATACAAGATGTACTCCCGCCGCTAGTATTAATTTTCTTTAGTAGAATGGGTTAAACGCATCCACTATTATTAAAAAGGATTCATCCGACGAGCGGGTCTCATTCTGGGTTTGAACTCCTTTTGATCACCTTTGGCAAAGGAATCTGAAATGCAAAAACAATTTGCGAACCTGGTGGTTCTTTCAGACCTGCAACCATTACTGACCTCTTTCCATGCAGTCAGCGGGATAGCAATTGAGATATTGAATGTGGAGGGGCAAGTTCTGCTCGCTGCGTCGGATCAAACCAAATGTGGTGAATTCCTGCATGCCATTTCCCAATCTCAGCAGAAGCCATGGCAGATTGATGAGAAGTTTATCGCTAAGGATCAGGACACATCCCTGGTCCGCTATCGTCTCTTCAACGAGATTATCAAATACACCCGCAATATTTGCCTCGAAAAACAGAATGTAGCTATCCTTTCGATAGGTCCAGTGTTCCATTCACAGTCTGACAGAGAAAGCTTTCGTCTGTTGGCACAAGAATCTGGCTTGAAGGAAGCCGATATTCTAGAACTTTCTCAAAGTGTACCCATCATTACGGAAACGCAAGCTGAAACCTACCTGCAGATACTTATTCAGACCATCCAGCGGCTGGTAGAAAAAAATTTTTCTGAAACTCGTTTAATCGAAGCTAACACAGCCCTCCAGAAACAGTTAGAAAAACAAAGCAAGTCCTATCAACAACTGGAAGAGCGTATCCAGGAACGTACAATGGAACTCGAGCAGGTCAATGCCGCATTAAAAGCCAGTGAACAGCGCTTTCGGGTTGCATTGGTAGATACACCGCTGGTTGTCTTTCATCAGGACCTTGATTTGCGCTATACCTGGATTTACAACCCCCAAAATTACGCAGATAAGCCCGTTATTGGCAAAACAGATGCCGACTTATTTACCTCAGAAGAAGCAATGCGATTGACAGCCTTAAAAAGACGTGTCATCGGGGCAGGGTTGTTAACCCGCGAAGAGGTATCAATGACGGTCGGCAATCGCATTTTTTATTATGACATGACCTTAAATCCGCTTTATGATGAGAATGGTTCGGTCACCGGCCTGACCTGCGCAGCAACCGACATTACAGAGCGGAAGCAAATTGAAGAAGATATTCGCAAGCGATTGGCAGAGAGTGAAGGTATCCAGAAAATTGCCAAGGGTTTGTTGCAAAAGATCGGCCTGGACGAAGTATTGGAGATCGTCTGTACTGAGGCAATGCAGTTAACTGACGCAAAAGGAAGTGCTGTTTTGCTCCTCGATGAGGAAGGCTGGTTAAGATTAACACACCGGGTTGGGTCACCCATTTACACCCTGGACTGTTTGCCAGTAGAAGGAACTCTTGCCGGTCAGGCAGTCCAAACAGGCAGTCTGGTGTGGGCCAACCGGCAGGAAAGTAAAACAGAGGAGCTGACGGACGACTGGCAAGGTTTTCCCTGGACACCAGGGCTTGTTTCCATGTTATCGGTACCTCTGAAGGTGGATACTCAAACAATCGGCGTGTTAAATATTCTGGATAAAACCGGTGATCTTACGCCGGAAGATATGCGCATCATCGATCTATTCGCAGATCAGGCTGCCATCATCATTGAGCATGTCCGCCTTCAACACCAATCCGAACAAGTCGCAGTGTTGGAAGAACGCCAACGCCTGGCACGTGATCTGCACGATTCGGTGACACAGGCACTTTACAGTGTGAATCTGTATGCGGATGCTGGACTTTTAGCATTTTCAAGAAACCAATGGCAGGCTCTAGAAAAAAATTTACAGGAAGTACGCAACATGGCACGTGAGGCTATGTACGATATGCGCTTATTGGTATTTGAATTGCGCCCATTAATGCTGGAAAAGGAAGGCTTAGTTTCTGCTCTGCGGTACAGATTGGCTGCGGTGGAGGCTCGCGCCGGATTAAAAACGGAGGTTTTCGTAGATGGCGAAAGGCGCGTACCGATAGGTATTGAAGAACAAATCTACCGGATTGCGCAAGAGGGATTAAATAATGTGGGTAAACACGCCCAGGCTAACTTCGTTCAAATTAAGATAAAATACAATCAAGATTCCATTGAATTGAGAGTGATTGATGATGGTTTAGGTTTTGACCCGGAAAATGCCAGTCTCAGTGGTGGAGTAGGTCTGCAGGGTATCATGGAAAGGGTGCAGCACGCCGGTGGGCAACTGAAGATTGATAGTACCTCTGGTAAAGGGACTTGTCTGTCAGTAACGATTCCTCTCATCCCGGTAGAGGCAAACGAGGAAGCTGAGAACTCCAGGAGATAATAGCGATGAGTATTCAGTCGATAAAACTTTTAGTAGTGGACGATCAAAGCATTGTACGCAAAGGCATCTGTGCCCTGCTGGAACAGGTTGATGACATCGATGTCATCGGAGAAGCCTCCGATGGCGAAGAGGCGGTTGCTCAGGCAAAATTGCTGCGCCCGGATGTGATTTTGATGGATCTGGTCATGCCTAAAATGGATGGCATCACTGCCATCAAAAACATCATGGCTGCCCAGCCTGGCATGCGCATCATGGCCCTCACCAGCTTTGTTGCCGAAGATAAAGTTTTTCCTGCCATCAAAGCCGGTGCCATGGGTTATTTGCTCAAAGATTCCGAGCCGGAAGCCCTTATCGTTGCGATCCGAGATCTGAATCGGGGTGAGCCATCTCTGCACCCTACCGTAGCCAAAATGGTGCTGGAAGAATTAAGTCAGCCAGCCCGGCAGCCACTCACCCCGGATCCACTGACAGACCGCGAAGAAGATGTTGTCCGCCTGGTTGCACAGGGGCTCAGCAACCGCCAAATCGCCGAACATCTCATCATAGGGGAGGCAACCGTCCGGACACATGTCGGCAATATTCTCAACAAGCTTCACCTGGCCAATCGGGTTCAGGCAACACTGTATGCGTTGCGGGTGGGATTAACCTCACTGGATGAAATCGACAAAGCTGACGATGAATAAAACAGCGCAATTGATTGATCCCAAAAGGTCACCAGATTGGTGACCTTTTCTTTTTAAAATAATGAATAAAAATATCCCCAAAAATACGGATATAAAATCCACAATCCTCGGATGACATGGTAAGTATCTTCGGGTAATCTGTATATAAGGTGAAATAGTTGTGTAATTATGAAACCCTCGCTGAGGAAGTGATCATCCGAGTGGTAAGCAGGTTCTATTATTTGAAATGAGGAAAAAACAATGAAACACTACCGTTATTTAATTATCGGCGGCGGTCTGACGGGTGACGCAGCAGTAAAAGGCATCCGCGAATTGGACGAAGAAGGCTCTATCGGGATGATAAGCCTGGAACCAGATCCACCTTACTCGCGGCCGCCACTCTCCAAAGGATTATGGAAAGGTCGTCCTGTCGAAAAAATCTGGCGCCATACACAGGACAAAGACGTAGAATTGCATCTGGGGCATAAGGTAATTAAACTTGATCCACAGGGCAAATCGATTCAGGATGAAGAGGGACATGAATACACCTACGACAAGCTTCTGCTGGCAACAGGCGGTACCCCCAACCAATTGCCTTTTGGAAAAGACAAGATTATTTATTACCGCAACTTTCAGGATTACCAGCGTTTGCGTACATTGAGTGAGAATAAGGAATCATTCCTGGTGATCGGAGGTGGCTTCATTGGTTCAGAGATCGCAGCTGCATTAAGGATGGTCGGCAAAGAAGTTACCATGGTCTTTCCAGAAGACGCCATTAGTGCAAACGTATTTCCGCAGGACCTGGCAGAATATATCAATGACTACTACCGGGAACAGGGCATAAAGATTGTCTCCGGAGACACCGTCACCAACATCGAAGATAGTGGGGATCATCTCACAGTCCACACAAAAAATAGAAAAATTTTTGAAGTGGACGGTATTGTTGCCGGAATAGGCGTCCATCCAAACGTCGACCTGGCACAGCAAGCTGGTTTGAAAGTAGAAAATGGGATTGTTGTGGATGAGCATTTAATGACCACAGCGCCAGATATTTATGCAGCTGGAGATGTTGCTAACTTCTATCACACTGCACTGGGCAAGCGCAAACGGGTGGAGCATGAAGATAATGCCATCCAGATGGGAAAACTGGCTGGCCGTAATATGGCAGGGGCAAATGAAGCCTATACGCATGCACCCATGTTTTACTCTGACCTCTTTAAATTGGGTTATGAAGCCGTTGGGGAATTGAATAGTAAGCTGGAAATCGTCGCTGATTGGAAAGAACAGTTTAAGAAAGGCGTGGTTTATTACCTGGAGGATGGTCGGGTACGCGGTGTCTTATTGTGGAACGTGTGGGACACCGTGCCAGCAGCCAGTGAACTGCTTGCAGAACCTGGACCGTTCACATCCAGTGATCTGATTGGCAAATTGTAGAAACAGGAATGATTAATCATAAACATAGAAAGAGTAAACCATGAAAACAACCAATCTGAATGAAAATTGGCATTTCAACCCAAAAGGACCACATGCCAACCCATTGCATGTCGATAAAAACGGAAGGGCAATCTTGTTTACCCTCTTGCCTGAGCAATCCATACGTGAGCATAACGCCCCCAGTTCACCGTTCTATGTGGTTATCCTGAGTGGGACGGGTGTCTTCTCCGGTGGCGATGGCGTTGAGCAAACAGTTGGGCCAAATACACTCCTCGTATTCGATCCCGCCGAACAACACTTTATCCGCGCTCTGGATGAGTTAGTTTTTGTTGGCTTTTTACACGGTGCACCTAGCGCAGTGTAAATTAATTAATGAGGTGGCTTGATTGGTGTTCATCTTGTCTGATGCCAGCAGCAAAATCCTCAAATTATCAAATTTTTGTATCAAAATAGAAAAAAGGAGTAGAAAAATGGCTATTAGTGAATCATCTGCAATATGGAAAGGCAATTTAAAAGAAGGTCAAGGCAGCATGCGACTGGGATCTGGTGGATTCGAAGGTCCTTACAGTTATCTCTCGCGTTTCGAAGGTGGAGCGGGAACCAATCCGGAAGAGATGATTGGCGCGGCTCACGCGGGATGTTTTTCACAGTACCTGGCTTTGATTTTGTCTCAGGCGGGGCACACCCCCACCCGCATCGATACCACGGCCAAAGTTCATCTTGGGGAAGGACCGAAAATCACGTTGATCGAACTTTCGACCGTTGGAGATGTGCCCGGGATCGATGAAAAAACATTCATTGAGTTTGCAGAAAAGTCCAAAAAAGGTTGTCCGGTTTCACAGGCACTTTCAGCCGTTGATATGAAACTGACCGCAAAATTAGCTTAGGTGAAATCACATTCACCAGGAGAATAGCGTTAATTGGACAGGAAATCTGAAGAGAAAATTCCCGAATTATGGGAATGGGCCGAGTATTATTGACCATGGTGCTATATCGCAGCCGTGCGTCTGCATAAAATACTTCCGGAATACAGGGGGCGTGTCAGGTTATGTGGGAGGGCTTACCCGCTGGAAATCTTTGGTGGAGGCCCTCCCAACCGCGAAGAGCTGGATTTGGAAATCTGGCTGGCGGCCTTGCAGGAACCAGATGCTGTCTTTAAACCGTTTAAAGACGATTGGCCCACCACCACATTGCCAGCATTTGAAGGTGCCTGGTGTGCCTTCCAGCAAAGTGAGCAGATCGGTTGGGATTTTGACCTTCTATTACGCAGGGCTTTTTTCAATGAAGGTCTCAACATAGGACGACCAGAGGTGATTATGGAACTTGCCCAGGAAGCCCAATTAGATATGGATCATTTTGCCAGATTATTCAATAGTGATCAACCCCGGGCTGCTGTACTGGAAGAAGGTCGCTTGGGAAAAGAAGTCTATAATGTGCGTGGCACCCCCACAATCATGCTGGCAAATGGGAAAAAGTTGCGGCATCCAATCGCCTATCCAACCATTAATGACGGAAAGATTCGGTCAGTTGGCAAGCTACCCTGTTGTGGTGAGAGCTGCGATGAAGCCACACGCAACCTGTTTGAACAAGCGTTGAAGAATGAATAAGAAGAAATTCTACTGATACTGAAAACGATATTGAAATTTGATTTTAAAGGAAATCTATTTTGAAATTGAAGAGGAGGTTAATATGATGAAAGTAGCAATCAATGGATTAGGACGCATTGGAAGGGCTGCCTTAAAAGTTATTCTGGAAACTCCCCAGTTGGAACTCGTCGCTGTCAATGATATTGTTCCACCAGAAAATATTGTTTACCTGCTTAAGTATGATACTGTTTATGGCAGGTATGAAAAGACCGTTGAATATGATGGTAAAAATCTGGTCATCGCCGATTATCATTTCCCTGTTTATCATGAAAAAGATCCCACCCTCTTGCCCTGGTCGAAACTGGGAGTAGATATCGTTCTGGAGTGTACCGGTGTATTTACAAAAAGGGAAGACTTAGAGAAACATATTCAAGCTGGAGCGAAATATGTCATACTTTCTGCTCCTGCGAAGAGTGAGGATGTCGACACTGTTGTGCATGGGGTCAACAAGGTGGGTGAGGCTGCACGGATCATCGCTTGTGCGAGCTGTACTACCAACTGTATTACTCCGGTAATCGAGATTATGGGACGCAGGATTGGTATACAAAAAGCCATTATGACAACAGTTCATGCCTACACCGCCTCTCAGTCAATCACCGATAGCAGCAACAAGCGCTTCGAGAGAGGTCGCGCTGGCGCTGCCAATTTTGTACCCACTTCCACAGGAGCCGCGATCGCTACCACCAAAGCCCTACCTCAGTATAAAGACCTCTTTGACGGCATCGCCGTTCGTGGTCCCGTGCCGGTTGGTTCTCTGGCTGACATCGTTCTTGTCACAAAGCGAAAGACAACAGTGGAAGAAATTAACCAAATCTTTGTTGAAGAAGCAGGCAGCAAGCGGTACCAGGATATTGTCGGCCTGACCTACGATCCAATTGTCTCATCTGATATCATTCAGGATTCCCATGCATCCATCATTGATTTGGGAATGACACGCGTCGTTGATGGAGATCTGGTAAAAATCTTGAGCTGGTATGATAACGAATGGGGATTTACCAACCAGATGGTGCGCGAAGCAATTCAAATTGCACTTTCATCCGGGGTAGAGGATTTGAAATGACCTTTAACAGGTTGAAAACCTGAACAACCTAATAATCAATCTGCAAAACCGTAGGATTGGAGGTTTTTTCCTGCCACTCTTATGGTTATTACAACTGTTTAAAACAAATAGCTAGCACTACATGAATAAAACAGCAATAAAAGGGCTGACGAAGATGCAAATATAAATGAGCGCTATCCAGGGTTGATAATCGAGATACATTTCTTTAAATGTCATACGCCAGGGATGTTTGACCAGCACCCAGCCGAATAGATCAAGAATGATGGTGATTACCATCCAGCTTGCACCCAAAATGAGGGCATCCCGCCACATATCCTCAGAATAAGATTGGGATAAATAAAGGTAAGAAAAGATCGGCCAAATGATAATATTATAAATGGGGTGAAATGGAACTGTTTTAGCATAAGCAACCACATCGTACATACTGCTTATTTTTTCTTTTTTGTTTTCCATTTTTAATACTTTCCAATTAAAAATCGTGTGCCCGATGCCTACCAATGTCACCAAAACGTATGCACTCCAATACCAAAGCAAAAATAATCCAAAGTTCATATTTTATCCCCAGCGAACCAGACCTTGTTGGGGAGATAAAATTTTTGCCAGGTTCCAAACAAGGTCACCAATACCGCAGCATACAGTAGACCATCTGCTAACAATTCCAACCCATGAAAAAAGCGCAATTGCCACGGAAACCAGTAAGCGGTGATGACAGCCATGAAAGCAGTCAGGACAAAGATAGAAAATCCTAATGAAAGCCAAAGACCACGTTGGGTGCCCTTCCACCAGATAATGACCGGCAGACTGAAGATCAGGAAGAAAGTACTGCGTACCAATTGAAGCGGGATCAACTGACTCCAGGTGGGAATTGCTAATTCGAATTGACCAGAAATGTAAAAGTCCTGAATAAATGGTTGCACAATCAACCCAAACGTAATATAAACCAACGGATATGCTGCCAGTGCTAGCAGGACGCGCCAACCAAACATCCCAGGATTGTAAGATTTAAAATAATCACGCAGGTAATACATAGCGGGTTCAAGGGGTTGTGAAGGACGGAAAAGCAATGCCAGCATCAACGACAAGAACAGCGCCGGCAGTAAGAAGTTCATGATCGTGTAAAGAGCATCTCCCAAGGATGCAACCGCGCCAGTTGTCATAAAGAAGTATGATTCGATAACCATACCAACGATCGCAAATATCCAGATTAGTTCAGCAAGGATTGCCCATCGAATGAGTAGTTTCGCCTGCAGGTTACCTGCTACAAAAGAAAGAACAAAAGCCAGGATCACACTCCCCATCAGAAACCACATTGCAACCATGTTGGCTTCGGTCCCTTCAGGGATCTTCGGGGATTGCAATCCTGTCATCGGGAGCAACATCCCACCAATTGCCAAACCGATAAAGAAAGCCAGGCCACATAAAGGCAACTTCCACAAATATGCACACAACGTTTTAAAATTCATCATCTCCTCCAACTGCACCCGCATCATTTATCTCGCTAACCAGAAATATTTAACTCCCACTTCTTTACCATTTCCACTGCTAAAATTCGGTTCGGTCGAACTGATTCCGTGCGACAAACAAAAATATCAGACACCAGAGCATGGTTGCAACAATCGGCGGCCATAACAGGTTAGCGGGCACTGACTGGTTATTGGCAACCGAAGCAGCAATTTTAGGTAACGAAGTTGGGAGAACATATAACAAGGGTTTGATCAGTCCCGTTACCAGGCTGCTTCCCAGTAAAAAACCAATTGCTATTCCAAGGATCGCCGACCGAGCATTGAAAATCGTTCCCAACATCAACACAAATGTAAGGTAAAACAAACTGTGGAGTATCATGATACTTACTCCGTATGTGAAAGGCAAAATCGGAAAAAGTGCACCCAATTTGAAAGACAACATGCTGTAAGTTACAATGGCTGGAATAATCACCAGAAACAGCAAAATAAACACTGCATTGATCAACAATTTGGCAAGGATATAAGCCCAGCGCGTGACCGGCTTGGTTAATATCCATTCTGCCACACCACTCTGTCTTTCGCTGACCAGTAAATCGTTAACTAAAATGATTACTCCGATGGCTATCGCCTGAATTCCAAACTCAAAAAACACAGATAAACCAAGCGAGATAACATAGGCGGTGCGTCCTCCCGCTGCAATCACTTCTTCTGTTAAATCGAGATTAAAAGCACTGGAAACAAGCAGCATATTTGCCACCAACCCGCCCAGGATCAACGGCCAGATCAAAGCATTAATCCACCAACGCCGGGTTTTCAACCATGCGGATTTTTCTTTGTAGATCAAGTTGGTTAAACCGCGTAAACCTGGCTGTTCTTGAACAAGTATAAAATCCATATTATTTGCCATTTCCATCTCCTTTGACAATATCAATAAAGGCCTCTTCCAGATCAAATTTCTTGCGGCTGAACTCAGTGACTACAAGTAGTTCTTCCTCCAAAAAAATGCGCAACAGTTGCCTTTCAGCAATCTTCTCATCGATCACACTCACCTGCCATATGCTGGAACCGTTATGCTGAGTAACACTGCTGTGTGTGATCCAATGAAACGTTGATAAACGCGCCTCCAGGTTCTCAGGACTACCTTTGGTCGAAATTGTGTATACCACCCCGCCCTTACCATTTAGTATTTGCTCAATGGAGCCACAGGCTTCCAAGCGACCATGGTTTAAAATAGCCACCACATCGCTAACCCGTTGCACATCATCCAAAATGTGGGTCGAATAAAAAATGGTGGTGTGCTTGCGCAATCTATCCATGACATCCAGCACCTTACGCCTGCCCAATGGATCGAGGGAGGAAGCTGGTTCATCCAGAATTAACAAATCCGGGTAATTCACCTGTGCCAGGGCAATCCCCAGACGCTGTTTTTCCCCTCCTGAGAATCCTCTAATGGCACGGTTCGCTTTATCTGTCAAACCGACCAATTCCAACATTTCATCGCATCTTTCCACAATTCTGGAATGGGGACCGCTGAAGAAGAATTTCGCTGCAAAGTACAGGTTTTCACGCGCAGTCATGTAATCAATGAAACGGGGTTGTTGGGGTAAGTATCCAATCCGTTCATGGATAGAGACACTATCACTGGAAATGTTATATCCAAAGATCGTACCGGTGCCGGTTGTTGGTTTACTTAATCCAAGTAGAATCTTCATTAAGGTTGTTTTGCCGGCCCCATTCGGTCCTAAAAAACCAAAAATCGAATTTTTAGGAACCGCCAGATCAACTGACTGTAAGGCTTTCACTGCGCCAAAGGATTTACTCAGGTTATGGGTTTGAATCACAAATTCGTCTGACTGGGGCATGTTTTTTTAACTCCTTCTGCAGGTTGCTACTTGAATAATAAAGAAAATTCTCTGGTTACACATCATCACAGCAGAGGAATTATTACCTGGTCGAGGGAATGAAAAACAGACTGGTCAGGTGACAGAGCGTAGTAGGTGATGGAAAGAAACGGTAAGAACACTATCAATTTAGGGTTGGGTGATTGATTGGAAATAAATTTTTATAATCAGGCTATAATAATTACAAAATGCGTTGAGTCTCCATTCCGTTTTATTGAAAGGAAAATATTTCCGTAGATATGGTGCAATCTAATCATGATCATGATGATACCGACCTTCATTCTCTGCTTGAGGATGCAATCGATTTTGCTATTTATAAAGTCACTATCGATCCCGAATCACCGTATGGTGGGCGGGTGGACATGGTTAGCCAATCGATAAAAGATATTGTCGGTATTGAAAATCCGTATCTGTTTGAAACCTGGTTTGAAAATATCCATCCCGATGATCTGGAGAGAATTACTGCAGCCAACCAGCGATCGTGGGCAAAAGGTGTTCGCTACGATGAATCTGCCCGCTTTTTTAATGAGAGAAAAGGCCAATGGGTATGGGTACGTACCATCTCAACACCGGTTTTTAGATCAGATGGGAAATTAACCCACTTCCACGGTTTAATTCTGGACATCTCGCAGCAGAAACAAACCGTTGCCGAGCTGGAGCATCACAACGCACTCGAAAACCTGATCTTATCGCTTTCCACCCGCTTTATCAGGTACCCCTCCCTTGAAATTGACACAGCCATCGCTGAAGCCTTATGCGCGATTGGTGAATTCACCGCTGTGGATCGTGCTTATGTTTTTGCCTATTCTGACGACCAACAAATGATGTCCTGCACTCACGAATGGTGCCGCAGCGGTATAGAACCACAGATTCAGAATTTGAAAGAAATTCCGGTGGAAGCACTACCCTGGTCTAATCAGATCTTGCTCAATGGAGATTTGCTTCATATACCTTCGGTTGCAAATCTTCCGGATATTGCCCGCAATGAGAAAATCGAGTTTGAAGATCAGGGGATAAAATCGCTGCTGGCAGTACCAATGATCTTTCAGGGGAAGGTGACCGGTTTATTAGGTTTTGACTCGGTGCGGTCTGAAAAATCCTGGGATGCAGATAGCAGTAACCTATTACAGGTAGTGGGAAGTATCATTGTCAATGCGCAAGAAAATAAACTGGCTCAAGAATCTTTAAGAAAAGCTCATGACGAACTGGAATTGCGGGTGATTGAACGCACAGAGGAACTTAAGCGCGCAAATGACAACCTGCGAACAGAAATAGAGCAACGCAAACGAGCCGAGAATTTACTGCAAATCAGCCAGGCTTTGTATTCTGAAGTTTTTGAGCAAACTCCACTACAAATTTTTGTTGTGGAAGTGTTACCAGATAATCATTTCCGCGTCTTGCGTACAAACCCCGCCCATCAACGGGGATCCGGATTGCTTCCAGATCAAATCTGGGGGAAAACCATTGAAGAATTGGTGATTCCCGAAGTGGCAACAGCGATAAACCAGCATTATATAGACTGCCTCAATGCCAGACAACCCATCGAATATGAAGAGCAAGGGCCATCCCCGTATTGGAACGTGGAGCGAATTCGCACCTTTCGCACTACGATTGCCCCAGTTTTTGACCAGCAAGGCAATGTGATCCGCCTGATTGGCTCCAGTGAGGACATTACTGAACAAAAAAAGGCTGAGACAATTATTCTGGAACGGGCTCGCGAACAAGCTATCGCAGCCGAACGTGGACGTCTGGCGCGCGATTTGCACGATGCAGTCACCCAAACTTTGTTTTCAACCACATTAACCGCTGAAGTACTGCCAAAAATATGGGAGAAGAATCCGGAAGCGGGGCAGACCAAACTGGCGGAACTACGTGAACTGACTCGCGGAGCATTGGCTGAAATGCGCACCTTGCTGTTGGAACTCCGCCCGGACACACTGGCAGATTCCAAACTGGAAGACCTGCTGAGCCATCTGACAAATGCCTTTATTGCCCGAGCACGGGTTCCAATACAACTTGTGATGAATGGTGATTGCACATTGCCACTGAATGTCAAGATTGCCTTTTACCGCATCGCACAGGAGGCATTGAATAATATCGTCAAACATGCTGATCCTGATCTCATTTCCATCTCATTGACCTGTCAATCAACTCACATTGAACTGGCAATTGCTGATGATGGCCAGGGATTCGATCCAGATCAGATGACAGGGACAGATCATCACGGACTCCGCATCATGCGTGAACGAGCAGAAGAGGTTGGCGCAAGCCTGGTAATTAATAGCCAGATCAATCAGGGAACGAGTATTCTTCTGAAATGGTCTGAGGATGGTGCCAGCGAAAATAATCCCCCAAATGAGGAGCACAATGACTGAAGAAAAAAATATTCGGGTGTTAATAACGGATGACCATGCAGTTGTCCGCAATGGGCTAAGTTCATTTCTGATGGCTTTTGACGATTTTGAACTGGTTGGTGAAGCGAAAAACGGCGAACAAGCTGTGCGATTATGTGATCAATTCTTGCCTGATGTGGTTTTGATGGATCTGGTTATGCCAGGGATGGATGGGGCTTCGGCAACTCGTTTGATTCGGGAGAAACACCCGAATATTCAGATCATTGCATTGACAAGTTTTAAAGAACGCGAACAGGTGCAGGCTGTGATTCAGGCCGGTGCAATTGGCTACCTACTCAAAGACATTTCCGCGGATGAGTTAGCCAGGGCTATTCGGCTGGCATATGAAGGAAAACCAACCCTGGCACCCGAGGCAGCTGAAGTGCTCATTCAGGCTGTAAATCAGCCAGAAGTAACAATAGGGTCTGATCTGACCGACCGGGAGCGCGAAGTCCTGTTGTTGATGGTTGAGGGGTTCAATAACCAGCAAATTGCTGAACGATTATTTGTTAGCCTTTCCACTGCCAAATCACATGTCAGCAGTGTCCTCTCAAAGTTAGGAGTGACGACACGCACTGAAGCGGTGTCCTTTGCATTGAAAAATAGATTGGTGTAAATCTCCATCCAACGACTATCTTAAATTCATCCTGTTGCAGGATAAAAGATTGACATTATAGTGTTAAGCTGGACTATGAAAATGGCTGATTTTCATGACTATCAATCATCAGGCATGCATAAGTCTCCGGTCAATCCGAAATCAAAACGAACAGAAGGAATTAAACGCTACAATTATGAAGATTCTGAAGCCAGGTTCCCATACCACAACGAAATGTTCAAGAAAATTCGTCCTGCTTGCCATCTTCCCGATCGTACTCCTTTTCTCATTTACGAATCCCTTTCAGGCATTGGACATTCAGGAAGGGGATTCTGTAGAAATATTTTGTGCCGACCTTAATCAAAGAATTCCAAAGTTAATGAACTTCTATGATATTCCGGGCGTAAATATTTCAATTATTAAGCAGGGGCAGATCATCTGGACACAAGCTTATGGATATGCAGATCTTGAGACGGGTCGAATGATGACGACTGACACCTACCTGCGGGTACAGTCGATCTCAAAATCAGTGACTGCCTGGGGAGTGATGAAACTGGTTGAACAGGGTAAAATCGATCTTGATCGACCTGTGCAGCAATACTTGAAAACATGGACATTTCCTGAATCGGCATTTTCAGAAAGCAATGTCACTGTCAGGCAGCTTCTAAGTCATACCGCTGGGATGCCTTTAGGAGATTTCTTTAACTTTTATTCACCTGAATCTGACATCCCTACTTTAAGAGAGAGTCTCACAAAAGAAGCTGTTCTTTTCCAGGAGCCTGGTTCATCATTTTTTTATTCAAATACGGGGTTTAACCTCTTGGAGTTATTGATTGAAGAAGTGACCGACCGTGATTTTGCTGAATATATGCAACAGGAAATTCTGATTCCTCTTGGTATGCTTCATTCCAGCTTTACCTGGAATAAACAATTTGATCCCCCGGTTCCGCTTGGTTATGGTTTGACTGGCAAAGCAGTTCCCGTGTACATTTACCCCGAAAAAGGTTCAGGTGGTCTTTTTGCAACTGTGGGAGATATAGCTGCCTTTGTTGCCTCTGGAATGCCAGGCTTTTCTAAGAATCAACATGTGCTTAACCCGCAAAGCATTCATCAACTCTACACCCCAATAGCCCATCATTTAGGATTATATAGCCTGGTGTTTGATTCGTATGGATTTGGCCATTATATTGAAAATCTTTCCAATGGTAAAAAGGCAGTTTCTCATGGTGGTCAGGGCACCGGTTGGATGACTCACTTCCACGCTGTTCCAGAATCGGGTGATGGCATCGTCATTTTAACCAACAGCCAGCGAAGCTGGCCACTGATCGCTCATCTGTTAATGGATTGGGCGAAATGGAATGGTTTTATCAAAGTCGGGATGGGGCGAATCTTATGGGGCATCAAATTGATGTGGGGATTGATGGTAGTCATTGGTAGCTTGTCCTTGTGGAACTTGTGGCAGTGGGGAGTAGCATTAATGAGAGGAGGACGTAAGTTTGCACCTCTGTCCAAAGAGTTCCGCCTCCTGCGAATAGGGCAAGCCACTTTGTTTATGGTCACATCCGCTGGATTGTTGTGGTGTCTGAACCAGGACTATTTATTCATTTCTTCAGTTTTTCCTTTGGTTTCCGATTGGCTGGGTATTTCATTGTTTGCTTTCGCAATCGTTATGTTACTGTTGGCATTATTTCCGAAAAAAGTGTCACTCGTATGATCATATCCTGTACTTTTGGTCAAAATATGTTTTATCCGAACGGTCCTCAGCAATCCCACCTTGTGCATGATGCTTATTAAGAACTTCCCAACTAAACTATTGCTAGGAAGATCGGCAGCTCACAATTTGTAGATCAGGAGGAAGATGCGATGAATAATCATCACAAAGAATACCAACAAAAATTTATTTATTTAGGTACTGGTATAACACTGGGAGCATCCATAGGAATGCTGGTGGGATTGATTTTTATGGATGGAAATATCTCATTGGGGTTAATTTTTGGGGCTTGTATGGGTTTGGTATTTGGTCTTTTGATTGACATCCTGGGCAAAAAAATTGTCTATTCGCTGTCTGGACTGGGTATGGGAGCAATTTTAGGAACGATATTGGGTTTGCTTTATGCTGCTATAGTTGCACCTTCTAACTCTTCTGGTTCAGCTGGCATGATTTTTGGAGTACCCACATCCAATGGTTCCTGGTTTATTGGGGCAATTGGACTGGGTACAATGGGTTTCATAGCGGGGACTAAGATGGGTGTCGATAAAATTCAGTCAATCAATTCACAAATAGAATAGGATGGGATCATGGACCACGTAGTTTATATTGATGCAAAAGAAAATGATTTAGAAAAACTGATCAATGGGACCAAGCAGATGATCCTGCGGGGAGCGACCGGACGAAAACTGCCCTATGGTCGAGTGCACCCGGGTGACAGATTGTACTTTATTCAAAATAACGGAGAAGGTCTTGTTCAGGCTACTGCAAGTGTAAACCAGGTAATCAACTCAGATCCATTGAGCATGGATGAATCAGCCCGGATGATTGATAAATGGATGCCTGCATTACAATTGACTGGCACCCAGTATAAACGTTGGGCTGGCAAACGCTATCTGGTGTTGATCAGTTTTGAAGATGCTGTACCAGTTGAACCATTTAAAATAGACCGCAGCGCATATGGCAACATGGACGATTGGCTGCCTGTTGGGGAAATCAACCGGGTCAGGCTATCCCACCCCGGTGTTTGATTGGCAAGGATTGTAAGCATGCAGATGATAATTGCTGATGCAAACACTGAGGTCGTGACTGCTCTGCGTCTCGTCCTGGCTGAGAAGGAACAATATCAAATCATCGGTGAAGCCCGGGATGCAGTCAACCTATTCTCACTGGTGACGCACAACTGCCCGGATGTTGTCATCCTCGATGCGGACTTACCTGGCCTCATTTCAACAAGAAAATCTCTGGGTTCCAATTTGAGTGAATTGGTTGAAACCATGCGATTACTGTGCCCATCTATCTCTTTACTGGCGATGAGTAGTTGGCCTGATGCAGAAAAAATTTGTTTACAGGCAAATGTAAACGCCTTTGTCTGTAAAAGCGACCCCCCTGAGACATTGTTAAGAAAATTGGAAGGTCTCATAAAACCTCAACCCTTTAAGCGCGGATTTTTTCAAATAATGTAATCGTCAGTATGAGATGGCACGTTGAGCTAACCTTGGGTTGTCAGGAGCATTTCCGATTCATTATCACTTTTCACACGTCGGTTTACTCTATAATAGATCCACCCCAGCAAGGCAAGAAAAACAGGGTTTGAGAAATACATAACGGGGTATTGCCCGTTGGTCGTGTGACAGTGCCAGGATCCAAAAGAATGAAAACGTACCACCAGTCTCTCTTCATAAATACCGTAAGCCATGCCAAGCAGAAGCAAACTCCCCCAACCCTTTTGCCAACGAGTCACAATCTCGCGAATGAGAATAGCTCCGCTTCCGTAGAGCATCCCCATGGTGAGGATCGTCAAAGGGGATAGATACTCGTTCAACGGCAAAGAACCCGAGAACAACTCTCCAAAAATCGGGGCGATCAACCATAAAGCCAGAGCAGGATGAATGTGGCGTTTATAGAAAGGTTTAGATGAATTGGAAGCGATCATTTGTTCCTACCACTGGAAACGAGACGCAAACATTTCCAGGAAAAAGCCCTATGCCGCGCTATCTTAAAGCGAGTTGATCTCCATTCTTTGTAGGATGCGCCATGCCAGCAGGGTTAACCACCGCGAGGGGTGTTTTTTCTGTCCCAACTCCCAATCTTTCCACGCGGTCCAAACTGACTCCAGCGTAAAACGTCCTTGTGGATCAGCTTTTCCCTTCAAAATTTCAAGCATATCAAGCAATCTCTTATCATCCTTGAGCCAATGAAAACGCGATAGGATATCCAAAACATGCATCACGTCATACCATACGAAAGGAACTTTGAGTTTGCGAAAATCAGTTCCCATATAGAACATGTAAGGGTGTCGCGTCGCGCTTTCACTCCATAAAGCAAGCAACGTCTCAGCCCCGATATGACAGGCAGGGCTATCGCGCAATTCAGCCATTTCTGACAACACCTTGAGCATTGCCAAATTTGCAAATGGGCAAGGGTCATCTTTGCGTCCTGGCCCACGGAAATTGCCCAGCTCTTTCGAGACTACGCATGGCCAACCATTATCATGCAGCAACCCAACCAGGTATTCGACCGCGGTCTTCACTGCCGGGTCAGCCTCCAAACCAAATTTGACCAATGCATAAACGCTCAAGGGAGCGTCACACAACGCCCAGGCCCATAGATCATCACCCGTTCCGCCATAATGCTTGGCGACATTCATAGGGAGTTGAAATGGCCCTTCGGCTGATTGTTGTGCCAGGATGCGCGCCACTATTTTTTCCACGTCAGGATCATTGACATTCAAGCCCAGGTCGGCGATAAACGTCAGTTTGTGGAATGGCTGGCTGGCACTTTTATGGCTGGCGATCACCTTTCCCGGCCATTGCGTTAATTCCGAAATCAGGTTTTTCACCTGGGGGTTTACCAACATGGAATCCCGCGCTGATTTAACCTCGGGGGAATTTTCGGGTTGGCTCATTAAGTCACGCCTGGCCCGATATTCAATCCAGGGTTCCCCTTCCAACAGCCATTCGATGGGAACGTTCATTATGTTTTTCCTCTAATTAAGTATACACCTGAGTAAAATTGGTTATATTAACAGGTTGGAATTTCTGCTTAAATGATCTGATTAGAATTCCAGGATCAGAATTAGGAGAATGTTTCATTGATTAGAAACTTCTTGATTTCTTTGACTGCCCAGACATAGTGGCTACCAGTGGTGGAATTGAGATATGCAAGCAGGGTGTTACGGTTCATCCAGGGATACAGACCGGGTGTGGTCAGTTCGCCATCCGAGAGACTTTCGATGAACTGCATCGTTTTGGCGTGTGAAGCGCGGAACCAAGTCAACGCGTCGTCTAATGATAAATGGTTATACTTCTCATAGATGGCCTGGTTAAGGGCAGGCAGTTGACTCCACTTGTAACCAGGAGCAGGCACGTCTGGCATCTCTGCGCGCAAGCCGGCAGCATACCAGATAAAAAACATTTGCTGCCATTCGTAGAGATGTGCGAGGATATCTTTCACCGATTTTTGCGGGGCATTGCTGGCTTTCATTTGTTCCGGTGACAGGCTGGACAAATACGTTTCAAGCTTGTGAAATTCTTTGTGAGCGACTTCGAGTAACTGGGTTTTATTGAGTGGGCGTGGCATTTTTAATTTTCCTCATAGATATGTTTTGGATAAATTTGCAATTCTTCCCAGGCTATATAGTTCAGTTTAGTAATTATATTGTACCGGAAAAAGGAACCCGAGGTTTTCCAATTTCCGCCAATTTATCTTATTTTAACCGGATGCCGAAGGATGGTCTTGAGCTTTTACGGCGCAGCACGGCGTGGATCACCCAAGTAGATTTTGTGGTACTTGCCGCCGCTTTCGACCAAACCCTGGTAGCCATTGTCTACTTTAAAGGCTTGAGTATTTTCTTTAAAGCCCGGTGAAGTGCCTGGACACCACAACTCTTCAATTGTGTCATCAATCATCAAAAATTAGAACGCGGGCACATCAACCCATTTTGGTTTATGACCGAGGAGGAATACAGATCTTTATCATCTTTCTTGCGGTCATGCGTTTTCATTTTCAGCTACTTTTTTTGCAATTATTTTGAAGGATTCAGGCGTCCATATGAATTTAAAACAACACATTGCGGTCGCTTGCGCCTATTCCAGCACCATGAGGAAGAGAATGGTGACAATTTTGAAAAGGCTCTTGGTCACCTCAGCCAGCACTTGTGCTAATCGTCTGTTTATGGTTCCAGGCTAGTCAACCTGGCAGTCCACGAAAAATTAATTGTTAAAGAGAACAACATGTTGTTGCTGATAGAATCAGGTTGTAAACGAGCAAACCAAAAATTTGTTCAATAATGTTGACTAGTTAATCAGGCTCGAAATTTTGAATCATCTTCATACCCGGAAACCTCGCTTCTGGCTGGATGATTGTTACGTGAACCGAAATAAAAGCAACGATTGAAAGCTTAGAAACGACAGCGCCTTCCTTATTAACGATACTTGCGGCAAGCGCTAGCATCTTAATCGGAAAACGTTATAATATAACCAATAAGGTCAATATTATGTTAATTATCCATCTTCCGGTTAAATGCTAATGCAAATTTTGAGTAATCTTTGATGAATCAACGTTCACTTTTTCTCCCTATTGTCCTCTTTCTGGCTTTTTTGGCATTGTTAGCCGGTTTATGGGCGGGTCTAGTGCGCTTGGGCTGGGTCTTGCCGGATATTCACATCAACCTCACAATGGCGCATGGGGCACTGATGGTATCCGGGTTCTTGGGAACAATCATCGCCATGGAAAGGGTTGTGGCGCTTCGGAAAACGTGGCTGTACGTAGTGCCTTTATCGTCCGGCGTCGGTTGGGTTGTCAGTCTGGCTCTTCCTCAGACGGGCTTTGGGCAGCTATTAATTACACTGGGCAGCCTGGGTATGGTCTTCATTCTGGGCATCATGATTCGGCGCGAACCGGCTATTCATGTGGTCATTATTGGCGCTGGTGCCTTATGCTGGTTCATTGGCAATGTATTGTGGCTTTCAGGCCTGGCAGTTTTTCAGATCGTATTCTGGTGGGCTGCTTTTCTGATTCTGACCATTACCGGTGAACGGCTTGAACTCAGCCGTGTCCTGCGCATGACCAGGATAAAACTCACATTATTTGTAATAAGCGCGGGAATATTTATGGTCGGGGTTGTCATTGGGATGTTTGCACTCCAGATTGGCGCACGCTTGACAGGACTAGGGATGTTGGCATTAGCGCTCTGGCTGCTGCGGTTCGATATTGCCCGCCGCAATCTCGGCCATCGGCTGCCCCTGACCCGTTATATTGCCCGTTGTTTATATGTCGGATATTTATGGCTGGGTTTTGCTGGCTTATTAACCCTCTGGTATGGAGCTGTTAACGCCGGGGTAATATATGACGCAATATTGCACAGCATCTTTGTCGGTTTTACGATTTCCATGATCTTTGGGCATGCCCCCATTATTTTCCCGGCTGTTCTCAATCGGGCACTTCCCTATCATCCTTCATTTTATGTGAGTCTGGTTTTATTGCACACTTCGCTCATCATGAGAGTTGTTGGTGACCTGGGAGGTTGGTTCGATCTTCGGCGTTGGGGTGGAATGCTCAACGAGATCAGTATCCTGCTATTCCTGGCTATCCTGGCGATTACCATTCGCTCCCACAAACCTGAAAAGATGGAGGGATAAAAGGAATGCCACTGATTGTGCGTTGGTACCTAAGAACGGCACTGGCTATGTTCATACTGGCATTGCTGGTTGGATTGGTTCAAAATCTGAGCAGTTTATTTTCTTTCCTTCCTTCTGGATTTGTCCCGGTCTATTTTCATCTTCTGATGGTAGGTTGGGTAACTCAATTTATCCTGGGTGTCGCCCTCTGGATGCTGCCGAAGTACAGCATGGAAAAGCCGCGTGGCAATGAAACTTTATCATGGGCGGCTTATATCCTTCTGAATGTAGGCTTACTGATGCGTGCTTTCAGTGAACCTTTCCACACTATCTCCCCAGGAATGATCTGGGGCTGGTTCCTGGTTACTTCGGCATTCTTACAATGGCTGGCAGGGCTCCTGTATGTAATCAATGCCTGGCAACGGGTGAAAGTAAAATGATATGCCTCGTCTGAGTGCCTGGTCTGTTCGTCTGGCGATGTTGTACCTTTTGCTGGGTTTTACATTTGGTGCTTTGATGCTAGCCAACAAAGGCATTCCGTTTGCTGCCTGGCTTTGGCGTCTGTTGCCTGCGCATATGGATATTTTGTTATTTGGTTTTGTCATCCAACTGGCCATTGGGTTTGCCTTCTGGATCCTCCCCCGCTATCGCGGGGGCTCACGTGGCAACGAGAATGTGGTGTGGGTTGCGGTTGTACTGCTCAACCTGGGTATCTGGACGATCACAATCGCTGGCTCATTCAATTTTTCCGGGCTTTGGATGGTAACCGGACGT
>JAVEYK010000030.1:3568-15119 GCA_034003505.1 Anaerolineaceae bacterium | reverse complement strand
AGCCCAACGCTTCCCATCAACGAGGTGTTTAAATCGGTTACCACAAAAGCACAGGAATTATCCAATTCGGAAGTAGCTTCACTGTGTTTACTGGATCAGCAACTCAATTTGCTCAATTTACGTTCTTTTGTTGGTTCCGAAAACGCATTCCAGCAATCTCAATCACAGGCTGAAGGCCTTGTAATTCAAGAAGGTCTGCTGCAAACGCAGCCAGATGCTACTGGAATGCAGAATTGTCGGGTATCCTGTCAAATAATCGCTCCGCAGTATCGTGCCAGCCACCTGGCTGCGCCATTACGTTCTGATTATAAAGTGATTGGAGCGTTGTGTGTGGGCAGTTCCAAACCTGACGCTTTCCAGCCAGAGGTAGCATCTACACTTTCACAGCTTGCCAGGCTGGCAGCGCGGACAATTGAAAATGTCTCGTTATATCAACAAGCAGAACAAGCTGGAACATTGGAGGAACGCCAGCGGGTAGCTTCTGAAATGCATGATGGATTGCTTCAGACCCTCAGTTTTCTGGGAATGATGGTGCGCAGTGCGAGAGATCAAATGGACCAGGGAGATTTTGGAAAAGCCTATTCCACCCTCCAACAAATCGAGCGAGCCGAAGAACAGGCGGAACAGGAAATTCGCCGGGCAATTGCCGGGCTAAAGGAGAATTTCCCCATCAACAAATCTTTACAGGAACAACTCACCATCATCGCAGAAGAGTTATCTGCATCTAACCCGCGCGTCTTATTTGAAACAGATTGTATTGTGCCCTTGATGCTGGTTCCACAAGAAAGTGAACAGGTGTTACGGATTGTGCGCGAAGGACTGTTAAATGCGCAACGTCATAGCCAATCAGAGCTGGTACGTTTATTATTAAACGTAGTTCAAAACGAGATAATAATTACCATCAAGGATCAGGGAATAGGGTTTGATCCGTCATTACAACCAAACGACAATCGGCCGCACTTTGGGATTAAAATTATGAAGGCGCGGGCAGTGCGCCTGGGCGCAGAACTAATAATTCAACCTGTACCGGGGACCGGCACAATAATCCAATTGCGTTGGACGCCGAAATCGGCTATACACCATCAGGAGGGGAGAGATTAATGGAAAATGTTCGTGTGCTATTGGTAGATGACCATACATTGTTTCGCGAGGGTCTGGAAATGATCATTTCCAATCAACCAGATATGGTCGTTGTTGGTCAAGCCAGTGATGGATTGGAAGGCGTGATTAAAGCACTTGAGTTAAAACCCGACCTGATTTTAATGGATATTCAGATGCCGGTTATGGACGGGATTGAGGCTACCCGGCGCATCAAGCAAGACCTTCCAGAAACAACCATTGTGATGCTTACCGTGCGTGACGATGAAGAAAAGCTTTTCGAAGCCATCAAAAATGGAGCTCAGGGATATTTATTAAAGAAAATGCATTCGGCAGAACTTCTTTCTTTGACTCGTCGAGCTTTGGCAGGGGAAGTAGCAATCCCTGCCCGTCTTGCCGGTCAAATGTTGGATGAGTTTCGGCGTTTAAGCCGCATCGCACCCCGGCAAAAGGATGATCTTGCCCAACTCTCTCCTCGTGAGCTGGAAGTACTTAACCTGGTGGCAGAAGGGAAATCCGACAAGGAAATCGCACAGATGCTTTCTTTGAGCATCAATACGATCAAAACCCATTTACGCAATATTCTTTCAAAATTACAGGTCGGCAATCGCAAAGAAGCAGCTCGGGTGGCAAAAACCAAAGGCTTGTTCTAAATACTCATTATTTGTAGAACATTCGGGGATTGTATTCAGCCAATATACTCTGTATTATATTAGCCTATTAAAACGGTGTCTTTATGCTAATTATTTTAATTTCCCTGGTAGTCATTTATGCATTTTTCAACGGATATCGTGATTCATCCAGTATTCTGGCTGGAGTAATCGCTTCCCGGGCAATGAATCCACGCTTAGCCCTGTACCTGGTGGAGAGGGATACCTTCTTCTTCCACTCATGCACTGATTGGCGGTTTGCTAGCTGCAACAATTATTTCTAAAGGTCCTCAGGCGATTTTGACTGGTGGACTCCCTTTGGTTATCCTACCCCTTTCTTGCCCCGCTGGCAGCTGCAATCCTGGGCTATTTGGTTAATCTGATACTGGTTTTCATTCTTCGCAATGCCCGTCCACGTGTGAACAATACATTGCGACATTTCCAGATCATCACGATGCTCCTGCTGGCCATGTCCAATAGCGCGAATGATACCCAAAAGGCGATGGGTGTGATCACGCTCGGATTGGTTCTGCATTGTTAGGCGCTGGAGCTTCGGAGCGTGTGAACAAAGTTCGCTGGCAGGTTGCTGGCCAAATGGCGGTCACTTGGGCAGTGACAATCCCCGTTACCATGGTTATCTCAGCAGTGTTATTTATGGCACTCATCGGGCTGGAGGGATTATTCTGAACCCTCTAAAATCCACGCTTACCAGAGCAACAAAACACAAAAAGAGCTAATTCTTTTATAAAAGGCTATTCGAAGAAGGATGGTTGATTCTAATGACCATCATTCTTTTTTCATTCTTTTTGATGGCTTAAGAGGGATAGAAATCAAAGGGGATTTGTTTACTCTGAATATATGAAGCACCAGGTGGTTTTAATTCCTATTCAACCATTGTTAGGCGAGGGATTGCAACGAATTATTCAGAAATTTCAAGATGTTGACCTCATTAGCCTGCCTTGCACGGAATGGGAGAAATTGGATGTTTGTTTGAAGGACATTCAACCTGATATGGTTCTTTTAGCAGGAGAAAAAGAGGATGATCAGTCAACTCACTTGATTTCAAATTTTCTCAAGCGCTATGAGAATATCCCCATCGTGTGGGTTGAATTGGAAACCACAAAAATTCGCTTTTTCACCTCACATTCGTTGACGGCGAGTAGTGCAGAACTAATTAACGCAATCCGTGATAGTGAAGGGAAACACGTCGAAATCCTTTCAATGAAAATGAAAGATCTGAAGATTTAATGGAGGTGATGCCAATGCCCTTTCTAAAAAATGCTATTCGTACTTTTTTCTCTACGCATATACGGCCCAATCTACTGACAAAGGTCGTGATTGCCACCAGTTTTGTTTTTGTATTCATTTTCCTCTTTGCGATAGTGTCAAACGTCCAGGCTGAAGCGCCAGGTGCTCCCCAGGAAGCACTTCAGCTACAAAATGCAACGGATGGTAAGGTGATTTTTGATGAGAAGTGCGCCGGTTGCCATACGATTGGTGGGGGCAAAATGGTGGGTCCGGATTTAAAAGGCGTCACCGAACTGCGTGACCTGCAATGGATAAAGGATTTTATCCTCGATCCTGCCGGGATGATTGCTTCAGATCCGGATGCCCAGCAGCTCTATAAAGAATATAATAACTTTCCGATGCCAGATATGGGTTTGACAGCAGACCAGGTCGATAAAGTCGTTGCTTATTTGAGTAATCCAGGCGACGAGGCTACTGCACCTCCGCCTACTGGTATGAGCAGTACGGGGGACCCGGCGGTGGGAAAACTTCTTTTCACGGGTGAAAAAGCCTTGAGCAACGGTGGCCCATCCTGCATTTCCTGCCACTCTGTCAGCAGCCTTGGGTTGTTAGGCGGAGGGGGGTTAGGGCCAGATCTCACTCAGGTGTATCAGCGCTTTGGGGAAGCAGGATTAGCTTCAGCATTGAATACACTGCCATTTCCAACCATGATCGGACCATTTCAGAATCATCCATTAACAGTGGAAGAACAAGCTGATTTTATAGCCTATTTCAAAGAAGTTGATCAATCCCAGGCTGTGGTTCCTGTTATTGCACCCGGAACATTGACAAGACAGGCGCAGTTATTTTTTGGTATTGCCATCGTATTTGCCGGTATATTGTTTGCTCTGTTGTGGTTCCTGTGGGTACCTTTAAAAAAGCGCTATCAGCCGCGCCTTCCCGTTCGAAAAGCAAAGTCTTTATAGAGTAGGAAAGCGTTTCAAAGGAGTATTTATGAAAAAGTGGACAAAAGAAACAATCGAACCTGTTGAGCGGAAATGGGAAGAATTCTACCGTAATCGTCATCAGCATGACAAACGCGTGCGCACCACACATGGTGTCAACTGTACCGGCGGGTGCTCCTGGGAGGTCTTTGTCAAAGATGGCATCGTGACCTGGGAACTACAGTCTACCGATTACCCAATGCTGGAAGACAGCCTGCCGCCCTATGAACCGCGCGGCTGTCAACGAGGCATCAGTTTCTCATGGTATCTATACAGCCCGATCCGGGTGAAGTATCCCTATGTGCGCGGTGCACTGCTGGATTTATGGCGTGAAGCGCGCAAAGCCCATAGCGATCCTCTGGCAGCCTGGCAGTCGATTGTTAATGATCCCGAAAAGCGTGCCAGTTATCAGAAAGCACGTGGCAAAGGCGGTTTTAGACGAGTGCGTTGGGATGATGCCCTGGAAATAATCTCCGCTTCCGTTGTCCATACGATTAAAGAGCATGGTTCAGATCGGGTGATGGGCTTCTCACCGATTCCTGCCATGTCTCAGGTTAGTTTTGCTGCTGGCAGTCGCTTTCTTTCATTGCTGGGGGGTACATTTTTAAGTTTTTATGATTGGTATTGTGACCTGCCGCCAGCCAGCCCTGAGGTTTGGGGGGAGCAAACCGATGTGCATGAGTCCGCGGATTGGTACAACAGCCGTTTCATCGCCGTGATGGGTGCTAATTTGAACATGACCCGCACCCCGGATGCTCACTTTATCGCGGAAGTGCGCCACGCCGGTGCAAAACTGACAGTCTTCTCACCGGATTTCTCACAGGTGGCAAAATACGCCGATTATTGGATCCCGGTGCACGCCGGGCAGGATACAGCCTATTGGATGGCAGTCAATCACGTCTTGCTTAAAGAGCTGTATGTCGACCGCCAGGTGCCTTACTTTGTTGAATATCTTAAGAAATACACCGATACACCTTTCCTGGTGGAAATTGACGAAGACCCATCCACACAGGCCGGCAAAGCCGGGAAGTACCTGCGTGCCAACCGCGTGACAGAATACAAAGACACAGAAAATGGTGATTGGAAACTACTGGTGTGGGATCAAACCTCAGGTAGACCACGCATGCCGCAAGGGACTATTGGTTACCGCTGGGCACAACAACAGCCTGGTAAATGGAACCTGGAAATGCGCGATCCCCAAACCGGAGAAGACCTGAACCCGGAACTTTCCTTCGTTGGGTCATGTGATGATACCCGACAGCTATCATTCGAGGATTTTGCCGGAGGTTCCGTCGTCAAGCGGGGTGTGCCGGTACGTTATGTGCAAACCGAGCAGGGACAGGTGGCTGTTACCACTGTTTTCGATCTGCTCATGGCCCAATTCGGTGTGCCGCGCGGATTGCCCGGGGAGTATCCACAATCCTATGATGAAGATAGCTTCTATACCCCTGCCTGGCAGGAAAAATATACGGGCATCCACCGTGAAACAGTAATACGCTTTGCCAGAGAATGGGGAGAGAATGGGGAAAAGACCAAAGGGAAAAACCTGATCATCATCGGAGCCGGGGTTAATCACTGGTATCATAATAACCTTCTCTATCGTTCAGCGATTACTGCATTAATGTTAACTGGCAGTGTTGGCGTCAATGGAGGTGGTCTGGCGCATTACGTGGGGCAGGAAAAACTGGCCAACCATGCTTCCTGGGGTTCAATTGCTTTTGCTCAGGATTGGGGTACAGCAGCACGCCAGCAGAACGCTCCTTCCTTCCATTATGTTCACACAGATCAGTGGCGCTATGAACGTGGCTATACTGCCTATGACTTTTTACCTGGCCAGACCGAAGATGAAGCCAAAGAACACACCATCGATATGCAGGTACGCGCTGTACGTCGTGGCTGGCTGCCCTTCTATCCCCAATTTGATCGTTCTGCGCCAGATGTTGTGCGCGAGGCGTCTGTGAACGGTGCTGCCAATGAGGAAGAAGTCATTGAGCATGTTGTGAATCAATTGAAAAATGGAACGTTGAATTTTTCGGTAGAAGATCCGGATGCCCCGGAGAATTGGCCACGAGTCTGGTTTATATGGCGCGGCAACGCCATTGGTACCAGTGCGAAAGGGCATGAATACTTCCTGCGCCATTATCTGGGCACCCACGATAACGCAGTCGCCCCGGAGTTGGCTAAAGGATACACCAATGAGATTGTCTATCGAGATCAGGCACCTCAAGGCAAACTCGATCTGGTCGTCGATATGAATTTCCGCATGGACACCTCCGCACTGTATTCAGATATCGTCTTGCCCGCAGCAACCTGGTATGAAAAAGATGACATGAATACCACCGATTTACACTCCTTCATCAACCCTTTGCAGGCAGCAGTTGCCCCAGCCTGGGAATCAAAAAGCGACTGGGACATTTACAAAGCCATTGCTCTGGGTATCAGCACATTAGCCAGGGTTCATCTACCTGAACCGATCCGGGATGTGGTCATGATTCCATTACAACATGATACCCCGGATGAGTTGGCGCAACCACACGTTGTCGATTGGAAAGCTGGCGAGGTAGACGCCATCCCCGGCAAGACAATGCCCAAATTCCGGGTGGTGACACGCGACTATACCCGCCTTTACGAACAACTGATCAGTCTGGGTCCTGAGATCGAAAAGAAAGGTGTTTCAGCACACGGGTTGAGTGTGCCAGTCGCTGATGAATACCAAAACCTGGCGAAACGTCAACCACGAAAAGTGGATGGAAAAATACTTCCTTCACTGTATGAGGCTCGCGAAGTGGCAGAAGCGATTTTGGCACTCGATCCAGTCTCGAATGGCGAGCTGGCTCACCGTGCCTTTGAAGCCGAGGAACACAAAACCGGCTTGAAATTGAGCGACCTGGCAGCTGGGATGCGCGGTGTGCGCTATTCCTTTGCGGACATTGTCGCCCAGCCACGTCGTTTTTTGACCACACCCACCTGGTCGGGCATTGTCAACAATGGGCGCGCCTACACTCCTTTCTCACTGAATGTGGAACGTCTGGTTCCCTGGCGCACATTAACCGGCCGCCAACATTTCTACCTGGATCATGAAGGCTATCTGGAGTGGGGCGAGAGCCTGCCTACTTATAAACCAAAACCGGATCATCTCATGCTGGATGAAACGCAGTTATCTCTTACAACGGTGCAGGATAATAAATTGTGGAGCAAGATGCTGAATTTGATCACTCCCCATGGAAAATGGAGCATCCATTCGACTTACTCTGAAACCGACCGGATGATGACCCTCTCCCGGGGAGGCTACCCCGTCTGGTTGAATGACAAAGACGCACAGGAATTATTGATTGCAGATAATGATTGGGTTGAGGTTTTCAATGACAATGGCGTATTTGTCCAGCGGGCAATTGTCTCTGCACGGATTCCACCCGGAACTATATTTATTTATCATGCCACCGAGCGTACCGTCGGTATTCCCAAATCTCCATTATACAAAAAACGCGCCGGCATGAACAATTCGCTCACGCGTGTTCGTCTCAAACCAGTGTTGATGTCCGGGGGCTATGCTCAATTTACATATGCCCTCAATTATTGGGGACCTACCGGCAACAATCGCGATACGTTCGTGTTTGTGCGGCGCATTGAACCACCAGAATTTTAACTTAATCAGGAGGACCTATGAACGTACGCGCTCATATGAGTATGCTTTTTCATCTGGATAAATGCATTGGCTGTCACACCTGTTCGATAGCCTGTAAAAACCTGTGGACTGATCGCAAAGGGGCCGAGTATATGTGGTGGAACAATGTTGAAACCATACCAGGTACTGGTTACCCAACCCAATGGCAGGACCAAAAGCGCTTTAATGGCGGCTGGGAATGGAATGGCGAAAAGCTCACCCTGCGTCTGCACTCACGCCTGAGTGGATTGGCGAAGTTGTTCTATAACCCATCTCTGCCAAAACTGGATGATTACTACGAACCTTTTACCTTTCGCTACCAGGATTTGTTCACCGCCCCCGCGGATGATGACCAGCCAACAGCTATCCCGATCTCGAAAATTACCGGTGAAGCGATGGAAATCAAAGGTGGCCCCAATTGGGATGATGATCTGGGTGGTTCCAATACCTATGCCTGGAATGATTTAAACCTGTCCGACCTTCCTGAAATTGTTCGTGAACAAATGCAGGAATTGGAACGGGTGGTATTCAATTATCTGCCACGTATTTGCAATCATTGTCTCAACCCGGCCTGTGTGGCAGCCTGCCCTTCCGGAGCAATCTACAAGCGTGCCGAGGACGGTGTCGTACTGGTCAATGAGAATAAGTGTCGGGCCTGGCGTATGTGCATTGCTGCCTGCCCATACAAGAAAGTCTATTACAACTGGTCAACCGGCAAGTCGGAAAAATGCATTTTATGTTTTCCGCGACTGGAAACCGGACAGGCTACCGCCTGTGCTCATTCCTGCGTAGGACGTATCCGCTATTTGGGGGTATTACTCTACGATGCAGACCTTCTGCCACAAACAGCCATGGTACCGGATGATCAGTTGGTAGAAGCTCACCGCGCGGTCATTCTCGATCCCTTTGATCCCGAGGTAATAGCAGCTGCACGTGCTAATGGTATTGAAGATAGCTGGATCAGTGCAGCACAGGACTCTCCCGCATATAAGTTCGTCAAAGAGTGGGGATTAGCCCTGCCCTTGCACCCCGAATATCGTACCATTCCGATGATGTATTACATTCCACCACTATCTCCCATTGTCAGTGTGATCGAAGAAGACCTGTATCGTCTGGATGTTTCTGAAGAAATCCGTGATTTTGAATTGTTCCACCGCCTGGATGCAGCCCGCCTGCCGATCAAGTACCTGGCCAACCTTTTTGCAGCGGGAAATGAAGCCATTATCCGCCCGATCATGCGTAAATTAATGGCAGTACGTATTTATATGCGCCGCAAGACTGTTGATGGTTTGATCGATGAAAAAACCCTCGAATTGTTGGCCGAAGCAGGCACAAACGCACAGGAAGTGGAAGCAATTTACAAACTCACAACCCTACCTAACATGAAAGAAGCCTTTGTCATTCCGAAATACCACCGTGAAAGCGCCATTGAAGCCTGGGATGATCCCTTAGCCCACAAAGGTGACACGGGGTTTGGCTACATCCAACCTCCCAAGCGAGGAGAGTGACATGGAAACTTACACCGCCAAAATCGAGAACCTGCTGGCTGAAGCATTTTGTTATCCTGGACCTGAGCAAATCAATTTCCTTGAAAAAGGTCTTGAAATTTTACCGGTCAGTCCGCAAAAGAATTTTTTGGTTGCTTTCCTTAAAAAAATCAGCCCTTTATCACTCGGTGCATGGGAGGAGTTGTATACACGCACACTGGATCTCAATCCACCATCTGCCCCATATATCGGGTTTCAAACCTGGGGGGAAAGCTACCAGCGCGGAGTTTTCCTATCCAAAATGAACCGGGAATTATTAGAGAGCGGTATCGATTTGCAGGGTGAATTGCCTGATCATCTCATCCCAGTGCTGCGTTATCTCGGACGTGTGCCACAACCGATGCCAGAACTGATAGAGGTGCTCGGGCCAGCCATCAAGCGCATGACAGAAGGATTGCGAAAAGCCGACCCAGGTAACCCCTACCTCGACCTGCTCGAGGCTGTTCAGAGTCTTTATAATGCTTTGGAAAAGGAGCCACAATGATCTGGAATACGATCTTCTTCATCATCTTACCTTACATAGCGCTCACGCTGGCGATTGCTGTAGGAATCTATCGATCGATTTACCGCCCATTTACAGTGTCCAGTTTGTCCTCCCAATTGTTTGAGCGCAAACAACTTTACTGGGGCTCCGTGTCCTTCCACTACGGGATCGTCCTGGTTCTGCTGGGTCATCTTTTTGCCCTGTTGCTACCGCAAGGACAACTTTTGTGGAACGCGGTTCCCATCCGGCTGTACTTACTGGAACTGACCGGCCTTGCCCTGGGAATTTGGGGGCTGGTGGGCTTGTGTATTTTGTTGTGGCGCCGAATCCGTAATAAACGCGTGCGCGCTGTCACTACCCCTATGGATCTGTTCGTCCTGGTATTGGTACTTGTATCTGCGCTCACCGGTGTGCTGGTTGCCACGTTTTACCGTTTCGGTTCATCCTGGTTCGCATCCATTTTTTCCCCGTATATTCTTTCTTTGTTTATTTTCCAACCCAGAGTCGACCTGGTGGCTCCCCTGCCATGGCTCGTTAAGCTGCATGTGATCAACTTCTTCATCATGTTGGCCGTGTTTCCATTTTCACGGCTGATTCATATCCTTACCTATCCGTTCGCTTACCTTGTTCGGCCATGGCAAATCGTCATCCGGAATCAAAAAGTGCGTCGTGCAGAAAAAATTTTACCGGAACAAGCCGAATAAGAGCCGTTTAAATAATGGATCAGAATAACAAACCTGCAGACAAGCACAATTAATCCAATCTACTATAATAAAAGAGACTGAATAGCCGAATGATTCAAAGGAATTAGTGAACAAGTTATTGATTGCCAGGATTGATCATGAAATTGCCAACCTTTACCCGGGATACTTTTCGCTGGTAATGGCGACCGGCATTATTTCGATTGCTGCTCATTTCTACTTTTTGAACATAATTGCTGACCTTCTCTTAATCATTAATCTTATTGCTTACACACTGATCTGGCTTCTATTTTTAATCCGGATATTTCGTCACCCTGCGAAACTATTGGAGGATTTTAAAAATTCGAGTAAAAGCGCCGGCTTTTTTACCAGCGTGGCTGGAACATGCGTCTTGGGCAGTCAAATCATCATTCTTAAAGGTTGGGATCAGGCTGCCTATCCCTTCTTTTTTTTGGGTATCGTTCTATGGTTCTTCCTGATTTACCTGTTTTTTTTCACCATGATTACTAAAGAAACCAAACCCCCTTTAGAAAGCGGGATTAATGGAACCTGGTTCATTGCGATTGTCGGTACCCAATCCATCTCCGTTTTAGGCTCATTACTTGTGCCAACATTTCCCCAACATCAGGAATTTCTATTGCTTTTTACCCTGTTATTTTATTTGTTGGGGGGAATGTTGTATCTTCTGGTGGTCACTCTGGTTTTCTATCGCTTGCTATTCAATCCCTTAATGGCCCAGGCTTTGTCGCCAACGTATTGGATCAGTATGGGAGCGATTGCTATTACCACGCTTGCCGGAGACCGGCTAATGTTAAATGCCTCACTGTGGCCATTTCTTTCAGACCTGTTACCCTTTCTGCAAGGGCTTACCCTTTTCTTCTGGACTTTTGCAACATGGTTAATCCCATTGCTGGTTATGCTCGGTGTTTGGCGTCATATCGCAAAACGTGTGCCTATTCGTTATGACCCACACTATTGGGGAATGGTCTTCCCACTGGGCATGTACACTGTTTCAACTTTGTTATTGGCAAAAGCAACAGGATTAACAACTTTAGAAATCATTCCTCAGTATTTTCTGTACATCTCCTTGCTGGCCTGGCTGGCAACGATGAGCGGATTGCTTATTCAATTGAAAAAATCACTCAGTTCAGATGTACCTGCGGGTTAATCCGTGCA
>JAVEYK010000030.1:0-3468 GCA_034003505.1 Anaerolineaceae bacterium | reverse complement strand
ATAAGATCACGGAGGAGGAGAAAAAAATGACGAATGAATTAGTTTACCTTTCCATCGATGTTTTGCGGAAGTTTATCAAGGACGTCTTTGTCAAAGCTGGCGTTCCGGAAGATGATGCGGAAATAAGTGCAGATGTCATCATTGAATCCGATATCCGCGGCATTGAATCACACGGCATCGGACGCCTGAATTATTATTATCAGCGAATTTTAAGCGGGCAGCACCAGCCGGTCACTCATTTTGAAATCGTGAAAGAAACACCTACCACCGCAGTGATAGATGGCCATCACGGTATGGGGATGGTCGTTGGTACACGTGCGATGCAGCTTGCCATCGACAAAGCGAAAACTTTTGGGTTAGGCTGTGTGGTCGTAAGAAATTCCACCCACTATGGCATCGCTGGATACTATCCGAGCATGGCAGTAAAAAACGAGATGATTGGTCTTTCGGTCACGAACACACGCCCATCCGTTGCCCCTACATTCGGTGTACAGCCTCTGTTGGGTACCAATCCGATCGCATTCGGAGCTCCCAGCGATGAGGATTTTCCTTTTATTTTTGATGCTGCCACACCCATTGCGCAGCGTGGAAAGATTGAAGTGCTTGCCAGGGCGGAAAAACCTGTCCCGAGTGGTTGGTTAATTGACAACAACAACCAGCCAGTGATCGATCCCAACACAGCACTGCTTGCATTCGGTGAACAGTCAGCTGCTTTCCTGCCGCTGGGGGGTGTGGGAGAAATTTTAGGCGGTCACAAAGGCTATGGACTTGGCGTTTTGGTAGAAATTCTTTCGGCTTCCTTGCAATCAGGGGTCTTCCTACACGATCTGAGCGGCGTTGCAGCGGATGGATCGCCGCAGCCGTTCCGGGTAGGACATTTCTTCCTGGCTATCAACATTGGCTTCTTTACTCCGATTGAAGATTTCAAGCGCACCACCGGCAACATCTTGCGAGAGCTCCGTAATTCTACCAAAGCGCCTGGGCAGTCACGTATCTATACAGCAGGAGAAAAAGAATACGAAAACGCAAAAGTCACCAGGGTTAAAGGGGTTCCAATTAACGCCAACTTGCAAAAAGACATAAAATATCTGGTGGAGAAATTAGATATTCAGGGATACAATTTTCCGTTTTAGGTTTTTCAACCGGATAGAACTCAATTTGATTTTCATAAAGCCAAATTTATACGCCGCTGTTTTGGGGAGAAAAACGGCAACCGTTTCATTTTTGGATTATTGGTTTTCAGTATTATTATCCTGCCCTTAGGAAACAGTTTCATGTTGTTGATAGGTTAACCTTTAACAAACCAATGATAATATCAACTTCGATTCATAGAAAAGCTGGACAAAAACCTGAAACAACCAGTAGGATCGAGAGGGAATTATGGATACAATAATAAAAAAGTAAGATATCCGATGAACACAGAGATTTTTACCATTGGGCATTCCACCCATCCGATTGATGAATTTATCCACATCCTGCTTAATTATGGAATTGAAAGGATTGTCGATGTGCGCACCATACCAAAATCTCGTTATAATCCCCAATTTAATCAGGATGCCTTGCAGGAAGAACTACAGAAGCATGACATTGAATATATCCATCTGGCAGGCTTGGGTGGATTGCGCCATTCCACCAAAGACTCCATTAATATGGCCTGGAAAAATGCCTCCTTCCGTGGCTTCGCAGATTATATGCAGACCCCTGAATTTACCAAAGGGCTGGAAGAGCTGATCGAGCTCGCCAAAGAAAAGCGTGTTGCCATCATGTGCGCTGAAGCCGTCCCCTGGCGCTGCCACCGCTCCCTGATCGGCGATGCGCTCCTGGTTCGCGATATCAAAGTGGAAGACATTCTGAGTGAGAAATCCAGCCAGCCACACAAATTGACACCCTTCGCAAAAGTGGAGGTAGATAGGGTGACGTATCCGAAAGAAGAGGAGTGAGTGGTAGCCTGATCAGACTGGATCGGGGTCCGGGCTTTCCGTGATTGCCCTTTCCCAAATGGGTTGTAGACCTGTTATTGCACATGGACCTTAGAAATGTCCTGTTTAAGGTTTTTACAGGCAGCACAGATCTGCCACTCATCACCTCTCCTGGAGATGATCTCTGCCCGTAAGGAAAAAGACACCACTGTTGAAAGGCCAATTTCAGAAATCTCTATTTAATTTCACCATGCTTTTTCTAATCTGCCATGCTGGAAATATTTCAACATCTGATCATGTCTGGATGTTGTTGTACCCTCACCGAGTTAGTAACGGATCAGTGTTTGTAGCAACTTTATTTTTTCCGTTTGCCTTTGCTTGCTGAAGTGCTGCGTCGAGCTGGATCAACATATCATTAATATTTTCATGTTCTGGAGTCCATGAGATGACGCCTATGCTGACAGTTATATGTATTGCGGTATCTCGTTGTGTCAGTTCATATTTACTTAATAATAATCTCAGCCGATCAGCAAATGCCTCCGCTCCTTGCTGGTCTAAACCGGGAAGCAAATATGCAAATTCATCCCCACCAATGCGAGCAAATTCATCAACTTCGCGGGATTTATCCCTGCACAGCCTCGCAAGCACAATCAAGAGTTCGTCACCGACTGGATGGCCAAACTCATCATTGACCAATTTAAAATCATCAACGTCAATCATGATGATTGAGAAGACCTGGTTATATCGTTTTGCGCGGGAAAATTCCTGGTTCAATTTTCCAAAAAAATAGCGACGGTTATGCACTTTTGTCAACTCATCAGTGTTGGATAACTCTTCCAATTTGTGACTGACCTCATCCAATTGGAAAAGTACCCGGAAAAATGATACTGCAATTAGCGGTGTCAGTATCAAAGGAATAATCACTGCATTCACGGATGTGTAGCTTAATAAGGAGCCCGTTCTCAAAAAATTGATGGATGAAGAAATTCCAAACGAGAGAAAAGTTGCAAGAATGGTCACTAAAACAACTGAATAACTAATTCCTAGTTTTTTGATAAACGGCGAAAGCATTTTTATACGATCCTTGTGATATTAATTTTATTAAGCGGAAGGTGATCATAATATTATATATGACCAAAATGATTTCGTCTAATTTTTATTATCGAAAATCCCCTTATTGCTTGCCTTCCAGATCGGCGATTAAAGCTTTCATTTCAGCAATTTCTTTAACCTGTGCATCGATAATCTCGTCCGCCAGTTCACGCACACGGGGGTCTTCAATTTGGGCGCGTTCGCTCGTCAGAATTGCGATCGAATGGTGTGGGATCATTGCCCGCATATAGGATACATCTCCAACGGTTGTCTGGCTGCGAACCAGCCACAGTGAGAGCGCGAAGACGATCAGGCTGCCAATGATAATCCCTGCGTTCGCCCGTTTATTGGTGTACATTTTGCGCATGAAGAGCAGCATCGTAATCGCCATGACCGCGCCCATAATGAGTGCCATGTAGGTTCGGGTTTCACTGAAAAAAATGTGATCCCATTGGTA
>JAVEYK010000029.1:2297-38355 GCA_034003505.1 Anaerolineaceae bacterium | reverse complement strand
AAAAATGTTATATTATATTCATAATGCAAGTTGACTTTCAATAATAAAAATTCTGCAAGTTATCATTATCTTCTCAGGAGTATTCATGAAACCGGATATCGAGGCAATTTTTTTGGATGTTGGTAATACCTTGCGTATTGTCGTTAAAGACCCGGAATTCTCACAGGCTGCAAAACAACAATTGCTTGAGCTGATGGATGTAAAAGAAGATCCTGATCTTTTTTTTGAAAAATTAGAAACACGCTGGAAAGCGCATCGCAAACGGTGTAAACAGACTTTAATCGAAGCCTCCGAGCGTGAGCTTTGGTCGGTGCATTTGTTACCCGACTATCCGGCAGAACGCATTGAACCGTTGGCCGGCAAGTTAACCCGTTTGTGGCGCGATAAGGATGGGCGGCGGGTCCCACGCTCGGATGTAAAGGACACCATTATTGAATTGGACCGGCGTGGATATAAACTAGGCATTATTGCCAATACGATCACAGAAACCGAAATTCCAGATTGGATGGAGACGGATCAGGTAACGGATTATTTTAAAACCGTAATACTCTCATCGAAAGTTGCCTTGCGAAAACCAAACCCTGAAATTTACTGGCTGGCCGCACGCGAAATTGGAGTGGAACCAGCCAAATGCGCGTATGTAGGTGATAACCCTGTGCGGGATGTCGAAGGTACACATGCGGCCGGATATGGCATGATGATTTTGATTAATGAACCAGCCACGCTTGCAAAAGAACCACCCACCGGTGAATTTAAACCAGATTTTACAATTGATAAGATCAGTGATTTGCTGGTTATTTTTCCACCGAAGGAATAATTATTCTCGTGCTCATTAACTCAACAAGGTGTTCAATATGAATCAAAAAATTGAAGCAATTTTCTTGGATATCGGGAATACTTTACGGATTCTAACGAACAATGAGCCACATCAGGCACAGGCAAGGAAGAGAATAGCTGAATTGGTAGGCACGCAAGAAGATCCGGATTCATTTTGTCAGAAGGTGGATCAGCGTTATCAGGATTATCGAAAATGGGCATTTGAAAACCTGCGTGAAGCACCTGAGGCCGAACTTTGGACCCGCTGGCTGGCACCAGAATTTCCGAAAGAGAGAATTGCTCAAAATGGTGTCGAATTGACCTACCAATACCGCCAATCGATGGGTTTCAGAGTAGTCGTTCCGAATGGTAAAGAGGTTGTAATTGAGTTATCAAAACGGGGATATACGTTGGGTCTGATCAGTAATCTGATCACATCTCAAGAAATTCCTGACTGGTTAGAAGCGGATGGTTTGACTCAATATTTCAAATCTATAGCCCTTTCCTCCGTTCTGGGCATTCGCAAACCGGATCCGGCAATTTATCTCGAAGCCGCACGAAGAGCGGTTGTTGACCCTGCAAACTGTGCCTATGTCGGTGATAATTTAAAGCGGGATGTTACCGGAACCAGGCAAGCCGGGTTTGGGATGGTAGTCATCATGATCAAGCCGGAAGTTTTGCAAAAGGCAGTCATTACTGCTGAGAACAAACCTGACGCAATCATTTACGAATTTTCTGAATTGTTAAATATCTTTCCTGCTTTTCCTGAAGTTGCCTGGGAAAAGGTACGCAGGGTTGAGATCACTACCAATTAAACGGTTTTTATACCGGACTGTGTTTGTCAACAACTTTTAATGAAGGAAGAGACTATGGAAACCCTGAAAAAAACACATGGTGGATTTGAATTAGCAAAAGCAGTAAAAAATGCTTATGCCCAGGGACAATCAGATTATTCCTTTGAACCATTGGTGAGAGTGGATGATCAGGGGAAGGCAGTCGGTCGTATCGAGCCAGGTGATTCGGTCATCTTCTGTTGCCGAAGGGGTGAACGGGAAATTGAACTTACCGAGGTCTTTACTGATCCCCAATTCAATCAATTCGAGCGGCCTTATCTGGATCAATTGTATTTTGTGATTCTGACGATGTATCATGAAAAATTCAAGCACCTTCCGATTGCTTTTGCTCCTTCTAAAGTTGATCAAACACTCGGAGAAGTAGTCAGCCGGGCTGGTCTGTCTCAGTTTCGCTGTTCAGAATCAGAAAAATTTGCCCATATAACTTTCTTTTTAAATGGTGGTCATAACCAGCCATTTGAAGAAGAAACAGATTTGCGCATTCCCTCACCAAAGGGCATCCCTTTTGAGCAGGTGCCGGAATTGAGCCTGGAAACAGTGACAGATGAGGTGATCGCTGGTTTACAGAAGAAATATGATTTAATTGTGACTAATTTTGCCAATGGAGATGTGATTGGTCATACATCCAGCACGGTAGCTAAAATTCGTTGTGCAGAAGTGGTGGATTTTCATCTCAAGCGATTAATTACTGCTGCTCGATCTCAGGAATATGTCATTCTGGTTACTGCTGATCATGGTAACCTGGAAGAATTGTATACACCTGAAGGAAAACCACATGTTGCCCATACAAAAAACCTTGTTCCTTTCCTGGTAATTGATCCTCTGAGCAATGCAATCCTGAAACCAGAAAATGGCAGCCTGCAGGATATCGCCCCAACAATTCTAAACATTTTGAATATTGAAAAACCCGCCCTGATGACTGGAAAAAATCTAATTCAAGAGCATGAATTTGGCGAACACAGGCATGTTTTATTAATCATTTTGGATGGGTGGGGAGATGGCTTCCCCAATGAATCCAATCCGATTTTCGTCGGAAAAACACCATTTTGGGATGAACTACATCAGATTTATACTTTTTCACAATTGAAAGCTTCCGGCGAGGCAGTTGGATTACAGGTTGGGAAAGCTGGTAACTCTGAAGCCGGGCACATGAATATTGGCGCAGGCAGAATTGTGCCCCAGGATGATGTCCGCCTGGATCATGCCATGCAGGATGGATCATTTTTTGGTAACGAGATTTTTAACCAGGCTATTGAAGCAGTGACCAGGAATAAAGGCAAATTGCATTTGATTGGTCTTTTGACGGAAAAAAGTTCTCATGGCGCTATCGATTATCCATTGGCGTTGTTGAAATTAGCCAAACAAAAAGGATTGGAGAATGCCTATTTGCATCTAATATTTGATGGGCGTAGTACAGAGCCTGGAAGTGCCCCACTCTTATTGGAAAAATTGGAAACAAAAATGCAAGAAATCGGAATTGGTCAGATTGTCACTGCCATTGGAAGAGGAATTGCACTCGATCGTGATGGCAATTACGCCAAAATAAAGAAAGCGTATGATGCCTTCGTTGATGGCGTTGGTCAAACTTACGCATAAAGGGTATATTCATGATAAATGCGGAACTTTTATCTGATGAAAAATTGTTTTCGAGAGTCATTTATGAAAAAATGATTGAGATTAACAGGGGGATTGCTGCGCTTGAATTGTATGAATTTGAGTATGCAATGGATCTGATTAAACCAAGAGCTGGTTGGTTTTCCGTCCAACTGAGTACTCAAAATGACCTGGAATCGATTTGTCATGATGAAGAATTTTTCCAGCACATCCAATTGAAACCAACCAGAGGAAATCAGATCATTTTGGACGAAACCGTTTTGAATTTGACCCAGGGAATATTGGTAGGGCTGGGCACGGAAGCTTATTCTATTGATTGGATAGATTCACACTTTTATTTTGATATTCGTGCTTTTTGTTTTTTCATTCGCACCCAATACTATAATCAACAAATTCTGGAAAACTTTGGAAATAAACCATTTTTGACTTGTAAACCCAGGCAATTTGATCTGGAAATCCAGCAGGAGATTGGTTATAAAGATTTTAAGGAAGCCAATCAGGAAGTCGATCGGGCTTTTATTGAGACGATTTTTCAATTCATTAAATTGCATGGGTTGCCTATTTTACTTACTTTAGCAGGACCAACCGGTGCAGGAAAAACAGAAATTACTGAACGCATTCGAAATTACTTGCAAGAAAAGGGGCTGCACATCACGACTGTAGAGATGGATAATTTCTATAAAGACCGTGACTATCGAGATGGAAAAACACACGGGAAAGATGGTATCCATTTTGAAATTTTTATGCGAGCGCTTCAAGAATTGTCAAAAGGAAATCCCACCTGGATTCCACGCTATGACTTTTATCGGGCAACTTCCAGTCATGATCTGGATGGAAATCTCAGATCTGGTCAATCTCCATTGCAGATTCAACCTGCTGATGTTATTTTTTTGGAAGGTAATTTCCCCTTTTACATTCCTGAACTGGATGACTTGATTGGATTAAGAACAGTTTATCTGACTGATGACCCTATCCGTTTAAAAAGAAAGTGGCGCAGGGATATTGATCTCCGCAAAAAATATGATCCGGTAGGTTTCGTGAATCGCTTTTTTAAAACTCAATTTATGCGAGCACAGGAAATTTACTTACCCTTGATGGCAGTCTGTGATCTGGTTGTAGATACAACGGCAGCCCAACTTTGGGTTAAACCAGTGTGGAGAAAAAAACTGGAAGCAAGCAAGGGTGATTGATTTTGGCAGGCAGTGATAGGAGGAATATGTTTGAATCATTTTTTCGTAGGCAAACAATACCTGGTCAAACAAAAATAGCCATGATGATATTAGATGGATTAGGCGGGTTACCTAAAGAACCAGGTGGAAAAACAGAACTCGAAACAGCATATATCCCTCATCTGGATGCGTTGGCAGGGAAATCTGCTTTAGGATTGTCGGTTCCATTAGGACCGGGCGTCACTGTGGGGAGCGGGCCGGGGCATCTGGCATTATTTGGATATGATCCCTTGGAATGTGAAATCGGGCGAGGTCCACTGGAAGCGCTGGGGGTTGATTTTGATCTCCATCCTGAGGATGTCGCTGCCCGGGGAAATTTTTGTACCCTGGACGAAAATGGAATCATAATAGATCGCAGAGCCGGCCGCCTACCCACACAAGAAAGCCGGAAATTGGTTGAGATTTTACGGGAAATAAAGGTTGATGGTGTGGAAATCTTTCTCGAGACCGTCAAGGAGCATCGTTTTGCTTTGATTTTACGTGGTGAGGGTCTGGGTTCGAACGTCAGTGAAACGGATCCTCTACTGGCTGGCAAGAGTCCAATTAAACTTATTGCCCATGATGTATCTTCCCAAAAAACTGCTGATATTGTGAACCAACTTGTGGAAAAAGCACAACGCGTTTTAGCGTCTGAGAAATTGGCTAACATGATCCTGCTGCGAGGTTTTGCGAAATTACCCAGTGTGCCCTCTTTCATGGAGATGTATCAATTGAATGCCACCTGTATTGCAGTCAACGGCATGTATCGGGGTGTTTCGCGTCTGGCTGGCATGCACATTCAGGAAGTAAATGGTTACTCACTGGCAGATGAATTTTCAACCCTGGAAAAAGTTTGGCAGGATTTCGATTTCTTTTATTTACATTTTAAGAAAACCGATACCTGTGGAGAAAACGGTGATTTTGAAGGGAAAGTAGAAGCAATAGAAGAATTCGACCGACAAATTCCGCGTTTGATGGCGCTCAATCCGGATGTGGTGATTGTGACTGGTGATCATTCGTCACCGGCAGTGCTCAAATTTCACAGCTGGCACCCGGTGCCTCTTATGATTTATTCCAAATATTGCCGATCTGATGCAATCCCTGAATTTGGTGAAAGAGCCTGTGCAAGAGGAAGTCTCGGACAAGTGTTTGCCAGACATATCATGCCCATTGCGCTGGCCAATGCCGGGCGTGTAGCAAAATATGGTGCCTGATTTTTCCATTTTGAAAGGTATAAATGACAATTAATATCAACGATCCGGATCAATTTTCCCAAATTTTATATCAATATTTACAGGTAATTAATCCAGCAATGATGGATCTGGAGTTGTTTGAATTCAGGTATGCATTGGAGAACCTGATTCCAAAATCCGGATGGGAAGGGGTAGAAATCAGTGAACCTCAAGAAATCGAAGTTGTGTTGAATACGCGTGATTATTATGAGTCGATCCAGTTAAGACCCAGAATACATGGAAAACCGGTCATGGATGAGAAAATCATCCTTTTAACGCAAATGCTATCGAAGGGCTTGGTGGTTGGAAAGTATTCTCCTGATTGGATTGATCAACATTTTTTCTTTGATCTGCGTGGTTTTTATTTTTTTCATCGGACTGCATACTATAACCAAATGAATATATCCTGGTTGGGGGGCACTCCATACAAATCATTTGAACAAAAACAGAAGAAATTTAATCATCTTCAGGCAGTAGGATATCAGGTGTTCAAGCAAGCCAATCAGGAAGTTGATCAGTGTTTTATTGACCTGTTAAGAAAAATCATTCAGCAAGGAAATCAACCACTATTAATTGGTATTGCCGGTCAGACCGCTGCTGGAAAAACAGAAATAGTTGCTCGTATTCAACAGGAATTTACAGGACAAGGATTATCATTTACCTCTTTAGAGATTGATCATTTCCTGACAGATCGTGATCAGAGGGAAGAACGAGGCATTGATTCATTGGGAAAAGAAGCGCTCCATTTTGATTTATTTATTCGGGCACTGAAAGAAATCCGTCAAGGAAAGAAAATTATCATTCCCCAATATGATTTTATTAGCGCTACTTCCAGTCATACCCTGGAAGGTGAGCTCAAACCCGGATATGCCACGGGCGAGGTAGTGCCAGCAGACCTGATCTTTATCGAAGGGAACTTCCCCTTTCTCTATCCGGAGTTAGCTGACCTGATTGATTTGAAGGTAGTTTATCTGACCGATGATGAGATTCGATTAAAACGGAAATGGAAAAGAGACATCGATTATCGCAAAAAATATGAGCAAACCTATTTCTTAAATCGTTACTTTCGTGAACAGTTTTTGATGGCTGAGGCAGCTTATATCCCCCAGATGGGAAAGTGCGACATGCTGGTTGATACAACCAGAGCTGAAATCTGGTTGACACCCAACACTAAGGAATTAATACCGGCCGGACTTTGTCCGAAATGTAACGACAAATATTAAAGAATTGAAATATTACTTGCAATTAGATTAAAAATGTTATACAATATTACAAATGCAAGTAAATTTTCATTAATTAAAAAATTGTTCCCCTTTCAAAATTTAAAATTGAGGATATTGTGGATAACGAAAAATCTGAAAAAAATTTGGATTTTGGTTTACTTATCAGTGAGAAATTTCCTACTCTTACGAAGAGCGAGAAACGTATAGCCAATTTTCTTCGCAAGAACCAGGAAGAATCTGCCTTTCTCCCTGCCGGGGAAATAGCCAAACGTTTAAATCTCAGCGAAGCAACACTGGTGCGTTTTGCGCGGACGATGGGCTTCCCAAGTTATCCAGCTATGCGATCTGTATTGCAGGATAATTTTCGTCGCAGGGTGACGCACTCCAGTCGCATTCGTGGCCGCCTGGATGATTTAAGAGAAGCTGGTGGCATTTTCGAGCGCCTGGCAGTAACGGAAATTGATTATCTATCACAGGCACTCGATTCTATTGACCGCACGGCATTGAAGGATGCGGTAACGTTATTTAAAAAACATAAGCGAATTTTCGTTTTTGGGTTAGGACCTTCTATATCTCTGGTGGATCTGATGGAGATCCGTTTACGTCGATTTGGCAAAGATGTAATTCCGCTCATTTACTCAGGGCGAGAGGTGATTGAATCGCTGTTGATGTTGAAACCAGATGATTTGTTATTCGTTATTTGCTTCTTTGATCAAAATCCAACACTAAATTTGGTTCTGGAATATGGCAGGGAAGTTGGCTGCCAAATCATTATGCTCACTGATACGTTGGATACGATTCTCAACGGAAAAGCGGACATTACATTAACCGCCAGAAGAGGTCCGGTTGGCGCATTTCATTCTCTGGTTGTTCCGATGACAGTTATCAATGCTCTACTCTTGTCGGTAGCTGGAACAGATCAGGAATTTGTTATGTCCACTTTAGATAAATTAGATGCTTTGAGAACCCGATTAAAAACATTAAATGCAAATCAAAGTGAATGAGAGAAAGAAAATGGATCGAAGGAGGTCACCCAAAGATAATTTCAACGAAATCTTGGCAAATTAAGAAATTTTTTGGAGGAGAGTAATGTCCAATGCATTGAAGGATACAGATCAGAATTCTCAAAAATGGGTAGCTCGGGTACGTAGATTTTTTCGCTGGCTGACCAAACCGCATATCGTTCTATCACTCATTATGTTGATTGCCTTATATTTCATGGTAATTACACCTTTAATTCGTATGGTAACTACAACATTGACATGGCAACCACGCGATGTCGTTAACAATCCCGATGCCGTGGTGGGTGGATTTACCCTTTATCACTATATTCGAATGTTAACGGGCACTTTGGGAAAGATTTATTTGTCTACCCCTTTAAAGCATTCGTTTACCATAGCCATCGGAGCTACTCTGTTATCCCTCCTGATCGGTGGATCATTAGCCTGGTTGGTTGTAAGAACAGATATGCCGGGAAGAAAATATGTTAATCAATTAGCATTAATTCCTTATATTATGCCATCCTGGACTCTGGCACAAGCCTGGCTGGTGTTTTTTAAGAGTACAAGTTTTTCCGGGGGAACTCCGGGACTTTTTGAATATCTTGTTGGTCAACCTCCGCCTACATGGCTGTCATATGGGCCTGTTCCCATCATAATCTGCAGTGCCCTTCATTATTACACTTTCTTTTTCCTGTTTGTCTCAGCAGCTTTAATGTCGATCGATTCAAGCCTTGAGGAAGCAGGAGATTTAATGGGTGCCAGTCGTTGGCGGATCCTACGCAAGATCACCTTGCCCCTGGTCGTACCGGCGATCCTCTCTGGTTTTATCATGACATTTTCTAAGGTGCTGGGGACTTTTGGTGGGCCGAATATTCTTGGCACTCCCATTCGTTACTACGTCACCGCCACAATGATCCGTGGAAGTATGGGGGTTGGTGATACAGCGGACGGTTTTGTATTAGCGATCGTACTAATTATGTTCTCGGTGATCACAATTTCGATCAACCAAAAATTGATCGGGACACGCAAGAGCTATGAGACAATCGGCGGACGCGGTTTTATGGCGCAGTTGAGTAAGCTGGGCAAAGCTAAAATTGTCTTATTGATATCCTCGGTTACTTTTCAAATCCTGGTCATCGTTGTTCCGTTGGGACTTCTGATTTGGAGTTCGGTTATGTTACAGGATGGGAATTACAGTTTGAGTAATCTTTCCTTACAGCATTGGATCGGCGCACGAGGCACAATTTATAACCACGGAGAACCCGGAGTTTTGCTTAATCCCAAGATATGGCAAACTGCCTGGAATTCGATACGACTTTCGTTGTGGACGGGTTTATTCACAGCCTTTTTAGGGATCATCCTGGGCTATGCCATCGTTAAAGGGCGGGGTACCTGGCTATCCAAGCTAGTGGAGCAACTGGCTTATATTCCCTATGTCATTCCAGGTATTGCTTTTGGTGCTGTTTACATTGCGATGTTCATTAAACCTTTGGGACCGATCCCGGCTTTGTATGGCACCTTTACCTTGCTGGTGGTTGTCTCTGTGGCCAAGCACATTCCTTATTCATCCAGGTCGGGGGTCTCAGCCATGATGCAGGTTGGTAGGGAATTGGAGGAGGCTGCGAATATATCTGGTGCTAATGCCTGGAAGCGCTTCGTCCGCATCATCTTTCCATTAACGAGTGCTGGTTTTGTTGCCGGTTTCTTGTTGACTTTTATTACAACAATGCGGGAACTATCCTTAATTATCTTATTGGTCACCCCCAAAACTCAGGTTTTGGCCAGTCAAACTATGTTTTACATTGAAAATGGAGATGGTCAGATGGCAAACGTCGTTATTTTGATCCTGATCACGATTACCTTGATTGGCAATTTTGTCATCGGGCGCTTCCGTGGTGGGAGTCTTAAAAAAGGTCTGGGAATGTAAAGAGAGGATTTCATGGAAACTACTATCATTATCAATAATCTTACAAAAAAATTTGGAAATGTTATCGCAGTTAACGATGTAAGTCTGACAATTGAACCCGGAGCATTTTTGACATTGCTGGGACCTTCCGGGTGTGGCAAAACAACCCTATTGCGTTGTATAGCAGGCCTTGAAGATCCAGATGGTGGTGAGATCTACATCGGCGATAAATTGGTATTTTCCTATGATCGGGGTATTTCTATCTCACCGGGAAAACGCGAGTTGGGGCTTGTTTTTCAGAACTATGCCTTGTGGCCTCACATGAAAGTAGATAAGAACATTACTTTTGCACTTGAGATCCAAAAAATGCCAAAGGATAAAATGCAAGAAGTAATGAAAAAAGCACTGGCAGAAGTCCAGATGGAAGGCTATGAAGACAGATATCCGCGTGAAATGAGCGGCGGTCAACAACAACGTATTGCACTGGCACGTATGTTGGCATACAGCCCGAAAGTATTCCTGATGGATGAACCGCTATCAAACCTGGATGCCCGCCTGCGCATGGACATGCGTTCCGAAATTAAACGCCTTCACCATATATCCAAAGCCACCACTGTTTACGTTACTCATGACCAGGTCGAAGCATTGACCATGTCCACAAAGATTGGGATCATGAAGGAGGGTGTTCTTCAACAATTGGACACCCCGGATCAAATCTACCATTTTCCGGCCAACCTTTTTGTAGCCGATTTCATTGGTAATCCAAAAGTAAACCTGATTAATGGGGTTGTGACCGGCACAAACCTTGTCCAAATTGGCGATTTTAAAGTTTCTGTGGCGACTCTTTCCGCATTGAAAAACGTAATTCTTTCCGTGCGACCTGAAGATATTACAGTGTTAACCGAACCTGATGCAGATGCAGTTGAATTCACAGCCTATTCTGTTTTGCCGGCTGGGGCTGAATCAACAATTATCGCTCATCGAAAAGAAACAGAAATCACCGTAAAAGTAATGGGCATAAGTAAGATCGAGATAGATCAAAAGATCTGGTTGAAATTTGATCCTGAATGCTTAAATTTATATGACAAGGAAAATGGAAACCTGATAACAGCATAGAAAAAACTATTGACCGCTTTGACAGATGTGAGAAAGGAGAATAAAAAAATATGTTATTAATTATCCATCAGTAAAAAGAACTCTTCATACTAGATTTAACTTTCAAGAAGGAGATTAAAATGAAAAAATTAGTGAAGTTGATCACCCTGGTAGCTTTATTAAGCATTGTGGCTGGTTGTGCCGGTCCAACTGCAACAACAATGCCCGAGGCAAACGAAGCACCCGTGGCGGAAGCAACACTGCCCCCCGCTGCAGAAGTTTCACTGTCTGAAGGACAACAATGGGCAATGGACAACGGTGTTGGCCCGTATACACCCGAGACAGAAGATTGGGCAGCTATTGAAGCTGCTGCTATTCTGGAAGGGTCAGTGGTGGTTTATTCAAACTCATCCAAGATTGAGAAATTGATTGAACCCTGGTCTGAACTTTATCCAGAAATAAAACTGGAAGGTGGAGATACGGATGATATTGCCGTTAAAATGGGTGCAGAGCAGCAAGCTGGAAATGTTGTCGGTGATGTCTGGTTCAACAGTGATGGACATCTTCTTTTTGGGGAATTTGTTCCGAATGAATGGATTTGGTGGTACACACCTCCGGGTTTGGTCATTGAAGATCAAACTGCTGAACAACCGTTCGCGTTGGCTCGCCGTTCAGTAGATGTAGTTGGATATAATTCCGAAATCAATCCTGATGGATGCCCGCTTAAAAATTGGTGGCAATTGACCGAACCAGCACTTCAGGGAAAGTTCTACATGGAAGACCCATTGGCTGATTCGAGCACAACCGCCAAGATCGCTTTATTTGTTGAACATGGTGATGAGATGGCGACGGCTTATCAGGATTTATACGGTAAGGATTGGACCGAAGACGAAGCTTACACAAGCGATCTAGGGAATGCCGGATACCTGTTCTTATTGAAATTAGCGCAAAATGAACCTGGTATTCAACCTGGTGGCGATGAAGTTGATTCGGCATTTGCAACCCTTGGGATGGACCCTGCGGTTGAACCGGGCTACGGCTGGACAGGCTTGTCTAGCGTTGAGGCGACAATGGATGGAGAATTGGCTATGGCACCTTGCTATGGACTTGAACCTGTTGTGGGTATCTTGAAATCCTCCTATCTGGCGATTGCCAATAACGCGCCACACCCCAATGCTGCCAAGTTATTTATAAAATTTGCACTCTCCGAAGCGGGATTTGATCCCTGGAACAAATTTGGTGCTTATCCGGCTGCAGAAGGACTCTCCTTCGCTGAAGGAATGCCAGCTCGAAGTGAAATAGCACTTTGGCCAAGCAACGACTTGTTTGCTTATCAAAACATGAGCCCTGTTCGAGATTTCTGGGCTATTTCTCTGCTTGGTCCGTAAAAAATCGCTGAACTGAAATTTATAGAATTTCTTGGACATGGATGTTTATTGTCCGTGTCCAAGAAGGTTCAAATGATTAAAAGCAATAATATTTTATTGGGTTTGTTTAAGTGCGTTTGGTTTGCGAATCTACAGTGTAAGGTAAATTGTTATCCGGGAGAGAAAATTAGAAATGACCATTCAGGCTGTTTTCTTCGACATGGGCGGTACAATTGATACATTCGGTTTTACCCGGGAATATCGTATCCTTAATGTTCATTATATTAAAGATTGTCTGGCAAGTGCTAGGATTTCTTTAAACCTTTCTGATGAGCAGCTCGCAGATTCTATCACAGAAGGTGCATCAGAGTATTTACGCTGGAATATGAATTCTTACATCGAATTGTCTCCTGCAGAAATTTGGTCAAAGTTTTTTTTGAAAGGGCAATCCATTTCTGTGCATGAACTTAGCCCAATTGCTGAAGAACTGGCATTTATTTATGAGACAAAGTTATTCCATCGGGAAATCCGTAAAGAGGTTCCAGGTGTTTTGGCAAAGATAAAAGAAATGGGATTCCAATTAGGCCTGATCAGTAATACGCAAAGCCTGAAGCAAGTGCGATTTAATCTTGAGCAGTACGGTATCCTTGAATATTTTGATCCAATTGTTTTATCCTCTGAATATGGTCGGCGGAAACCAGATCCAGCCATCTTTTATCATGCTGCACGTTTGGCAGGAGTTCCTACAGGTGCCTGTGCTTACGTTGGCGATAAAATCAATCGCGATATTGTTGGCGCTCGACGATCTGGTTTTCGATTAGCTGTTCAGATTAAACATAAATATGATGACGGCATCAAGGACGAGGGGGCAAGTCCTGATGCTGTTATTGAAAACATGCAGGAGTTGATCCCGATCCTTGAGGCGGAGAAATCCAAAGATCGAAGTAGAAATAGTTCTATTTTTGGCAATAACGTAAAGGCGATTTTTTTTGATGCTGGCGACATTTTATATTTCCGTCCCCACAAAGAAGAAAATTTGAACAAGTTTTTTGTAGATAATCAAATCCAAGTTGATTCCAATTATGAACAGGAAAGGGCAGCTTTAAAAGATATAGCCTTTTCCGGGCGAATGGGCAGACATAAATACTATGAAAAGGTTTTGTCACTTTATGGGATCAGTGATCCCAAACTGATCGATGAAGGTGTGAAAGCGATGAGTTTGGATGATAATACGGTAGAAATTTTTGACGGTGTTCCTGAAACAATTAATCAATTAAAAGAAAAGGGATTTGTTTTAGGAATCATTACGGATACAGCTTTACCAATAAGTAAAAAACTGAATTGGTTTGATCAAAATGGTTTTGGTGGCCTATGGGATGTTTTTATCAGCTCGAAGGAAATTGGCGTTCGTAAACCTGACCCTGCGATGTATGAAAAAGCCATCCGACAGGTCGGAATTTGCCCCACCGACGCAGTTTTTGTTGGGCACAAAATATCAGAATTGGACGGTGCCCGTGCCGTTGGAATGAAAACGATTGCATTCAATTTTGATGAAGGTGCGATCGCTGATTTTTATATTGATCAGTTTAGCGATCTATTAAATGTACCGTTTTTAGAAAAATAAATTTGATTGGAACAATATGAAAACATCAATAAAGGCGATCTGTTTTGATGTGGGCGGAACGCTACGAGTTGCTCATGACAAACAGGAACGTGAAATAGATAACATTATTAAAATCCAAAACTTAATTGGTGAAAATGGCTCTCCGGATGCTCTTACCAAAAAGTTATCCGCCCGAGAAAAAGAATATAGAATTTGGTCGCGGAAAACAATGGTGGAGATGAAGGAAGCCGATTTGTGGTCAACTTTTATGCTGCCAGAACATCCGGTTGAATTTGTTCGCGAAAATGCAATCGTATTCAATCAACTTTGGCGCGAAGCCCGTGTCAAAACCATACTCCCGGATGCTGTGGAAACCATCAAAACGTTGTCGCAACGTGGTTATCTGTTGGGTATTATCAGTAACACAACTTCCTCAGTGGAAGTTCCACAATTATTAGCAGAGAACGGCATCACCAATCGATTTGGGTGCATCATCCTTTCGACTGTTTTTGGAAGACGGAAACCTCATCCATCACTTTTTTTGGAATGTGCCAGAATGTTGGGCGTTTTACCAGAAGAGTGTGCTTATGTTGGCGATATCATCTCGCGTGATGTCGTGGGGGGTAGGCAGGCTGGATTTTCAGAAATTACCATCATCAATGCCAATGGATATTCGCAAGACCCGATTGCGATGGAAGATGATGATCCGGATGAGACCGATAGGCTTACCATGCAGCCTGATTTTCGCATCTCAAAATTAAGTCAACTGCTTGAATATTACCCTGATCGTGTTTCTGTTTCCACTTTTTCTCCCCGTGATTTAACGAAAGCGACTGAGCTTTATGATGTTGCCCTTTCGACCATGTGGCATGTGGACCAAAAAATACCTTTTAATCAGACATTCAAAATTGGAAGAAAGGCTGGATTTCCTCGTTTTGAACTCAATCATCGCGTTAATCCCGATTTATTCCAACAATGGGATGTGAATCAATTCTATATTTCCACTGTGCACGATCCTTGCCCTGCTGTCTTCTCCAGTGACGAATTTAAACTAAATGATTTTCTGATTTCATCACTTGATGAGAAGAAACGCATCAAAGGATTGGATATTACCAAACAAACAATTGAGACCGCAGTCAACCTGGGAGCCAGGTCGGTGGTGATACATCCCGGCATGATCCTGTGTGATTACGGGCCGGAAGCTGAATTAAAGAAAATGTATGAAAATGGTCTCAAAGGCAGCCCTGAATATGAAGCGCTTAAATCAGAGATGATTACCTTTCGGAAAAAGGCAGCCCCTCCGCATGTCGATCAAGTCTTGAAGAGTCTTTCAGAGCTCATTGAATTTGTCAGACCTACAGGCATTGAGATTGGATTGGAAAACCGGTTGCATTTTTATGATATTCCGCTAATTGACGAAATGCAATCATTTCTGGATCTTTGTGATGAAGATTGGTATGGATTTCAATATGATGTGGGTCACGCACAGGTGTTGAGCGAACTTGGATTTGGCGACCATGAGGATTGGCTTAAAAGATATGGAACACGTATAATAGGTGTTCACTTACACGATGTCAGGGGTATAAATGATCACCAGATGCCCGGGAGTGGTGATGTTGATTATGAAATGATTGCTCCATATATCCCTGTAACGGCGCACCTTACGATGGAAGTCAGCCCAACTTTGTCTCAGGAAAATTTGGCACAAGGTCTGAAACATCTTGCAAAATTTGGCATACTATCAAAACTATAAATTTATTGGAGGATAAGTGTTAAAAATATTTAGGAAACGACGCAATGTTTTTATCCGACTAATCCATGAACAAGCATCCTATACTCTCGAGGGAATGGATATTTTAAAAAAATATTTATCACGTCCAGATGAAATGCTCGCTGATCAACTGACAGCGAAGGAAAAAGAAGCAGATGAATCCCGCCGCATTCTCATAGATGAACTGAACCGTACTTTTATCACACCTTTTGATCGGGAGGATATTTTCGCTCTTTCCCGCGCGGTTGACGACGTATTGGATTATGCCTATAGCACTATGACTGAAATTGTTATTTTTAAGGTTGAACCGACTGAATTCATGGTTCGAATTTGTTCCCTGCTCAGAGATGCTTCTTTTGAAATACTTAAGGCAGTCGAATGCATTCAGGATCATCCAGGCGTTGCAGCTGAACATGCCCAACGCGCAAAAGCCCTCGAAAATCGGGTGGAAACAGTCTATCGGGAAGCCCTGGCAGATATGTTCCAGGAGACTGAAGATGTCAAGATGTTGGTTAAGATGATGAAATATCGTGAAGTATACCGCCACCTGAGCAATGCTGCCGATCGCGGTGATGAAGCTGCCAATGTTCTGGCAGATATCATTGTAAAAACAACCTAAGAATCCTTTATGACAATTGCACTCATCATATTAATCGGACTGGCGCTGATTTTTGACTTTCTAAATGGGGTTCGTGATTCGAGCAATATTGTTGCTACGATGATTTCTTCCAGAGCCATTAATCCACGAGCAGCTTTGCTAATGACTGCTGTTGCAGAATTTGCAGGCCCTTTTGTTTTTGGGGTTGCCCTGGCAAATACCATTGGAAATGAAATCGTTGAATCGAAATTTCTTAATCTCAATATTATTATCGCTGCGTTGGCCAGTGCTATCATTTGGAATATTGTTACCTGGCTCTTAGGTCTTCCCAGTAGTTCATCTCATGCCCTCATTGGTGGGATCGTAGGTTCTGTTGCGGTTGGCGCTGGTTTTCAAGCTATTCAGATGGCAGGTATCACCAAGGTACTCATCAGTCTGTTCGTGTCTCCAATTATCGGTTTATTGGCTGGCATGTTAATGGCAAATATCATTTACTTATTATCATGGAAAGCTTCTCCAAAAATTAATGGAGTTTTTAAACGCTTACAGATCATTACCTCGATCGGATTAGCACTGAGCCACGGTGCGAATGATGCTCAAAAAACTATGGGTGTCATTGCACTTGGTTTATTAATTGCAGGGCAGATAACTACCTTTGGGATTCCCTTTTGGGTAATTGTTGCTTCTGCCGGAGCAATTGCCATTGGAACCTCCATTGGAGGTTGGCAACTGATCAAAACCTTGGGATCGAAATTTTATAAAATTCGCCCGGTTCATGGATTTGCTTCCCAGGCTACTTCCGCAGCCGTGATCCTGGCTGCCTCATTAATTGGCGTTCCGGTGAGTACGACGCAGGTAGTAAGTTCTGCCATTATGGGGGTTGGTGCTGCCGAACGACTCAGCAAGGTGAGGTGGGGGGTAGCTGGTGAAATATTAGTTGCCTGGGTCATCACCATCCCGATAACAGCTCTATTGGCTGCTGGATTTTATTGGTTGATCAGTAGCAGTTTACTTTCGTTTCTGAACATTTTTTAAAGGTGATCGTCATGTCAAATTCAAAAAAAACTTACGATGTGATCTATGCTGGTAACTACACCAAAGACACAATCATCACCCTGGATGGCACAAGAGATGTAGACGGAGGCGGGATGAATTATGCTGCCAATGTAGGTGCCCGGTTGGGAATAAATGCAGCAGTCATTACGCGTCTCGCCCGGGAAGACCAGCATGTAGTCGAAGCAATTCGCGCTGCGGGCATTGATTGTTATCCGTTTTACTCCGATTTGTCTACTGTCATGACGTTGGAATATAAGACACGGGATGTGGACAAGCGCAACCTGTATGTAAAATCAACTGCCGGCACAATTCTTCCTGATTATCTTCAGGGGTTTCTCACGAAAGCGATTGCTGTCAGTCCCAGTTTGAGGGGAGAGGTAGAACCGGAATTTTTCTCGATTTTAAGGGAAAGGACAGATGCCCTTCTGGCGGTGGATGTGCAGGGTTTTGTGCGTGTTCTGAGAGCGGGAACACTCGTATATGAGCCCTGGCCAGAGATGGCAGCAGTATTAGAGAATCTGGATATATTAAAATCGGATGCAATGGAAGCAGAATATTTGACTGGTGAAAAAGATATTGAACGGGCAGCAGCTTTTTATGCCAGTATGGGAGTAAAGGAAATTGTATTAACCCACTCGGAAGGCGTGCTGATCTACGCAGAAGGTAAATATCATCATTTTGATTTCCATGCTGCCAGTATGGCTGGGAGAAGTGGCAGAGGCGATACCTGTATGGGGTCGTACGTTGCCAAACGGATCAGTTTACCACCGCGTGAAGCCGGTAAATGGGCTGCCGCAGCCACCAGTATGAAAGTTGAGCGTGTGGGAGTCTTCAATCGTTCTGTCAGTGAAGTGGAAGCTTTTATTCAGCGTTTCTATCCGGATTGACAATTTTTTTGGTTTATGGCTGATTTAGCAACCCAACGAGCTGTGGCTATTGAGGAGTATCCAAAAAAATGGGATCTTTTGGTTCGGGATTGGGCTTCTGACCAGGGTGACAAACTCTGGTTGACTTATGCAGCCAATTACCTGCTCAATACGGATGGAGTGAAGTGGGCGATTGATCCATATTCGCTTTTCACACGCATTGGGGGTGGAGCTCAGCCAGATTTCGCAAAAGATCTTCAGTATTTACAATTGATCATATTGACACATGTGCATGCCGATCATCTTGATTTAAACCTGATATCTGCCTTATCACAATTACCCGTTCAATGGGTAATTCCTGAATTCATGGTAGAAAAAATAATGCATGCTGCTAATCTGTCAGCAGAAAAAATTATCATTCCCCGGGCACATCTTCCATTGCGCATAGCTAATCTTACTATTACGCCATTTGATGGCTTACACATGCATGGAGAAAGTGGCGTACCCGCAATGGGTTACCTGGCAGAATTTTCTCAGAAGCGCTGGCTTTTCCCGGGTGATACCCGCCGATATGACTTTTCGCTGCTACCAGATTTTGGTGACCTGGATGGGGTGATAGCGCACCTATGGTTGGGGAAAGCTGCTGCCCGCGAGGAGCAGCCACCACAACTGAATGGTTTCTGCTCATTTTTTAGCCAATTTAAAACCAAAAAATTGGTCGTTACACATTTACGCGAATTAGGACGGGAATTTAATGATTTCTGGGATTTTCACCATTTCCAATTAGTCCGGACTCGTCTGCGAAAATTAAAACCTGAACTACAAATAACGGCAGCTTTAACAGGGGAGTGCATTGATTTGTCGCTCGTCATATAATGAATGAAGAGAATGCTTACTGGCGATGAATGAGTTGAGTTCAGTTTAGGCGAGAAGAGCTAATCGAGTTATATGAAGGAACAGAGAACCATGGATCAACCAAAAATGAACAATAAATCATTTTATTTAAGCTTTGATGGGTCACCCAACCCCCCTGCCACCGATCGATTATTAAGCGCTTTGGACTTTTATCAAGTACCGGCAACTTTCTTTATGGAAGGTAAACGGTTGGAAAATGAAGCTGATTGCGCGCGCAGGGTACAGGCTGCCGGACACGACATTGGCAATCATTCCTATCATCATCCGGAATTTGACAAAATACCTATCGATGAATGTATTCGCGAAGTTGCATTAACCCAGGCGATTATCGAGAAGGAACTGGGATTCCTTCCGACACTCCTGCGTCCGCCAGCAGGATTGCTGACAAAGGATGTAGAAACCGCATTTCTCGCAAGAGGTTTTGATATTGTGCTGTGGAGTTATAGTGTGCGTGATTGGGAAGGTCCCGATGCAAAATCCGTTGTGGGGCGTATTCTTACCCAGGCAATACCAGGTGCCATCATTGCTCTGCACGATAGAACAGAGTGGCTGATTGATATTCTTGATATAATCATTCCGGTTTTATCATCTGAGGGATATGAGTTCAGGAAGATTTCTCAGATTAATAAAAAAGGTGTCATCAGAAACGAATGATGGATGTCAAGTGTCAGTTATCTTTATTATTTTTGATGTAAACTAAGATTGACTTTACTGGCGTATTGTGCTTTAATGTTTTAGTAATACTTAATCCTTTCCAAGACTAATTTTCAATTCTAAATATATAACTACAAAAATTCCAATGATTTAATTTTTTTACAATTATTGATCAGAGTTTCCTCCCTTTTACAAATCAGGTTGTTTCTATTAAGGCTTTTGTTTTTTGATTCAAGATTTTTATATAGTGGAGCACAGAAAATATGGCAGAGGAATTCTATTTATCTTTTAGAAACATTCGCAAATCATTTCCAGGTGTATTGGCGTTGGATGATGTAAGTCTGGATATTTATAAAGGTCAAATCCATGCATTGTTGGGGGAAAATGGTGCAGGAAAATCCACACTGATGAACATCCTGTATGGGCTTTACCATCAGGATAGTGGTGAAATTTATTTCGAGGGTGAAAAATATACTCAGAATACACCGAAAAATGCGATCAAACATGGAATTGGGATGATACACCAACACTTCATGCTGATACCGAATTTTACTGTGCTTGAAAATTTAATTTTGGGTCAATCTTCACCCAACCCTCCCAAACTGGAAAAGGAATATTTCCGTCAGGAGATTCTCAAAGTTGCTGAAAAATTTGGTATCACCGTGGATCTGGATTTATTGGTTGAAGAAATCAGTGTAGGAATGCAACAAAAAATAGAAATTCTCAAAGCTTTGTATAAAGGGGCTGAGCTTTTAATTCTGGATGAACCCACTTCGGTGTTAACACCTCAGGAAAGCCAGGAATTATTTAAGATGCTTTTGGATCTGAACCAAAAAGGCACAACAATTATTTTTATATCCCATAAATTAAAAGAAGTCATGCAGATCAGTAACCGTATCTCTGTCTTACGTGATGGTAAATTAATCACGACATTAACCAAAGAGGACACAACGCCAAATGAACTATCGCGGTTAATGGTTGGCAGAGAAATTACCTCCCGGTATGAGAAATCAAGTGAAGCATGTGGCGAAACGGTTTTGGTAATTGATGACATCTCACTCGTTGATCACCACAACCATCAAAGACATCTATTAAAAAATGTCAACCTGAATGTTTGTCGCGGTGAGATTGTGGGTATTGCCGGCGTGGATGAGAATGGTCAGAAGGAATTGGCTGAGATCATCAGTGGTTTGCGAAAGCCTACTTCTGGAAAAATTTTAATGTTTGGTCAGGATGTTACGAATTATTCAACCAGACAATTAATCGAGATGGGGTTATCGTACATCCCTTCAGACCGGCGAAACCAGGGTTTGGTGATGGACTTTAAGATATCTGAAAATGCGATTCTGGAAACACATTACCAGAAGCCTTTCACGAAAGGTATTTCACTGCAAAAAAAGGTCATCAATCAGTTTGCTGATAATTTAATTAGTGAATATGATGTTAGAACGCCATCAATTAATGTCCCGGTAAAAAATTTGTCGGGTGGCAATCAACAAAAAGTGATTGTCGGTAGAGAATTTTTGAAGAAAACTCACATTTTACTGGTGATGCAACCTACCTGGGGATTGGATGTAGGTGCGATTGAATTTGTACACAGAAAATTATTGGAAGCTCGCGAAAATGGTGTCACGGTCTTGCTGATTTCCACTGATCTGGAAGAAGTCAGGAAATTGGCAGATCGAATCTTTGTGATATACGAAGGCGAAATTGTTGGCCAGGCGGACTCCACATCAGATGTGGAAGAAATTGGTTTAATGATGGCTGGCTCGCATAGACAATATCGATAAAAGGAGGTGGTTGGGCGTAGAAGTGAAGCAAAAGATTTACGTTGATCAATTCAATTAGCTACTTAAGAGGAGAAATAATGAAGAAATTCAGTTTGTTAATGGTTTTCGTTTTGTTGGTTGGTATGTTGGCAGCCTGTGGACCAGCTGCTGACAAACCTGTCGTTGAAGAACCTGCTGTGGATGCACCTGTTGTTGAGGACCCGGCTGTGGAAGAACCTGTTGTTGAGGAACCCGCTGCAGAAGAACCACTGCGAGTAGCGATGGTGTTCAGCACCACCATTAAAGATGACGGTTATGCCCAGGTTGCTTATGAATCCCTCATGATGTTGAAAGAAAAATATAACCTGGAAGTTAGCTATCAGGAAAGTGTGCCTGATGCCACTGTGAAAGACGTATTACGTAGTTATGCCGCAGAAGATTACGATCTGATTTATGCTCATCAGCTCTATTTCACCGAAGCCGTCAACGAAGTTGCACCTGAATTCCCGGATGTTAAATTTGGTGTTACTGGATACATGGCTAATTCACCGAACGTAATTGCTTTAGATGCAACCAACTGGGAAAGTGTTTACCTGGCTGGTGTTGTGGCTGGTATGATGACCGAAACCAACAAAATCGCAATGGTGACAGTTTCACAATCCCCGATTGCGCTCAAGATGGTCAACGCCATGTATATGGGTGCTACGTCACAAAACCCTGACGCGGAAATCATGCATCTTTTTACAGGAAGTTTTGATGATGTCGTTAAAGCAAAAGAAATGGCGACAGCAGCCATTAAAGACGGTGCAGACATCGTTTATGCTAATTGTGGAATTGGAACGGTGGGTGCCATTGAAGCAGCAAAAGAATATAATACCTATGCGATTGGCTCCTCGGTTGATCGTGGACCACTGGCACCTGAAATTGTGTTAACCAGTAATGTTTTAGACAGTGGCCGTTATATCATCATTGCTGTGGAAGGCCTCCTGAATGGTGACCTGGAATGGGGCAAAGTATATGAGTTGGGCGTTAAAGATGGTGTAGAGTATTTGACACCTTTCAATGATGCTGTTCCGCAAGAAGTAAAAGATGCGGTTGAACAGGCAACTCAAGATATGATTGACGGAAAAATTGCAACCCCGGAAACTGAAAAATATATGTGGGATTAACCCATTAAGATCCCCCGGTGCTTGTTGCCGGGGGAATCCTCTTTTTTTTGTGTTCGATATAGGAAAAGATTATGAGTGAATTATCCACCACAGGCAATATTTCATCACCTTTCAAAGATCGGGTAATGCGATTTGCCAGTAAGAATATGGGGTTTGTTTCCACACTGATATCGATAGCTGCTATCGGTTTAGCGCTTTTGATAGGTGGGATTATGATCTCATTTGCAGGGATTAACCCATGGGAAGCAATTACTTACCTGGTAAAAGGATCTTTTGGTAACCGATATGGTTTTGGAGAAACCCTGACCCGCTTCGTGCCCCTACTATTTTGTAGTTTGAGCTTTGCGATTGCACACAAATCAGGATTTTTTAATGTAGGAGCGGAAGGGCAGCTTATGATGGGAGCTGTAGGGGCTGTGCTGGTTGGTGCGTATATTCAAGGTTTGAATCCGGTTTTGCATGTTATCCTCTGTATTCTAGCGGGGATCGTTTTTGGCGCAATTTGGGCAGGCATTGCTGGAGTTTTGAAAATCTTTTTTGGTTCAGATGAATTGATTAACACAATGATGTTAAATTATGTCGCCATTTTATTGGTTGATTATCTTATTCATGGACCAATCAAATCACCTGATAGTTATTTATATGTGTCGTCAACGATTTTGGACAGTGCCAAACTGCCTATTATTTTATCGAAAACGCCACTACACCTTGGATTTATTATTTCTTTATTAGTAACTGCTGGTGTTTTTTACTTGGTTTACCGCACACCGATTGGATTTCAAATGCGTACGGTTGGTGCAAACCGGAAAGCCGCTGCTTATGCCGGGATTAACATCGTTTGGGCAACTGTCATCGCCTTGATAACAACCGGTGGTCTGGCTGGCATGGGTGGTGCGATTGAAATCATGGGAACTCAATTCAAGATCGTAAATGGTTTTTCTGGTGGTTATGGTTACGATGGGATTGGGGTTGCAGTGATGGGGCGTTACAATCCCATTGGCATTTTTCTGGCAGCTTTGTTGTTTGCGGTCATCCGGGTGGGTATGGGCGCCATGCAGCGTGGTGCCGGGGTGCCATTCCCATTGTTGAATGTTATCCAGGGTTTGATCATTATTTTGGTCATCGCCAGCGGTTACCTGACGAACAAATTATCTGAAACAGTGATTGGAGGGAGAGCATAATGGATGCTGCCTGGATCACGACGATTGTAACCTGGTTAGCGATGTCAATCCGCATGTCAATTCCCTTGTTATTCCCAAGCCTGGGTGGTTTGATAGCTCAAAAAGCAGGTGTATATAATTTCGGTTTGGAAGGTATGATGCTGTGTGGAGCCTATTTTGGATATTATGGTTCTTATATGACCGGAAGTCCCTGGATTGGTTTATTAATGGGGATGGCTTCCGGTGCTCTCCTGGGTTTATTATTGGCTTTTACCTCTATCCACCTGCGCGTCAGCCAATTGGTGACGGGGTTGGGAATTGGCGTTTTTAGTCTGGGAATTACTGGCTTCCTGTTCCGCCTTATAAGCTACGATACCGACACGACAGCTGCAATATTATTTCCAAGTATTAATTTTGGGAAATTAGGCTCAATACCGGTGATTGGCGACATATTTCTTTCCCACAGCTGGTTGGTGTATGCCGGGTTTGTGATGGTCATCCTGACTGCCTGGTTCTTCTACCATACCACCTCAGGGTTGAATTTCCGGGCTGTTGGAGAGAATCCGCAGGTTGCAGAAACCGCCGGCGTGAATGTGATTGTCAATCGCTATCTGGCGGTGGTCGTCAGTGGAATTCTTGCATCCATGGGTGGCGCGTTTCTGACACTGACACAAACAGCCTATTTTACAGAAAATATCTCAGCCGGCAGGGGCTGGATTGCTATTTCAGCCATTGTGTTAGGGAAGTTCAATCCATGGGGTGTTTTATTGGCTTGTTTATTGTTCGGTGCTGCTGATGCAGCACAAATGCAGATACAGGTTATGAACCTGGGTATTCCGTACCAGTTTTTGCTCATGATTCCATACATTATGGCGATGTTGGCAATGGTTGGTTTTGTTGGAAAAGTCCGCTCGCCTGCAGCCATGGGTAAACCATATATCAAACATTAATATTTTACATAAAAGAATTGGAGGTTTAATGTTCAGTATCAATCAACAAGCAGTCAAAATTGTCAAAGAGAAAATTCTTCCATTTGCGGAACAGCTGAATTGTCAGGTTCATCATTTGAAGAATGGTGCTACCGTCGTAGATATGGGCGTCGAGGCACCCGGTGGATTTCAAGCCGGGAAATTGTTGGTGGAAGCTACCATTGGCGGAATGGGTCATGTTGATTTTGGACAATTTCATTTAGGAGAACTACATTTTCCATCCATTGATGTTTATATTGATCGACCTGTAGAAGCAACCCTTTCATCTCAATTCTCTGGATGGAAAATGCCCGGAAAGGATATTCCCGGATACATTAACCCGATTGGATCAGGACCAGCCAGGGCAATTGCCAGAAATGACATTTTTTCTCAATCCTGGCATTATCAGGATATTCATCATGAGACAGTATTTGCTGCACAGACACAAGAAATTCCGGATGAAAGCGTTGCGGAGATGGTGGCTGAGGCTTGCAAAATCCAACCGGAGAATGTATACATTTTGGCAACAAAAACTGCCAGCCTGACCGGGTCCATCCAGGTTTGTTCGCGTACAGTGGAAGCTTCTGTCTGGAGGTTATACCGGAAAGGCTTCGATATCGCGAAAATTATCAGTGGTATGGGAACCTGTCCGATTGCCCCGCCGATTAAGGATGAGCTATTAGCCATGGATCGTGTCAATACAGCACTATTGTATGGCGTTACTGTCAGATATGTAGTAGATTGTTCGGATGAAGAAATTTTAGCGGTTGTTGACGAGGCTCCTTTCAGTGCTTCACGCCGATATGGTGAACGGTTTATTGATATTTTTGAAGAAGGACACAGGGATTTCTATGTGGTTGACAAGGATATTCACACCGTGGCGAAATATGAATTTATGAACTACAACACAGGAAGTATGTTCACGGGAGGCAAGCTCAGGGAGGATTTGATCACAGAATCCTTTTATCGAAAGTAATTAATGGACAGGATAATGACAAACGAAGTAGATCTTATTATTAAGAATGCAAGAATTCTAAATAAAAATAATGATGACTCCTACACCCAGGACGCAACGGTTATCATTCATGAAGGAAAAATATCAAAGATTGCTGGTAAACAGGAGTCCCTGAGCAATTATTCTGCGGGAAAAGTTTGGGATGCGGGCGGAAAATTATTATTACCAGGATTTATCAATACTCACTGTCATTTGTTTCAAACGTTTATGCGTGGATTGGGTAAAGACCTGACATTCATCAAGTGGATGAACAATTCAGTCCGTTTGTTGATGCCAAACATGGATGAAGAAGCCATATACTTAGCTGCCATGGTTGGGTGTATGGAGTCGATTCGATCGGGTGTGACTACCCTGGTGGATTTCATGTATGCTCATGTTAAACCTCATTATGCTGATTACGTATTGAAAGCATTTGATGATTGTGGCATTCGTGGTGTCTTAGCCAGGGGAATGACCGATGTGGATCGGTTGCCGGGTAGTTCTATCCGCCCTGCCTCAGCCGCACCTGCTTTCCAGAGTTTATTAGAAGTTGACAGATCAAGAGCTATGTATGCGCACCATCCGAGAATTAGTTTTATGCTCGCTCCCAGCGTAATTTGGGGGATGACAGATCTTGGATTGAAAGAAATTGCTGCATATGCCATAGAAAACAAGATGATCGTCACCATGCACATTCTCGAAACGATTGATGATGATCAATTCAGTCACGAGAAATATGGAAAAACTACCATGCGGGTCCTGGAAGATGTTGGCATTTTGGATACTGATTTCCTGGGTGTGCATGCCATCAGATTGTCCGAGGATGATATCTCATTATTCAAAAAGTATCAGACCAGAATATCATATAACCCATTGGCGAATATGATTCTCGGTTCAGGCGTTGCTCCCATCGTGGAACTATCAAAGCATGGAATTCCTATCAGTCTCGGTACTGATGGGGCGGCCAGTAATGATAGCCAGAATTTATTTGAAGTGATGAAAACCGGAGCATTATTACAAAAAGTGCAGAATCGTGACTCCGCAGCACTATCCGCCTGGGAAATATTCTCGATGGCTACCGATCAAGGGGCTGGCTGCATCAATATGGGCGATGAGGTAGGCTCGTTGGTTGAAGGAAAGAAAGCTGATATGATTGCTATTGATTTAAAGCGTTCCAACACCACGCCATGTTATGATCCGATTGCCAGCCTGGTCTACTCCGGAAACAGCGAAAACGTAGCAACAGTGATGGTTGACGGCGAAATCATATTCGATCAGGGTAGCATGACCAAAATTAACGAAATGGATATTTTAATTCAGGCACAACAAAAAGCCGAGGAACTTTACCGGTATTCAACAGCTAACAAATAATTCAGGTTGTAACATCTCAGAAAACCGAGGCCCTGGTACAGTCCGTTTAAACAACCAGATCATAAACCATTAAGATTGTTTATGGTCTGGTTGTTTTTACCTTGTAAACTGTATCAGCTTCTTGCATAGATCTTTCTGGAGCAAATGGGCTGATATCAAGCAGATCACAATACCCCTGGCTCACCAGTTGAGTTACGATTTCGCCGGCGACTGGTGAATGAACCACAGCAGATCGAAAGGAAGCAGCCAGAATCAAACCAGGTAAGTCTTTTACTGGGCCCAGGAGCGGCATACCATCATCTGTGTAGGTCGTGGGGGCTGTCCAGGTACGAATGATTTTTGCTTTTCTTAATATTGGAAAGAAGCGGGTTGTGATTGTTGACATTGCACGGGGAGCCATATGACTTATTTTTCCATCAAGAATTTCTCCTGGCCTGTCTGCCTGGGCAATCAGAAAATTGCCTTCTTGCGTTTGTGTTAACGCCATAACAGTTAATTCAGCGTCTTCGGGTCCATTGACCTCAGCTTCGATGTGGTCAGCTGAGGTTACGATGGAATTGATGTGCAGGTCTGAAAACCGTTCAGTAGCCATGGCAGAGGCACGGAAAGTGTGAATATTCCAATTTTGGCCTAATAATATTCCCAATTTGCGAGTCCAGGCAGCGGTTGCTAATACAATTTTCTCGGCGTAAAATGTGCCTCTGGTTGTTTCCACACCGATAACCCGACCACTTTGGACAATAAAGTTTTTTAGCTCGTGATAGGTTAGTAAAGAAAGACCTTGCTGATTAGCCTTTCGTAAAAAGCCCCACATCAAAAGGAATGGATTCGCCTGACCCTGGTAAGAGGCATAGGTCGCTCCAAATAACCCATCCGGGTTTACGGCAGGCTCAATCTCCAGTACCTTTTGTGGGGATACATATTCGTAAGGAATTCCTGCTTTGGGCAGAATCATGGCACGTTCTCTGGAATTCGCCCATTGGGCTTCAGAGCTTAATAAGCGCAGGGAGGCAATTCTACGAAACCCAATATCCATTCCCAGTTCTTCTTCCAAATCATTAAACCTTGCATAACCCTTCAAAACCATGGGTATGCTGTGCTTTATCTCGACATCATTCGATTGAACCATCCCGAAATTTGCGCCAGAGGCACCTGCGCCAACATGTTTTTGTTCAATCAATGCCACATTGAAACCAGCTTTGGTTAAGTGGTAAGCGATGGAACATCCGATCACCCCGGCACCGACAATAATTACATCATGCGTTTTTTTTGTATTCATGGGATTGCCTCGGCGTCTTTTTCTTCAACGATTTCTAACAGGAGCGGGTGAACAGGAGGACGGATATGTAAGTAATGACCATCGGCAGGTGAACGATGCGATTCGTGCGCTAAAATTTGGGTGAGAATGGATCCACAGGTTCGTCCCTGGCAATTACCCATGCCGCTTCTCGTGATGTTTTTTATATCTGTAAGACTTTGGGCACCAAATGAAACCGCTGCTTTTACCTCCGCCAGGGAAATCTGTTCGCACCGGCAAATAATGGTATCAGGTTCAGCCAACGTAGATAGTCCTTTTGGTAAAGCAAAAACAATCTCCAGCATTTTGGCAAAATTTTGTTCCCGTTTTAAACGATTTTTCATTTGTGCAAATAATGATTGGAATTTATTACCGGTTAAATAACCTGATTGTAAGGCAATATGTATAGCAGCTAACTTTCCTTCGAGCATTGCTAAACCTGCCCCTCCAATTCCCGCACAATCACCGATGGCGTAGATACCCGGGTGACTCGTCTGGAAAAATTCATTTCTCATTGGAATATACACGCCAGTCGCATCTGAATATGACATATCCAGATCTAACAAACGGAAGAATTCGGTGCTGGGTGTTAAACCATACCCAACCACAACCGTATCCACAGCAACCTTGCGAAAGGATGCTGTGATTGGATAGCCTTCGGCATCCAATTTTGCAATGGTGGCTTCTTCCACTTTTTCGTCCCCCGTGACGCTGATCACACAACTGCTTATCCGATAAGGGACTCTGGCTTTGAGTAGCGAGCCTGCATATTGAAATCCTTCCTGCACTCTTTTCCACTGCCCCCAGACTGAAGTCAGATGTGGAAATCCTTTTTGTAACAAGTTTCGATTACATTCCAGTATTTCAAGCACCTCAGCACCAGCATCCACCAGATTGGCTGCTGCCGCTAATTGCAGGGGACCGGTTCCCGAGACGATAACTCGTTTCCCTGGTAAGATACCTTGGGTTTTGATCATCACCTGCGCCGCACCAGCAGTGATCACGCCTGGTAGATCCCAACCGGGAAAAGGAATGGAACGGTCATAAGCCCCACTGGCGATCAGGATCGTTGGTGATTCTAGTCTCGCAGGGCAGTTTTCACCATGTAAAGTTATTTGCCATAAGTTCGTTTTAGGATTGTGAAAGATACCCCACACCAATGTCTTTGAGAAGAACTTGATTAATGGGTTATTTAAGTTGTTAATTAATGAGAATGCTTCCTTTTGATGACTATTATCCTCGCTCATTGAGAAGTGTTCAGGAATCTGTTTGAAATATTGACCACCCGGGAGGGGATTGCCATCGATCAGAGTGACTTGCAAGCCTGCATTGGCTGCTGTGATTGCCGCCTGCATACCGCCGGGGCCGGCTCCAATGACGATTAATTCAGTCTGTTCGATCATGATTTTCCCTCAGGTTCTGTGTGGATTGTCATGCCTTCTTCAATTGGAGTTTGACAGGCACGTGTGTTTGCCACACCATTGACGTTTACCAGGCATTCATAACAAATACCCATGCCACAATAAATACCAGCGGGTTTCCCCGTTTTGTGTTTTCGATTAAAGATATGAATTCCTTCTGATTGCAAAACAGTAGAAACTAATTCTCCTTCGTAGGCAAATACGGGTTTGTCATTAAGGATGATTTGAACTTGCCTGCCGCGATTAATTGTCTGTCCTCTGGAGCCGATCTTTTTGACGCGCATAAAACCTACCTCGCAATGCTCTTCATTTTGAAAGTTTTCATTTTTAATTCGATTTGGTTGATCGATAATGTTTTAGAAATCTTTTGCTATCCGGATCACGTTCGGTTAAGAAATCCATTGCTCTCACGCTCGAGATTAAGCCGCTAATACCAGGATTAATCATGGCGGAATCAAGCCCCCAGGATAATGCCCCCAATAAATAGGCAAAATCGATCGCTTGCCGGTCTGGCATATTGCTGCTGGAATTGCCAACCCCAAGCTGCGTGGTAATCCCCATTCTATAGAGTGAATTGATCGTTTCCAGCGTAACTTGATAAGAATTTTTTTGTAATAAGGCGGCTGGCATACAGATCGCATCCATCACAATATCTTCTTGGGGAATTCCAATCTCAAGGCAGGATTCAATAATTTTATTTGCGGCTGCAATTCGGTCTGGTACTGTCATGGGCACACCTGATCCGGACAATCCCATTGGCATTCCAGCCACCACAGCCTTATATTTTTTTGCTATTGGCAATAGCGATTCCAACACATTTTGTTCAGCCGTCACAGTCCAAATGATGGATTTGTAGGGGGCTATTTCTATTAAGGCAGCTTCTATTGCTTCTGGATTTCTGGTGTCAAGCCCAACCGGTGATCCCGTCTCCTTTAATATAGATTTTGCAAGTTTCGGCAAGATATCTACTTCATCAATCTCTGGGTGGGTGATGAGAATGGCTGTCATATCCGTTCCAATAGATTTTCCCCAGCGAGCCAGTTCCAGAAAGTAATCGATATTGCCTTCTTTTATAGGCTCAATAATACTGGCGGGCTTATTAATCACATGTAATTGATCATTGATCAACATAGTCGGATAACCCTTGCCAAATGTTAGAGTGCCATTGCTGGAGGTTAGTTCTGTCATATCAGGTATCCTGTCGTTATTTTTAAATCATTGAATGGTAGACTTGATAAAATATCAATTATTTATCGAATTAATTGTTCATTCATTAACTATTGAATAGATGTCTGTTAACATCTGAAGATTTTTTTCTAAGCCGGCAGAGGTTATATTTAAAACGAACATGTCCAGATGATGGTCTTCTTTGAGTTGGTGGATGGTTTGTCTGCATTCTTGGGGTGAACCGGCTATTTTATAGCGTTTGATCATGTCCGGGGTGATTAATTTGGCGACAGCAGCGGTTCCTCCGGTTTCCAATGCTTGTTTGAGTTGAATAATTTCCTCCTCGTTGAGGAAACCGGTTAATTGTCTTTCCGGGGTGTCTTTCAATACATAGGGGAAAAGATGTGTGGCATCCTCTATCATTTGTTCTGTATAGGCGATACGATCCATGTAAATCCTTAATGGGCCATTCTCATATTGACTGATTAGTTCAACCGCAGGGCCAATGTCTGACTTCATCATTAACAGAACCCCATCGGCAAAACGTCCGGCCAATTGCAACATTTTTTTCCCTCTGGCGGCTATCCAGATGGGTATATTCTGTGGAGGAACTTCCATATGAGCATTATTGAGAGAATACATCTCCCCTGCGAAGTTGATGGATGCGCCTGACCATAGTTTTCTGCATATCTCTATGCTTTCCTGCATAACAGCCAATGGCTTTTCACGTTGGATCATGAAAGTGTCCATGACAATAGAACCACCAGCGACCATGACCAATACAGCCCGCCCGTCACTGATCTGATTCAGGGTGGCAGTGGCAATTGCGGTGACGGCTGGGTGGCGGGTGTATCCATTTGTGACTGGGCCAAGAAAAATTTTTTCAGTCTCACGAGCTGCCAAACCGAGGGTTACCCACACATCCGGCGTCATACCTTCATCAGCTAATAAACAATATTCATACCCGATAGATTCGGCTGCTTGCATGATCGCAATGATCTCGGAAATAGGCATTACAGGAATTATATTGATTCCTAATTTCATTTTATGGGTAGCTTTCTCATATCAAAAAGATTGGAAATAGTTGTTTTTGAGAAACGTAGTTTCAACAACAAAGATATTAAAGCACACTGCTAAATATAAGTCAAACTAAATTTATGTAAAGATTGACTGGAGAATTTATCAAGTACTACTTCATAAAAAAAATCTCGCAGGAGAATAAGGATCTAGAAATTCCGCTGTCATATTTGAGTTATGTCCTAAAATATGATTAGCAATTTTTTCTGAAAATAATGGAATGGTCGGTATTGCTAAATGAAAAGCTGTTGCAATATACAGATTATCAATTTGAGGTAGCCAGCCTAAAATAGGTTGATAATCTTCAGCAAACGGGCTTGGAGCTGACCAAGTGCGAACCATGCGAACCTTATTTAGTTTTGGGAAGAATCTCATCATTTGTTGGTTGATAGCCGGCATACCCCATGCGCTGCTGGATTGCTCGATTTCATTCATCGGCTGAATGGCATTCGAAATCAACAAACAACCATTTTTATGTTGACCTAACCCCAAAGTCACACTTTTATTTTCACCATGAACTGATTCATAGAAGCCACTGGTGCCAATGTGGTGGTTGAACGTTTTTGGTAATGGCTCACTGACCAGCGCTTCTGCTTTGGTGAATGACATTGGTAATCGAATATTAAATTTGGAAAGGAATGACGTGGTCCAGGCTCCTAAAGCCAGAATAATTACTTTTCCTGCATACCTATCTGTGTCGGTGATAACTTCTGTGATGTTATTTGTCTGTATGATTAGGTTTTTAACTTTGCTATGGTGCCGGGTTACCGCACCATTTTCTTGAGCGGCATGTAAATACCCCCAACAGAATTTGAATGGATTGAGATGACCCTCTTCAGCCAGTATTGCTCCGACACAAGTATTAACATCTAAATAGGGTTCCATTTTCTTTAACTGGTCAATATCCAAAAACGCTGCATTAAACCCCGAATTTGTTAACCAGCTGATTTTCTTGAGTTGGGCAGACAATTGTTCTTGAGATGAATAAAGCGTTATATGTCCGGGCGTTTCCCACTCCAGATCTAGTCCTAATTCATTGCCTAATAAGGGTAGCATGGAATATCCCTGCTTCACGATTTCCAAATAACCCGGCGTATCACTATCAAAAATTTGAGCGCGGCCAGCACAGGCAGCCGAAGTGCCACTACAAAAGTGACCACTTTCCAATAGCAGAGTGCTGGCTTTTGCTCTTGCGAATTGATACGCAAGGGCACAGCCGGCGAATCCACCACCGATAATAATTACATCGAAAATATGATTATTCATGGGTTTTGAGAATTTTTATTATTAATTGCATAGTGAAAATATCGATGAATCTTCATCTCTGAAAACTTCACAATACTGAGATGAATCATTTAACTCTATGATCAGGTTTTTTTGTGATAAATTATCCAGCATTAACGTACCAATTTGTTTTTGAGATAGTTGTTCACTCCACCCAGGTTCTGCATTCGAGATTGATAGATAATCATCCCATTGCTCTTCAGGGTAAGGATAGAACCTTGTATCGATCCAGACTGGTCGTTCAGGGATTGCATATATTAAATAACTTCCATAGACATAATCGTTGAAAAGAGGATCGGGCAAATCAGGATGTTGTTTCAGCCAGTCAGTTGCAACAATAGGCGTGTTTTTGGATACCACAGCCGGAGATGCCTGCCACCAATTTTCGCGGATGCCAGGCAGGAGCGCGAGTGGTAAAAGGGTAAGTATGATCAGGATGATGATATTGATCGAGACAATTTCAAATCGGAACAAACTATTTCTTGTTTTGATTAAACCTTGCATGAGCCAGGCTGTGAAAATCAGTAATAATGCCAGAAACCAAATCCCATAGCGAACTCCGGAAAGAGCCATCCATCCAAATCCAATTAACCAAACCCATTCATGTATTCTTAGTTTATGCGCCGAAAGGCTTACCAGGGGAATGAATGCCAGAAACCACATAAAGAATAAATTCATTTGCCAGCCAGAATTTATGGGTGGTTTCCACTCCTGGCTAAATTGATTTCCGGTAGCTTGAATTAAATGCAAGGTGTCCATCCAAAGCAGGGGCCCACGAGGATTAATAAATGTTGCCAGGAAGGCAAGAATCACAATAATCAGGATTTTCTTTGATCTTTGAAAAAATAAAAAATATGGCCCAATCAGCAGGAAAAGGATAATCACTGACCCATGTAAATTTGCCCAAAGCATGGCAATCGGGATCATCCAGAGAAATTTCTTTGATTGATCCACATCAGGTAGAAAAATGCGCCTGGGCTGCGGTTGGCTTTCTTTGGGCGTTTTGTTATTGTGGTCGAGTGGAGAAGTTAACAAATAAAGCACTACACCAAATAATGGATAGACGAAAATCTGCGGGCGGATTGCCCAATTGTTAGCACCTGTCAACGCACAAACCAGCGTTAATGAGGTTGCCAACCAACCTGATGCTCCTTTGCGGATACAAATGATCCAAAGAAGGCAGTAAAAGCTGGCGATTAATAATCCACGAGCGAGAACGGTGAATGTCAACCCACCAAGTTGATGAAGTTTCATCATGATAAGAGCGCTGAACCACATTGGATAGGTCAAAGGTTGACCGTACACAGTACTGCTATAGGTATCAACGAGCGGTACTTTACCATTCAGCACGATATCCTGCCCAAGCCTCAAATACCACCAAAAGTCATGCGGTAAAACAGGTAATAAAAATGCGATCGACAGGATCACGAGTAATAAAATGCCTAACCAGGGCAAATTCGTTAATATTCTTCTGGCGTATGAGAGCGACATAATCTTTATTTTATATGAAAATTTGTAATTCTCTCCTTCACAAGCATTCAGGATTTTTTTTAATCAAATGTTTCAATTAAGACCATTGGAATAAAAGAAACCTGGTTGATCTGTCATAAATTGCTTTAAGTTAATGTAAATAGTTACAATATATGTTACAAACGAATGAAGAAAACTGGCTGCAACCATTTATGAATTTAAGGAGAGAGAAATGGAAAATACTTCCCAGCGAAAACGGCTTATTCTGGCAATTTTAGCAATTGTAATTGGTTTGTTTATGATGTACGGTGCGCCTTTTGTGATTCAAACATCTATTGAAAAGGTCATGACAGCTCTGACGCAAGTTTCACAGGAGAAACCGGCTTATAGCAGCGGTATTCTCCTATTCTCGTTCCTATTCCCCATATACAGGGGCTTCATTTTTATCGGTGGTGTTATTCTGGTTTTAATTTCTACTTCCATCTATAAAGGTAAAGAATGGACGTACCCGACCGGATTGTTGGCTTCTGCGTTTCCATCTGCCGGTGGAATGTTTATGATGCTCCCGTACGTGAGTTTTGTGGATGGATTTCCTTTGCCGATCTTAATATCTATGATTGGTCTGGCATTTTTCTGGACATTGATTTTTATTCGTAATGTCGATAAATGGCAGAAATGGGGCCAATTCCTCAGCATGACTTTTGCCGGGATGTTAACCACTCATACATTCACAGTCGGCACGGGTAATTTGCGCATGTTACTCACCAGGCCGGATAAGCCGTTTTATAGTGGTTTGGAAACCTGGGTTCTGGCCTGGTCCAGTCCCATTCAATGGATCTGTGTTATTTTATTATTTGTTTCGATTTATCAATTATCCGCAAAGAAAGTTTCAGGTTGGTGGTTAGCATTCATAGCTGGTGTGTCCATCATTGCGATTGACCTGCCTACGCAGGTTATTCGAACGTTATTAACAGATGCCACGTCTATTGATTATCTGATGGGTTCAGTTCTGGCTGCTGGTTTATTATTTTCACTATTATTCCCGAAATTCAAAAAGGCAATCGTTGATTTGCCTGAATAGTATTCAAAATATCAAAGGGTAAATTGTAGAATTGGACTATATTTCCTCTGT
>JAVEYK010000029.1:0-2197 GCA_034003505.1 Anaerolineaceae bacterium | reverse complement strand
GGAACATCGTAGGTCAATGTTAATGTTCCTCCGTCGTTAGAATCCGTGGTGGCTACCAGTGTGCCGCCAATGGCCTTTGTACCATATTTTCCCATGAAGACTTTGAATTCAGTGTCTTTGGGGAAATTATTGGTTTTGATCGTCACGCTATTGTCTGCTGTGACTGCGGTAATAACAAAGGTCGGTATGCCGGTGTAGCCAGGAATCCCAGGTGTGACCGGGGTGGGTGTGACTGATACTGCGCTATCATTGTTCCAGAACCAGTTGAAAGCATAATAACCGCCGCTGGTTGCTTCCAGCCGAATAGCGACACGATCCAGTCCTTTCAAACCTTCCGGAATGTCATAGGTTAATGTCAGACTTCCACCATCACCAGAATTGGTAGTTGTTACCAGTGTGCCGCCAATGCCTTTTGTGCCATACTTCCCCATCAGGACTTTGAAATCTACATTTTTTGGGAAATTATTGGTCTTAATAGTAACCTTTGCATCTTCTTCAACACTGACAATACTGAAAGTGGGGATGCCTGAATATCCAGAGGTAGGGCCACTCGGGACCTCACCACTGCTGACTTCACTGGTGTTATTCCAGAACCAATTAAAGGCGTAGTAAACACCACCGGTTGCTTCCAGACGGATCGCGATCCGATCCAGACCTTTTAAGTCTGTTGGCACATCATAAGTCAATGTTAGTGATCCACCTTCCCCCGAATTGGTGGTGGTAACAAGAATGCCACCAATTCCTTTGGTACCATATTTGCCCATGGTTACCTTAAAATCCATGTCTTTCGGGAAGTTGTAAGTTTTAATCGTCACTTGTGAATCTTCTACTACGCTGACGATACTGAACGTTGGAATTGCTGAGGCTTGCACACTATCCACTGATTGCGGAACAAAGGTAGCAACGAAAACCAGTAATAAAATAAGTGGGATTGATAAACGTTTCATCTTAAATTCTCCTTCATTTAAATCCATCTCCCGGGAATAAATGGAGATGTTTATTAAAGATGTTATATATCCAAAAAAAGTTCCCTAAATCTATCCCTATTTTTACTTTTTAAGTGTACAAATTTATGACAATAAATACAAGTTTTTGTAAGCTTGCATTTTTGTAAAAATAATGGCTGGAAAATTATCTATCCTATATTTACCATTCATTTAAATGTATACCATCTGGATAAAAGTGAGAAGTGGATTTTTTGGTAACTGGCGCCTTTTCCAAAAAGGACACCCCAAATTATTGAAATGGCACCTAAATTCACATATACTAAGGTTACAGAAATAAATCTGGCACCTGGGATGGAAAAGTGATTATTAAAAAATCTGGTCAAAAAAATCCTAGTTTTGATGAAGAATATCATCATGATCAAAAAGACCCACATAAAAAAAGCTGGAATTTATCCGAAGTCATTCTTGGTGGGCAGGATGGTTTGGTTAATGTTCTGGGTGTGATTTTAGGGGTTGCAGCTGCTACCAATGACGTAAGAGTGGTCATGGTGGCTGGGTTGGCTGCTACTTTTGCAGAATCAATTTCAATGGGTGCAGTTGCTTACACTTCCACATTAGCTGACGCTGATTTTTATGAAAGTGAACGTGAACGTGAGTACAGGCACATTCAAAGCGTCCCAAATTTAGAGAAGGAAGAAATTCGGGAAATTTACCAGAATAAAGGGTTTCATGGAGATTTATTGGAAAAGGTGGTTGACACCATTACTGCCAATGAGGATATATGGGTCGCGGTGATGATGGCCGAAGAGCACAAGCTGACACCAGCGGATAGGGGTTCCGCTTTTAAATCAGCCGTTATTGTGGGTGTTTCCGCCATCATTGGATCGATTGTTCCGTTAATCCCTTTCATTTTTTTACCGATCGGATGGAGCATGATCGCTTCTGTCATCCTGACCGCTTTCGTCTTATTTATTGTTGGGGCTTACAAAGCGCATGTAACCGTGGGAAAACCAGCCCGCAGTGGAATTGAAATCGCGTTAATTGGGACAATATCCGCGTTGGCAGGCTATGCTGTGGGTGCATTGTTAAAAGTACCGGCAACTCCTTAATTTGACATATCAAAACCTTAATTTTATAGATAAAGATGCCTCAGTTTCTCTTCCTTTCTTAAGATCTTTATTCTTTTAAATTTTGAGATTTTCTGGATAACTTTAGAATGTCCGCTTTTAGCAGATATTGCGGTTAAACAT
>JAVEYK010000028.1:18224-38487 GCA_034003505.1 Anaerolineaceae bacterium | reverse complement strand
GACAATCCTAACAATTCCGCTGGCCAGATGATGGCATGGAAGGGAATATTGTCTTTCCCAATAAAATAATAGGATTTGGAGGACTTATTTGTCCACCATTCTTTCCAGGCTTCAGGATTGTCTGATAGTAAACCAAATTCTATGGCTGCAGAAAGATAACCAATAACGGCTTCGAACCAGACATACAGACATTTTCCAGTCTGACCTTCTAAAGGAACGGGAATTCCCCAATCTAAATCACGAGTAATCGGGCGGCCACGTAAGCCGTCTGCTTGGATTTGCCCTAATGATTGGCGCAGAACATTCTGGCGCCAATAACTTTCTCTCTCCTTGAGAAAAGTAGCAATTTGAGGCTCCAGCTTACTTAAATCCAGGAAAAAATGAGTGGTTTCCCGTAATTCTGGTGTAGAACCATCCGTTTTGGTTTTGGGATCGATTAATTTTCCGGCTTCTAATAAACTTCCACATTTATCACATTGATCACTGCGTGCATTTTCATAACCACATAGGTAACACGTGCCTTCGACATATCGATCAGGCAGAAAACGTTGTTGTGAAGTTGAATACCATTGTTCCTGGCTTTCCTGATAAAGAAAACCATTTTGTTTCAATGCTAAAAAGATCTTCTGAGACACATTAAAGTGATTTTCGGTATGTGTGCTTGTAAAAACATCGTAAGTAATTCCCAGGCTTTGAAATAGTTCTAAGAAGCCTTCATGAAAGCGATGGTACACCTCTATGGGTGTGATATTTTCAGAATCTGCCCTGACTGTGATCGGTGTGCCATGCGAATCAGAGCCTGAAACCATCAAAACTTTTCGCCCTTTCAGTCGCTGGTAGCGAGCGAAAATATCTGCTGGCAAATAGGACCCAGTCAAATTTCCTACATGAATTTCGGCATTCGCATAAGGCCAGGCGACAGCGACCAGGATGGGTTCAGACATAATTACCTCCGGAAAATAAATGAAATTTTATCATGTTTCTATTCAGGCTGATTAAAAATGATCATGACTGGGAAAAGTGCTGCTCTCTATCTGGGTAGATTATTAAACCAGGATATTTAAAGGATTTCTCATGTATAATTATTGAATAGAAAGGTATTCATTAATGAATCCGATCATAGATCCAAATATTGCGTATGTTCTCCTCGTTGTAGGGTTTGTCTTATCTGTTTTGGCTTTGCTTACCCCAGGTACGGGCGTTGTTGAAATTATAGGATTATTTTCAATGATCCTGGCGGGTTATGGCATCATCTCCAATCCCAGTCATTATTGGGCACTCTTGATATTGATCCCATTTCTTCCATTGATTTATGTCTACCGAAAGACGAAAAAAGATTATTTTCTAATTATCTCAATTGCTTTACTCAATATTGGCTCGTTTATGATATTCAAATCCGATTCAGGAGGCTTTGCGGTCTCTCCGATCGTGGCGATTGTAGTCATTTTATTAAATGCACCCATCTTATGGGTGATCGTTAAGAAAATCATTGAAGCAATTGATACCAAATCAGTTTTTGACCCTGCAAATATTGTAGGGGTGATTGGTGAAGCAAGAACGAATATCTTCCTCGATGGGACTGCGTACGTCATGGGAGAAGAGTGGAGTGCTAGAAGTGATGTGAGGATTGAAAAAGGAGAAAAAATTAAAGTAATCAAGAAAGAAGGTTTAGTGCTTTTGGTAGAGAATTTAAATAATTTAAATAGGAGGATACAATAATGTTTGATTTTTCAGTATTAACTTGCCTGATAGGGACAATCATAGTCCTTGGGTTATTGTTTTTATGGTCAGCGATAAAAATTGTTCCAGAATACCAGCGGTTGGTCGTATTTCGATTAGGCCGCTGTATTGGAGCAAAAGGACCTGGTTTAATTATATTGATACCATTTGTTGATCGCGCTGTGCGTGTAGATTTACGTGAACAAGTTCGTGAGATTCCCGCCCAAACTTCGATTACAAATGATAATGCACCGATTAATATCGATTTTCTGTGGTACTACAAAGTGGTTGATCCAATTCAATCTGTATTGCAAGTTGGAAATTTCGAGTTAGCTGCACAGGGTATCGCCACGACAACACTACGTTCTGTTATCGGTGGTATTATGCTGGATGGTGTGCTTTCTGAAAGGGAGACCATTAATACTTCCTTGAGAATCAGACTTGATGAGGTAACCGAGCGGTGGGGTGTGAAGGTTACAAACGTAGAAATTCGAGAAATCACTCCTCCACGCGATGTTCAGGATGCTATGAACAGACAGTTAACAGCTGAGCGAACTCGCCGTGCTGTGGTTACTGAATCGGTTGGTAAACGAGAATCTGATATTAATGTGGCAGACGGTGAAAAACAAGCAGCGATTCTCAAGGCTCAAGGAATTAAAGAAAGCTCCATTTTGGTTGCTGAAGGTGAACGACAGGCACAATTATTACGCGCTGAAGGATATTCTGACGCTCTTGATAAAATCTTTTCCGTTGCCAAAGATGTTGATTCTCAGACGATGACTTTGCAATATTTTGAAACCTTAAAGTCAATGGCTGCCAATCCCTCCACCAAGTACATTTTCCCCATGGAGTTTACGAATTTGTTGTCTGATTTTGTATCTAAGAATAAGAAGGCTGAATAGTTTTCTCAGACCTCCCTGAAAATGGGAGGTCTCATTTTGATCTATGATCAGCATTGAGACTGCCTCAATAAAAGACCTGAACAGTCTGCGACAACTGGAAAAAATTTGTTTCCCGATCGATAATTGGCCCTTGTTAGACCTGATTGGTGTCCTTACAATGCCGGGGGTTGTAAGATTTAAAGCAACGTTTATCGATAATTTTATAGGTTTTATTGCAGGCAGTATTAAAACCAGAAATTCTGTAGGTTGGATTACTACCATTGCTGTTCTACCTGAATATCAAAATAGAGGCATCGCTCAACAGTTACTCCAGGAATGTGAAAATAAAATGAAAGTGGAAAAAATTTTGTTGACTGTTCGAAAAAGCAATTCACGAGCGATTCGTTTATATGAGAAAAACGGTTATTTCATTCATGAAATTTGGAAATCCTATTATATTGATGGGGAAGATGCAATATTGTTTCAAAAACGAGTTGACAATTACTTCAAACATTCGTATGATTGAATCAATCAGGAGATTTATATGAAGACAATTGTTTTTTTGACATATGAATTTTAAAAGCACGCTTTTTTGCGTGCTTTTTATTTCTTAAGATCAAATTACCTGAAAGGAGATTGAATTCAAATGGATTATGGAATGATCGGAAAAATTGAAAAAGCAAAGAGATATGCTCAACAAAAAGATCGGTTCTCGGTAAAAAAATTAGTGGTTGAAGTGGGCGGGGAAAACAACCCACATCAGGTGTCCTATGATGATGGACAATGGACCTGTGATTGTGAATTTTTTCAAAGCCGAGGTCGTTGTAGCCATACCATGGCATTAGAAATGATTCTTGATGGAATGATCATTGTAAAACAAGAAGATTTATAAACGGATCAAGATCAAATTAAAAAAGCTGTTTGATGATGATTGCAGACAGCTTTTTTTTTATTGCGGAGAGAGAGGGATTCGAACCCTCGGTGACCTGAAAGGCCACAACGGTTTTCGAGACCGCCCCGTTCAACCACTCCGGCATCTCTCCTTTGAAACGTCACAATTATAGCAGAGGAATCTCAAATTTCTACGTAATCTAAACGATCGGGGAAATAGACCGGGGCAACGTGGTTTTCTTCAAGTTTTTCCATTAATGCTCGTGCGGCATCTTCTTCCCCGTGTACCAGGTACAAGCCTTTCAGGGTGGCTCGGGTTCCCTTTGCGTATTCTATTAATTTAGTCTGACCCGCATGAGCTGAGAGGCCACCAATTGTAGCAATTTCAGCTCTTCTTTCGAATAGCTGGCCGAATATCCGTACTGTTTTTTGCCGCTCTGCTAATCTTCTACCGAGTGTATGGGGTGCTTGCCAGGAGACAATCATGATTGTATTGAGCGGGTTTTCAATGTTATTTCGTAAATGGTGAAGAATTCTACCTGCTTCGGCCATCCCCGACGCAGAGATGATAATTGCTGGACCTTTTACTTCGTTAATTTTCTTTGATTCTTCAACCGATCTTGTGTAATACAAATTGGGACTGGTGAGGGCTTTATGGTTTCCTTGTTTAACAAATGCTTTGGTTTCTTCATCAAATAAATGAGCATAGGATTTAAAAATATCAGTGGCGTTGATCGCCAGGGGACTATCTACAAAAATGGGAATGGGAGGTATATCTCTAACGGAAAGCATCTGATTGAGGAAATAAACCAGTTCCTGGGTTCTGCCAACCGCAAACGCTGGGATGATAATTTTTCCACCCCGGCTGATGGTTTTCATCGTCACTTCTCTGAATTCCTGAAAGGCGGTTACCGGATCACGGTGCACCTTATCCCCGTATGTACATTCCATGATCATATAGTCAGCCTTCTCAGGCATAGTCGGGTCATTTAACAGAGGTAATTTGTCCCGTCCGATATCACCGGAAAACCACAGTCTTTTCGATTCTCCATTTTCATGAATATCCAAAATGATGGATGCTGAACCCAAAATATGACCGGAATCAACAAAAGTTGCTTTTACTCCATTGATAAGTTCGAAGGTCTGATTATATTCTTTCGGGGTAAATAATTCGCATGCAATCTCAGCGTCCGCATAGGTGTATAAGGGTTCTACCGGTGGTTCGCCCCGCCGAGCGCGCTTCTTATTGACGTATTGGACATCCGATTCCTGGATGTGACCGGAATCTCTAAGCATGATCTCAGCCAGGCTCACTGTTGCTGAGGTTGCGTAAATCCGATTTGCATAGCCCTGTTTCACCAGGTTGGGAATATTCCCACTATGGTCAATGTGGGCGTGCGATAAAAGCATTGTATCAACCTCTTTTGGAGAAAAAAGAAAATTTTGGTTAAATTGATAGGTATCGGCTCGTTTGCCTTGAAAGAGACCACATTCCAGGAGAATTTTCGATCCGTTTACCTCGATTAGAATTTGAGAACCAGTAACAGTTCTTGCTGCTCCAAGAAAATGAATTTTCATACTTATCCTATCCCTTCGACAACTTTTAATATCTCATTACCGAATTTTCGAAATCGATATGGAATATCATGCATGATTTCCTGAACAACGGACAGTGAAATATTTTTTGTATGTGCTAATTTTTCCATGTGTTCTTTTGGTAAAACCACATCAGAATCAACTGACAACTCGATTCCTTTTTTCTTTCGCCAGCTTTTCAAAGCATCGTATTTTTGTAAATAAACAGGATTGGGTCTAATTTTTTCTTTTCTGTGGTTTGGCTCACGACTTGCTCCAAGATTAACAGTGTTTAAAATCTGGTCACCATATTTGTGGATTAATTTGGGGGACAAACCACTAATAATTCTTAATTGACTTTCGTTTTTTGGCATTTTTTTTGCGATATCAACAATTGTCTGGTTGCCAAATATTTTAAAAGGAGGACGGTTTATTTGCTGGGCAAGATTTTCTCTTAGAAAATAAATCTCAATGAGAATTGTTTCCTGAAGGGGTGACAATGATGCTCCTTTAATAATTTTCCAATAATGGTCATGATTTTTATTGTTAACAAATGCGTCGACACATGTTACCCTTTTAAAGTCTTCTGTAGCTAATTCCCATTTATCTTCTTGTTTTAATTTTTCACTTAAGATTTCACGTAACTGAATTAAGTAATGAGTATCACATTGTGCATAGCGCAGCATCTCATCCGATAAAGGTCTTTTTCCCCAATTAGCCCGTTGAAATTTCTTTTCAGCTTCAACATTAAAAAAATCTTTCAGCAGTGATTGCAATCCGATGGAACGGAACCCAAGGATTCTCGATGCAATCATTGTGTCAAATATATTATTAAATTCGAATTGATAATCTCTTTTCAGGCACATTAAGTCATATTCTGCAGCATGGAAAATTTTTTCAATACTCTTCGAAGAAAAAATCTCATTCAAAGCAGTCAAATCTTTTAATTTAATCGTATCAACCAAATAATCCTGGGTAAGAGTGGAAAATTGTAGCAAACAAACTCTTTCCTGATATTCAAAGAGAGAATTGGATTCGGTATCAACGCCAATAAAAGCTTGATTCTTCAAATCAGAAATCATATTTAACAATTGGCTATTCGTTTCGACTAAAAAACCTGTATGCATATCTTCATTATTCATGAGTTTGATTATAAACCATCCAAAAATGCAGAATAACCCAGAAAACAAGGTAATAAACACCAATTCTAATTTTTCTTTTTTACCTGAGAAAGATAATCTATAATTAGGCTACTAAAATAAATGGAATTTTGATAACTACGGGAGGGTAGATCATGAATGAACGAATTTTAATCGTTGAAGATGATCAGGCTATTGTAAGAGTTTTAAAAAGAACCTTAACTTACGAAGGATACAATGTTGAAAATGCATTCGATGGTGAGACTGGATATGAAATTTATAAAAAATTCCACCCCGACTTAATTATTCTTGATTGGATGTTGCCTGGTATGGATGGATTGGAGTTTTGTGATCGAATCCGCACGACAGAAGATAACGTGCCGATTATCATGCTGACAGCGAAAGATACCACCAGTGACCGTGTCATGGGGCTGGATGCCGGCGTGGATGATTACATGGTCAAACCCTTTGAAATTGAGGAATTAACCGCACGGATCAGAGCTTTGCTTCGCAGGACAAAGTCCGAAAGGACATTAACCTTAAGCATGGCAGATCTGGTATTAGATACATCCACGCGGCAAGCAACTCGTGGTGGACGTACAATTAATTTAACAGCCAAAGAATATGATTTACTTGAACTTTTCTTACGCCACCCCAAACAGGTATTAACCAGAGAGGTAATTTTTGATCGGGTTTGGGGCTATGATTTTGGTGGGGAAAGCAACGTGCTTGATGTATATATCCGTTATTTGCGTCAAAAAATTGAAGAAAAGGGAGAAATACGCTTATTACATACCGTTCGAGGGGTCGGATATGTAATGCGCGAAACACCTTAATGTCATTGCAATCAAAACTGACATATTTATTCACGGGTTTGATCGGGGGAGTTCTGGCGATTTTAGGGCTATTGGTCTATGGGCTGGTAAATGCAATTTTGCTGGATCAGATTGACCAACGTTTATCGTTATCCGCGCAGAGAGTAATTGATGGATTAAGTGTTACCCCCGAAAACCAGATCATCTCTGAAAGAATTTTTGATTTCCTGCCGGTTGAAAATCAATATATCCAGATCTGGAAAAATTCATCTCAACTATTAATTTCCAAACCCGGTATTTACACCAACTCATTAGATGACAATGGTTTAAGGCAAGGCCGCATTATTTATCGGAATAGCAATATCGAAGGAACACGTTTGCGTGTTCTAACGGTTCCCATTGAAACTTCTCGCGGGCCTGTGGGAATATTACAGGTGGCCATCGACTTAACCCTGGTAGATATAACACTCAGAACATTGGCAATTGTGCTTGTCATTCTTTTGCTTATCGCCTTAATTGTGGCTGCGGTCATCAGCTGGATTATGACCAGGCAAACCTTAGCCCCATTAATGACTGTCACAGAATTTGCGAAAGAAATCACCGAAACGAACGACCTTTCCCGAAGGATTCCAATTGAAGATCAACAGAAAGACGATGAAGTTGGTCAATTAATTTTTGCATTTAATGAAACACTAAGCCGGTTGGATCATATACTTCAGTCTCAAAAACAACTGGTTACAGATATAAGCCATGAACTCAGGACGCCTTTGACGGTGATCAAGGGTGAAGTTGGCTTGATGAAAAAATATAAACAATATGATTTGGAGTCTCTGGTAAGTATCGAAAATGAAGTGGACCGATTGTCAAGGTTAGTAGGAAACTTATTGTTTCTTTCCCAGGCAGAAACAGGGGAGATACCGTTAGACCTCAAACTATTTTCTCTCGATGATTTGTTGTGTGAAGTTTTTCACCATGTTCAAACATTGGCCGCGGAGCGGTTAACGATTTCAATCGAAAAAATGGATCAGGTTGAAATTCAGGGTGATCGTGACCGTATCAAACAGGTTTTTCTGAACTTATTTGGAAATGCAATTCAATACACGCCAGAAGGCGGCAAAATAACGGTTGAGTTATGCAGCGAAGATGAAAATGCAACAGTAAAAATCCAGGATAATGGGCCTGGCATTGCCAAAAAGGACCTGCAGAAAATATTTGATCGCTTCTATCGGGGAGAAAAATCACGTACCCGTAGTCACACGTCCGGTTTCGGGTTAGGATTATCGATCTCTCAATACATTATTAACTTGCATCAAGGCCAAATATCAGTTCAATCGGAGATTGGAGTTGGTACAACTTTTACTGTTTCATTGCCCCTGAGAACAAATATTAAACCTGCAGCAAAGAAATAATCGCGTAATCCTATTTAGGAAAAATTTTTGAATAGATGACTGGGGAAAATTTATTAACCATCTCACTGGATAATGAATTTGTTTTACAAATTTGAGAATAAAGATCGGCACTTTTTGTTTTGACGCGGGTTTGATCCTGTAAATTTAAGCGCCACAAACCAAATCTTTGAGACCAACCTCTTTCCCACTCAAAATTATCAACCAGGGTCCAATGAAAATAGCCTTTTAATTGATAATTCAAGTTTGCTGCACGCCAGACTTTATGGATATGCTCAATCAAATACTGAGGTCGTAATAAATCCTGGGAATCTTCGATTCCATTTTCAGTGACGATTATGGAGCAATTAAATTTTAGAGCCCAATGGAGGGCTTTATCAAACCCTGCGGGCACGTTTGCAATAAAACCATTCTCACTGATTTCCGACAATTTTGGATATTTCCTTTGATGAAATAATTGACCAGGTTTGAAAAGATTAAATTTAACTTCATCTCCGGAATAATAATTCACGCCAACAAAATCAAAATTTCCTTTGGGAGCTGAAAGTCTTTCTTGTTTCAGCGCATACTTTAATTTTCCATACCTGAGTGCGTTCATAAATGAATCATTAAATTGATGGTCAAGAAAGTTAGACATCCAGCGGTCAAAAGGATTATTTTCATTTTCAGGCCAAAAAGCACGGTAATTAATCGCAGTGCCAACCCGACTGACAGGAGAAATTCTTTTTATGGAAGCATAAGCGGCAATATGAGCTTTGATCATATGAGAGAGTGCAATAAAGCTGGATTGTAAACTTTTTTTCCCCGGTGGAAAATTACCTTCAATGAACGCCTGGTGTGCCAGTACATTCGGTTCATTAATCGGTATCCACATACTGCAATACTCTTTCAATCCTTCTACTACTTTTTCAACGTATTTTTCAAAATAGGAGATGATCAAATCATTTTCCCAACCACCTATTTCGGATAGCCATAGCGGCTCCGTGAAATGGTGCAGAGTCACGATTGGTGAAAGACCTCGATCGCGCAGCCCTCTGAGGATATCTCGGTAATGATCCAAAGCAGTTTCATCCCAGCGGTTGATTTCTGGCTGAATGCGACTCCATTCAATCGATAGGCGGTGGGCGTTTTGGTGAGTCATAACCGCACGGTCCAAATCATCTTTCCATCTACCTGACCACCAGTCACAGGCTTTTCCGGCTGTTTGATTATCAAAGATCTTGTTTGGTATCTGTTCCCATTCATACCAGTTTGTATTTAAATTATTACCTTCCACCTGATATGCAGAAGTAGAAGTGCCCCATAAAAAACCTGTAGGAAAGTGAAATGTAGCTGATGGCATCATGAGATCGTGTATTCCTTAGATCGTATAGTTGTAAACATCTCAAGAAAGGGGTTAGAGGCATTTTTAACGAGCAAAGCCTGCAAAAAAACGCCTCCATTGATAGAGATGATACCCATAATTCTCTAAACCATATTTGCAAATTATAATAGGAATAGTTTAGTCTTTATTAATTATAAGGAGAAATTGGATGCAGGAAAAATTAGAGGTTGAAATTGGTCCATTATTGGTTAAAAGTCAATACAAACTGGTAGTTGCTGAATCCTGCACAGGGGGATTAGTCAGTCACCGGATCACGAATGTTCCAGGTTCATCCGAATATTATGTCGGTGGTGTCTGTGCTTACGCTTATGAAGCCAAGCGATTGCTGTTAGGCGTTCAGGCAACAACTTTAGAAAATTATGGGGCTGTCAGCCGTGAGACAGTGTTGGAAATGTCCACCGGGGTTAGAAAGTTGTTTTCACAAGAGGTTCCATTTGAAAAACTAATCGGGTTATCCATCAGTGGTATAGCAGGACCTGGTGGAGGGTTACCCGGAAAACCTGTTGGATTGGTCTGGATTAGTTTATCGTCTGAAAGGGGAACCTGGGCATGGCAAAAGGTATTCGATGGAAATCGAATAGAGAACAAAGAGCTCTCCTCTGATTATGCTCTGACGTTATTAATGCAATTCTTAAGTGGGAATTTCGAATCTGAGAAATGAGGTAATAAGTGAAAAATTCAAAAAAGAGAATTTTGATCCTGACCGCGGATGCTGGATTTGGTCATCGCAGTGCAGCTTTAGCTATTCAGTCGGGGATTGAAGAATTGTATCCTGACCGCTATCAAATTGATATCGCAAACCCATTGGACAATAAGAAAGCACCTTTTTTTATCAGAGAATCCCAGAGTGAATATGATAAATGGGTGCGGGATGTGCCTGAGCTTTATAAATTTGGATATGAATTGAGCGATGCCCCTATTCCAGTAACGATTCTGGAGGGTATTCTGGTGGTTTCATTATTTGAAGTGATTTTAGAAACGATTGAGGAATATGAGCCCGATATTATTGTCAATACTTACCCTCTATATCAGGCTCCCTTTGTTGCTGTCAGATCGTTGCATAAATTTAATATACCCATGGTAACACTGATCACAGACCTGGCCACTGTACATCAGGTCTGGTTTAACGACAAAGTGGATTGGTTGGTCGTCCCGACCGACATTGTACGGGAAGACGCAATCGAGGCGGGCGTGGATCCTGAGAAAATGTGTGTGATAGGAATCCCTGTTAACCCAAGAATTTTTCTGTTGGAAGATTCAAAACAAGAACTCAGGAAAAAATTGGGATGGAATGAAGAATTGACAACCGTGCTGGCCGTTGGCAGCAAACGCGTTGAACATTTTAAAGAGAATTTAAATATTCTAAATCATTCGGGATTTCCGTTCCAATTGATTGTTGTAACCGGTAAGGATCAGGAATTATATGAGGAATTAAAAGGAATTGAATGGCATCATGAAGTTCATTTGTATGAGTTTGTTGATCAAATGCCGGAGTTTATGCGTGCTGCGGACCTCATCATTGCAAAAGCTGGCGGATTGATCGTAACTGAATCCTTAGCGTCGGGATTGCCTATGATATTAATTGATGTCATTCCCGGTCAAGAATCTGGCAATGCTGATTTTGTTCAGGATGGGAAAGCTGGGTTTTTAGCGAGAAATGCAATTGAATTTATAGAGAGTTTTGGCCATTTATTTTTTAATCAACAGGAAAACCTTTTGAGTGCACGAGAGCACGCAACCGCGATTGGTAAGCCGTCTTCTGCCCTCCAGATTTCCAAATTAATCATTGATCAGCTGGAAGCAGGAAAATTCAATTGTGTGCAAAGAAGTGATTTTAATAAAAAAATTGAAGATTTACTGGCAAAAAACCAGATACAGTGGAGCAGGAAGTCCTAATATTAATGACTTCTAATATATCTGGTACTGAACATGAAAAGGTTGAATGTTATAATTTTCATCACAGATAATTGAGGTAATATTTCTTAGCTTTGTAATTTAACCCTCTATTAATCTCTGTATGTAAAAATTGTAAAAATCAATTAGATTCCTTGGAGGTTTCATGCAAGACAATAAAATAACGACACCTGCTAAAAGCAGCCAGAAAAAATTCATCTTCGGAGGAATTCTTATCGTCGCTGCGATAATTCTGTTAATTATCACCAACACAAAAGCAGGTGCGCAATATTTTCTCACTGTTGATGAGATCATTGACCGACAACAAGAAATAACAGGAAAAGATATACGCGTCTCAGGTGCTGTTTTAGGAGATACCATCGAGTATGATACGGAAAATCTTATCTTAAGATTTGAGGTTGCCCATGTACCCGGAGATAATAAAGAAATCGATGCTCAGGGTGGTTTGGCAATGGTTTTGCACCAGGCAGTCAACAATCCAGATGCAAATCGTATATCCGTGGTTTATGAAGGTGTAATGCCTGATTTGTTACAGAATGAAGCACAGGCAATTATGACCGGCAAAATCGGTGAAGATGGCAATTTTTATGCATCAGAATTATTGTTGAAATGCCCCACCAAATACGAAGAAGCAATTCCAGAACAATCAGCCAGTAGCTGATCGCTCAGAATTCTAACTGGAGAATTTATGTTACCAAACCTTGGATATGGCTCTTTGGTCATTACTTTAATTGTTGTCATTTATGCAATCGTTTCGGCAGCCATTGGTGAAAGAAAAAATTTATATAAATATGTTGAAAGTGCCAGATTGGCACTTCTTTTGACCTTCCCCCTCTTAACAATAACTGTAATTAGTATCGTCATACTGCTGATTAACCAGAATTATGAAGTGCAATATGTTTACAATGTCACCAGCAGTACCATGCCATTATATTTGAAGGTGACTGCCTTATGGGGTGGTCAAGCCGGCTCACTTGTTTTTTGGGCCTGGCTTATGTCAGCGTTTGGGAGCGCTGTAACGTTGAGAAAATGGGATCGGGACCTTGATCTGTTACCGTGGGTGATCATCATCTCATCGGTGACTTTACTATTTTTCCTGATTATGATTATTGCTTTCGAAAACCCGTTTGTAAGATTTTGGTCACTTCCGTCAGGAGGTGAGTTGGTAGCAATGTTTGGCCCACGAGGAAGCCAGTTAATCAATCCATTTGATGGCAGAGGGTTAAATCCCTTATTAAGGCACCCTGGTATGGTTATTCATCCTCCCATGCTTTACCTGGGTTTTGTTTCATTTGTCATTCCCTTTGCATTTGGAATGGCTGCATTAATCACCGGTAGAAAAGATGATCGTTGGATCCGATTAACCAGAAGGTGGACCTTAGTTGCCTGGATGTTTTTATCCATTGGTCTAATCCTGGGAAGTCGCTGGGCGTATGATGTTCTCGGTTGGGGCGGCTATTGGGCCTGGGACCCGGTTGAAAATGCTGCATTTATGCCCTGGTTGTCTGGAACAGCATTTTTACATTCAGTCATGATTCAAGAAAAGAGGGGACTCTTTAAACGTTGGAACATGATTCTGGTGATCTTAACTTATTCCCTGGTCATATTTGGAACATTTCTAACTCGCTCCGGTGTGCTTTCTTCTGTGCATGCTTTCGCTCAAAGTGCAATTGGACCAATGTTCTTTATTTACATCGGGGCTTCGTTTATTATATCGCTGGCATTCTTAATTAAACGATGGGATGAACTTCGATCCGATGGTGAAATGACATCCTTGTTATCACGCGAATCTTTATTTTTGGTCAACAATCTACTATTTATGGGGATTTTGGTCGTGGTTTTTTGGGGAACAGTTTATCCTTTGATATCTGAATTATTTACTGGTCAGAAAGTGACAGTCGGGCCACCCTTCTATACCAGCACCACCGGTCCTCTGTTTGCTGGTTTATTATTGTTGATGGGAATTGCGCCCTTATCCGCATGGGGCCATTCCACCTGGAAAACTCTGGGAAAAGCGTTGTGGATACCAGCAACGGGATCACTTATTTTATTGGTGGTAATGATTATTTCTGGAATAAGCAGTGTCGGTGCTTTAATCGGCATTACATTAGCTTCATTGGCAGCCTTTGTTACCATTTATGAATTCTGGCGGGGGATGAAAGCCAGACATAAAAGAAGTGGTGAGAATTATCTGGAAGCATTATGGAAGCTGACGACCAGAAACCGTAGACGCTATGGCGGTTATATTATTCACCTGAGTGTTGTTTTTATGGCAATAGGTATTATCGGTATTGAACTCTTTCAAACGGAAACCCAAGGCAGGTTAGCTCCGGGTGAAAGCACGACATTAGCCGGGTATACTGTCACTTTTCAGAATTTAGCACAATTTGACGTTGCTGATGGACGTAATGTAGCCAGGGCTGTGCTAACTGTTTCGAAAAATGGAAGAGATCTTGGGGAATTATATCCAAGACGGGATTTCTATTATGACAGCCAACAACCGATGACGATTCCTGGTGTTCGTAGCACCATAGAAGACGATCTCTATATCATCTTGGTCAATTGGGAACAAATCTCGTCCTTAGGTGCTACATTTAAAGTTTTCCATAACCCCCTCATCAATTGGTTATGGTTTGGTGGGATTCTTTTAGTGATAGGTTCGTTTATTGCCGCCTGGCCAGATCCGGAGAAAGAAATAGAATTGGCTCCATCCAGAATAATGAGGAGAGAACCAGGAAAATTAGGTTCAAAACCATAAGGTTGAGAAGGAATTCAATGATTGAAAATAATACAACTTTATTCCAAAAAAGAAGATTGTTCATCTTTTTTATATTGTTCAGCTTGTTTTTTCTAGGTTCTCCTAATCTCGTTTTTGCACAGAATGATTTCCCAACCGATGATCAGGTAAATGCAATTGCCAAAGAATTATATTGCCCGGTGTGTGAAAATATTCCCTTGGATGTTTGTCCCACACAGGCATGTGCTCAATGGCGGGCATTAATTAAAGAAAAAATGATTGCCGGCTGGACAAAAGCTGAGATTAAACAATATTTTGTGGATCAATATGGCGATCGTGTTCTTGCCCAACCCCCGGCTCGGGGTTTAAATTTGCTGGTATATATTTTACCTCCCTTGGTTTTTGTGGGAGGAATGGTACTGGTTTATTCGAATTTGAAAAAAATCAAGAAGGTGCCCGAAAAAATAGTCCAAAATCCGAATATTGACGACGAAAAATATCTGAAAGAGATGGAAGAAGCTTTGAAGGTTATGAATAAAAAAGAAGATTTATCATAGGAGAAATGATGGAAAATTCGCGCATTGAAGAGCAAAAAGATCATAAAAAGCTTCCCCGTTGGGTAATCATCGCTGCTTTTGCGATTTTATTAGGTTTTTTAGCATTAATGGGCTGGGGTTTAAGAAATGCGCAACAAGGACCCGTTCAGGTTGGGCAAAAAGTGCCTCCGTTTCAACTAACTTCCTTTGATGGTGAAACAATTAAAACCGAAGAGTTACAAGGAAAAGTCATAGTCGTGAATTTCTGGGCTTCGTGGTGTAAGCCGTGTGAACAAGAAGCCGCTGAATTGGAAGAAGCATGGCAATTTTACAAAGACAGTGGAGAGGTGGTTTTTTTAGGTGTTGACTACGTCGACACTGAAACAGAAGCCAGGGGGTATCTGGAGAAATTCGATATTTCATACCCCAATGGTCCCGATTTACGCACAGCGATATCTCAGATATTCAAAATCAGTGGTGTGCCAGAAACATATATTATTGATAGAAATGGAAAATTAGCCGCCAGAAAAATTGGGCCATTTATTTCGGTCAGTGAAATTACCAGTATGATAGATTCCGCATTAAATCAATAGAGGAGCACAAGCATGGATATTGGATCCATATTATTGTTGTTAGGAATTTTAGTTGTTGTGATGTTATTTATTTTTCAACCTTTTATCGATGAGCGTAGAAATAAAGTTTTAATTACCCAGGCTTTACCGGCTATTGAAAAAGAAATGCACATTTCTTCCATGTTAGCAGAAAGGGAACGAATTCTGCGCGCTCTGCAGGAATTGGATTTTGATTTTAATTTAGGAAAAATTCCAGAAGAAGATTATCCAACACAACGTCAATTTTTACTCCAGAAAGGTGCTGAAGTCATCAAAAAATTAGATGAGATCAGTGGAGATGACCAAAGTAATGATCAATTACAAAGAATTGAAGATATCATTGGGGTTGATCAATCGGAAGGTTCTGGTGGAGCAAAAAAGATTGTTAAAGATGTGGATGTTGAATCATTAATAGCTGCCCGAAAACGCTCAAAAGAATCAAAACCAGATGGTTTTTGCCCAAAATGTGGCAAACCGATTTCAAAAATTGATAAATTTTGTTCAAAATGTGGTCACACACTTTGAATTTTGGAAAGAATAACATGAAAAAAATACATTACATTTTTTTTGCATTCATTTTTTTAGGATTTCTTTCTGGATGCTCAGTTTCTCTGGCAGCCGATGTTACCCCTCCTCCTAATTTAGCACAACCAGAACCGAGACCACAATCCCCCACCGCAGTTCCAACAGTGGTATTACCAATGATGGAACCTGATATTCTGAATGGGGCCGTCATTTATGAACAAAAATGCTCTGCATGCCATGGAGAAACAGGTATGGGGGACGGCGTGCAAAGTGCTCAACTACCGAATCCTGTCACACCGCTCGGCGACATCAAGGTGGCCCGGGACGCAAAACCCTTTGATTGGTACAAAGTAATTACTGTAGGGAATTTTGAGCGATTTATGCCCGCATTTCAAAGCTTGAGTGACCGTGAACGGTGGGATGTTACTGCATACGCACTTACATTATCTTTATCTGAAAAATCAATTGAGGATGGGGAAGTTGTTTTTTCTGATAATTGCATCGAATGTCACACAAACGAGAACCTGCCTTTAGGTAGCGCCAGTGCCATGGCGGAAAAATCATTATCGGATATTTTACAAGTAATTTCATCTGGTATAGATGATCAGATGCCAGCATTTTCGGATAAATTAACCCAGGATGATCAATTGGCTGTTGCCAGTTATGTACGGTATTTAAGTTTTTCCAAAAATACTCAATTTGATGAAGAATCTCAAACAGAAACCAGTGAAGATGTCAGTTCTGTTGAAGATGAATCCAATCCAGAAATCGTAAATGACTTTTCAATTATTGGAACAATAACCAATCTTGAAAATATTCCCAAAGATATTTCTGTTACTCTCACTGGTTATGATGGTATGGAAATGGTCTTTCAAATGGATTCCCCCGTCGAGAATGATGGGACATACAAATTTACTGGATTGGAAAACGTATCGGGAAGAATTTATCAGGCATCAACCGTCATTGATGGGATTCAACACACCTCCGAGGTGTTACATGAGCCTGTTGTCGACGATAAAGGTATTGCAGCGTTACCCATCGTAATTGCGAAAACATCTGTTGATTCCTCAGCGTTATATGCCGAGCGCATGCATGTCTTTTTTGATTTTGTTGCAGAAAATACCCTCCAGATTGTGGAAATGTATGTTATTCAGAACCCAACCGATTCTGTGATCATACCGAAGGATGAAGAAACACCTGTTATTCGCTTCAAATTACCTCAAGGGGCACAAAATCTTCAATTTGAAGGAGGCATGATTGGTCGGGAATTTATTGAATTGGAGAATGGGTTTGGAGCAATGCAGTCATTTGGGGCAAATGCATCCAATCAAATTCTATTTGCATTCGAACTCCCTTACGAAAAGTCCTTGGATTTAGATTTAGAACTACCCATGTTGGTGAATGCGTCAATTTTCATGTTGCCATCCGATGTGGTGAAATTTTCAAGTGAGCAGTTGGCTTTCTCCGGCCAACGGGATATTCAAGGGATGAGCATCCAAACTTATTCTGGTGGCACGATGGAAGCTGGTAGCTCAATTAACATGAGCCTCTCAGGAAAAGTAAAAGATAACGTTGCTATTGTACAGGGCGGCGATACCACCAGTTTGATCATTGGGGGAACAGGATTATTAATTGCCATTCTTCTCGCCTTCTTCTATTTCAGAATGAAATTGAAAAAAACAGAGATCTTTGATGAAGATGAAGAAAGTGAAGAAGACCTGGAAAGCCTGGTAGATGCTGTTATTGCACTGGATGATGCTTTTCAATCGGGTGAGATACCTGAGGCTGCTTATTACAATCGAAGGAATGAATTAACCAATCTTATCAAATTGAAACAAAATCCAGAGGATTAAGCGTGTCTGATATCATTGAGGTACGAAATTTAATCAAGCGTTTTGGCCATAAACAGGTCTTACGTAAATTAGATTTCTCTGTACAGCAAGGAGAATTTGTTGCCTTGTTGGGTTCTAACGGTGCTGGAAAAACAACTTTATTACGAATTCTTTCCTCTTTATCAAAACCGAACTATGGTGAGATCCAAATAGCTGGTTATTTACTGCCTGGCCAGGCAGCACAGGTGAGAAGGAAATTGGGTGTTGTTTCACACCTGCCGCTCCTCTACGGGGATTTAAGTGCAGAAGAGAACCTGAAATTTTATGGGCGTTTATATGGGTTGACAGATTTTCAGGAACATTTGGAACAGATCTTACAACTAGTAGGTCTTCTAAAGAGAAAAAAGGATCTGGTGCGCACATTTTCCAGAGGTATGCAGCAAAGACTGGCAATTGGCAGAGCTATTCTACACGATCCAGAGGTATTGTTATTGGATGAACCACATACCGGTTTGGACCAGGATGCAGCCAATATGTTGGATACTCTATTACAGGAAATTGCCTCTAAGGGGAGAACAGTTGTGATGACCTCTCACGATTTTCCAAGAGTTGCAAATTTGGCGACCAGGTTTGATGTGCTCTACAAAGGCAAAATCCACTCTTCAAAATTAGCAAAAGATCTTCCGCAGCATGGATTATTGGCATATTATCAATCCATTGTGGAAGAAATTGATGCTGGAGGGGGTAAATCCATTGCAGCATAAAACATCCTTTCTCAAAGCTATGTTTGCGGTTGTTTGGAAGGATTTAATCGCTGAACTGCGTGGAAAAGAACTCATCAGCGCCATGCTGGTATTTGCCTTGCTGGTGATTTTTATTTTTAATTTTGCGCTGGAGTTAGATCCGAAAACCCGCTCATCCTTAACAGCAGGAATTTTATGGGTAACCATTATCTTTGCTGGTAACCTGGGATTAAATAGATCCATGGCTGTTGAGAAGGACCGTGGTTGCCTGGATGGATTATTATTGGCACCTGTGGATCGAACCGCTATATATTTTGGCAAAAGTCTGGCTAACTGGATCTTTATGTTGATTGTGGCTTTGATTGTTCTGCCAATTTATAGCATTTTATATAATACCAATATTCTCTCACCGGCACTATTTCTTGTAATTTTGCTGGGTTCTGAAGGATATGTAGCGATTGGGACGTTATTAGCCAGTATGTCGATGCAGGCCCGTACCAGAGATATTTTATTACCAATTTTATTATTCCCGGTGATTTTGCCAGTATTGATTGCTGCTGTAAAAGCTTCAGCTGGCATATTAAATGGATTTCCGTTGGAGGATCTACAAACCTGGTTCAATTTATTAATTGTTTACGATATTATTTTTACGGCAGTTGCATTTATGGTCTTTGATGCTGTCGTCGAAGAGTAAAAAATTTTGGAGGATAAAATGAAGAAACCAACGACTTTAAAATTTCTGGATATTTTATCTGTGGTAACGCTATTAGGTGCCACGGGAATGGTATTTTTCTATGCACCAACCGAAAGAGTAATGGGTGCGGTACAGAAAGTGTTCTATTTCCATGTAGCTGCTGGGTGGGTTGGAATGCTTTCCTTCCTGTTTGCAGCGGTGGCTGGATTGCTATATCTGGTGAAAAAGACGAAAATATGGGATTTAGTCGGGGTGGCTGCCATTGAGATTGGCATTGTATTCATATTAATAAATATCGTGACCGGTTCCATCTGGGCCCGCCCAATCTGGAATACCTGGTGGACATGGGATCCACGTTTGACAACTGCAACGATCATGGAACTGGTTTATATTGCTTACTTGATGCTCCGGCAAGGGATTGATGACCCTGAACGTCGTGCCAGATTTGGAGCTGTCTATGCCATTATCGGGTTCCTTAGTGTTCCGTTAACTTTTTTCTCCATCCGAATCTTCAGAACCATTCATCCGGTGGTGATTGCCGGATCTGACCCTTCAGCTGTGGGAACATTTGATATGACCACCTCCATGTTTCAGACCATGATGGTGAGTATCGTCGTGTTTTCGATCCTTTTTGTTGACCTGGTCTGGCACCGCATTCGCTTAGGAAAATTAGCCAACCAGGTGGATGAAATGAAATTTAACCTTCAGGATTAGAAAGGAACAAAAATGAACTCAACAATCGATACACTAAATTATTTCATCGCCGGGTATATTGTGATCTTTGGATCAATTATTGGGTATGTGGTCAGCCTTTACGTCCGCTGGAAGAATCTCAAGCAGGAAGAGGAAATACTGAACGAT
>JAVEYK010000028.1:0-18124 GCA_034003505.1 Anaerolineaceae bacterium | reverse complement strand
ATTCCCATGAGGACGGATACGAGTGCTGCCACCTTGACGGCAGCATCCCAACCATCAATATCTGCACTCGGGTCTGATTCGGTAATTCCAATTTTCTGGGCTTGAATTACTGCTTCTTCAAATGTTACGCCAGTGTTCATCAAGTCTAAAAGATAATTCGTGCAGGAATTGAGAATGCCGGAAAATCCTTTAAGTTCAATCAACGGTAATGTTTCTCTGAAAAGGGAGAAAATGGGGGCGCCATCCATCACGGAGGATTCAAAATAAAATCCTTTTCTACGATCCAGAGCCAGCTTCGATAAATCTTTGTAACCATATACAACAGGACCTTTGTTGGCTGTTACAACATGTTTTCCGCGATTCAGAGCGATTTTGTTATAAGATAGTGCTGGTTCTCCATCAAAGGGGTTTAAAGGTGTACATTCAACGAAAATTTCAGCGGAGCTGGCATGAATAAAACTTTCCGGTGAAAAGTCCCGACTGTCCTCGGATAAATTTGACAGAGAAGTCCCCTGAGCAATAAATTCAAGCGCTCTGCCCAGGTTGACACCACCGGAATTGATGGCTGTACCATGATTTTTCGTAAAAATTCCCGTCACGATAAAATCGATGTTGAGCTCTCTCATAAGCGTTTGCTGTTTTTTTAGAAGCAAACTGGCAAAAGATTGCCCGACATTTCCAAAACCCATTAATGCAATTGATATTTGTTGCATAGTCTCCTCCGATATCAGATTGGTGGCCAGGGGTATGATCTCCGATTCGGTTCCGGATATGGAAATACAGCCTGTGCTATTAAGTATTGTCCTCTGTGGATCATTGTGGTCACTTCTAATTCAGATAATAACATATTTAATTTACTTACTAAGTGTAACCTTCCACATTGTAATTTTTTGATAAATTTTTGAATGTCTTTGAGTAAATCATCGGGGATGGACAAACCGGCAAAGTCCCAAATTACCGTTCTGTGTTTATATTCGTAATTAAAACACAATCCATGGTCAATCAGCCAGGGTTTGTGATTTGAATCAAAGATGATGTGGCCTGATTTTCTATCAGCGTTATTGATGATCAAATCAAAAATGGCAATTTTCATCAGGATACCCGGATCGTTGATAGGAAAATTAAGATAATGAAAGGTGGGGTTATGTTCGATAAATAGTTGTAAAGAACCCTTTCCGTAAATGGCTGGTTGTTGACGAAATACAGTTGGTGGTACCAGATTCCACCCTAAAAGAGTTGAGACGATAAAAGCGGACACTTCTCTTTGGGCTAAGGTGAAATCAGGAAAATCCCATAAAGGCCTTTCGCCTTTTGAAGGTTTATATATAGCCTGAACGGTCAGATGAGGATCGGATACTTTTGTCAGGAATGTTGAATTAGACCCCCTTAATGCCTGCCCAATCAGGGTTAAGGTGCCAAATTGTAAAGTCTGGATGACCTGTTTCATTTTCAAATCAGGCAATTCAGTGTTTTTTATGTCCATTCTTTTTTGGACATAGATGTCCTTCTGGTCCTATTGGTTCATTACATAAGGGGCAAATTGGTCTGCCTCGTTGCGTTAATTCTACCCCCCAATTGGCAAAGCGACTGAGTTGTTCGCGTGTGCACCAGAAATTGACGATGCGTGCTTCCTCTACGGCCTGCATTTGAGCAGCGGGATCTTCCTGTTCAAAAATTATTTCTTTGACGACAAGACACACTTTGTCCCCGTCCCGATCATAGATTAAATTGAGATCCCCAATTCTGAATAATGGATCCACTGGTGGCGCGATCACCATATTCTGTTCTGAGTATTTTCCCTCCTCCTGGTTGAGATCAGGATATTTTTCATGTAGACTTTCAAAAAATTTTATGATTGCCACAATCAATGATTGTAGTTGGATCTTTTCATAAATTAATGTGATGGTTTCGTTTTCGGTTGCTCCTTGAATAAAAAATGTTCTTTGACCAGGTTTTCCGATGGCGTCAGTGGTAAGTTTGGTACAGGGATCTAAATTAATTTCAATCATATTTTCCTCAATGCTTATATAACCTTAGTATAACAAATCTCAAGGATGATCATTTTTATTTTGTACTATGTTGATTTCACGTTTATCCCGAGACCAATTCGCCTGAAAAATTTCAGAATTCTCTATTGCAATCAGACTGATAAATTTTTCAAATTTCTGTTTTTGCCCACTGGTGATTAAAAAAATGCGATTGTCATTAAAATCATCAACAGAGTTATTCCATTCAGACAGTATTCGCGCTGTTTGCCGGGCTACTGCTGGCGCTGGATCAATCACATTGATGTCAGGTCCTACAATCTCTTTAATCAATGGAATAACAAAAGAATAATGTGTGCAACCTAAAACTACGGCATCTATTTTTTGTTCCAACATAGGAAATAATGCATTTTCGAGAATTTTTCTGGTTTCTATTCCCCGAAAATTACCTTTTTCAATTTCCTGTACCAGACCAGAACAGGTGTTTTGATAGATCTCAACATTTTTAGCGAACCTTTCAACAACTGAATTGTATAATTTGCCATGGAACGTCGCAGGGGTGGCCAATACCCCAACTTTACCCGTATGGGTATTTTCAGCTGCAGGTTTTACTGCTGGTTCCATACCGACAAATGGAATATGTGGAAATTTTTCGCGCAGCGGATAAAGTGCTGCTGCAGAGGCAGTATTGCATGCTACAACGATGATCCTTGAACCTGAACTGATTAGAAATTGAGTTATTACCGAAGATAATGAATTAACTTCTTCCAACTCTCTTGGGCCATAGGGAACATGAAACTGATCTCCAAAATAAATGATAGGGAAATTTGTTACCTGTTTTCTGATCTCTCGCAGTACGGACAGACCGCCAACCCCTGAATCAAAAACACCAATTGCATTTTTCAAGTGGAAAATAGTTTCTTCCATCATTCCATTGTTGCGTTAATGAAGGTTTTGAACAATTTCTGGGTGGTTTCAGAGGAGAACAACCATTCAGGATGCCATTGTACCCCTACGAAAAAGGGGTGTGAACCAATTTCAACCGCTTCGATTAGTCCATCAGGTGCGAATGCAGTTGCTGTTAACGCGGTGGATAGATTCCTGATCGCTTGATGGTGCAAAGAATTGACCTCGACGGATGAAATGTCGAAAATTTTATTAAGTAAAGAACCCGATCTGATTTCTACAGCATGGGATATTCGATCGCGTGGGTAACCCGGAAACCAATCGTGTTTAAGAGCATCCTTTTTTTGATCTTCGATATCTGTGAATAAATCTCCCCCCAGGGCGACATTCATAATTTGAACACCTCGGCATATTCCCAAAATGGGTTTTGGATTTGATACAGCAGCATTAACGATTGCAATTTCGAGATTATCCCGATTGGTATCCACACCATACACGCGGGGATGGTCCTGACCATTAAATCTTTTTGTTTCAATATCTCCACCTCCTGTGATTAATATCCCATCAACATGGTCCATGATCGCATCAACAGACTGAGGGGAGATGTCCGGAGGAATTATGAATGGTAATCCACCCGACTCTAAAATGGCATGCACATATTGGTCGATTAAGCAGATTTTTTGGAGACCCGTATCACTATGTTCTTTTCCCGATGTTATTCCGATGATGGGCAGCATTCCTTCTCCTTTTTATGATACATAAAAAAGGTGCAACCTTAAGATTGCACCTTTAATGTTATCATATTTTGATAGAAATTAATTGAATTTTTGTTTCAGCCGTGCACTCTTGCCAGTGCGTTTTCGCAAGAAATATAGTTTCGCACGGCGGACGCGGCTGTGTCTTTCCACTTCGACTTTATCGATACGGGGGGAACGGGTTAAGAAAGTACGTTCAACTCCAATACCATTACTGGCCACACGCCGAACGGTGAAAGTTGAATTGGTGCCATTATTGTGTTTATAGAGAACTGTACCTTTGAAAACTTGAATACGCTCGCGCGCACCTTCTTTAATTTTCACGTGCACATTGACTACATCACCTGTCCGCAGGTCTGGGATATTGGGGTTTACTGGTGCTTCTAATGATTTTAAGATCTGGTCCATTGTTTTTTTCCTTACCAAATGGTTTAATTTTCAAATATCAATATAAATCGCCCTATTGGGCGAGAGCAGATTATAACACGAGATTTTTATCCCGTAAAGGCAAATTAAAGACAGGCAAATAAGAGATAAGCGGATGCTAGCGTTCAGACTTCAGAGTTCAGACTTTAGGATCCAGAATTCAGTGACCCGTCCTGAAATAGCTTTACAGATTTTAGTAGGATAGCATGATAAATAATTGTCATTTCTTTTCCATTAAAGGAGTCCTTAAAAACCCACTCAAAGTAAAGTTACCACAGTTGACATCAAAAGGTGCTGTCATATTCAACGATAGGTGAGGACTGTAAGAGCAAAATGATAAAGTCCTTTTCTGGCTAGAAATCTCTTCATCTAAGAAAAATCGCAATGTTAATACGACAGATAAGTAATTGATCTAATTTCCAGACAATTAAAGGAAAAAAACCAGGTTTTTCGAAATTATATGTAGAAAAATATGATCTGAATTATTTTATTCAAGGAAATTTCGTATCGCTTCAACAATGCCTGCATGAATTCCTGGAATACTTAATAATTCTTCATCACTGGCGTTGATAATGCCCTCAATGGAACCAAAATGGTTGAGTAATGCTTTCCTTCGCTGGGAACCAATACCAGGTACTTTATCCAATTGAGATGCTAAACCGATGATGGATCTGCGTTTGCGATGGGCGGTGATTGCGAAGCGATGGGCTTCATCCCGAATCCTTTGGATTAAGTACAAACCCTGAGAGTTGCGGGGTAATTTTACGGAATCAGGGCGATGTGGGAAGAATAACTCTTCTTCCTGTTTTGCCAACCCCACCAGTTTAAATTTACCTGTCAGATTAAATTCTTCGAGAACTTCGACAGCTTTCCCCAGTTGTCCTTTGCCACCATCTACGATTAAAATATCCGGTAAAAGGGCAAAAGACTCATCCACCTTGCCACCGATTTTATGGCTTTCCTGCGCACTGATCCAGCGTTTAAATCTTCTGGTTAGTACCTCTGCCATGCTGGCGAAATCGTCGGGGCCTTCAACAGTTTTGATGTTGAATTTTCTGTAAAGCTTTCGATTAGGTACTCCCTGTGTGAAAACAACCATACTACCGACGGAGGCAGTTCCCTGGGTGTTGGAAATGTCGTAGCATTCGATGCGATTTGGGGGTTCGGATAATTGAAACGCTTCCTGGAGTTCAGCCAGCGCTTCAGCCTGACGATGGGTGTCAGCTTCCCATTGAGAGCGCAAGGCTTTCAGCGTTTCCACGGCATTCTCTTTGGCCATGTTCATCAATTCTCTTGGTGTGCCGGCATGGGGAACAACAATGTCAATTTTTTCTCCCCCTCGCCTGGTGTTTAGCCATTGACGGATGATGTTCATTTCTTCAATATCGTTTGGAAGTAAGACGGTAGAAGGGATACTGGCAGCTTCTGAATAGAATTGCTTCAGAAACTCCTTGATAACTTCCTGGTCCTGTGCTTCTTCCGTGCCTTCCAGGATAAAATATTCGCGACCGATCAATTTACCATTGCGAATGAAAAATATCTGGACACAAGCTTCACCATCTTCTCTGGCCAGAGCGATGACATCCGAGTCTTTTTCTTCTGTTGAGACTACTTTTTGTTTTTCGACAATCTGATTGATGGCGCGAATCTGGTCCCGAATGGTTGCAGCTTTTTCGAATGCCATGCTTTCAGCTGCTTCATTCATTTCCAGTTGCATGCGATTTACAATCTCATCGGTTCTTCCATCCAGGAATTCACATAAATCATTGATCATGCTGCGATATTTTTGTTGATTGATCATCCCAATACAGGGTGCACTGCACAGTTTGATATCAAAATATAAACAAGCGCGTTTATCCTGTCCGGTTATTTCCCGGTCGCATGTGAGGTAAGGGAATATTTTTCTTAATACATCGAGGGTCTGATGGACTGCCCAGACGGATGTATACGGACCAAAATATCTTGATCCATCATTCACCATTCGTCTGGTTACCGTAATCTTCGGGAAAGCATCAGCCCAATGAACTTTAATATACGGGTAGCGTTTATCATCTTTCAGACGGATATTGTAAATAGGCTTATGTTTCTTAATCAGGGTCATTTCCAGAATAAGCGCTTCTAATTCAGAATCAACGACAATCCACTCGATATCGGTAATATTTTGCACTAATTGACGTGTGCGTGGATGCTGCCCGTCATTACCATGGAAATAGGAACGAACCCTGTGCCTTAAATTTATTGCTTTCCCAACATAAATAATATTTCCGGTTTTATTTTTCATCAGGTAACAACCGGGCTTTAAGGGTAGGGTATCGAGAATTCCCTGCAATTTTTCAGAAATCTCTAACATGATGATATATAAGTCATTGCGCATCCATCTGCACGGGGATCACTTCCAGCAGATAGAACGCTTTTCTCATCTCGTAATATTACCTGCCCTCTTCCAAATAATGCGCGATTCATACCACTGACAGGTTTGATATGGTGCCCCATATCTGATAAAGCTGACATGGTTTTAAATGGGATACCTTCTTCCAAGGCAATCTCTGAACTGTCAGGCATAATGCAAAAGCGGGGGAGGTCTAAAGCGGTTTGTGGATCAAAATGATCCAGGAACAAATGACAGGCAACCTGTAAATGACCTTGTGGCTGCATAAACCCACCCATCACACCAAATGGACCGATTAATCGATTATCATCGGGGTTGGTTGCCATCGCTGGAATGATTGTGTGATAAGGGCGTTTATGAGGTGCTAATTGATTTGGATGCCCGGCTTCTAATGAGAAATTATGCCCACGATTTTGAAGGGAGAACCCAAAACCGTCAGGCACAATTCCTGTGCCAAAACCCATGTAATTGCTATTAATAAACGAACAGGCATTCCCGGCATGATCAACCACACAAAAATAAACAGTATCAGAAGTCGCAGGAGGTTTGCCCTGTCTGACTTCCTGATTAGCTCGCTCAGGGTTGATCAGGCTGGATCTTTGCCTGGCATATTCTTCAGATAATAACCATTCCAATGGAATAGAAGAAAATTCCGGATCGCAAATAAAAGCCCATGCATCTGAAAAGGCCAGCCGCATGGCTTCTATTTGAAAATGATATCGTTGCGGGGAAAATTCGGGGGTTGAAGCGAGATTTAATTGATTCAAGATATTTAAACCAATCAAGGCAGCCAGACCCTGACCATTCGGTGGGCATTCCCAAATTCGCGAATCTTGAAAATCGACTGAGATGGGGGTAACCCAATCGCTGTGATGACATTCCAAATCTCTTAATGTAAGACACCCACCTGAAGCTGAAATCACATCCACAATTGCTGTTGCAATTTTACCTTTGTAAAATTCGTTTTTCCCTTTTTCAGCCAATAATTGATAAGTTCTGGCAAGGCCTTCATTTTTAAATAATTGCCCAGGGTTTGGCCCATTCCCATCAATCAGTAGCTGATCACCATTCAGGGCATTTTTCAATTGTCTTTTTGAAGCGGATTGCCAGAAATAGGAAGTAAGAGGAGAGACGGGAAAACCTTCCTCTGCCAGACCAATTGCCGGAGATAAAATATCACCGATGTGTAGATTTCCAAAGCGTTCGTTTAAAGTGAACCAGGCATCACAGGCACCGGGTACTGTAATGGTATAAGGGTGGTAAGGCGGAAGTTCCTGATATCCTTCCTTGTGTAATTTTTCTAGAGACAATTCAAATGGTGATCTTCCTGAACCGTTTAATGCGTGAACTTGGGCATCTTCCTGAGAATAGTAAAGAATAAAGACATCACCGCCTAGCCCAGTAGAGGTAGGTTCAGTCACATTCAAAGCGGCTGCTACAGCAATAGCAGCTGAGGCAGCGTTTCCACCCTGCCTGAGAATTTCAACTCCTGCCGCTGTTGCCAGAGGCTGTGAACTGGCGACCATCCCTTTGGTGCCGTATACCGGTGATCGTTTTGATTTAAATTCAAAATCCATAAGAATACCTATTCCTGAATGATTCTACCAAATGATATGAGAGGTAGTTTTTATTTGACGATGATCCCATTTCCTTGCACTGCATGTCCAATTTTCCAATAGGGCACATTTTGAATTTTTGCTTCGTGTTCAAATTCAGATAATTTTTCTAAAGGGCAGGCGAGTAGAAGACCTCCAGAGGTTTGCGGATCAAATAAGAGCATTCTGGTAACATCGTCGATATCATTTGAAAATTCGATAAAATTTTCGTAGTAAAGGCGATTGTCTGCGGCTCCACCAGCGAAAAACCACTTTTCTCCATACGTTCGGGCACCTTTGATAAACGGAATATGCTTTGAATCAAGCACAAAGCCAACATTTGACGCAAATGCCATTTCATAGCCGTGCCCTAATAAAGAAAAGCCCGTCACATCCGTGGCTGCTTTCAGTTTTAATTGGGTTGCGATTTTTGAAGGTGTTTTATTCAGTTTTCTCATCCAGAATTTTGCTTCTTCAACATCCTCCAATTTTGCCTTTTCAGCTTTGTTGGCTGTTGTCGTCACACCCATTCCTAAAGGTTTCGTAAGAATTAATATGTCATCTGGTTGAACTCCGGATTTCGTCAGGATTTGTTGTGTTTCAGCCATGCCGATCACAACCAGACCGAATTTGGGTTCTGCGTCTTGAATGGTATGACCGCCGGCAATGACAACCCCAGCTTCTTTTGCTTTTTCAGCAGCGCCAGAAATGATTTGACTTAAAAATTCTGCTGGTAATTGAGGTGGAAAAGCGGCAATATTTAATGCCAAAAAAGGATTTGCACCCATCGCATAAATATCTGAAAGGCTGTTGGCTGCAGCGATGGCACCATAATCATAAGGTTCATCTACTACAGGAGTGAAAAAATCTGTTGTAACAACAATCGACCTGGTCTCATCGATTCTCCAGACAGCTGCATCATCAGGAGAATTAATTCCAACCAGTAGATCAGGATAATCTTGTGCTTTGAAGATCGTTTCTAAAGGACGCAAAACTTGCGACAGCGTTTCCGCATTTAATTTCGATGCTCAGCCAGCACAATTTGAAAGTGAGGATAATCTTATTTGTTTGCCCGAGGCACTTTTTTCATTCATGAAGACAATTATACGTGTAAATGAAGAATTTAATAATTGAAAAAGAACGTCCTCGTTGTTCTAAGGACGTTCTTAATGTAGTGACTATGGTATGGGTTGTGTCTCAGGAATGATTGTTGTTGGTAACTGTGATCCGCTTTCGTTCATCTCCGGCAATGGGAATAGGAAAGGCGAATTGGCAGGCAATAACATCGTCTGGATATTCGGTGCTAACTTCGTTATATATTGATAGGTCAGTAAATCTGGACGATCTCTTACCGCTTCGGCAATCAATAACAATGACTTTGCTTCAGCTTCTGCCTGAATCAATCTGGCTTCTGCTTCACCTTTGGACCGAATGACCGAAGCATCAGCCACTCCCTCTGCTGTTTGACGGGCCTGTTCGGCTTCCTGTTTCTTCTGTTCCACAACAAATATTGCTTGCTGGGCTAATTGTTCTGCAATCTGTTTCTGTTCAACAGAGGCTGCATATTCTTCCGAGAATGTGATATTTCGTAACAGGAATTGATCCATGATCAATCCGTTTTGTTCTAATTTTTCAGTCATATTCTGAGAAATCATCAATGTCAATTCTTCTCGTTTACTGGAATAAACTTCTTCGACACCAAATTGACTGACTGCGTCTCTAATCACAGATCTTGTAACAGGGCGGACTAATCCATCACTGTAGCGATCCTGCCATTCGATGTGAACTTTTATGATAGACGTCGGATTAATACTATAGATGACCGAAGCTTCCACAAAAATTTGTTGGCCGTCTGAGGTGCGGGCTGTAATAGAATCATCTCCCACGTATTCTCCTTCAGAAGGTGCAACCGACATGGTGTAACTCTGTTTTGATATTGGATAGCGTTTAACATTTTCAAGACCCGGAATGATCCATTGTAAACCAGGTTGTAAAGCCTGTTCTCGATATCCTTTCGGAGAGACAGCAGAAATAACCACTGCCCGTTCCTGAGGTTCGATGAAAACCATCCCCATTGAAATCAAACTAAAAAATACTGATATTAAGAAAGCGACAACGATTGTTAATCCACTTCTTCGGATGGGTTTATTCTGGCTTGAACGCAACATGGCGAATATTAAAAAACCAAATGAACCGACCCATAGGATGGTCGCTACCAAACGAAACGAACTTGCGATATTCATTAATACTTCTCCTTTTTTATTAACTCTAGCAAATTATACTCTACCCATTCCCCCCTTTTTCCGTAGGGTCTGATTCTAATGTGGATTTAATAACTGATCAGGTTTGCAGGTAAGCTGATTGTTTTCATGTAAAATTACCTCGTGAAACAATTGAAATTAGAAATATCATCGATCAGAAAATTTGGTGCTCAAGAAATCATATCCTTTAATGACATCAATTTTTCCATAAAAGCGGGTCAATTTATCCTTGTTTATCACCCGGAAAAGGATGATCACTTAATACCAATATATTTTGCCTTGCAGGTGGATGATATCTTCTTTGTGAAACCAGAGAATACAAATTGGGAAATTGGTGACCATCTGATTGCAACAGGGCCAATTGGTCCTGGTTTCTCCGCAACACATCACTATCAAAATTTAATGTTTATCAGTTTAGGTGTCCCAAAAGGAGGGCTCAATCCCATTATCGAGAGCAGTGTTAAACAAGGAAAAAATGTTGCTTACATGCTAGAGGATAACAATTTGAACCTGCCAAATTCTGTTGAAATAGTGTTTCCTGACACACTGGATGAAAACCTTCTGTGGGCAGGTCATGTCCTGATAGAGGGAGAACGCGATCAGTTGGAGAAACATCATAACACCCTGCAAGTAATACGAAGATCAAAAATTCCAGCAGAGATTTTGCTATATTGTCCAATGTTATGCTCGGGTGCCAGTCAGTGTTCGCTATGCTCGGTAAAAACCAGGAAAGGTTTGATCCAGACCTGTCAATATGGATCAGTTTTTAATCTGAATGAGTTGGAGTTTTCATGAATATTTTAGCGTTCTTTGCTCACCCGGATGACGAAACCATGCTGGGTGGGGGGTTATTTGCATTGCTGTCCAAAGCAGGGCAGAAAGTTCATTATCTGTGTTGTACGCGTGGGGAAGGTGGAGAATGTGGTGATCCTCCTATTTGTTCCCAGGAACAATTAGGGCAGGTAAGGGCAAAAGAATTGGCATGTGCCGTAAAGGAACTGGGAGGAATTTCGTTAGATTTCCTGAATTATGTAGATCCATTGGTTGGAAAAGAAAACGCTTTGTTTTCGTTTACAAAGGATCATAAAAAATTAAGCCTGGAATTGGCGGATTATTTAAAAAAGTATGAAATCGATGTTTTGATTACACATGGCAGCAATGGAGAATATGGACACCCGGGCCATTTGACAGTCTATCAGGTTGCGAAGGATACCATTGAAAGGGAATTTTCTGCGCTGAATTGGTACACAACTCAGGCATTCTATGAAGAATCATCCAAACCTCATCTGCTGAATAAACATGATGCGGCAGATTGGGTCATCGATACCACTGCGGTGCTGGAAGAAAAAATCAAAGCTGCTATGTGTCATAAAAGTCAAAACGCTTTATTTGTTCGTAGGAAATCGAAAGAATCAGGGAAACCTGTCCGGGTGGCTGATGTTATCCAAATTGAAGAAAGTTATTTCTTTGCCAATGGGAATAGCGATGTTTTGAAAAATATACCAGTTGTTAAAGAGAATATTATTTTTGATCGAAAGCAGAAAAATGAAGTCTGATCTGGCTTTCCTCTTACCAGGAAAATGGATGAATGCTGCTGGAACCGCTGGATTTATTCCTGATAATCGCTGGCTCTTAAATTTTCCTGACATTGGTCTTTTTATCACCAATCCAATCAGCTACCAGGCAAGAAAACCAGCGCGTCATCGTAATTTGATCCCTTTCCAGGGTGGTTTTTTAATTCATAATGGTTACCCAAATCCTGGGATAAAAAAGGTTATCCAACAGAATAGAAAAGCATGGGAAAATTCAACTTTGCCGATCTGCGTAAATGTATTGTCTGACGATGTAGATCACATCGAATTTATCGTGAGATCACTTGAAAATATCGAGAATATTGTGGCGATTGAATTGGGAATTGATAACTCACTAAATCAAGATGAGGTTGCAAATATTCTGCATGCAGCCATGGGAGAATTACCAATTATTCTCAACCTACCTTTTGAGTATGTTTATCAGGATTGGTTACAGAAAATATTATTTCCTGAAATTGCAGCGATCAGCATTCAGGCACCAAAAGGGGTGCTGAAATATTCAGAAGAGTATATACAAGGCAGATTATATGGAAAATCCATTTTTCCCTTAACCCTGAATGCTGTTCAGCATTTATCTTCATTGGAAAAACCCATTTTCGCAGGTGTCGGTGCACTACATGAGCATCAGATTTCCATCTTACTGGAAGCTGGTGCGTCCAATTTCCAGGCTCACGAACTCATCTGGCGTAATAATATCTAATTTTCGATCCAGATGGTAACCGGGCCAGCATTCACCAGGGACACCATCATATGCGCTGCAAATTCGCCTTGTTGCGTTGGGATTCCATAAGATCTTAATTGATCTGCAAAATAATTCACCAGTTCATCGGCTATATCGGGGCTGGCGGCTTTGATGAAAGAGGGTCTATTTCCCTTTTTGGTATCTGCGTATAAAGTAAACTGTGAGACAACAATGGCCTGTCCGCGAACATCCAGAATGGAAAGATTCATTTTTTCTTCTGCATCTCCGAAAATACGTAAATTTGCTATTTTTTTTGCTAATTGGTCAGCCTTCTCGTGAGAATCTTCATGACCGACGCCAAGAAATATCATTAAACCAGTTCCAATTTCACCAGCGATAACTTTATGATTTACCGTAACTGAGCCGTGACTTATGCGTTGGATTAGTGCTCGCATAGAGAAATTTCCTCCATTACCAGATCAAGTTTTTACAGCAATCCAATTGCAGAGCGTACTTCCTGCATTGTTTTCACAGCAATTGCACTTGCTTTTTCAGCGCCTGTATTGAGCATGTCAACCACATCGCTGCTGTGTTTTTCGAATTCTGCTCTTCGATCCCGGAATGGTTCTAAATGTGTATTCAGGTTTTTTGCCAGCAATTTTTTACAGTCAACACAACCTATGCCTGCCAGGCGACATTCGCGATCAATCATTTCTACTTCATCCGGGCTGGAGAAGACCTTGTGCAAGGAGAATACATTACAAATATCCGGGTTACCCGGGTCGGACCTGCGTTGTCGCTGTGGGTCTGTCACCATCATCATGACTCGCTTATTTGTTTCTTCAGGTGTACTGGCCATTTCAATGTGATTATCCAGACTCTTACTCATTTTTTGTTGTCCATCAATGCCGATTACCTTTGGAAACTCGGTTACTTTCATTTGAGGCTCGACCAGGACATCGCAATTGTAGCGATAATTAAAGGAGCGCACCACTTCTCTGGTAAATTCAATATGAGGAGCCTGATCTACACCAACTGGGACTGTGTCTGCCTTGTATAGTGCAATATCAGCAGCCATAAGAACCGGATAACCTACCAGTCCGTAGTTAATATTGTGCGGTTGTTCGCGCACCTTATCTTTGAATGTTGGTAAATCTGTTAATTTACCCAATGGAGTGACCATCGATAAGATCGTATGCAATTCCATTACTTCGGGCACATGCGATTGAACAAAAATGATCGATTTTTCAGGGCTCATTCCTGCGGCTAGCCAATCCAGCACCATGTCGAGAGTGTTCGCTTTCAGGTTCTGGGTCGTCTCCATGGTTGTTAGCGCGTGAATGTCAACGACACAATAAACACATTCATAATCATCCTGCAGGGCAACATAATTTTTCATAGCGCCCAGGTAATTGCCTAAATGTTGCCGACCAGTTGGTCTTGCGCCGGAAAAAACTCGACCTTTATTGCTCATATCAATACCTCGTTTCCAATTTTTAAAAATAAATGACCAGTATTCGCAGGGGACGAACACTGGTCCGTGGTACCACCCCAATTAGATACTGAGTATCTCACTCATCTGCCAGCAAACGACAGATTTCCTGATAACGGCAGGTTGCCGGCGAAGATTACTTATGTTCATCCTGCAGCTCCAAGGCCCAAACATCCTGTTTTGATTAATAGTCTTCTCACCAACGACTAATCTCTGTTTGTCAATTTTCAGGAATATTCCCTTTTCATTGCTTTTATTATGAATATCTCAAATTTTAAGGACTTTCAGTTTATTGTCAAGATGAAATGAATTGATTACGGATTTTTTCCATAATTACTCTGTTGTGATTTGATAGGGGGAGATAAAACCTGCTTGTAAGTTATTGATCATTGTGTTGACAAAATCACTTTTGCCGGGGGTTAATTCATTGGTGATTGAAATTACAGTATATTCAACTGGTAGTGTTTGTAGAAGTTCTTGTTGTTCTGGTTCAGAGATTGCTTCCAAAATCAAAGCAGACAGATTGTCAATGATGGCATAATCAACCCATTCGGTTCGATCCTGACCAGGAACGACATCACTAACAATGGTTACACCGGATTGATTTAGCAGAATCACAAGATCATCGAATAAATAAGCTGATGGAATATACACAACATCAATTTTATTTGGAGAAATTTCTCCAAAAGCTTGCAAAGTTCTTTCGTTGTCCTCAGGGGAGGATAAGTTTGATGTTACTGGAAAGTTAACAATTGGACCATAGATGGGTGAGCAGCGACCACACATGAACTCAACACCATTCTGGAAAACTTTATCAGCTCCCGTCCCGTGATAATCAACAACTGGCAATAAACCACCAACCCGCCAGTCGTCCGAAATTACCGCGGAAAGATAACCTGCAATGAATGTCCGATCCGCAATCGACATTTTAAATATCGTCGCAGGTTTAGCAGGTTGGGCTTCGGAATCTTCCTCGACGATCAATAAACGGCCTATGTTATCTGATTGAAAATGAGTAAATGTTTCCGGGGATGGTGAAAAAAGAAGTACAAAGTCAAAGAGTTGATCTGATTCCGGAGTTTCGTTTCCAGTTAAGACTTCATACCCCATTTCCGAAATTGTAGTAGAAAGCAAGGTTAGCGCAGTTTGATCAGGGTAATATAAATCTGAATTGGTTAAAAGAATAAAAATCCTTTTTGGATTTTCAGGAATTTTAGTCTCCACAGGTTGCGCGGGTGTGGATGATTCCAATGGTGTCATCACCACCAGATCTGTGCTGGTGGGTTGGGCTGGAGTGGAAAGGTTTTGTTCACATCCACTCAGCGTAAAAGTAAACATAAGGGTAAGCAAAATTAATATTGAGATTTTTTGTATTTTCATTGTTTTTCTCTACGATTTCTTTGTAGTAAGTCTGTATTATAATTGCCTTATGATAGAAATGAACATACCTGGACAAGGTATTTATCAATTAGAATATCTGGTATGTGATGTCAATGGTACCCTCGCGATTGATGGGGTTTTAATTCCAGGTGTCTCCACCAGTATAAAAAAAATTCAAGACCGTTTGAAAGTTCATCTCATTACTGCGAATACGCATGTAAAACAAAATAGTATTGATGATGTGCTTGGAATGGAAGCACATATTATTAAAAAGGGGAATGAAAACCAACAAAAAAAAGAATTTGTCCAGCAATTAGGTTCAGCAGGCGTAATAGCGATTGGACAAGGCGCAAATGATTCCGGCATGCTAAAGGAAGCAGCCATTGGGATTTGCGTTTTTTCCGATGAAGGTACAGCTGTTGAAGCATTGATATCCTCTGATATTGTAGTGAGGGATGGGTTGACAGCCTTGAAATTAATTCAAAATCCGATGCGAATGGTAGCAACCTTGAGAAGATGAACCAGCAATCCGAGAAAAAACCCAAAGTTTCGAAGAATGAATTCCGCGGTGCTGATTCCAGATGGTCTCAATATGGTCCCACCGGTTTTTATGGTTTTCTCGATCAATTAAGTCATAGACTGGAAATTAATGTTGAGACATTTCTGGTAGGAGCTATTTCATTACTATTAATTTCATTAGCCTTATTACTGGATAAATTACCGTTATTTATCCTGGCGATTCTTATAACGCCTATTTTGTCGCCGATTTTGGGGTTTGCCTTTGGGTTTAATTTAGGTTCCCTTAGATTTCTAAAAATTGGATTTTTTTCATTCTTGCTGAACGTCATCAGCTTTCTACTTGTGGGTGGGTTTTCAGGTTTTATTGCCAGACAATTTCCAGAAAGGGAATTTAACATCTGGCACCATTTTATTGATTTTAATTGGGCAGGATTACTCTTATTATTTGTTGGCATTCTCATTATGGTTTCGACCATCATCAGGAATCCACGTCAGGCATCACTGGTGGCCAACGTAGCTCTTGCGTATAGCTTTTATTTGCCACTCGTATCAGCGGGTTTTGCTTTTGGAATAGGTTTACAAGACCAATTTCTGACGGGCATGATCACGTTTTTTGAATATTTTGGTATTGCTATTATTTTTAGTGTTGGAATATTATTTGCTTATAAAATCAAACCGGTTAATTTAAAAAATTGGTGGGGATTGGGCACGTTGATCATAATTTTAACAATCGTCGGTACTTTCTATTTGAAACCAATGGTTGTCAAGGAAACATTGCCAGTTGAACCAGAGATGGAAAATTCACTGATATCGGATATTCTTCCTGCAGCAAAAAATTCTCCATTATCACCAAGCCCAACATATACCCAAACCATTGTGTTAATGGAGCAGATCATACCATCTGAACAGGTGACGATTATTCCAACTTCAACGGTTACAATCACCTTAACCCCATTACCTGTGGTTATTTGGGCGGAGATAAGGTCCCCGGAAGGGGATGGGGCAAATATTCGGGTAGAACCAGGTTTTACTTCAAAAATTCTCAGAACTGTGCTGAATGGAACCGCAGTTCAGGTTTTGGATGAGGTTGAAGTGGTTGATGGGGCTACCTGGGTGCATATTAAATTTATAGATCAAGTTGAAGGATGGATTGTTCGCAGTCTGATCATCTCAGCAACACCTGAACCTGAATGGTAAATAAAATCAAAGGAGAAATCAATGACAATAAGTTTTGGAACTGACGGATGGAGAGCAGTAATATCGGATACATTTACATTTAATAATTTACGATTGGTTACCCAGGCCATAGCGGATGCTGTGGCAACAGAAACCTGGATGAACGGCTCTGTGCCAGGGTCAGATCACGATGCCAGGAAAATGGTGGTAGGGTTTGATACACGCTTTCTGTCTGATCGTTATGCAAATGATGTAGCAAGAGTTTTAGCGGGCAATGGATTTACCGTTTTCCTGAGCCAGGCAGATGCACCCACTCCAGCGATTTCCTATGCTGTAAAACATTTCAATGCCATTGCCGGAATCATGATTACAGCTTCTCATAATGCTCCCAGATACAACGGCATAAAACTTAAAGCAGCTTTTGGGGGTTCAGCGTTACCGGAACAATGTCGTAAAGTTGAAGTTTTTTTGAACGATAATGAAGCGCAGGCACGTGGACCGAATTTGATGGATTACCAGCAAGCAAAAAGCCTGAAACTAATTCAGAAATTTAATCCTATTCCACCTTATTTTGAACACCTCAGTAATCTGATCGACTTTGATGTCATTTCAGATAATCCACAAAGGATCGTTGTTGATTCAATGTATGGGTCAGGACGCGGGGTTATTCGATCCATTCTACAAGGTAGTGGGACGGAGGTTGCCGAAGTTCGCGGTGAGATGAACCCGGGTTTTGGTGGTGTCCATCCAGAGCCGATAGCCAAGAATTTGGGTGCTTTGGCAGGAGCTATCAGTACGGGATTGGGAAGTTTTGGGCTGGCTACCGATGGTGATGCTGATCGCATTGGGGCAATGGATGAACGAGGAAATTTCGTTGATCCTCATAAGATTATGGCACTGGCTTTGAAATACCTGGTGGAGAAGAAACAGTTAACCGGTTCAGTTGTTCGAACCGTCTCAACCACA
>JAVEYK010000027.1:0-38613 GCA_034003505.1 Anaerolineaceae bacterium | reverse complement strand
ACTGTCGCTCTTGCTTTTCTAACTTTAATGATTGTTGGCACGCTCGTGATTGGCCCGCAACGGGTCTATGCAGAATTCGCCAAACTTTTCGGCTACCTTCCCGGTGTAGGCATTGTAGACCAGAGTACATCGATTCGCGTTTTGGCTGAGCCGGTAACTGTCACCCGTGACGAGATATCTATTACAGTAACCTCAGCAACCCTGACCGGAGATAAGACCTATCTCGATTACCGCATTTTCGGTGTGCCGGGTTCTGCCTACCCGGATCAGGAAGATCTGATGGGTTGCACCACAGCGGAATACCTGCGTCTGCCGGATGGGACTCGGATTGAACGAATTGACAATGACTTTGCGCCTGTACCCGCTGGAATTGATACGGCAAACTTTGTTATTCCATGTATCTTCAACACCTTACCCGGAACTACGCCGGAAAACTGGGAGTTCTCCTTGCATTTCGTACCTGCCCCACCTGACCTGACCATGATGCCGGTGGTCGAACTCTCACCCTCTCCTCAGATCAGACTGACGCCCGATGGTTCAATCAGTGGACCATCTGTTGCGCCGGAGGCGAACCCGGTGACAGTAAATAAGGTCATCGAAACGAGTGATGGATACATCCTGATTGGTCAGTTTCAGCCGCAAACCCTCCCTGGCGAATCTTTTCAGCCGACAGACATGATGCAGATCACGGACGCAACCGGGAAGATTATTTCGTATTCCTACCCGGAGGGTGTGAGCGAGGGAATTAATCAGGTAGAAAACGGAAATCCTGGCTCAGGTTGGGCTGTGCAGTTCAAAGCCGCTGGCTTGACCTACCCGCTAACCATCAGTTTCTCAGGCGTTTTACTATCTCCGGTTGACCCCAATGCCAGCACCGAATTCACCTTTGATGCTGGTTCCGATCCACAACCCGGTCAGGAGTGGGTTTTGAATCAGGATATCCAACTCGCCGGGCACACTCTCAAGCTGGTCTCAATCACAGCCACTTCAGGAGGAGGCTACTCCTTCCATTTTGAAACGGGCCCAGAAGTATTCAGCGCCAGCGTCCAAATATTGGGATATGCGCCCAATGGCGGTGGTGGTGGTGGGCCAGGAGGCTTGACAAATGGTACCTTCAATGTAAGTCTGAGTTATGGTCAACTACCAACCGGTGTATTAACGGTCGTTCTTTCCAACCTGACCCTCATTGGTGACCCGGTCACCTGGCAAGGCCAATGGTCCCCGACTACGCCACGCACAGATTTGCCAGCCAATCCGGATTCCCAACCTGACGTGTGTCTGACGAGAGATTCTCTTTCAAATCTCCAACCAGCTCCTGAAACATTATTAAATGGAAAAGCTTTGATTTATGAAAAGCTGGATACAGGTACCTGGGGTCTTGCAGTCTACAATCTGGATGGGAGTCTGAAACAGGTAGTGGTTCCAAATGGTAATTGGGGATCACTTTCACCGGATGGCAGCCGGGTAGCTTATTCGTCCACAGACAACAGTATTCGCATTGTAGATGTGGTAGCGCAGACAGAGGTAATCTTACCTGGTGCCGGCGGGTTCAACCTGCACTGGTCACCGGATGGGAACCAGATTGCTTATGTAGGGATAGGTGAAGGTTCGATTAATAGTGTATTTGTTATCAATACAGACGGTGCCCAGATAAACCATATCTCTGACTTGAGCTATGAAACCATTATTGGCTGGTCCCCAGACGGGAATCAAATCTACTTTGCAGCGCCCTACACAGGCGGCGCTGCCTGGAAAGTATATTCCTATGATTTTTCTGGAGGAGTTACAACTGAGAGGTTTACCATTGAGAATGGCACGGCGAAGTTCCTAAATCCCAAGCTTTCTCCAGATGGAAACTGGATCGCATACCGTGGCAGGGATGATAGCAGTATTTATCTGGTTCATCCCGATGGTAGCGACATGCATTTGGTGGTGGACAATGCCAACGCAGTTGGAATTGAATGGAGCCGATCGGGCTGGTTGGGCATGAGCCTGCGAAAAGATAATTCCGACGAGTCGACAGCCGTCTTGATCAAGCCAGATGGATGCCAGGCGTACTCGCTGCCGGCAGATTTGAATGGTGACCTGCAGGGATTATTCATCCCGTAAACCACTTAATCAAGCGATGGAGCGTGAATTAAAAAGGATGGAGGGCGACTTTGGACGCCCTCCATCCACCATCATTGGAGGACAAAAATGACTCTTCGGTACCGTAGAACCATACAGTGGTTGATTGTAGTAATCATTCTTTCAGGGTGTAACCGGATACCCGATATACCCATTAATACGCAAATACCCGCAACAGCAACTTTGACAACTTCGACACCTGATCCTACAGCTACTATTCATGTGGTTACTGCGACTCCAACAGGGTTACCGACCACCCTTACAGCAACCGAAACTGCAACCGATACAGCCAATGGTAGGTTCTCCGTTCAGGACGCAGCAACTTTTGTGGGGGAAAATTATCCAGATAACTCGGTTTTAGCGCCAGGGCAAGCTTTCATCAAGACCTGGGAAATTAAAAACACGGGGTCTTTAATCTGGACGACTGCTTATCAACTTGTCCTATCTTCGTCTCCCCAGGGTGAGACGCTTGGTAGTCCGGCACTGATTAACTTTGCTCAAAGTACTGCACCGGGGCAAACACTCAGTCTCGCCGTGCCATTGGTAGCGCCATCCACACCGGGAACCTACACGACGTATTGGTCTATCCGGAATGAGCTCGGCGAAACTGTGAGTGTGGGCGGCCCCCATTTATGGGCTAAGATTCAGGTATGTGAGACCGATCAATCATGCACTACTCCGGATGCTGGCGTTGGAACTTCAGCGATGGTCAATAACGCATCGGTGACGGTAACCAATTTTGCTTATGATACGCAGAGTGCTACGGTGAAATATTGTATTGCAGTACCGGGTCTGCCCGATTGGAGATTTTTACGCGCATACAATGCCTGGCCTAGTGCTCAATTATTCATCGATCAAGAATCAGCCCCTTTTCTGGGAGGTGGTAGTGATTTCCCCAGCGGGGATGGCTGCTCATTCATGCAATATCAAGTTGGCACTTCAGTGATTGAGCAAGCACAACGAGTTACCTTTGTTATCGATACCTTACGAATGGATTTACCCCCCGGCGACCCGGATGCTATATGTCAGTCAGCACGATCCAAACTTGTGACACAATATCCAGGCCTCGATTTCAAATGTCATTTTAGTATGGCAGGTTTCTATACCGATTTGCAAAAACCGGATGGCATGTTACGAGAACAGGCAGATAAAATAGTCATGGATGCCATCCAGGGAGCAATATACGGGCCATGGACGTTGGTACTAAAGTGACAGTTATCGACGTTGTGTGTGAAATTCAGATTTTGTTGGGAAATTAATATTCTCAGGTGCGGGCAACCTCTATGTCTTCCAACTCCTGCTTATTGGTCTCTGATGGATTGAGGAAGAGAATAATCCCGATCGGGAGAAGAACCACCACCGCGGCAACCACCCAGAACCATTCCATGGTAGGAAAGAGACTGAGCACATAACCGGTCAACAATGGTCCAATCACGTAGGAAGCTCGTGCTATAGTCGTCGTCCAACCCATGCAAGCACCACGGCGCTCCGTGGGAAACACTTCGGGAATATAAACAACAATCCATGTGTAGGTAAATGAGGTGAAGAATCCCATTAATACAGTTGCTACGGGTAATAGAAAGCCCTGACTGAAACCCATTAACACCAAAACCACAGAAAGTCCAATACATCCAGCGATGAGGGCTGGTTTTCGTCCGATACGATCCATAATGTAACCGCTCAGATACCCACCGATCATGGCTACTACTAAGGTTGCCAGCAGTACGGTGGACCATTGGTTCAGGGTATAGCCTTTGATGGTCATAAAATAGTAACCAGCCCAGTAATAGAAGAACTGATAGGTCAACCAGGAAAACCAGATGGATGAAGAAATGAGAATATAGCGGATATCTTTTCTATTAATCACACCCATACCAAAGAAATGTTTCTTGCGGGTGCCGGCTTTCCGCTCTGCCTGAATGACTTGAAAGCGATTGGTTTCCTTCATGAAAGCCCACATAATTAGAATAGGTACCATGAAAATGAACATGATGCCATACATCCACTTCCAGCTTAAACCCAATGTATTCATCAGGAGTGGGGGTAAGATAGCCTGTAAGGGAATTAAACCAATGATATATACAATGGCAATATACTTGGCACGTTTTTCAGCCGGGGATTCCTCACTGACTGGAATCGTCCACATATTGGAGACGGTTGCAAAAATTGCCAAAGTGTACATAATCATGAACCAGTGAATACTGGGGGTGAAGTAAAGAACACCAAAAGAAGCGAAGCCCATGATTAGAATTAAAATTAAGATGGAATAACGCCGACCGATGATATCTGTTAATCCATTCAGCAACACAATCAGGAAGGTAAATGAAAGGTAAATTGCTTCAAGGTAAGAAAAATTTGTAGCTGAAATATTATACTCACCGAGAATATAGGGGAGTGCGGTGGTTTTGATCGTGGATAAATACTGATCCATGATGGCTACTAATCCCATGAAAATCATCATGTACAACAAATAATTTCGGCTGCGTGTCTTTAAAGCAATACTGGGTTTTACGCCTTCTGAAATCGAATTCATACGTTTTTTCCTTCCTGATCGTTAAAAATCTGCCTGTTATTCAGGATTTTACTAAAGGAGCTTGTTCAAAAAGATTTAACAAATATCTTTGAAGGGTAATAACCCTTATGATCAGTTATGGTTATGCTCTCCACAACCAAACATTCCCATTTTATACCCAAATGGTGAATTTGCAAATCAATCCAGTGGAAAGGGAAAATGGTTGAGTGGTAAATTATAAATGATTTAAATAAGCGGTAGGATTATTGAGAAAGCCGCGCATGATTTCTACATGCTGCAAGTCATTGAAAGCGACCGGTTTAATTGGAACTTCATCGAAACTGAGGATCTCTGCGCCGGGGAACGCCATCAGGATGGGTGAATGAGTGGCAATAATAAATTGCGCATTTTCAGCGACCATTTGTTTGATCAGGGTGATCAAGCTCAACTGGCGTAGAGGTGATAGAGGTGCTTCAGGTTCATCTAACAGGTAAAGGCCATTCGGTACGAAACGGGATTGAAACAATTGCAGGAAACTCTCTCCATGTGAAATTAAATCCATTGAATCCGACTTGTTTTGTTTCATATCATATAGTTCCCGTTTAAAAGGAGATTCAGCCAGGTCCTGAGCTAATTTAGAGCTGTGCCTCGTTTCCTGCCGGACCTCCTCCAGATCCGCCTGCATTTCTGCACGAAGCAGTGCCATGCGTTTGGCATACCCAAAAAAATCCTCAGCTCTCAGAAAAAAACCTCTATGGGTGCGCTTATTCCAGGTTAGTTGCAGATAATCGGCTAATTTTCTGGCTGGCTCCATGCTTTTATCCTTCTGGAAATTTTCACTGCCGACTACGATTGAACCCACTGCCGCAGCGATGGTCTCTATCAGGGTTGATTTTCCGGAACCATTTTCGCCCACAAAAAATGTAACCGCTGAGTTGAAGGAAATACTCGGCAACTTCTGAATGAAAGGCAAATTGAAAGGATAAGTGCCAGGAGCATTTTCAAGATTTTTCACTTGTATAGACCGTAAATGATTCATTAATTCACTCTCTGCCTTTAATTTTACCCTACCAGAAAAAACGAATCTGGTTTTCACATTGGGTTTAATAGGCTCTGATACAATTAAAGTGAATGATCACACCATGGAGGAATAATGACAGAGCAAACACAATCATCAGAACAGAAAGAGAATCAAACAACCACGAAAGAAACAACCCCGAAAGAAATTACCTCAAAAACGCAACATAGCATCACCATTGATGGCATCAAACTGGACTATTCAGTGACTGCTGGAACGATAATACTGAAAGAAGAGAACGTGGAAAGTGGCGAAGTAGCAAAAGCATCCATTTTCTATATTGCTTACACATTGAATGATGTGGATGATCCTGCCGATCGACCGGTTACCTTTTCGTTTAATGGTGGCCCGGGATCATCATCTGTTTGGATGCATCTGGGATTGTTAGGGCCCAAACGTGTTTTGTTTGATGACGACGGCAATCCTTTACCACCGCCATATAAACTGATTGACAATGAATTTACTTTATTAACACACACGGATCTGGTGTTCATCGACCCGGTCAGCACCGGTTATAGCCGCACGGTTCCCAAGGAGAAACCTGATCAATTCCATTCATTGACGAAAGATGTTGAATCGGTGGGCGAGTTCATTCGCTTGTGGACCACCCGTAATAATCGCTGGCCTTCTGCCAAATTCCTGATCGGTGAAAGTTATGGAACAACCCGTGCTGGGGGACTATCCGAATTTCTGCAGGCCCGCTATGGGATGTACTTAAATGGAATTATGCTGGTGTCCTCTATCCTAAATTTTATCACCGCGCGGTTTACACCGGGGAATGATCTGCCTTTTATTTTATTCCTGCCAACCTATGCAGCCACCGCCTGGTATCACAAGAAATTAGCCCCGGAATTACAACAAGACTTACAAAAAATGCTGGCACAGGTGGAAGAATTTGCTGCCGGCGAATACACACTGGCTTTGATGAAGGGCAATCGTCTCTCAAAAGATGAGCGACTGGCAATCATCGAAAAGTTATCTTATTTCACAGGACTTTCCAAAGAGTATATGGATCAAACCAATTTGCGGATTGATATTCATCGTTTCACCAAAGAATTAAGGCGTTCAGAAGGCATCACTGTCGGACGTCTGGATAGTCGTTACACAGGATTTGATAAAGATGGGGTAAGTGAATACTATGAGAGTGATCCGTCCTATAATGCTATTCTGGGTCCATATACTGCCACATTATATGATTATGTACGCCGTGATCTGGGGGTGGAACTCGATCGGCACTATGAAATTTTGATCAGTCTGTATCAATCCTGGAAATATGATGAACATGAAAATCAATTTGTAAACACAGCAGAGCACATAAGGAAAGCCTTCCAGTTAAATCCTGCTTTAAAAATCATCGTTTGCAATGGCTTTTTTGATCTGGCGACCCCGTATTTTGCCACCCGCTACACGTTTGATCATATCGCCTTGCCAGCTGAACAGCTCAAGAATATCCATATGACATATTATCAGTCCGGGCATATGATGTATACCCACAAACCATCTTTAGCACAGGTAACGCTGGATCTCAAAGATTTTATTAAGAAATCAGCTTAACCATACCTTTCAAAATTTTCATATAATGAGTCGGTTAACCCCGGCTCTTTTTTGTCCGGCTCACGCCAAAAAACCTTATTGAATGAATGTCATAGTGGTACGGTGACGTTTATCACTTGTGAAAAGAAGTACAATAAATTACGATACATAACGTATAACATTATATAACATGATATAACAAACTATAACTTATGGAAAATTTTCTCACCACCAGACAAGTACAAGACCTATTCAAGATTGACCGTATCACTGTCTATCGCATGCTTCAGGATGGCAGGTTAAAAGGCGTGAAAATAGGCAATCAATGGCGATTTTCACAACGAGAAGTCGAAAAATTGTTGAGTGGTGAAAATGTGGATCTACCTGTTACCAGCGAGTCCGAGTCAGATTTTCCCATCCACTGTGTGCAAACGATACAGGATTTGTTCACCTCGGTCAGTCATTGTAGTGCAGTGATTATTGATCAAAAAGGACAACAGGTGACTCAAATCAGTCAACCGGGCCCAATCTGTAAATTGCTCATGACTACCACCAGGGGTCGTGAATTTTGTGAAGCGTCCTGGCAAAGAATCGCACAGCAAGCCCAAGGTCGTGAAGAAGTTTTCACTTGCTTTGCCGGATTGAAATACTTTGGTTCGGTGATTCTGACCCAAAATAAAAAACGGGGGGTTTTCCTGGCTGGTGAATTCTATCTGGATTCCGTGGATGAAGAATCCGAGCAGAAGAATTTGTTAGAAATAGCACAGTTGTGTGGCATCGCGGGGCAGGAAATCATCACAGCCTTTCAACAGGTTCCGCATTTATCAGCCGCTGAACAACAGCATCTGGCATTACAACCGGCAGCAGCAGCCAACGCCGTCGAGAGCATATTAAATCAACGGAACGATTTTATGGAACGTTTACAGCAAATTGCGAGCTTAACACAAAAATTATAAGGAGAATGGGAATGAAGAAAATTGTAATTTTAGGGGCAGGAACGGCCGGAACAATGGTGGCAAATCATCTGAATCATTTAATGGATTCGAATGAATGGCAAATCACCATTGTTGATGAAGATCCAATTCATTATTATCAGGCTGGTTATATTTTTGTGCCATTCGGAAAAGCAACAGCAAAACAATTGATGAAACAGAAGAAGAATTACATTCCTTCCAAAGTAAGAATGTTGCAATCCGAAATAGAGCTCATTCAACCCGAAAATAAAAAAGTGATTCTAAAGGATAAAACCATTCTGGATTATGATTTTCTGGTGATTGCCACCGGTTGCGATATCTACCCGGAGGAAACTCCTGGTTTGGCGGAGCACGAATGGGGCAAATCTATTCACTCATTCTATACACTGAAATCATCTGTCGCTCTGGCGGAAAAAATGAAAAACTTCCAGGGTGGTAGAGTGGTCGTCAATGTGGTCGAGAATCCGATTAAATGTCCAGTAGCACCGATGGAATTCTTAATGCTGGCAGATTCCTACTTTACCCAGAAAGGCATGCGCGATCGGGTCGAGTTAATTTACGCCACACCTAACTCGGGCGCTTTCACAAAACCGGTAGCCTCAAAATTGATTGGTGATATGCTTGACCGGAAAAATGTGAAAGTGGAAGCAGATTTTTACATTGAACGGGCCGATCCGGATGCCAAAAAGATCATTTCCTACGATGAACGCGAATTAGAATATGATTTGTTGGTCAGCATTCCGCTCAATAAAGGCGCAGACGTGATTGGGAAATCCGGGCTGGGTGATGAACTTAATTACTCACCCGTCAACAAACACACATTCCTGTCAGATAAGTTTGACAATATTTTTGTGTTGGGGGATGCGTCCAATGCACCCACATCCAAAGCTGGTTCCGTAGCACATTATGCGGTGGATTTATTTGGAGAAAACTTCAAACGCTATACCGAGGGTAAGGCATTAGAAGAAAAATTTGATGGTCACACCAATTGTTTCATTGAATCAGGATTTGGAAAAGGTGTTTTACTGGATTTCAACTATGATCAGGAACCTTTGCCGGGTCTTTTCCCCGTGCCTGGCATTGGGCCTTTTGCTCTCTTGCAGGAGACGCGCCTGAATCATCTGGGTAAATTATCGTTTGAGTGGATGTACTGGAACATCCTCATGCGTGGCAGAAAAGTACCGTTATCTCCAACGATGACCATGGCAGGTAAATGGACTGATTGGGAAAAACGTTTCAATATTGCGTAAAACAATAAAAATAAGGAGTAGATTATGACAAGCAAAGTTATTGCAGGTAAGACAGTGGAAGTAAATGAAGAAGGTTTCCTGGTAAACCCGTCTGATTGGACCAAAGAAATAGCAGCCGAACTGGCAAAAGAAGAAGGTATCCCTGAATTGAGCGAAGCGCATTGGAAGGTGATTGATTTTAGTCGCCAGAGTGCCGGAGCATCCGGCAGCTCACCAACTTTACGCGGCATCACCAGTGGTTCCGGTGTCAGTACCAAAGAATTGTTCACATTGTTTCCAAAAGGACCTGCCAAGAAAGTGGCAAAAATCGCCGGTCTTGGTAAACCAGAAGGTTGTGTCTAATTTCGTTCTACGGTTCGTAAATTTAAGGAGATGGTAACAATGGAAGAAAAACAAAGGAAGATGGCATTTATTTGTTCCAAAGGAACACTGGATATGGCTTACCCGGCTTTGATTATGGGTTGGGCAGCGCTCGGAAATGGGTTGGATGTGACTATATTTTTCACTTTTTGGGGGATGGATTTGATCAACAAACATCGTGTCGATAAACTGGAGTTAGCACCGGTTGCTAATACCAGCATGAAAATGAGCATGATGGGCGTAAAAACGGGCAACCTGGGCATTCCAAATATTATGGGTGTTTTGCCTGGTATGACTGCTTTTGCAACCAAATTAATGCGCGATAAAATTGCTGATCTGGACGTCCCACCGGTGGGTGAATTTGTCCAAATGCTGGCGGATGCAGGGGCGCATCTGTATGCTTGCAAAATGTCAGTGGACATGATGGATCTGAGCAAAGATGATTTTGTGCCCGGTGTGGAAGATATTGTTACCGCTGCTGAATTTATCGACATGACCGAAGATACTCAGATTATCTTCATATAAATCAAAAATTTTCGTTGAAAAATAAAACGATTCTTGCCGCCAGACCGGCAAGAATCGTTTTTGTTATTTCTCTCCTGGCATGAATCTGGCAACTTAACAGGGAAATTCCTGTATTTTGAACTGTATGGTTTTATAATAAACCAGTCGCTTGTTCAGAATCGAAATGTGAGAGTGAAAGATTGAATAATTCCTATCATAACCAAAGAAATAATCAATCCCGAAGAAGGGTTGTACATCCAACCAATGGGAACAATTGGTCAGGTCAATCGATGGCCAGACCGGTAGCGTCTAAGAAGAGTAAACGATTCAAGCTTCGCATCCCTCAGTTCAATGGTCGCATACCTAAAATTCATCTAAAATTCAACCTGACCACCATTTTGGGTGGGTTGTTTATATTCTTCGCCTGTCTGACAATGATTACGACCATGGTTGCTATCGTACAACATTTTTCGAAGGACAAAACAGCGGTTGCAGCCAGTATGGATGAAGAATTTGTGCCTGCTGTCGTAACCCCTAATTTTAGCTCTCAGATCAAAATCCTATTGTTAGGTTCGGATCTGCGTCCGAATGATGGTAGTTTTCGCACGGATGCCATCATGATGGTAGTTCTTGATCCGGATTTAATGCAAATCAATGTAGTGTCATTCCCACGTGATTTATGGGTCCAGGTGCCCAGCCTGTGGGAAATGAAAATCAACCAGGTGTTCCAATTGGGCGGATTTGATGCCACAGCAGAAATGTTTGAGGTGAACTTTGGGATCCGACCGGATTATTTTGTAATGACGAATTTTAATGGATTTGTGCAGTTTATTGATAATCGTGGGGGAGTGGATGTGAATATTGCATCAGATTTTTCAGATCGGTGCGACCTCCCGCTTCAAGATGCGAATGGCGATTGCTATGTTCAGCAAGGTATTTTCCATATGGATGGCCCCACAGCGCTCTGGTATGTTCGTGCACGAGCCTCTTCCAATGACATTGACCGTAACCGTCGGGAACAGGAAGTTTTGTACGCCCTGGCGAAAAAGATGGTCAGCTTTCAATCCATTACAAAATTATCATCCATGAAGGATGAAATTCTGGAAAATGTTGAAACCAATATGACCGTTGAGCAGGCAGTGAAACTTATGCCTTTTGTGGGCATGGTATTAAATCAACCGGAAAAGATCAATTCAATTGCAATTGGGGAGGATCATGCCTACCCATCCTGGTCGTGGGATGGGATGTGGATATTATTACCGGATATTGAAGCGATTCAGAATCTATTACGGGAAGCAGGAATAAAACTTTAATCGTGTTTCTAACCCTGATTGGCATGTCTGGAACAGGAAAATCATACTGGTCGAAAAAACTTGAAACCCACGGTTTTAAGCGTTTTGGGTGTGACGATTTGATTACGTTACAGTTTGCTCAACGATTAGGGCATTCTGATACGACGGATTTCAATATGCATCAATGGGTTGGTTACCCTGATGAGGAGACATATGCGGACCGTGCACAGCAGTATTTGCAGGCGGAAGAAGACGTACTGTGCGAAATCATTGCTTATCTGAACAAAGCCGGCCAGCATGAAAATATCGTTATCGATTCAACCGGTAGTGTCATCTATATGCAACCCAAAATTCTGGATGCAATCACTCATCTGACAAGCATGATTTACCTCGATATTACCCCGCAGGACTTTGACCGGATGTTAAAATATTACCTTGAAAATCCGGTTGCAATCATCTGGAATGGGTTTTTCCAACCGCTCCCCAGGGAATCACGTCAAGAGACCTTTGCGCGTTGTTACCCGCAATTAATAAAATCACGGGAGCGAAAATACAAAGCTTTGGCTCAAGTGACCATAGCAGCCAGTCTGCATCGTAACGACAATACATCGGTTGAACAATTCCTGGGTTACCTTTCCGGCGATCACCCATAATGAATAGCGGGAGTTAAGCAACTCCCGCTGACTATCTGTTTCACCCACTGGAAAATTAATCCCCAGAGCCTGCTACAATTAATTGATTAAGAAGGTCACTTCCCGGGGGAACCAGTGTCAACTTGCCTTTGTTTTCCAACAATTTCTGCATTTCAAGGATCTCGAACATGGCATTGGCCACATCCGGGTCGCTGGTAATCTGTTGCATGGCGTCACCAACGATTCTTGGTCGAATGGCACCGGCTTTTGCAAATTCTACGGCTGCCAGGCGCTCGGCAGTGCCGGCGATGATATTTACCTGGTTGGCCCCATCCTGTTTGATGGCTGAAGTGACCTGCCTTAAACGGTTAACCACTTTCTCTTCAATCTGATGAATCATGCCCACATCACGGAAATGGACTTTGCGGATATAGGTCGATCCTAATTTGTACCCCCATTCATGCGAGCGTGGGGAGACTTCTTCCCGCACTGTTCGGCTCATCTGATGGCGATCAATTAACATCTGATCTAACGGCATGTTGCTAAGAGAGCGAACCACGGCATTGCTGACATTGGCTGCCAGGGATCCCCGTGGATCCGCATTCTTGAAGAGGTAAGCGACCGGATCACTGATATACATTTCGTACCAGATTCCCACACCCATCGGTGCACCTTCTTCTGAATTGACTGGATTACTGCGCAAATATTGCTGATCCAGCCGCAAATCCAGAATTCTGCGGTTACCAAACCAATTCACCAAAAAAGCACCCGGACCAATCTTTAAAGGCAGAATATGCAAGCCAGGTTCTTTGAGTATTCCGATTACCTTACCAAACAGGATAAAGACCTGGCAAGTACCTTCATTGACGACGGTATATAAACCGAGCAGGCGGATGAAAAATAAGAAAAGTGGCATTAAAAACCACATGGCAAAGAATGTTACAACTGCTGCAATGATCATTTCCAGAAATGGACTCATGATTTCACCTCCCGTACGACTTGTTGTGCGTGCGAAAACAACCGTAAGCGCACATTGCGTACATAGGCTGCCAGAGCTCCCGGTCCACTGTTCTTTAGGATGCGCAATTGTTCTGCCAGGGCTTTTAATGGTTCCACTTCTGCCTGAGCGTTAAGCGTTTCAATCTCCACTGCTCTTCTGGATTGAACGATCTTCTGGTCTGCCAATGCCTGCGCCAGACTGATATCAGAGGATACCTGATTGTGCGCGGTGTTGATAGCTGCCAAGGCTGATTCGACCTCATTGGGCGGGTCAATACCGGTGATCAGTGAAGCGTCCAGCTGAACGCCGTAACGGGCAACAGAGGAGCCACATTCTCTCTCCATATGGTCATTCAAATCCCGCAGATTCTTGCGTAAATCATTAATGGATACACCCGTCACAATGCTGGTATCACTATCCAGAACAATCGCAGTCGGTGGCGCTTCGAAGCTGGCTATTCTTTCCCGCAGGACAGAAACGAAATAACCCATTACGTGGGAGATGGGTTGTTTTACCCCGAATAAATAGGCATACAGGTTGTTTTCTGCAATTCTGTAACGGATCTGACCGGTAAGGCCGGTATTGAGTTGATCTTTGGTAACAGCTTCCAGAACGGTACCACCGGAATTTGCTTTGGGTTCATCCGGGTCGTAGGCCATATTGATGGTTTGGGTTGCCACCGATACTTTGTAAATCTTTTCCCAGGGCCATTTGAAATAAGGTCCACCGGGTTGTATTACCTTAACAATCGGGAAGTTATACCGTTTTTTGTGTTCTTCGGTCAACATTTCGGCTAACGGGGAGTCAATGATCATATTATCCCCCATGCGTTCTGCCCGACCAAATTTCGTTTTCACAGCGCGTTCATTCTGATCCACCGTGAAAAATGATGTCAATATATATCGGAAAGTAAACCATACACCAAATCCGATCACGATTCCTAATAATATGTTCATAAGCATCTCTCCTTAGTTGAATTTCTAGAACAATAGGGTTATGGTAAAAAAATGGATAAATGAAAGTATACGATTAATGAATTTATATATGCAAGTAGCAATATCATGATTGGTGCAAATCTTGCCGGGTGGAGAAACATTAATCCTGCTGCCATAAGGTAATTTTCCGCAAAATTCATATAATTAGGTAGAAGGCAACTGGATAAAAATGGCTGGGAAGATGAGTGAGATCTTCTACGCACAAAATGCAGCATCCGAACAGGTGTTTTCATCATTTCGATTAACAATTTTTTAGACAAGCAAGCAGATTTTGGAAAGGGCCAACTTGTGAAGAGTGCACACGACATCGTCAGTGTTGGGATTGATATCGGAACTACCACCACACAGGTAATCTTCAGTGAATTATCTTTGGTTGAAATTGCGCGTGCCGGTCAAATTCCGAGGGTTGATATTATTAATCGAAAAGTCTTATATGAAAGTGAAATTGTATTTACCCCCCTGCTGGATGCAGAAACCATTGATTCTGTGCGTCTGGCCGATTTTCTCAAAAAGGAGTATGCGAGGGCTGGCATTTCTCCTGCTCAGGTGGAGACCGGAGCAGTGATCATCACCGGGGAAACGGCCCGCAAAAAAAATGCAGACCAGATATTAAAAGCGATCGCAGATCTGGCTGGCGATTTTGTGGTCACCGTAGCCGGGCCAAATGTCGAAGGGATGATCGCCGGACGCGGTTCTGGTGCAGCCAGTTATTCGCGCCATCATTTCACCACTGTTTCCAATATTGACATTGGTGGTGGTAGTGCCAACAGTGCCATCTTCCGGCAGGGAAACCTGGTGGGTTCAGCAGCGATGAATTTTGGCGGCAGGGTAATTGAGTTTAAGGATGGGGTGGTCAATGCGATTACGCGTGCCGGAGAATGGATCTGCGCTGAAGCCGGTGTTCAGATTCGCGTAGGAGAGCGTCCGTCTTTGGAAGAATTAACCCGTGTGACGAATTGCATGGCTGCCGTCACCGTTCATTTGATAGAAGGGACAACCTCTCCACTCGCGGAGAAGCTTTACCAGACTGTGCCGAACCCGGTTTCTGGGGCTGGCAAACCGCTCATGTTTTCCGGTGGTATTGGTTATTATTTCAATTCTCCCGTTGTATTAAATACGGTCGCTGACGTTATTCGGCATGATGATATTGGCCCCTTATTGGCACAGAGTTTGCGAAATAATGCGACCATACAGTCATACAATGTAATCCAACCGGCAGAAACCCAACGCGCAACTGTTCTGGGAGCGAGCTCACAAACGTTGACTCTGTCAGGGTCTACCATCTGGGCTGAACAATCAATTTTACCGCTAAAAAATGTCCCGGTGATTCGGCCTGATTTATTGGGAAAAGAATTAGTTCCGGATGTGATTGCCTCTGCCATTCAAAATGCTTTGGTGCGCTGGGATCTTGATCTGAAATCTGATCCTTTTGCCGTTTCCTTGGAATTGGATTTTCGGCTGGATTATCCCCAATTGGTACAGGTAGCCCAGGGGTTAGACTCTTTTGCGAATTCATTGCCAGCCGGACGCCCATTGATTGCGATCATCAAACGCGATTATGCGCAGGTACTGGGCCAGACCGTTAAAGGCCTGGTAAAAGAACGGCCATTATTGGTGATCGATCAGGTCGGTCTTGAAGAAGGTGATTATATTGACATAGGAACACCGCTCATGGATGGCAGGGTGGTGCCGCTGGTGGTAAAAACCTTAATCTTTTACCATTAATTTGAGGTATTGCATGATTTTACGCACGAAATTATTTGGAAAACAATATGAGTTCCCGGACTTGCGCATCCTGATGGGGAGAGCGAATGAAGAAAAATCAGGTGATCGATTGGCGGGCCTGGCGGCTGAGACAACCGCAGAACGGGCTGCCGCCAAACTGGTCCTGGCAGAGGTACCTCTGTGGGCTTTATATGAAAATCCAGTGGTGTCTGCCGACCGGGATGAGGTCACGCAGGTGATCATGGCAGGCATTAATCAGACTGTTTATTCAGAGATTAAGGATTGGACGGTCGGGGAATTACGCGAATGGTTGTTGGCGATTGAAACGGATGGAGATCAGATCAAACGCATCTCCAATGGACTAACAGCCGAGATGATTTCGGCAGTCACTAAATTAATGTCGAACATGGATCTGGTATTAGCCGCCAGTAAGATTCGTGTGGTACGCCACTGCGTTAATACCATCGGGATGGCAGGTACATTATCCAGTCGTTTGCAGCCCAATCATCCCACCGATTCTCCGGAGGGGATACGCGCATCCATCTATGAAGGGCTCTCATTTGGCAGCGGCGATTCGGTGATTGGTATCAACCCATCTGATGATAGTTATGCGTCAGTGTCGCGCTTGTTAGATATGACTTATGATGTCATTAAAACCTGGGACATCCCAACGCAATCCTGTGTTTTGGCACATATAACCACTCAAATGCGCTGCATGCAATCCGGATCACCGGTAGGGTTGGTGTTTCAATCGATCTGCGGTTCACAGCTTGGGAATGAGTCTTTCGGCATTTCGGTTGGCATGCTGGATGAGGCTTATCAGATGGCAAAAAAATATTGTTATCCAGCCGGTCCTCACTACATGTATTTTGAAACAGGGCAGGGATCTGCCCTTTCCGCCAATGCCCATCATGGTTGGGATCAATTAACCCTGGAAGCACGCAATTATGGCCTGGCGAAGCGCTATGAACCTTTTCAGGTCAATACGGTGGTTGGTTTTATCGGGCCTGAGTATCTGTATAACAGCGAGCAAATTCATCGGGCCGGGCTTGAAGATCATTTTATGGGCAAATTAACCGGTATCTCGATGGGTTGTGATGTATGTTATACCAACCATGCCAAGACCGATCAGAATAGTGCTGAAAATCTGATGGTGTTGCTAACTGCTGCGGGCTGTAATTTTTTTATGGGGGTTCCTTCAGCAGATGATTCGATGTTATCATACCAATCCACTTCCTTTCATGATACAGCAGCTGTCCGTAATATTTTTAATTTGCGCCCAGCCCCGGAATTTGAAACCTGGATGGAAAACATTGGATTAATGAAAAATGGGAAGCTCACCCCTAAAGCGGGTGACCCTACATTTTTCCTGTCGCGTTGAGGTGAGTGATGGATAAAGAGCAGATGCAGGCATTGGTGGAGGAAATCTTAAAAGAGATTCATCAGGAGAATCGCAAGAAGGAAACTGAACAAAGTGTTTCCATTCCTGTTTCAAATCCACCTCCCCAAAAAACAGAATCTCCGGCTCCACAAACTGAAATCTTCATTGACTTACCCGACCCAACCACCGATGAAATGCGCCAAAGTCCTGGGGTTGATGATCCGATGGATGCAGAAGGATTGGCAGCCTTAATCTCTACCACCACAGCCAGAATCGGTGGCGGGCGAGCAGGTCCTCGCTTGCGGACAAACGCTTTATTATTATTCCAAAGTGATCTGGCTGTAACGCAGGACACCCTGTATCGGGATGTGGATCCTCAGGTTTTGGCGCAATTTAACCTTTTCACAGTGCAGTCTCAAATCACGGAAGGAAAAGAACAATATTTATTGCGGCCTGATCTCGGTCGTCGATTGAGTGAGGAAGCACGAAAAACGATCAAGGAAAAATGTGTAATGTCCCCCAATATTCAGTTATGTGTGGGGGATGGTTTGAGTGCCTTTGCGATTGATATTAACCTGCCAAAGATTTTTCCTGTGATAGAGGCAGGTTGTAAAACCGCTGGATTGTCACTGGGCACGCCATTTTTCATACAATATTGCCGGGTAGGGGTGATGAATGATATCGGAGATCTGATCAAACCGGATGTTCTGATTCTATTAATCGGTGAACGCCCAGGTTTAGGACGCGCTGAGTCAATGAGTGCCTATATGGCATTTCGACCAGGCAGCGGCCATACCGACGCAGACCGGGAAGTCATCTGTAATATATTTGATGGCGGTGGCACCAATCCTTTGGAAGCCGGCGCATATGCAATACAAATGGCCAAAAAAATGATCAAAAACCAGGCTTCTGGTGTTAAATCGAAGCTGGTGGAGTAAAAGGAGTAAATCATGGCAATTTTAGATCCTATTCATGCAAAACCACTGGCAGTACGATTGATATCGCAGGTAGCGCCGGATTATGCCAGAGTGCTGGGATTAACGTCTGACCAGCGCAGCCTGGGCATTTTAACAGCGGATAATGATGATGCCACCTATGTTTCCATTGATGAAGCCACGAAAAAAGCAAATGTGGAAGTGGTTTATGCCCACTCCTTTTTCGCTGGCTCACGACATGCCTCCGGGCCGCTTTCCGGGGAGATTATCGCCATGTTGGCCGGCCCAGACCCGGATGAGGTGCGAGCGGGACTGGAAGCAGCACTGCATTACTTGACCGTGCGTGCGCTCTGGTATGCTGCCAATCAGGATGGATCTATCGCCTTTTTCCCGCACGTTATCTCACAGACGGGGTCTTACCTGTCCAAAGTTTGCGGCATCCCCCTGGGCTCACCGATTGCTTACCTGATCGCACCACCATTGGAAGGTGTGCTGGCGCTGGATGCAGCCCTGAAGGCGGCCGCTGTGGAAATTGTATCGTACACACCACCACCATCCGAGACGAACTTCATGGGAGCTATTCTGACGGGTGATCAGTCAGCCTGCCAGGCAGCTGCAATGGCATTTCAGGATATGGTGCTGGATGTTGCCAGGCGGCCAATTTCATATTAATTTAAATGGGCTTTTCCAGAATTCAAGACCAATTTCAAACGATCAGGACGGTTGGTGAGGATGCCATCTACACCCAATGACAATAGAGTCTTAAAGTCCTGGGGTTCATCCACTGTCCAGGGATAGATTGAAACATTGTATGATTTAATTTCTGCCACCACCTCAGGTGTCAAAGCTCGATAGTAAGGCATGCAGGCCGTGATACCATGCGTATGGCAGTAAGCGCCATATCCGAAAATCCAGTTGTCGAAGGGAAAGAGCAGTTGAACCTCGGCTGCCAAACTGCCAAAATATTTAACCGAAGGATGGTTGGCTGAAAAAAGGATGGTGCCTTGCTGACGGTTGTATCGTTTCAGGCAACTGGCAACTTTTTCCTCTAATAATGGATAAGGGATCATCCCATTTTTTAATTCTAAGAAGGTGAGAATATCCTTGTTAGCAGTCAAATCCAGGTACTCAGAGAGGGTTGGGATGACCTGTGTACCAAATATATCTGCATACGTGCCAGATGCATCCAGCTCTCGTAGCTCGGCAAAGGTGAAGTCTTTCAACAGGCCTTTGCGAGTGGTGATGCGTGATAGATCTTCATCATGGAAGATCATGATTTCCCCATCTTTTGATAGCTGAACATCCAGTTCAATGGCGTCCACGCCCAGATTGAGAGCCTCCTGAAAAGCGAGCAGGGTATTCTCAGGGAATTGACCAGAAAAACCACGGTGTGCAATGTTGAGTGTCATCTAGAGTGCTTCCTGCAGGATATGAGCAAAAGTGTCTGGATGGTTGGTGATGACCCCATCCAATTTCATCTCAATTGATTTGAGCATATCAATTTCTTTATCAATCGTCCAGGCATTAATCCTGATCTGATTTTCACGTAAATTGAGTACTGTTTCTTCTGTCAACGCATGAAATTCCGGATGGTAGCATTCCGCGCCTAGAGATTTGGCATACCCTCCAGGATTGATCAGCCAGCTTTCCTCCAGGATACCGATCTGGACGTCGGGAGCAAGCTTTTTAAACAGACAGATAGAATAGTGATTGAAAGAAGAGATAATCACATTTTCCCGGCAGTCGAACTCATCAATTAATGCCAGTACCCGTTCTTCTATTTCGGGATAATGGATGATGCTGGTTTTAAGCTCGATGTTGCTGATGATATTGATGCCATTGATCAATTCGAAGTATTCACGTAAAGAGGGTATTCGCTGCACTGCAGACAGACCTGCATACCGCACCGAGGCATCCAATCGTTTCAGTTCATCAAATGTGCAATCACCGATCAGCCCGGTTCCGTTTGTGGTACGTTCCAGATACTCATCGTGATGGATCACCGGCACGCCATCCCGCGTGAGGTGAACGTCAAATTCATTCCCATCCGCACCAACTTCAATTGCCTTTTGAAATGCCAGCAGGGTGTTTTCCGGGAAATGAGCCGAAAAACCCCGGTGAGCGATATTTTTGATCATTAACACGCTCCTTGAAAGTAGGATATGCAAATCAATTTGCTGCTAAAGCAGAATTACCTCATCTTTTTTAATATCAAGGTAGACTTTGTCGCCTTCATTAAAGAGAATACCATCTTCATAAATTACATCTGCATCCAGGACAATTCCACCAGATTTGATCCCGTAGCGGATGATATTTCCATGTGAGAGACAATGCACGATGTTGCCCTGTAGGTGGTATCGGTCTTGACCCTCTCGCGGCTGAACATTAATGTGGATAATCTCAGGCCGAATGGCGACATCCTTACAATCCAGCTTCTCATTGACTGCTTTCCCAAATTCTGCTGCTGAGAAGATATTGTAGTTGCCAATAAAGGTAGCTGCAAATCTGGTGCGCGGGCGAGAATACAGGTCGACAGCTGTGCCGCTTTGTTCAATGAAACCAATATTGAATAAGTGGATCATATCTGACATAACCATGGCTTCATCCTGATCATGGGTAACAAAAACTGTGGTGATATTAAGATCTTTTTGAATGCGTCTGATTTCGATCTGCAAATTCCTTCGTAGGAGGGCATCAATCGCGGAGAGAGGTTCATCAAGTAATAGGACTTTCGGTTCTGTGACGATGGCACGCGCTAATGCCACCCGTTGTTGTTGACCTCCAGAAAGCTGGGCGGGGTACTGGTCAATTTTATCCGTCAAGCCTACCAAATCCAGAATCTTTTTCACTTTTGATTCAATTTCTTTTCTGGTTTCTTTTTTCATTTTCAGACCAAAAGCAACATTCTGGAAAGTGCTTAAATTGGGAAATAATGAATATTGTTGGAAGACCATCCCTATACCGCGAGCACGGGGACTAACTTCGGTTATATCATTGCCGTCTAAAAATACTTTTCCGGATGTAACAATCTCAAGTCCAGCTAAACAACGCAGCAGGGTGCTTTTTCCACATCCGGATGGGCCCAAAAGGGTGACTAATTGTCCTTTTTCGACGGTCAGGTTAATATCTTTGAGAACATGATTTTTCCCAAAAAATTTGTTGAGGTTTTCAAAGCGGATATAAGACATATTTATCTCCCTTTATTTCCAATCTTTTGCTGTTTGTCTCTGCTCTGAAGATAAAGCACCAGAGCGGTAATAATGAAGGTGGTAATCATAATGATCACAAAGACGGCAGAAGCTTCTGTGCTGGAGCGTTTCATTGCCAGGAATAGATATATCTGAACGTTCTGGAAAGAACTACCAGTAATATTTCGAATCAGGACATAATCCCCAAAGATAATGCCTACTGCCAGCAGGGAAGAGACAGTGATGCCAGAGATAATGTTTGGAACTATGACTCTAAAAAAGGCTGAAATTTTACTGGCACCTAACATTTCGGCAGCTTCGATTAACATAGGCATATTAACCGCATGCATGCTGTTGCGAATACCCTGGTAAATATAAGGAAGGATGATGATACAGTAAGCACCTACTAGCATCACCAACCGCAAACCTAGAAATCCCTGAGCGCCAGCATATAATGAAAGGATACTGACCGACAGAATGACGCCCTGAATGGTGTAAGGGATCATACAGAGAATCTGGACGTACTTTTCTAATCTGGGGAAATAGATAGTTACGGCGAACAAAGCCAGCAAAGTGGACAAAACAGTTAACACAATGGGGATAATACAGATGATCACGGTACGCCACAACGTTAACAAGAAGGCTTTATTGGTAAGCAAACTGACATAGTGTCCTAATGTGAAACCTTCGGGCAAGATGTCTGTCCACTTTTGAAATAAGGAATAGATAGCAGTTGCTATTAATGGAATTAATAAATAAATAATGACGATGATAATAACTACATTTGCGGAAAATTCTCTTTTCTTCATCTATCTCACCTTCCATTTCGTTGTCCGTTGGTTGACATAGTTGGTGATCATAATTGCGACTAACATCATTAACATCATAACAACGGAGAGGGCAGCACCAAGATGAGGGCGCGTGGTCATGTCACCGGTAAACATGCCGGTAATATTGACCGGTAATAATGAATAGTTGTTCATCAACAAGGCATAGGCCGTCGCATACGCAGCCAGGGCGTTTGCGAAAAGAACACTCATGGTGCCAAAAATACTGGGTAATAATATCGGTACACCGATCTTTACCCAGAAATCCAGGGGTCGACCACCCAGGAGCATGTTCGCTTCTCTCCATTCCTGCCGAACACCATGGAAGGCAGGAATCAGCAGCAAGGTGGAAAGCGGGATTTGAAAATAAACATACATCAACAGCAATCCCGAACTGGTGTACAAATCAAAGTTAGCCAGAAATTCAATCCCGAGGGTTTTGGATAACTGGATGATAACACCGGAATTACCGAGAATGATCATATAAGCAAAAGCCAGAGGCACTCCCGCAAAATTAGAAGTCATATTCAATATGGTCAGAAATATATTTCTCATCTTCCCACGGGAGTTATGGGCAGCCTGTGCACCAAAGAAACCGATCAGGATACCAAAACCAGTGGATAAAATTGTAATTTTTAAACTATTGATGATCGCCTGTTGATAAGATAGTTTTGTAAACGCTGTAATGTAGTTTTCAATGGTGAATAAGATATTGCTGTCTGTCTCCGATTTGAAGCTACTCAGGATCATCATGATTAAAGGAAGGATTTCGTAAAGAAAAACGATAATGAGAAAAGGCATTAAAACGATTAAGTAAATGTTGATATTCTTCTTTTTTTTCACGGAATCTCCTGTATTTAATTATGGGGCGTATTGGCAATACGCCCCATAACATCGTGTTACATGTAAAAATAGATTCGAGAGGATTATTTACTCATCAATGGAATGATTTCTTCTTCCCAGCGGGCAGAAATCAATTTTCCTACCTCGGCATAGCGGGCAGCGTCAGTGATCGGAATTGAATTTGCATATTGTGATTGTTGGATTGTCGCATCCTGAATATCTTGTGGGATCACAATATCTGTACGGGTGGGGACGGCACCACCTTTGGCCAGATTAATCTGACCTTCATCACTGAAGATGAATTCACGAGCCAGCGCAGCTGCATAGGGGTGGGGTGCATAGGCATTGATAACGGATGCATAACCACTCAGAATTGAACCATCAGAGGGAACACCGACTGTGAAAGCGTAGTTTGGCGTTTCATTGCGGTAAGTCAGTGCATTGTAACTCCAGGTCACACCTAATTGAACTTCACCAGCCTGGATTCTTTGCAGGAGGATGTCTCCCTGATCAATGCGACCAGCTTGAGCCATCTCAGCCCAAAATTCGAAGGCAGGATCAAGATTGTCCATGTCGCCACCAAATGCATAAGCGGTTGCTAAAACATTTGCCTGACCGGTCGCGCCACCAATCACATCACCAATAGTGATTTTGTAAGTGCCGGCACGTACGTCAGCCCATGATTTTGGTGCTTGTTCTTCGGAAAGATCTTCGTTATAGATGAAGGTGGTAACACCCGTGTAAGCAATCATCCATAAACCATCCTCAGCCTTCGCCCAATCAGGGACAGCGTTCCAGTAAGAGGTCTTATATCCTTGAACCAACCCGCGGGTAATTGCTTCAGCAGTGAAACCGAGCCCAATATCTCCAATATCTTTGGTAGGAGCGTCTTTTTCATTTTCGAACATATTTAATTCTTCAGCAGAGCTCATATCAGTGTCGGCATGTGTGATACCATACTCAGCTGTGAGTTCCTGCCAGGTTTCGCCCCAATTTGCCCAGGAATCTGGCATACCTACGGACTCAACATGGCCTTCTTTTTTCGCACCATCAATGATTTGTTGGAGCGTGGCTTCGTTCAGATTCACGGCTTCTTTTTCACCTGCACCACCACAAGCTGCCAGAACCAATGACATAATTGTGAAGATTGCCAGGGTTAACAAAATACTTTTTTTCATTATTTCTACTCCTTGAATTTTTTTATAAATTACGTGGAACTTTGTATATCCACAATAGAAAATATTTGAGTAATCTTCTGTTTCCACCTCCTGAGAATTCTTCAAATTCATTTTATTTGAATTGATTAATTGAATTAATCATATCCCGGAATGGAAATAATTACAATTATTTATTCTGATTGAAATGATTATTTTGGTTTGAATTTTCAAGAGCGATGAATGCGCGCCAGCCACCCCATTTTGTTATTTCCTGCTGGCCTTGGATGATAAAATTTTCTCCCAGTACACCGATTACCATCTCTCCATTCTCCAATTCAACTCGACCGAGGCACAAACCAGGCGGTTCGTTCTGCAGAATAGAGAGAAGAGCCTCCGGTGTCAAACTCCAAATTTCCAACTCGATCTTCTGGCCGGACTTCAAATCTCTGATCATGGCAGGGTATTGATTGTGGATGGACCATAAACGATAATTCGCTGAAGTTCTGGATTCACGTACAAACGCTGCATTTACAGCCAGAAGGTTTTTGTTCAGGGGCAACCCCTGCATCAATGTACCATTGACAGCGAACAATAAGGTTTTCATTTTTATCCTCCTGAAGATCGTTCCCGAATTTGGTGAACATTCTTTTGAATTTTAACGTATAATCCAATTTCAACATGTATTTAACAGTATCAAAAAGGATGTTTTCTGGATTTTCATCTTGGCGTTTTTCAACAACATCACAATCCCATGATCCAGAATGAATACATTACACAAGAGGATTCAATCACTTTGACCTTAAAACCATTACTTATCTATAATCCGATTGCAGATCATGGTAATGCAGAAAAAATTCTACCAACCGTGAAAGAATTATTCTCCCGGCATCAATTTGATTTTGATTTGATGCTTACGGAGAGACCTGGTCATGCCCTGGAAATTGCGAAAGAACAAGCCGAAGCAGGTCGGTCGTTGATTATTGGTGCTGGTGGTGATGGCACCATGAATGAGGTTATCAATGGTTTGATGCGTGCTGAGACGCTGGATCAAAGAAAACCGGTGATGGCAGTACTTCCAGTTGGGCGGGGCAACGATTTTGCGTTTGGAATTGATATCACCAAAGATGTTGAAAAGGCAGTTCAGGCTATCGTGAATGGAATTACGAAAAGGATTGATGTCGGTTTGGTGACAGGCGGCGATTACCCCCAGGGCAGGTATTTTGGTAATGGTGTGGGATTGGGCTTTGACACGGTGGTAGGTTTTGAAGCTGTTAAGGTCAAATGGGCGCATGGGATTGCTTCTTACCTGGTTGGATTAATCCGAACAATTTTTATTTATTCTAAAACACCTACTTACGAAATTATTCTGGAAAATGAAACGATTACCCAGCCTTCGTTGATGGTTTCGATTATGAATGGTAAACGGATGGGGGGATCCTTTCATATGGCTCCGCAAGGCGATCCAGGTGACGGTCTTTTTAATCTATGTATAGCCAGTCAGGTGCCACAGATGAAGATCTTACCTCTGGCAATGAAATTTATGAGCGGTTCGCAGGCAGGTCATCCGGCAATTCGCATGCCGCAATCCCGCACAGTGGTTGTGAAAGCGATTACTGGCAGTATTCCAGCTCATGCAGATGGGGAAACAATCTGTTATTCAGGTTCAGAATTAAGCATTGAATTGATCCCTCAAGCGTTGGATGTCATCTCTATGGATGGAGTTTAGATACTTATGCGCGTTGGTTTGAGAATCATGAATTGGTTTTTGCGATTCATCTTCCAAATTGTGTGTCGCATTAATCCAATGGATTTTAAGCGAGTACCTGTTGAGGGACCATTGATTTTAGTGGGTAATCACATCAACTTTCTGGAAGTTCCGGTTTTTTTGCCGCATATCAATCATACCAATGTGATTGGTATTGCAAAAAGAGAATCCTGGAAGAACCCCCTGTTTAATTTTCTCTTTAAACAATGGGGAATTATTCCGATTGATCGTGGCTTGGTGGATCGGGAGGCCTTTCGTTTAATTGAGGAAGCTTTGAAACAGGGCAAAGTCGTCGCTGTCTCACCTGAAGGTACACGCAGCAAAGATGGCCGTTTGTTGATTGGTAAACCCGGAGTAGTAGCCATTGCTGTTCGTACAGATGCGCCCATACTACCCATCGGTTTTTATGGATATGAAAATTTTTGGGAGAATTTTAAACACTTTAAAAAAACCGACTTTAATATTGTGGTGGGAGAAGCATTTAAGTTGCATCTAAATGGAACCGCTTTATCACGTGAGATGAGGCAAGAAGTTGTGGATGAAATTATGTACAAAGTTGCTGAACTGTTACCGGAAAAATATCGCGGCTATTATGAATTTGAGCAGGAAATCCAATACAAATATCTGAAGATGATTGATTCATAATAGTATTAGGTTTTTTTTAGCGGGGGTTTGCCAGGAAATATTGTCAAGGAGGTGAGCATGTCTGAACCTGTATCCCAAGATCCACAAGTTAAACGCTGGCTAGCACATATACGCGCACTGGCATTGGAAATTGGTCCACGTGGGTCGACGACATCTGAGGAACGCCAGGCAGCCGAATATGTTAGCGATCAATTTCACCGGATAGGTCTGACACCTTCCTGGCAGGATTTCAAGAGTGCAAAGTCCATCTTTTTGCCGCATATCATTGGTAGTTTCATAATGATATTTGCTTTTATTCTCTATCCACTTTTTGGTCGCACTACAGCAATCATCGCAGCGATCCTAAGTATTTTGGTGCTCATCAGTGAATTGCAGGAATTGGGTTTTCAGAACAATCTGATCCGCATGGTGGTGCCCAAGGGGTCCAGTCAGAATGTTCACGCCGTGATTCCACCTTCAGGGGAACACCAGCAGGATATCCTATTGGTTGGACATTTGGACACGCAAAAGACGCCGCTTTTCTTCAAGACCCACAAATTTGTAAAAATTTACGAAAAATTTACCGTGATTATCTTTGTTGGCTATCTTCTGCAAGCCACCCTTTATACACTCTCCATTTTCTTTGCCTGGCCGTGGGTCTGGTATGTATCAATTTTTTCTGCCGTGTGCGCTGTTCTGATGATTTCCTTCTTTATCGAAGCCGAATTTTCACCCTTTACCGCTGGTGCAAACGATAATGCCAGTGCTGCCGGATTGGTATTGACCCTGGCTGAGGAGTTGCAAAAAAATCCACTGAAGAACACGCGGGTTTTTGCTGTTTGCACGGGCTGTGAAGAGACCCAGCATTACGGCATGATCGCCTGGTATCAGCAGCATTTGAAAATACTCAAAAAACCCAAGGCAATTGTGTTTGAACTGGTCGGCGTTGCTGGTCCTGGATATCTGACCCAGGAGGGTATCATTATCCCGTTTAAGGCGGATAAAAATTTACTGGAGAAGGTAGACAATCTGAGCAGAAAACACCCAGAATGGGGGGCATATCGGGTAAAGATCAGTGGAGGGAACAGCGAGATGGCGGATGCCATCCGTAATAATATCCCAGCGATTTGCCTGTTTGGATTAACAAAAGATGGTGAAGCCCCGTTCTGGCATCAACTTGAAGATACATATGACAAGATGAATCCGCAAGTGATGGAAAATACTTGGTCTCTAACAATGGCGTTTTTGCGAGATATTGACCGGAATCAATAAGCGCGGCTAATCTTCATCATAGCCACATAAAGCCAGTGCGCCTGGGCCTGTGTTTACTCCTAGAACCGGTCCGGTCATATTGACGATGAGTTCAGTAGGATGATATTCTTTTTTAATTCTCGCCGCTAATTGTTCGGCTTTATCCAATGCATTTCCATGCAGAACGGCAATATGCAATTTCTTGCTTAAATCCAGCTTTTCAAAGAATTTCCGGTACATATTCTCTATCAGAGATTTTTGGGTGCGTGCCAGGCTGACCGGCTCAACCAGTCCGCTTTCATGATTAATCGAGACCAATGGTTTCACTTGCAATAATCCACCGACCCATTTCACTGCTCCACCAATCCTGCCGCCTTTTTGCAGATAATCCAGGGTATCCATGGCGACGAATTGAACCAGGCGTTTACGCACCTGATCAATTTTTTCAATGATGGTTTTGACATCAGCACCCATCTCGCGAGCCCTGGCGGCTGCTAAAACCTGCCAGCCTAAGGTCATGGTGGGACCTTTTGAGTCAACCACTGACACCGGGATACTGACCAATTTAGCGGCATTTTTTGCCATTTGGAATGTGCCACTCATGGCACTGCTCACTGTCAGAACGATCAATTCTGAAAATCCGCGTTGATTCATTTCTTCAAAGGTGGATTTGAAATCAAGTTCACTGGCTTGAGAAGTCGTTGGGCGGGTTGGGTCGGTTTCCAGGCGTTGATAAAACTCCAGAGGGCTCATTTCGAAGCGATCTTTGTATTGTTGATCTCCCCAGATGATATACTGCGGTACGATTTCTATTTTGTATTGATTAATCAAATCTTCTGGGATATCACAGGTACTATCAGTAATGATGCCGATCATGTTTATCTCCAATGCCTTCTTTGCTCTATGGAATCAGATTATTAGAATAAATATACCTAATTCGAAAAAATCCGTCAAATTGAGACCGGAAGGGAAAAATTTTCGTGATACAGAATGGAAAGGTCTAATCCAATACCTCTCCAATCAGTCGATAATAAATATCGAAAGAACCCTGCATCTAAGACGAAATTTCGGGAATGTACGGTGCTCTTGATTCGACATTCCCGACGAAGACCGGCAAACCTTGATGCCCTAACTGTTGGCGGATAGCCATATTCTCACCTGTGTGATACCAGTAATGATAAATTGTGCGATAGAAAAGATTACCAAACGTGTATCGATCCTCATTGCCTTGGCGGACAACTTTTTCAAGCAGTGTTTGTGTGCTAACCGTCTCCAGCCAGGGATCGATTTCCGCAGTTATGGTATGCCAGGCTGATAATACTTCTTTCAATGACGGGGTACTGGCTGGTGCCCCAAAAGCAAATACCCTGTCAATTTCCGGAATCAATAACCTTCCCTGAGCAAAATACAGAAAATAACGTTGTTCCTGCCAGGCCAGATGCCCAATATTCCAACTGATACAATTCATGGGTAAAATGCGAACTTCAGCATCCTTCTGATTGACGGTTTTAATTGCGCGCTGAAATTCATGGCGTGCGAAACGTAATTGGGTCACAAGTGGATGTGTCATGATTATTCTCCAAATCAGGTATGTTTTTTTCCTTACTCGATTATAGCTTGACATCTAAATATTTAAAATAAAAAGCCATTGCACGGATGAAACTCGCAACGGCTTAAACGAACTTTTGGATTTCTTTCAATCTGCTGAGTCGTACGCCATTTTAATCCAGTTAAATAGTTCCTGGTCAATCTGATTGTCTTCTGTTAACCATACCTTGTATTGACACATTCCTCCTGGTGGCATCTCAACCAATCTCTCCGTCGCAGGAACATCTTTTGCATTAATGCCAATCTCCAGCCTGCCTTTGGTTCCTGGACCAACCATGGCAAATTGTTTTTTCCTTCTCAGGCTCAAATAGGTCTTTTTAGGGGAAATTTCAAAATCACCCAATTTCTGAATCGATTTCATTACGGCATCATGCAAAGGACGTAAGGGTGCTTTCGAGCCGGAATAAATTTCATCAACTTTGTCCGCCAGAGAGTCCGAGGATTTAGTAGCTGGTTCGAGAGATTTTCGATATAGACCTGCCAGTGTATTGGCATCGCCATACCCTAGATCGAATTTAGTTTTCACAAATTCACGAATTTCAGCATGTTTTGATAGCCCGCTTTGTTGAATAAATGCATACAATTCTGGCAATGATTTCCCGGTTTTAATCTGTATATTTGCCAATTGGGTTTCGATTGCTTTTTGAACACTGTCTGCCATCAGATCCTCCATAATTAAGAAATTTAGTGGAAAGACAATATCAATTATTTTTCAAATTTTCAACAGTGCGTATAATTTTTTTTAAAATGGTCGCAAATCCTGGTTTTATGGAAATCTTTCTACCTGAGGTTCGATTTGATCTGCCTGAATTGGTTGATTCCAATTTCCCAGTGGGTGTTGAAACAGATCCATTACTTTATGGGTATCCCTGGTATTAACCAATATCGAAACCTGGTCATTTAATTCCAAACGCGTACTTCCATGTGGGATGAGGATTTCATTGTACCGCTTGATGGATAGAATCAATGAATCTCCCGGGAGAATTAGATCACGTATCCGTTGCCCGGCTAAAATTGAATTCCTGAGGGTTAATTCCATTAAGTCTCGATCATCAGATGTTGAGCTTAATAGATTGAAAATACTCGGATTACGCGCCATGAGTGTGATCATGGAAGATCTATAAAGCGCAGGTGAAAAGACCTGGATGCCAGAGTGTTTGAATTCATCCAGGTTGCCTGGTTCGTTAACCAACGCTATGACGTGAAGAATATGAGCTTCCTGTACTTTTCGGCTGATTTCCAGATTTTTCGTGTCATCACCACTTAGAATAATGGCAGTATCAATCTCATCGGCAAATGTCTTGATTTGTGCAAGGGGCAAAGGGTCATATCCTTCAGAAAGAACGCTCTTTTCATCATCAATACCGGATACAACGATTTTTACCCGATCCCCATGGGCTTTTAATTGTTGAGCTACGTTTCTGGCCAGGTTATTCTCCCAGCCATAGATAAGGCGAGTCAGATAACCTGCTTCTTTTGCTGTGGCAGGCTGAATAACATTAAAAATGATAGGCATCAAAATCACAGTTAGCACAGCAAAGACAATGATCACAGCACTGGTAGCTGGTGTTAACAACCCCAATTGTTCTCCAATCACAGCAATGGCAACCTCGATCGATAAATGCGTGTTGAGCAAAAACCCGGCAGCAATTGAGGAACGCCAGCCAATTCTGGATTTGAGCAGCAACGCCGGGATTAATTTTACAAGAATGGAAATCACAAATAAGACGGGTAAGAAAATTAAGTTTTGTGGATTTTCTATCAACTCCTGAATATTCAAATTTGCACCGGTAACAATGAAGAAAATCGGAATAAATAATCCGAAACCAAATGCTTCCAACTTATGCACAAGATTATCATCTTGAGGTGATTTAAACAAACCTACCAGCATGCCAGCCAGGAAGGCACCTAAAATCAATTCTACGCCTAATGACTCAGCCAGCACGACAAAAATTAATAAGATTACAAATGCCCCTCTCACCTTAATCTGCACAGTGGCATGTGAAAGTTCATCAAAAATTTTTAGAACTTTTGGGATTTTGAAAAACTTGGTTCCGATTCGAGCTACAACCAGGAATAAAATGAGGATTAACAAAAAAGACAAAATCTTAATATTAAGACCGTGTTGCGTAAAAAGGATATAAATGGTTAGAAGGATGACAGTAAAAAGGTCAGCGACTGTAGATCCAATAAAAATAGCCTGACCGCTTTTTGAATGCAGCATGCCACGCTTTTTCAAAACTGGCAGAACAACCCCTAAAGAGGTAGCTCCGAAGATGAAAGTGAGTAGAAAGATATTACCAGTCATTCCCCATTCGGTCAGTAAATAACTTCCACCCCCGCCAAGGATCAACGTTAATAAATAAATGATCATTACCAATGCTGGCAGCGACAATCGTTGTTTTTTATCGCGATCTCTTGAATTATTGAATAACGAGGGGATATTGATTTCAAGGCCAGCTAAAAACATTAAAAAGGCCAGACCAATATTTGAAAATAAAGTAAGTGTACTTGATTCGGAGGGATCCAAAAACCCTAATTGGGCAAATATCAATCCAGCAATAATTTCTCCGACGACGACTGGCAAAGCTTTAAAGCGGTTGATCAATAAAGGCACAAAAAAAGCCAGTGCTAAAACGACTAATAAGGAGGTGAATTGGTCTGTATGAGGCATGCGATAGATTATATCAAAAACGAATTTCCAGCATACGCTCAGAAATAATGTTAGTAAGATAAATGTTAAGAAAACCGAGATTTATTTTTGTTGTAATTCGTTTCTTATTCTACGGTATAGAATGATGGGTTGATCGGCTGGAATTAACTTCTCTCCCATTTTCAAATCTGAACGGTCAGGAATTTGTTTTTCGACAACGCGTTTGTCCTGATGCAGAATAACAATACTGAATACACTGGTTAACCAGGAAACAAAGTCCCCAAGGATGGGTATTTTAATGAAGCGTTGGTAGTACCGAGTATACATCATCGTGTTGTTCTCATCAATCGGGGTGAAATAGACTGTAATGCGCATATCCTCTGAAATATGGTTTTGCCATAAATGGGGAAACCGAAAATGTAGAAAAGGGGGGCGGTGCGGCTCTGGTAGTTCGCTGGCTCTTTTTGCGATAGAACCATCATCAACCCGATTATTGACCCAAATCTGCATTTCATTTGCAACCATTTTCACGATAGGGCCATCAGCAATGGTGCGATTTCCACGCCCGATGGTGGTTCGATGTGGGTAGGGCAGATGGAATACATCCAGTTGATTTTCTATAGCTCGTGAATAATGCGTCTCCCATCTCTCTTTGTAATCCGCATACTTATAACCACCATTTTCAAGCTCCTCGAAGATTGGTAAAGCTGGATAGTCTGTTTTTTCATCTCCCCACCAGATAAATACATATCCATGACGTTCAAGTGATTGATAGGTTTTTGCATGCAAAATTTTTGGGGCTGTCGCGTTTTTTCCGTTGGCAGGGATATATTGGCATTCGCCGGAAGGATCGAACTCAAACCCATGGAATGGGCACATGATACGATCGTGGGTTATTTTTCCCTGATGTAGCGCTGCACCGCGATGGGGGCAGACATCGCTCTGAACAACAACACTTCCATCATCTTGCCGCCAGGCTACCATTTTCTCACCCATGCGCGTGAAGCCAACTGGCTTACCTTTTTTTACCTCACGTGATTCAAGAATCACATACCATTGATTTGGGATCATAATTCCCTTCCTTCCTCATTGCCATTGCAATTCAATTTTACCACTTAGCCCATCTAAAGGATTTTAATAGGTTTCATTTCAACCCGTTTTTCTATCAAAATCCATAGGTCAACCTTTATGATCAGTCAATTTCTTGACATCCCCTCTGGCGATTGATAAGATAAGCCAATCATTTTCTGTAAGGATAAAAAATGCATACTTACCTGGATTGGGTCACCCAGAATCCTATGCTTTCAGCAGCAATCCAATTTGCGGTTCTGGGCACACTGGGAGAAATTATCTCCTTCAGTATTCAGAAGAAGAAAATTGCTCTTCCATGCACCTGGTTGCAATTATTGGCGAAAGTCTTTGCCTGGGCAATCCTTGGAATGGTAATTAAATATGGTTTTGCTGGAATGAAAGGCTTTACACAGGCGTTACTCGATCATCGACTTCTACCAGCATTTCTGGGATCGGGATTAGGATGGGCGTTTGCAGTCTCCGTTTTCACGAATGTTTTATTTGGTCCTCAGATGATGGCCTTTCATCGCTTGGAGGATAATCTTATTTTGGGTCATAAAGGATTCCAGGGCATTAACAACGCCTGGAAAACGCTGATCTGGTTCTGGATTCCAGCACACACCATCACTTTTCTAATGCCAGCGGACTTGCAGATTGGTCTGGCAGCACTCTGGTCCTTTGTGCTGGGTATCATCATGGGAGCAACCAGAAAGAATTAAATTCGATTCGTTTTTTCTTTTTTTCCTATGGAAGTTTCATCAACGGTTTTGGAGACGATATGGTATACCAAAAAAGGTCTCATCGGCAATGATTTCTTGAATTGCTAGTCGATTATCATGGGATGCATACCAGAATATGATATCAGCTTTTCCCTGGCAGGCGGTCGTGTCAATTTCAACCCCAACCAATCCCGGATTTACCGCCTCAATATCTCTAATTACATCTTGATGCTCTGCGATAATTTTGGCAACCTCAGCCTTGTTTGGTAATTTTTCACAGGACAAATAATGGTTTTGATTATCATAGATGAAATCATCAAAGATTCGCCGGATAGAATTGGTTTGGGCTTCTATTAAAATAACAATAATGCATAATGTGAACAATAAAAGCAGAAAAATAATTATTCGGGATTCTTTTTTCATTGCATTAATTTCCTGAGAAATCTAGAAATCATTGTTTATTACAAATGATAATTCATTTGCATAATACCACGTATTAGCTTCTGATTAACCGTAGAGGTAGATTGGAGTTGCCTTTTGTGGGTGTTATTGGTTTCTGATTGGACTCTTGATGATCCATGCATAACCAAGCAGTAAACCCATGAAAATTACTCCAAATATTGGTTGATTTACGACAGCAGGCAGGATGGCATAATCAGTGGAGGCATGGGCAAATACAACCAGCCACAGATTGCCACTGAATAAATACATAAAACCGAAGAACAGCCATGAAATAAAACGCAACAATAAATCCAAAAAGATGCCAAAATTTAGATTCCCCATCTTGAATCCGATAGCCAGATATCCAGGGAGATGCCAGAATGCAAATAAGCCAGCCACGATCATCACTGCCTGCCAGCGTTTTTTCTGATCAAATTCGCATGAAACCAATGTGAATAAAACCCCTGCAAAAAAAAGTTCTTCCCCGAAAGCGGTCAAAAGCCAGTTACTGAGAAAAGCATCCATTCGGTAGTTGGTTCGAAATAGTGTCTGCTCTCCACCGAAGTTTCGCGCCAGAAGTAGGAGTAAAAAAATGATCAGGCTGGCTACCAAAAACCCTATAAAAGCTATTTTAAATTCCTGGACACCCAACCCTATACGTTTCCAGCCTAATTTAAATACGATCATTAGAATGATCCCAAACCCAAACATTGTACCCAGTGCTATGTTGAGAGTGAAATTATTATATCCAGCGAGTGGATATAAAACAAACCAGGTCAAAATCTGGATGAAGATTGCAATAGAATAACTGATTATTTCAAGTTTTCTGTATTTTCTTGCCTGAACCGTGTGATCCTTCATGATGTAAATCTTTTCTCCTAATTAATAAATTTTTTGGTGAGCATAGATAACAAAAACCAGCATATAAAAATAAATATAATCACTGGATGAAGGACTGGCATCTTCTAATTGTTGGATTTAAAACTGATCTTTTGGGTAGTTTCTTGGTGGTTAATTTGATGGATCGTTAGGAAAAACCAAAGTTTTTCAGGTGGTAATGAAATATAAGCAGACATCGAAAAGTCAGATCATAAACTCTGCGGTTGGGGCTCTTCCAGTCTTTTTCTAACATTAAGCCACTATATGAAGTCCATTTTCTGAAGTAATAATGGTTAATATTTAATTCGCATCTTCCTTGATTTTCTGTTAGCAATAATTTTAATCTGTCAATCTGTTCCTGGAGTTCCGGGACATGATCGGTAACCCCAAGCCGTGCCAATAATTCCAATCGATGAAACCACATCATCCAGCCAGCATCATCTAGGTCGTGGATGTCTGGATTGAAATCCAACATGCAGAAAGATGCTGGAGCAATCAATTGGGATTTGTTTCGAACCAAAATGGCTGGCAACGGAGAAAGTTGTACCAATCTCTGAATACCATCTACAAGCATTTTGTAATTTTCTTTCGTTCTCCAGGTGTGTGTGTAAGCCAACAATCTCAGATGATAGATGGATGGCCAGACGATTTCTGGAATGTAAACCAGCTTTCCTTTATAAGTTGTGCAGACGTCGGTCAATGAATGGATAAGTACAAGTGTTTGAAAACCAGCCAGGGCATTTTGAATTTGTTCCTGCACGAAGGGGATATCCTCCACGCCAGTATGAGCAAGCACTGTGGCACGGATCATTCGCGTCCCACCCAGATTACGATCATCGAGAATTTTGCCTGCTTTTCCGATTCCCCGCACTAATCTTTCATCATCATGGTGGAGAATCGCGAGTGCTTTTGAGAATACCGGATGAGATTTTTCAACACCTTTTTCACACAACACCCGGATGCCCGTTTCCATGCTGTTCTCCCCATGGAAATCACTGCCGATCCAGCCATCAGATTGCTGCCAGCTGAAGATCTTTTGCACCCAATCATCAGCCAATATCTCCGCCTGGAGATCTTTCATCTCAGGTGTTTTGATCGATTCGCCTAAAATTTCGGATCGGATTCGATATCGAATGGATGGGCAGGCATTTTCGAGCAGGTCTTGAAGCGCGTACATTTATTTGAAAGATTTACTTTTAATAAACGTTTCCACAAGCGGATAATTTTCCGGGGTACAGAAGACCCCCACACTTTCTGCGGGATTTCCCCTCAACAAAATTGTGTATTGTTGGGGATTGTATTTGACTCTCTGGATTCTATTCCATTTTAAACCAACAACTTGCTTCGAATCGGCCAGCATTCCTGCGCCGGCGACGGAGGGTTTGCCGGCCAATAAGCCCAAACCAACGGTTAATCCATTCACGATCCTATTCTTCTTTCTCATTTCGGGCTGGTAATAGCTTTTGATCCCCTGGTCATCAAGCACATAACTGACTGCGTATTTTCCCTTATATGTAAGCATGATGAATAAATAGGTCAGAATGAATAGCACAAGAATCAGACCAATTGCATATAACGAATAAATTCGATTTTCCGGCTTGCTGATAATAATAAAGAAGATTAAGAGCAAACCAAAAGGAATTCCTATGGCAATGCCTAATTGTTTCAGGATGATAAAATTCTTAAAAATAGGCACATCAATTGACCATTCAATCTTTTCGGCATCATTTTCAACAATTTTCATCATTTCACCTTCTATTCGTTTTTTTTATAATTGGAATGGATAAGCAGTTTGAAGCAGGTGCAAATCAGGTCATCTCACCTGATAGTATCATTTTACTAAAAGAAATGAGTAGATAATATAAATATGCTCTTTTTGGTTGATTAATTAGAGATTGCGTGGATCTATCATTGAATTTTGACGAGCGGAGGTGTCTGGTTATTGTGATTGTCTCTCTTCCTGAGTATTCTTAGAAAAATAATCGTAAGAACAATCGATAAAATTGCTGCCAGGACGAAACTCACCACAACAAATATTCCACTCCAGATCAGGGCGTAGCTTCCACCCAGATTTTTGATAATGGTATCATCTGGACTTTTGCAGTGCATCTCATAACTAGTCGCTGGACGAACATAACCATCTTCAATGATGGTTGATTCAAATGATGTGATCTCAGCAACTGTATTTTCCGGGCATAAAAAGGGACCCAGGGTAGGGGCGATTAAGTCTTCAGAAAAAAAGGTACTCATGCCTGAGAAAAACAAACTTGCCGGAACGAAACACCCACTCACTAACAAGAATGCAACAACCCAGACGAGAAAACCGAATAACGATTGATTAGGTTTTCGTTCCATCCTGTGACCTCCAAATCTTTGCATTCATTGTATCCGACCGGGTTGTGCGTGAAAATTTCAGTATAATGATTCGTTTTTTGATTTTATCATTTTTGAGCCCAGAAAATGGCTTTTAGTGAATTCTCCTGACAAGCGTTTCCTGAATGGTCACCATACACTGACAGAATCTCGAACCCATGTTTTTCTAACCAGATTTGAACTTCAACTTGACTGACCGGATGTTTTTGTTGTGTAAATTGGTATTCAGTGATAACTCCTTCTGGAGAGGTGATTTGATAACGGCGGTCAAACCGGGCAAGCATTTGCTTAACTTCAAACCAGACGGTCTCACGAGTGTTTTTTACATGGAATCCATCCTTACATATTCCGGACAACGACGTACTTGTGATTCATATCCTGCCAGGCTGTATCCAGATCTCCTTCCATGTGGTCATTGTCCACATAAATGTACCCTCCAGTTTTACAGGCTCTGGATGCCCGGTAGATACAAAATTCCTATTCTTCTGCAGTTGCCAATTCATAAAAACAATTGAAACCAAGAACCACCAGATCAAATTCTGTTGGCCAAGTCTCCACAGTCACATCAGCACATTGTAGTTGAATTCTTTTTTGTACGTCGGCAGGCAATTCTTTGATCTTTTAAAGCGCTAATTGCAACATTTTTTGTGATTGATCCACTCCCAAAATTGAATGGCCATCGAACGCAAGCAGAATTAATAAGCGACCTGTTCCACAAAATGGTTCCAGAATATTAAGCCTGGCTTTCCCCTGAAGTAAAGATCATAAGAGCTCGATATCCTGTGTATCATTCTTCTGTGAATCATAAATTTCAGCAATGTGGATGTCAAAATCATATAAATTGTGTTGATTTATACTCATTTTTGATCTGAGCTTCCTTATAACGGAATATCATTCACCAAAGATTGTCTCCGAA
>JAVEYK010000026.1:0-38947 GCA_034003505.1 Anaerolineaceae bacterium | reverse complement strand
GGAGTTCGCTGACTGCGCTGATGAGCGCTGGCTGTAAATGGCTGTTGTTTGGTGTATACATACTCTAATTGTATTAATTTTTTCCCGATTTGTGAATCTTTTTGTTATACTTTTTTCAGTGGAGTCATATGACTTATATTTAATACGGTATTGATAAATTTCTGGTAAAATCAAATTCTGGTATCCAGGAAAGAACGTAAACCTCCTTTTGAGGTTCTGGAATTAATTAACTGGAATTTGGGTAAAAAGACTGATCGGATTTGACCACTATATGCCGTTGCGGTATAATAATCGCTTGTCAGTTTTTAAGTTTAGGACTATATCAATTTTGAAAGGAAATCTCTATGCCAAAACGGACATACCAACCGAAGAAAAAACATCGTATTCGAGTGCATGGCTTTCGAGCACGTATGTCAACCAAAGGTGGACGCAGTGTCATCAAACGCCGTCGTCTGCGTGGACGCAGCAGCCTTGCTGTCACACTGCCACATGTTAAAAGAATTAGCTGGTAATGGTAATTCTTTGTTCGGATTAAACCTGTCAAAGTGGATGGACGGACAGGTAAATGAGTGAAACGCAATTATCGATTAACCCGATCAAACGATTTTCAACGAGTAAAGCAAACAGGCAAGTCTCATGCTCACCCTCTCATCGTTTTGATCAAAATGCCAAACCCTGATGGGTTACTCAGAATCGGAGTATCTGCTGGTAAGGCTGTTGGAAATGCTGTTACAAGAAATCGTGCGAAACGCCGGATGCGAGCCAGTTTGAGCGAATTAATGGAAAATATTCAGCCTGGTTGGGATCTGGTGTTTCTGGCAAGAAAACCAATCGTTGATGCTGCTTATCAGGAAATTTTAGCGGCTGAGATACACCTTCTAAAGCGTGCAGGATTATTTTTGGAAGAAAGTGCAGGAGAATGAGTTATCTACACGAGTATCCAAATGAACCTAATTTAAGTTCCTTACCATTCAATTTGAGGAATTTTCCACGTTGGATTTTGTTGGTTTTCATTCGTTTTTATCAGAAACTAATTTCTCCAGCATTACCGGCTAATACATGTCGCTTTTACCCCAGTTGTTCTCACTATGGGTATCAAGCCATCTATAAACATGGAGCGATAAAAGGTCTGTGGATGGCTATTTGGCGGGTGTTGCGTTGTAATCCATTTAACCCCGGTGGTTATGACCCTGTTCCCTGACTATCAGGTTTATCGAGTTTAAAACCCCCTGAAATAAAAGAGTTCAATGAAGAAAAAAATATTAATCATCATCATGTTTGTAATGCTGGCAGTAAGTGTGTCAGCGTGTAGTGGCTCCTTTAGCGCGAGCGGATGGCCAGGTGTTTCAGGCGATGAAAATTCAGTTTATGTAGCATATGCTAATCAGGTTTATTCCTTAAGATTAAAAGATGGATCACTGAATTGGCGCTATCCTGAAAAAATTGAAGCTGCCAGAACGTATTATGCAAACCCTGCTATCAACGGTTCAAATGTAATCGTTGGCGATTACAAAAATACTTTATCTGCGCTGAATATCCAGTCAGGTACTTTATCCTGGACTTTCAAAGGTGCAACGAATCGATATATTGGGGGTGCACTGGTAGCAGGTGATACAATTTTAGCGCCAAATGCAGATTATAACTTGTATGCTTTGGATCTAAATGGGAACCTTAAATGGAAATTCACCGCCAGGCAGGCTCTCTGGTCAACTCCCATTGTCCGTGATGAAGTAGTTTATCTTTCTTCCATGGACCATTATTTGTACGCGATCAATCTCAAGAATGGCCAATTGATCTGGGAGGTAGACCTGGGTGGTGCAATTGTTTACAGCCCATCCTTTGATACTGATACGATCTTTATCGCGACTCTTGCCAATGAAGTAATCGCGCTTAAAGCCTCGAATGGTTCCGTGATATGGAAGAATGCCTCTGAAATTGGCTTGTGGTCTCAGCCTGTTTATAATGAAGGCGTTGTATATTACGGTGATACAGCCGGGAAAGTATTCGCGGTATCGGCAATTGATGGCAAACCAATTTGGGATTATGTAATGGGTGAGATGGTTTCTGGTGCACCAGTTGTGATGCCAGATGGTGTTGTGTTTGCAGGTGAGAACGGTAAACTGGTTGCTTTGGATTTCGAAGGGAACATCTTATGGACCCGCTCTGTTACAGGAAAACTGTATACTGGACCAGTCGTTGTGGATGGATTGTTGGTTTTAGGCATTTCTAAAGGGGATGAAGTGATTAAAGCCTACGATTTTGAAGGCAATGAAATCTGGAAATTTACACCGGAAAAGTAGAGGTAGGTTAAAAAATGTGGGATGCAATCATTATTACTCCCTTTATTAATGTAATTCTGTTTATATACAGTTTTATGGGCCAAAATTTTGGTATAGCGATCATTCTCTTTACCATTATCATTCGTTTAATCACACATCCATTGATGGTTAAGCAAATTAAAGGTGCCCAGGGTATGCAGAATATGCAAAATGATGAGGAATGGAAAAAAGTTCAGGAAAAATTCAAAGGTGATAAAGAAAAATTAGCCCAGGAACAAATGAAGTATTACAAAGAAAAAGGTATTAATCCTTTTGCTTCCTGTTTGCCAACTTTAATCCAATTTCCAATCATTATCGCTTTATACCAGAGTATTATCGCCTCTTTGGCAGCAACACCGGTTGAAGTACTCAATTTAGTTCGTCATGTCTATCCAGGTTTTCTGGATGTTTCAACCCTGATTCCATTGAACAGCCAATTTCTATGGATGGATTTAGGCCAACCAGAACGGCTTAACCTCCCATTTTTGTCCTTTGGAATTCCGATTCTGGCAATTTTAGTTGTGATTTCAACATATGTGCAGTCGAAGTTAATACAGCCCCCTTCGGCAAATCCAAAAGATCAATCAGCAATGATGGGGAATATGATGAATATTTATATGCCTTTCTTCATGGGTTATCTTGCATTGACATTAGCTTCGGGTTTATCACTATATTTCCTGGTTTCTAACTTGCTTGGTATTGCCCAATATGCCATGTTAGGAAAAGTAAACTGGAAAAATCTTATCCCAGGTGCTAAACCAAATAAGCCAGCAGCAATCTCAACGAAACGCAAAAAGTAGAAAGTGGGATCTTTTATGGAATATAAAAAAATTACCCAGGAATTCATAGCTCCTACAGTTGAAGAAGCAATCGAACAAGGGGCGAAGACTTTAGGAATGGCGGAAGAACTATTGGATGTGGAAATATTAGACCAAGGCAGTAAGGGTCTATTTGGTCTGGGAAGCCGTCAAGCACGCGTGCGTCTTTCCATCCGAAATGGGGAGGAGCAGAGATCCGAACCAAAACCAAAACCAAAACCAAAGACAGAAGCACCTGTTCCAACCGCTGCAGAGCCAATTAACACCGAAAAAGATCCAGTGTTAAAATTAGCTGAGGATGTCGTTTGGGAATTACTTCAAAAAATGCATATTGAAGCCAAAGTTGAAGCAAAATTTATTCCACCGATTGACGAAAGAGACCAACGGATGGTGCAGGTGGAAATATTAGGCCGTGATTTAAGTATTTTGATTGGTCGCCGCAGTGAAACGCTGAATGCTTTGCAATATATCAGCAGTCTGATCGTTGCCAAGGAACATGGGGAATGGATTCCATTGATGATCGATGTTCAGGGCTACCGGGAACGTAGAGAAAGACAGCTGAAAGTCCTGGCACGCCGAATGGCTGAACAGGTTGTTCATACAGGTCGCAGACAAAATCTGGAACCCATGCCAGCCAATGAACGGCGTGTGATCCACATTGAGTTAAGGAATCATGATCTAGTCAGCACAGAAAGCGTTGGAGAAGAACCAAACCGCAAAGTGACAATCATACTCAAAAAACAAAAGTAAATAAAAAATGAGAACGCCTTTCTAAATGAATTGAGGCGTTCTTTGGTATTAACAGGGGCACTCACAAGGAGAGTTGATGAAAGCAGTAGATATCATCATCAAAAAAAGAGATCGACAGGAACTTAGTAAAGATGAAATTGAGTTTTTCATCAAGGGGTTTACTTCCGGAGACATCCCGGACTATCAAGCAGCAGCCTGGGCGATGGCCGTGTTATTGAATGGGATGACTGACCAGGAAACCACAAATTTAACCCTGGCGATGGCCCATTCAGGAGATATTCTTGATTTATCTGATGTAGTTGATATCTGCCTGGATAAACATTCCACCGGTGGTGTGGGTGATAAAACGACTCTTGTAGTTGAACCGCTTGTGGCAGCCTGCGGATTACCGTTTGGAAAAATGTCTGGGCGTGGACTGGGTTTCAGTGGCGGTACGCTGGACAAAATGGAATCCATTCCCGGTTATCGCGTAGATCTAACCCGTGAGGAATTTATTCAGCAATTAAAAACAATTGGAATTGTTTTATCCGGTCAAAGTGGGGACTTAGCACCAGCCGATGGCAAGATGTACGCCTTGCGGGATGTGACCGGGACGGTGCCTTCGATGCCGCTCATTGCTTCTTCTGTCATGAGTAAAAAAATTGCTGGCGGTGCTCAGGTTATTGTTCTGGATGTGAAAGTCGGCGTTGGCGCATTTATGACGACTCTTGCAGATGCCCGGATACTCTCACGGTTGTTAGTGTCGATTGCGGAAATTAGTGGTCGTAAAGCAGTCTGTATGTTATCTGATATGAACCAGCCTTTGGGCAATGCTGTCGGGAATTCTCTGGAACTTCTGGAAGCGATTGATACATTACATGGTGGGGGACCCAATGATTTTGTGGAACATTGCCTCTCAGCGGCTGCCTATCTGGTTGTATTGGGTAAAAAAGCGAAAAATTTGACTCAAGCTCGCCAGATGGTTGAAGATGTGCTAAGAAATGGCGCGGCTTGGGAAAAATTCCGTCAAATGGTCATTGCTCAGGGTGGTGATGCAAAATTCATTGATCAACCGGACCTTTTGCCTAAGGCAGAATTCATTGAAACAACCAATGCAGAAAAAAACGGATTTGTTCATTGGATCGATGCGAGGATTGTAGGTGAAACATCGGTCGATTTAGGCGCTGGCAGGGCCAGGAAAGGTGATCCGATCGATCATGCTGTGGGAATCGTTGTTCATCATAAAGTAGGTGATTACGTGATCGCCGGTGAACAATTGTTTACCATTCATGCGAATTCCCCGGAAAAATTGGAATTAGCACAAAAACAAGTGCTACAAGCGCACAAAATTGAAGATGAAAAGTGCGATCCACTGCCATTATTTTATGAGATAGTGGATTAATCGGATTACAGCTTATTCAGTTCAGAGACGTTAATTTTTCTGGCTGACCCAAAATATAATTCACAATTTCAAATAATTTCCCTGGAGAAATCACTGATTCATTTTCGCTCATATGTGATAAACTCAGCAGCGCATTAATATTTGGAGATTTTTTTTATGACTCAAAAATCTAAGATTTACTTCATTTCAGGCATTGTCGTATTCTCTTTGGGACTGATTATTGGGCTTTTCCTTTGGACAGGGTCGGTTTGGGCTGATTTGGAAGGCTACATGTTTCAGCCAGCCACGCATGCAGAAAAATCTGAATTTTATTTGGATTGCCCAAATTTAATTACCAAATCAGATTTTGGGATTATCTCTATTGGGATCGAGAATGAATATGATAAAGATGTCAGGAAACTTGTACGTGGTTATAAATCACTTGGTTACCTGATTTATGTGGCATCTGATGAGACGAGCCTTGATCTTAAACCAGGTGAATCTGAGGTGATGCATTGGTATATATACCCCGAGGATGCCGCCTGGAATCGCTTTATCCTGTTTCGGGTGAACATTATTAGCAGCCGCGGGGTGGGATTAACAACAGCATCCTGTGGAGTTATGCTGATCAATGTGCCTTTTCTGAAGAGTAATGAATTTTTCTTGCTGGCATTATTACTTGCATCCCTGTTGATTGGTTTAGGTATATTTCTGGTGTATAAATCATCCATGATGCAGGAAAGGAAAAATTTTTACTTCGAGCGTTTGATGTCTGCCATAACAGGAGTAACCATTATTGGATTATTACTTGCATTTTTTGGTCAATGGATGGCTGCCGGATTAATATTGGTCGGAATGTATCTGTTTCTGGTTGTGATCATATCCCACTATCTTCAGAAATGAATGGAAAGACATTTTTATTGAAATTTTTGAATTGAATAATTGAATATTCGTAAAAATTCTGGTATGATTTGGAGCAATCTAAAAAAGCATTGATGGAAACGAGTAAGCATTCACTTTCAATCAGCGAAACTGGAAAAGGTGCGAGCCAGTCTTGAATGGGATGCCCAAAATCAATCCGGAGCTTCAATCTGAACCTGTAGTATTCAGCAGTAAGTGAGACGGTTTCACCAACCGTTACCAAAGGTGTGGGAAGCAACAATTGTTGATTTTCCTAACCAAGTGCTCACAAAATACATGTGAGAAACAGGGTGGTACCACGGGATATGATCTCGTCCTTGACCAGGACGAGTATTTTTTTTGTAGGAGGAAAGATGTTTCGACCAGTTTCACCGAAATTAAATGTCAATCAAATGGAAGAGGGCATCTTAGCTTTTTGGCAAGAAAAAGATGTTTTCCACAAAACATTAAATGAGAGAAAAGGGAAACCTGAGTACGTTTTTTATGAAGGTCCACCGACAGCGAATGGCCGCCCAGGCGTACACCACGTATTAGCGCGAGCATTCAAGGACATTTTTCCCCGTTATAAAACGATGCAGGGTTACCATGTATCCCGCCGGGGTGGTTGGGATACACATGGGCTTCCGGTGGAGATTGAAGTTGAAAAGAAGCTGGGTTTCACGAACAAAAAAGATATTGAAGATTTCGGGATTGATAAATTCAATGCCCTTTGTCGTGAATCTGCGTTCACGTATATCCAGGAGTGGGAAAAACTGACCGATCGGATCGCTTTTTGGGTGGATTTAGAAGATGCTTACATCACTTATAAAAACTCCTATATTGAATCCATCTGGTGGATATTAAAGCAATATTGGGAAAAGGATTTGCTTTATCAAGGTTTTAAAGTCGTTCCTTATTGCCCGCGGTGTGGCACCCCCTTATCCGATCATGAAGTTGCTCAGGGATATGATGACGCTGAAGATCCATCCATCTTTGTACGCATGCGTGTGTTGGATGAACCAGACACTTCATTTTTGGTTTGGACGACAACCCCATGGACATTACCTGCCAATGTGGCCATTACAGCAGGTCCTGATATTGATTACGTAAAGATAGAACGCGAATTGCATGATGATCACACAGAAAAATTAATTTTAGCTGAGGCACTTCTCGAAAAAGTTTTTGGAGATCAGCCTTATACAATTGTTGATCGTTTCAAAGGAAAAAAATTGGAGGGTAAACGCTACGAACCTTTGTTCAAATTCCTTCCGCTGGAAACACCAGCGCACCGAGTTGTGTTGGGTGATTTTGTAACCACAGAAGATGGTTCCGGTCTGGTTCATATCGCTCCGGCTTTTGGCGCAGATGATATGAATGTTTCCATCGAACAAAATTTACCCATTTTACAAACTGTAGCCCCAGATGGAACATTCATCAAAGAAGTTGAGCCCTGGGCAGGTGTGTTTGTGAAAGATGCAGACCCGGATATTACCAAAAACCTACAAGAACGGGGATTGTTATTCCGCTCTGGTACGATTATCCATACGTATCCTTTCTGTTGGCGGTGCTCCACCCCGTTGTTGTACTATGCCAGACCAACCTGGTATGTTCGCACCAGTGCCTTCAAAAAACGGTTAGTTGAACTGAATGAGAAGATCAATTGGTATCCTGGTCATATTAAAAATGGCAGATTCGGAAATTGGTTGGAAAATAACGTTGATTGGGCCCTGGGCCGTGAACGTTTCTGGGGAACCCCGCTTCCAGTCTGGCAGTGCACCGCCTGTAATCACCAGGTCTGTATCGGTTCGGTTTCTGAGCTATCACAATTTGCTGGTCAGGATTTGAGTGACCTGGACTTACACCGTCCGTATGTTGATCAGATCGCTTTGGCTTGCCCTGAGTGTGGTGGAACGATGAATCGGGTGCCGGAATTGATCGATGTTTGGTTTGATTCCGGATCGATGCCTGTGGCTCAGTGGCATTACCCATTTGAGAATGAAGAAAAATTCAGACAACAATTTCCAGCTGATTTCATTTGTGAGGCAGTGGATCAAACACGGGGTTGGTTCTATTCATTGCACGCAATCAGTACCTTATTAAATGATGAAGTGGCCTTTAAAAATGTGATTTGTCTGGGTTTAATCCTCGATGGTGATGGATACAAGATGTCGAAATCACGTGGCAATGTGGCCAGTCCCTGGGAAGTGATTGAAAAGAATGGCGCTGATGCCATGCGTTGGTATTTATATACCGCCAGCCCTGCTGGGCAGGAACGCCGCTTTTCCAGTGACCTGGTTGGAGAGGTATTACGTAATTTCACCCTGACTTTGTGGAATACTTATTCCTTCTTTGTCACGTATGCAAATCTGGATGGCTGGAAACCAGACCCGGCTGTAACACCGGAATACAGCGCTCTGGATCGCTGGGTATTAAGTGCTTTACACACGTTGGTTCGAGATGTGACCAACGCACTTGAAAATTATGATGTGTTAGGAGCAACGCGCCCGATCCAGGCTTTTGTGGATCAACTATCCAATTGGTTCCTGCGGCGCTCGCGCAGACGCTTCTGGAAGAGTGAATCTGATGGCGATAAATTTGCAGCCTATGCCACCTTGTATGAAGCCCTGGTAACATTAAATAAGTTATTAGCACCTACCATGCCATTCATGGCAGAAGAACTGTTTCAAAATTTAGTCACTGAAGTCAATCCAGATGCTGAAGTGTCCGTCCATTTAGCCTGTTGGCCAAGTTACGATCCTGAGATGATTGATGAAAAACTGAACGATGAGATGGAACTGGTGATGAAACTTGCTTCCGTTGGACATGCAGCCCGAAATAAAGCCAATCGGAAGGTGAGACAGCCTTTATCTGAAGCTGCTTTTTCGGTTGGAAATCTGGAAGAACGCGCAGTCATCAGTAACTACGCAGATATTCTGGAAGACGAATTGAATGTGAAGATGGTCAGGGCATTGGATGCCGCGACCGAAGCGGTGGCTTATGAAGTGAAACCGCTGCCAAAACAATTAGGGCAAAAATATGGGCCAAAATTCCCTGCTTTACGTTCAGCTATTCTGGCCTATGATCCTGAATCTGCAGCGAAAATTCTCTTGGATAATCAACCCTTAGAAATTGTTGTGGCTGGAGAGGTTTATCAGATTTTACCGGAGGAAGTCGAAGTCAGGTCGCTAGCAAAAGAAGGATATGCGGTGGCATCTGAAGGAGCATATCTGGCAGCCCTGGTTACGGATCTTTCACCAGAACTTGAAAAAGAAGGCCTTGCCAGAGAGTTTGTGCGACGCGCACAGGATTTACGCAAAACAGCTGATTTCGAAATATCTGACCGGATAAAAATTGTTTACTCAGCCACTCCCAAGCTGGCCGAAGCAGTGCAGGAATTCTCGGATTATATTAAAAATGAGACTTTAACCCTGGTTTTGGAGCTTGGTAAACCTGACGCACAAATGGCGCAAATAGAGAGTGAATTTGATGGAGAAACAGTAATTCTTGGGGTTGAAAAGCTTTAGTAAAGTGTAATTAAAAAATCCAGACATCTCATTTCTAAGAGATTGTCTGGATTTTGGTTAATTTGATTTAAATTATGCTAAATTCTGATCAGATCGACATCATCCCGGATAAAAAAGGCAGTTATTGTTTGACCTTTCGGTTGAAAGAGTCCAGAAACGTCACCATTGGGAAATTTGGAACGTTCTGCTTTAGATCAGGATTTTACTATTACCTTGGAAGCGCAAATGGAAACGGAGGTTTGCGGGCAAGAATTAATCGGCATATTTCTCTTGAAAAGAAAAATTTCTGGCACATTGACTTTTTACGGCCCCATATGGTTTTTCTTACAGCAGTTATCACGACCGACATCCACAAAGAATGTAAATGGTGTCAGGAAATTAAGAAAAAATTCTCTCTCAGTGTGCCTGTGAAAGGATTTGGTGCCAGTGATTGTCTTGCTTCGTGTAAGGCACATCTATTGTATTCACATGAGCTTGTAAATCTGAATGAATTTTCAGATGATTTTATTTTTGCGAGTACCATTTGCTAATTTATCTTTTATTCCTGGAGAATGATGAAAGTACGGTAAAATCAAAAGGGACAATTTCAAATTGAGGAGTTTGAGAAAAAAGGCAAGTCCAACCCTCAATTGTAAACGAGGTAATTTTTGAAAAAAATATTAAGAACATATTCATTATTGATCATTGTGGCGATCATCATCATCAGCCTTGACCAATATACGAAATACCTGGTTCGTCAGAACCTGGATTTATGGACAGAATCCTGGGTTCCCTGGGATTGGATGTTGCCGTATATGAGAATTGTTCACGTACCGAATACTGGTGTCGCATTTGGTATGTTTCAAGGATTTGGTGATATTTTTTCGATTATTGCCGTGGTCGTTGTCCTGATTATCATTTTGTACTTCCCCCGTGTTCCACTGGCGGATTGGTCATTAAGGTTGGCTATGAGTTTACAGCTCAGTGGGGCTATTGGAAATTTAATTGATCGTTTAAGTATTGGGCATGTAACTGACTTTATTTCAGTAGGAAATTTTCCCGTATTTAATGTCGCTGATGCTAGTATAACGATCGGAGTGGTGGTGCTGATCTTAGGGGTTTGGATCACTGAGAGTCAGGAAAAGAAGAAACAAAAAAACTCCCAGGATTTGCAATTTGAAACCAATCCTGATATGACCGAAAAAACTGGATCGCTATGAGTAAAGTTTTTCACTTAAAATTTGATAATACTGAAAGTCAACGGCTGGATAAATATTTGGTTGACCAATTTCCTGCTTTCTCAAGATCCCAATTGCAATCCATTATTCGTGATGGATTGGTCTCAATTGACGGAAAACAGATGACGAAGGGAGGGGTGAAACTTGAAAAAGGTTCTGAAATTGAGATCACCTTTCCATTGGTTGCAGAAAGTACTCTGGTTCCCGAAGAAATTCCATTGGATATTATTTTTGAGAATGATGATTTGATGATCGTAAATAAACCTGCTGGTATGGTTGTTCATCCTGCGTATGGTCACCCGACCGGAACACTGGTTCATGCGGCTCTCAATCATGCTCCAGGACTGGAAGATGTTGGGGGAGAACATCGGCCTGGGGTGGTGCACCGCCTGGACAAAGATACATCCGGGCTGATCCTGCTGGCAAAAAATGACAAAGCTCAGCGCTTTTTACAGGACCAATTTCGTAAACGGAGTGTCCATAAAACTTACTATGCTTTGACCGATGGTCATCCGCCAACACCCACGGGTAGAGTAGAGGCTCCAATTGGTAGAGATCCTGCTCACCGAAAAAAGATGGCTGTTGTAACAATTCAACATGGCCGTGAAGCAGTGACTGAATATAAAGTAATCGAAAAATTTGAACGAAATGCTTTAATTGCTGCCTATCCACACACTGGCAGGACCCATCAAGTCCGACTCCATCTGGCATTTTTAGGTTGCCCGATCGTCGGTGACCGCATTTATGGTCACCGCAAACAAATATTGAATGCTGGCAGGCAAATGTTGCACGCCTATCAAATTGAAATCGTTTTGCCTGGCGACTCTACTCCGCGCGTTTTTCAAGCACCCATTCCGCAAGACATGAACGCATTACTACAGGATTTACATAACCATTAGTGTAGGAGAAACAATGATTGATCTGCGCTCTGATACCGTAACATTACCAACCCACGAAATGCGCCAGGCAATGGCAGCTGCTGAAGTAGGAGACGATGTGTATGGGGAGGACCCTACCGTCAATTACCTGGAGGAGATTTCTGCAAAAAAAATGGGTAAAGAAGCCGGATTATTTATTCCTTCCGGAACGATGGGAAACCTAATCGCCATGTTAACCCACGTGCAACGAGGGGAAGAAGTGATTATGGGTGATCAGGCACATACTTTTGTTTATGAGGTCGGTGGTGTTTCAGCTCTTGGCGGCATTATGGTACACACCGTTCCAAACCAACCGGATGGGTCGATGAAATTGGTGGATATTCAAAACGCCATTCGAAGCATAGATGTACATTTTCCCACCACCAGGTTAATCGCCCTTGAGAATACGCACAATCGTTGTGGGGGGGTCGTTTTAACACCTGAGTATGTACAAAACGTTGTGCGGGTAGCCCAGGAAAATGACTTAATAGTTCACATGGATGGCGCGAGAATTTTCAATGCAGCCATAAAGTTGGGAGTACCAGCAAAAAATTTGGTGGAAGGCGTGGATTCCATAACATTTTGTCTTAGTAAGGGATTGGGTGCACCGGTTGGAAGTGTATTGTGTGGAACACAGGATTTTATATTCCGTGCCCGCCGTATTCGCAAACAATTAGGTGGGGGTATGCGACAGGCAGGGATCCTGGCCGCAGCTGGCGTTGTTGCTGTGGAAACAATGATAGATCGTCTGGTTGAGGATCATAAAAGAGCGCAAATGTTGGCAATGAAGTTAGGGAATATTCCCAATATTCATATCAGGGATAATTCACCGCATACAAATATGGTCTTTCTCGATCTGGATGAATGTGAATCCAGGACCAATATCCAGGTAATTGATGAATTAAAAAAACTGGGTGTTTTGATTGGCACATCGAAAAACAGGGGATTCCGTTTGGTGACTCATTATGGAATTTCAGATCAGGATATTGATGAAGTGTCTGATGCCTTCTTAAAAATCATGACTCAGTAAGGGTCTGATTCGAGTAGATTTTTATTCTGATATAATTTAATCCATCGACAGAGAATAAATTTCTTGTAGTATTCGAAAGATATTTGGTTAAGCTGCCAGGAAAATTTCACAAAAATGGTGGAGGTTAGGATGAAAGAGTATTTTACTCTCGCTGAAATCGACGAGGTAACTCAGGCTGTTAGGGATCAAACAAAATATCAACCTAAAATCGGACTGATTCTTGGTTCAGGGTTGGGTGATTTAGCCAACTCAATTGAAGCTCCAGATTTTATTCCTTACAAAAATATTCCTTATTGGCCAACCTCAACAGTACATGGTCATTCGGGGCAATTGGTTATAGGTAAACTAGAAGGTCAAACGGTTATCACCATGCAAGGCCGCGCTCATTATTATGAAGGCTACAGCATGGCAGAGGTGACATTACCGGTCAGAGTGATGCAACGCTTGGGAATTGAAATATTAATTGTCACGAATGCAGCCGGTGCGATTAATCCAGATTATGTACCCGGAGATGTCATGTTTCTTTCCGATCACATTGCGATGATCGCGATGACAGGTAACAACCCTCTGCGAGGTCCAAACCTGGATGAATTTGGTCCCAGATTTCCTGATATGAGCCAGGCTTATGACCGCATTTTATTGGAAAAAGCAAAAAAAGTTGCTACGGAAAATGATATTAAAACTTTTTCAGGCGTGTATGTATCTCTTTCTGGTCCATCTTTTGAATCTCCTGCTGATCTTCGCTTTTTGAGATCGATTGGCGCAGATGCCGTGGGAATGTCCACCGTTCCTGAGGTGATTATTGCGCGGCATGGCGGCTTGCGGGTGCTGGGTATCTCAGGGATCAGTAACAAAGCCAATCTGGATGGTACAACGATTACAACCCATGCTGAAGTATTAGAAGCCGGTAAGATGTTAGTTCCAAAACTGACAACAATCGTTCGGGGAATTCTTTCCGAAATATAATGGCTGAACGATCAATCGCCCGTTATGACTGAAATTCTTGATTTTCTAATTGAATTTGAAATCTGGTTTTATGTAATTCTGGGCCTTGTTTCGCTCATTTTCTTTTCCAGGTTATTTAAAGCGATTGGCAAATGGCGTGAGGCGGCCTTTGGTTTGGAGCGAGAAATTGCTCAGAGAAATTTTAGATCATCCATTTCCATATTATTACTGATTTTTATTCTCTTTGTTGGTGAGTTTTTTTTTGTGACTTACTCCAGTAGTCTCCTGCCTGATCAAACGAGCCTGGCGACAGCAACAATCGATGTGTTAGCGTCGCCTTCTCCAATGATTACAACTGTTCCGAATCGGGAAAATGAAGATACGGTATCAATCACCCCGACAACCACACCGGATGGATGTATTCCAGGGAAGATAGAATGGATATTTCCTGAGCCATCTTCGGAAATTGCGGGTGTTGTGATATTAATGGGCACCGTCAATACTGATAATTTTGGTTTTTATAAATTTGAATACACAGAACCGGGAAACACATTCTGGAAAACGATTGCCGGTGATAATAAGGTCGTTGTAGAGGATGAAATTGGGCTGTGGAATACGTCCCAAATTGTTCCCGGAGATTACCTGTTACGGTTGGTTGTTCTGGATAATGATAATAATGAATATCCAGCCTGCATTGTTCCTGTTCGTGTGATTAGTAAATAAAGGAGGGTGAAAATGCCACAAATTGAAATCCGACAAGCTGTTTCAGCAGATATTAATGAGTTGATCTCTATGGACCATTCCTGTAGAACGAATAGCGTCTGGCAAATGGACCGCAGCATAGAAGATGGTCAATTTATTATCTCATTTCGAGAAATAAGATTACCCAGACCTGCACAGGTCGCCTATCCCAGACAGGTCGAACTTCTTGAAAATGAATGGCAACAGGCGCCAGGATTAATGGTCGCCACCCACAATGGGAAGCATGTTGGTTATATCCGTTTAATAGAAGTTTTGGAAGTCCATTCAGCCGTTATTCGGGATTTGGTTGTGGATCATTCGATCCGACGGCAGGGTGTGGGGACAGCAATGGTTTTGGCCGCTCAAAATTGGTCGATTCAACGGGGAAATCGAAGGCTGACCATTGAGATACCACCCAAGAGTTACCCGGCTATCAAGTTGGCTTTTAAATTAGGCTTTGAGTTTTCCGGATATAATGATTCATATTACCCGAATAAAGACATTGCGTTATTCTTTTCAAAATATCTGAAATAACAGAAACAACATTTATTGGTAACTACAAATGGTCAATTGGCTCGAAGGTCTCATTAATCTCGTTCGCACGATAAACGACATCCTCACAGCAGGGATAGCAATAACTGCTTTCTCATTGTTATTGTATGCCCTGACCTTTAATCTGAGAGATCGCGTAGCTCGATCTTTTGCCATGATCCTGGTGTGTGTGGTAATTGTCTTCACGGCAGAGGCATTAGGTGGAATTGCAATTGATGAAGCCAATATGGAATTCTGGCTTAAATTACAATGGCTGGGAATTGTTCTTTTACCACCAACTTATTTGCATTTTTCGGACGCTCTGGTAGCAACAACCGGCCGGCCCAGTCGCTGGCGGCGGCGTTGGGCAGTACGCATTACTTACTTATTCTCTTTGTTTCTTCTGGTTCTTATTCCCTTTGATATTCTGGTTGGACCGATAAAAACGGATCTGATTTCCGCTCCTCATCTGGAACGAACCCTGATAACAGAATTATTCACCATCTATTATTGGATCATCATGTTGTTATCGTGGATAAATTTCTTTAGAGCTTATATTCGAACTGTTACACCAGTCAGCCGGCGTAGGATGGGATATTTAGTCATTGGTGCCCTGGCGCCTGCCATTGGCTCTTTTCCTTTCTTGTTGTATGGCTCCGGACTGGCCGATCGATTGGATGGAATGTTTTGGGTGGTTGCCACCATTAGCAATTTCATATTTTACATCTTAATCATTTTGATGGCGTATGCTGTGGCGTTTTTTGGTGTTGCCTGGTCTGATCGGGTGGTAAAAACCAGATTACTGAAATGGATTTTGCGTGGCCCGGTAACCGCAAGCATTACCCTGGGATTAACAACACTCGTCAGACGCACAGGGCCTGTTTTTGGGTATGATTTTGATGTTTTTATTCCCATTGTTATGGTGGCAATCATCGTTATTTTTCAACATATCATCACCCTGTTAGCACCATTGGGAGAGAAGTGGCTTTTTTACGGAAATGATCAACAGGACATTGAAATTTTACAAACGCTCGAAAATCGATTGCTGACTCGTAATGATCTGATGGAATTTTTAGAATTGATATTATCCGCTCTCATGGATCGATTACAGGCAACTGGTTCATTTGTTGTGTCGATAAATGAAGATGGGCTTGAACTGGTGCTCACAAACGGGAAGGTTCAATTTAATGAGCAAAATATTTCTGAAGATCTTTCAAAAATAGTTCTTGAAAATGGTGATTTCCCAGAAGTTTTTCAGTGGGAAGAAAATTCTTTATTCCCATTAAATCAAATTGCTAACGGAACTCAGGATCAAAAACAATTGATTGGCATATTGGGATTGACCGGTGTGAACGTGCAAGAGCTGGAGGAAGAACAAAAAATTGCATTATCCATGATGATAGACAGGGCATCCTCTGCGTTGAGTGACCGGCGTATGCAGATACAAATATTTGAATCCATGGAAAAATTAAGTTCACGGGTTAGTACTATTCAGCAGTTGAGATTGCGCGGTAGATATGACCGGGAACGAGTATTTTCTGAAGTAGATCCCATCCAAAGTGGTGATTTGACAACCTGGGTGAAAGATGCCCTGACACATTTTTGGGGTGGACCCAAACTAACCGATAATCCACTGCTGGATTTGCAGGTTGTTCAGGAAACAGCTGATAGTGGAGAAGGAAATAAAGCCAATGCTTTGCGATCCATTCTACGTGATGCTATCAATCAGGTGAAACCGGAGGGTGAAAGACGCTTTACAGCCGAATGGATACTGTATAATATTTTAGAGATGAAATTCCTGGAAGGAAGAAAAGTTCGGGAAATTGCCATCAAATTATCCATGTCCGAAGCGGATCTTTACCGAAAACAGAGGGTTGCTATTGAAACGGTTGCCAACAAAATTATCGAAATGGAAAAAGACGCCCGCAACATGGAAAATGTCATAGATTAATGAGATTGTCTCCAATTTTTTGAGTGAATACCCTCAGAAAGTTGGTTGCCCTGGAGGTGAGATGATTACCCATCAAAGTAAAACCAATATTGAACCGGAATTACCCCCAATGGATGAGGGCTGGTGGGCATCAGTACTTTCAGATGAAGAAATTCAGGAGCCTGATTTGGGGGAGAGTGAAAACAAAACGACGTTATCCTCCAGTGCCTTGATGGTGGATTGGGAGAAAGTACAATCCGTTTTTGACCATGATGAAATTTTAGAGCTGTTTGTTCAGGGGTTTAATCGCGGGGGCTTATTGGTGCAGGGTGATAATATTCAAGGTTTCGTACCTCTATCTCACCTGATTGCTTCCTCCACTGATTGTGATGAAGATGGAAAACGCATGATTCTTTCCAATTACGTGGGAAAAACGATCAAGTTAAAGGTGATTGAATGTGAACCTGCTCAGGAAAGAGTTGTATTATCTGAAAGGGCTGCTCTGGCTGGAGAAGGCAGTCGCAAAGCATTGTTTCAAACCCTCAAAACAGGTTCAATTGTAAATGGCATTATTACCAACATCACTGATTTTGGTGTCTTTGTTGATCTTGGTGGTGTGGAAGGACTTATTCATGTTTCAGAATTATCCTGGGGAAGGGTTCAGCACCCGGGAGAAATCTTGTCGCTTGGGCAACCAATTAAGGTGTTGGTGTTACAGGTTAGTGAAGAAAGCGCAAGAATTGCGTTGAGTCTAAAGCGCCTCTTTAGAAATCCATGGGAGTCGCTGGCTGAAATGTATGGTACCGGCGACATCGTCTCAGCAACCATAACAGCTATCACTCGATTTGGAGTTTTCGCCCGTTTAGAAGAAGGCATTGAAGGGTTAATTCATATTTCAACCATTCAACAGGGAAACGGCCAAAAAGACTTGGACAGTTTATTTAAAACTGGTCAAGTGGTTACGGTTAAAATCCTGCATATTGATATTGAGAGAAGACGGCTGGGTTTAGGTTTGTTGGATGAGTAAAAAATCTGGCAGGAATGGAAACAAACAATATCTGCTTGGAGATAATCCTAAGCCAAATGATCACCAACAAAACTGGATAAATAAAATACAACCGATCTTAAGCAGATATGGTCTGGATTTTTTTGGGGTCATCATGTTCGCCGGGGCGGTATTAACCTTATTTGGCCTGGTCGGTTGGACGACCGGAAGTATCATTACCAATTGGGTTAATTTACTAAAACAATGGTTTGGTTGGGGTAGTTATTTTTTTGTAATCGTTTTCGTTGCCTTTGGATTTTGGAGTTTTCGAAAAAGAATATTTGGAGTTGTTCGCTTTTCACTATCCAGGGTCTTAGCCATTGAAATCAGCTTTTTCATTTTAATCGTATTATTTTCCATTTATGGTGGAATGGATTTGCAGCGGGCAGAATCGGGGATGGATGGAGGATTTATTGGATGGGGTTTGGCAAATTTATTCTCCAGATTATTACCAGAACCAATTCTCTCAATCACCCTATTATTTCTATTTATCATCAGCATTGCGCTCGGGAGTGGCTTTTTCGCGTTTCTGATTAAAAAACTGGATAATTGGTCAGAAGCATACATACAAACCAGAGGATTGGACACCCTGGCTGGTTTTACAAAGTTATCCTCGTCAGAAAATGAAATGGAAAATTCGTTATCCCGTGATGAGAAAATCCTCGAAAAATTGAAAAGTCAGACCGTCATGACGCCGGCGGCCAGCATTGAAAGACAGGAGAATTTGCCGCCTTTCGATCTGTTGGCAGCTGAACAGGTTTTTGTAATGGATAATGTTCAGGTGCAGTTAATGGGCGAACAAATAGAAAGGACATTGGAAGAGTTTGGGGTCCCTGCCAGAGTAGCCGGATATCGCATTGGTCCGACGGTGACACAATTTGCAGTTGAACCGGGATTTGTGGAAAAAGAAAATCCGGATGGCAGCATTGGAAAACATAAAGTGCGTGTTTCTCAGATTTCATCTTTGGCACGTGACCTTGCATTGGCATTGTCTGCAGAACGCTTACGTGTTGAAGCTCCTGTGCCAGGCAGGTCTTATGTTGGAATTGAAGTGCCGAATATGCAATCGAAGATGGTTCGTTTGCGACCTGTTCTTGAATCTGAGGTTTTTCAAAAGCTACGTTCACCACTGAGCCTGGGATTGGGACAGGACGTATCCGGACAACCAGTGGTGGCTGATTTGATCAAAATGCCACATCTACTCATTGCTGGAACCACGGGATCAGGGAAATCGGTCTGTGTTGGTGCCATCACGACCTGTCTACTGATGAATAATTCCCCTGATAATTTGCGAATTGCCATGTTAGATCCAAAAATGGTCGAATTGGTGAGATTCAATGGAGTTCCCCACCTGCTTGGAAAAGTTGAAACAACCATTGAACGCATGGTGGGTGTTTTACGTTGGGCGATATCTGAAATGGATCAACGCTATCGCCTGCTGGAAGAAGCCAGAGCCAGAGATCTGGATGCGTATAACACAAAAATGGCGCGGAAAAATCAAGCTACGCTTCCGCGCATAGTGATCATAATTGATGAACTGGCCGATCTGATGTTATCTTCCCCTGATCAGACAGAGCATAGCCTGGTTCGATTGGCACAAATGGCACGCGCAGTCGGGATGCATTTGATTGTTGCAACCCAGCGGCCAAGTGTGGATGTGGTGACCGGTTTAATCAAAGCAAATTTTCCTGCAAGAATTGCCTTCACGGTAGCATCCTCCATTGATTCACGCGTAATTTTGGATATGAATGGAGCAGAATCCTTAATGGGTAAAGGCGATATGTTGTTCCTGGCACCGGATGTAGGTGCTCCACAGCGAGCTCAAGGGGTTATTGTCACTGACCACGAAATTGATCAAATCATAGACTTTTGGCGTCAATCTGAACCAATCAAATTAGATGATCCTGCTCCCTGGGAAGGTTTGATGAAAGTTATGCAAGAAGAAGGCGGAGATGATCTGGTGAAACAAGCAATTAACCTGGTGAAAACCAGTCGCCGCGCTTCTGCTTCATTATTGCAACGCCGCTTGCGAATCGGTTTTCCACGGGCAGCCAGATTACTGGATCAATTAGAGGAGATGGGGGTTGTCGGTCCCAGCCAGGGTGGGGGCAAAGACCGGGAAGTTATGATTGATCCGGATGATGATTGGGACGATATAAAAGGTGCAAATGAAGATGAGGAATAATTAAGTTTTCCATTCTTTGTCTTGACAGTTCTTTAGCCGTACGATAGGATAAGCAAATCAAAAAAAGATGAGATTGTAGGTAAATTTTGGATAATTCTGAAAAGAAGAAATTAAGTTTTTCTGATCTGATGCGCAAATATTTCAAAGGAATTCTTGATCCGATTGGTAGATTTCTCAATAACCTAGGTCTCAAGCCAAATTTGATCACCATTCTGGGTTTGGTTGGTCAAATGGTAGCAGCTCTTTTCATCGCATTTGGTGAAATCATGTGGGGTGGTCTGATTTTGTTGGTTTTTGCTCCCGTCGATGCGCTGGATGGCACCATGGCGCGGTTACGAAATGAACCAACCCGCTTCGGTGGTTTTGTTGATTCAGTCACCGACCGATACTCGGAATTGATTGTGTTTGCGGGTTTGCTTTATCATTTTGCTAAAATACAAGACACCCTGGCGATCATGCTGGTTTTCTTTGCAGCAGCAGGTTCAATCATGGTGTCATATACCAGGGCGCGTGCAGAAGCTTTAAATTACGATGCTAAAATAGGATTATTAACCAGATTGGAACGATTGGTGATTCTCATTCCATGTCTGATTTTCAATATTCCTTTGGTGGCTCTGTGGATTTTAGCAATCGTTGCAAATTTTACTGCATTCCAAAGAATCTATTCTGTTCGTAAACAGGCTTATTTGGCAAAAGATGTGGTGGGTCTAAAAAAAAGATAGTTAGTAGAGGTGTAAAATGCCCGAAGGTTTTTATATTGGTAAATTCTTTATTCATTTCTATGGCGTCATCATTATGCTTGGCGCTATTATGGCTGCCTGGCTTGCTACTGTAGAAGCAAAACGGCGCGGGCACAATCCGGATGTGGTTTGGGATGTGATGCCCTGGTTACTGATTGCTGGCATTATTGGAGCACGTATATGGCATATTCTGACACCGCCAGCATCAATGGTGGAATTGGGCATTACCACACAGTATTACCTGACCCACCCTTTAGATGCGATTAATATCCGGGCTGGCGGACTGGGTATCCCAGGTGCTGTGATGGGTGGAGCATTGGCATTATGGTTGTATACCCGAAAAAAGAAATTGAGCTTTGCTTCCTGGGTGGATATCATTGCTCCTGGTCTGGCATTGGCACAGGGGATTGGCAGATGGGGAAATTTTATTAATCAGGAACTGTATGGTGCCCCTACTGATCTTCCCTGGGCAATTTTTATTGAACCGTCTCGAAGACTGTCTGAATATATGGATGTTGCATATTACCATCCCATGTTTTTTTATGAATTCTTATGGAATATCATGAATATGACAGTTTTATTAGTGCTTGGAAGAAAATTAAAAGGAAAATTATTCCGAGGAGATATTTTCCTGGTCTACTTGATAATTTATCCCCTCGGCAGGTTTTTATTAGAATTCATCCGTCTGGATCCTTCCAATGTGGGTGGCATGAATGCTAACCAAACAATCATGGGTATTATTGCCATTTCAGCATTGACGATTCTTGTATTGAAAAGAACTGTATTAAAAGATAAACAAAGACTGGAAGAATACCCATCTGTCCCAGAAAAAGTGGGATAGTTTCAAAGAGTTGTGTGGGAAGCGAGGACAATTGATCGAAACGCGGGAACTGACGAAAAACTTTGATGATTTTACAGCGGTCAGTCAAATTAATCTGAATGTGGAGTCAGGTCAAATTTTGGCATTGTTAGGCCCGAATGGAGCAGGAAAAACCACGACAGTGCGTATGTTATCCTCCATTTTGAGACCCAGCCATGGCTGGGCAAAAGTTGCTGGTTTTGATGTGGCTAGCCAGCCTTCTGAAGTAAGAAGGGTGGTTGGTGTGTTGACCGAACATCATGGTTTGTATGGCAGAATGAATGCTGAGGAATATCTGATCTTCTTTGGTCAGCTGTATGGCTGTTCACGACCGCATGTGATGAATCAAATAAATCCCCTTTTGGACCAGTTAGGCATGGATCAATTTCGAAAGAAACGTCTGGGCGAATACTCCAAAGGGATGCGTCAAAAATTAGCACTTATCAGAGCATTAATACATGAGCCACCTGTTTTATTATTAGATGAACCCACTTCGGCGATGGATCCTGAAAGTGCGATGATTGTTCGTTCAGCCATAAAAAGCTTGAGTAACAAAGAACGTACAATCATTTTATGTACGCACAATCTGGCAGAAGCAGAAGAATTGTGTAATCAAATAGCGATCATACAGGGCGGGAAAATCATTTTAAATAAATCCATGCAGGAAGTGAGAAACTCACTGGTAGGTTCACCAATTTTTGCTGCCAAATTTGCTGAACCGGTCATGGAAGACTTCCTTGATTTACCTGAAGGAGTTCAGATCCTAAATAAAGTTGATCATATTGTCAACTTCAAGATAGAAAGACCGACCATCCAAAATCCTTTATTGATCCGCTTCCTGTCTGACAGGTACAATCTTATATCATTTGAGGAAGTGCCAATCAAATTGGAGGACGCATATCTGGGAGCCATCAATCAGGTGAAAAAGTGAGATCTATGTTCAATCAACTCAAGCCGGCACTGGTGATTACAAAACGAGAGGTTCGGGACCAATTTCGTGATTGGCGCATTATTTTCCCCATTCTGGGCTTAACTATATTTTTTCCATTTCTAATGAACTTCACCACGTCACAGGTGCTCCAATTCGTAAATCGATATGGGGCGTCCATCGTGGGTGAGCGACTGGTTCCGTTTTCAATGATGATCGTGGGTTTTTTTCCTATTTCGGTCTCATTGGTGATCGCTTTAGAGAGTTTCGTGGGAGAAAAAGAACGCGGGAGTATTGAACCATTGTTCAATACGCCATTATTGGACTGGCAGATCTATATCGGAAAATTGTTATCTTCGATTGTGCCGCCCTTGTTTGCAAGTTTTTTTGGAATGGCAGTTTACAGCGCCGGATTGATAATCAATGACGTTCCCTTACCAGAATTGCATCTGGTCATCCAAATCGTTGCCATCACAATTATTCAGGCAATTGTTATGGTAGCCGGAGCGGTGGTTGTTTCCTCTCAGGCTACATCCGTGCGTGCGGCCAATTTGCTGGCAAGTTTTATTATTATACCGATGGCATTGTTGATCCAGGGTGAAAGTATTGTGATGTTCTGGGGAGATTACCTGACCTTATGGTGGGTGGTTTTTGGCTTGTTCATTTTAGCAATCCTGTTATTGAGAATAGGACTGGCTCATTTTTCCCGTGAAGAATTATTGGGAAGAGAAATCGATGTACTTAATTTCAGGTGGGGCTGGAAGGTTTTTCGAACGAGCTTTATTGGAAATGCCACCAATCTGTGGAATTGGTACAAATCTGAAGTTTTTCCATATATTAAAGAGCTCCGGTACTCTATTTTGGTCCTCAGTGTTCTTGTATTGGCAGGATTTTTGGTTGGCAAATCACAAATATCCAGATTTGCTTTTCCCATGGATCAATTGGGGGTGGAAAACATGAAAGAACAACTGGCCCAACTGAGCCAAACCTGGAAGATTGGAAATTTCTCACCGGTATTATTGATATTTTGGCAAAATATTCGTGTATTACTGCTGGCATTTATTCTAGGCATCATTTCGCTGGGAATATTTGGTATTCTGCCATTGTTTGCATCGGTCAGTATCGTTGGGTATGTAGTCGGGTTATTGGGCAATTTGGGCTCCAGTGTCAGTACTTATGTTTTAGGCTTCATTTTGCCGCATGGGATTATCGAAATACCAGCAGCAATAATTGCTACAGCTGCCATCTATCAAATTGGCGTAATCCTGGCAACACCGAATATCCAACTTACCATTGGAGAAGTATGGCTGAAGTCCATAGCCAACTGGGCGAAGGTGATGGTCGGGGTAGTAATTCCCATGTTATTGATTGCTGCCATCATTGAAGCCTGGTTTACACCTGCATTTGCCTTGTGGATTATTCCATAATCTAATTACCAGCCTTGCAAAAAGGGCAGCCAGGTTTGTTCAGCTTGGACATTTCTGGCAAAAATATACATGGCATTTCCAGGTGGTGGTTTAGGCGTTCGCAATAATTTCAGTCCTGCTTCCTGGAGCGTTCTACTCCCTTTTTTATGGTTACAAATAGAACAAGCTGTCACCAGGTTTTCCCAGGAGAATTCTCCCCCTAAACGCTTTGGAATCACATGATCTACGGTCAGTACACCTGCACGGCTGCCACAATATTGGCAGGTAAAATGATCTCGTCGGAAAATTTCTTTGCGCGTCAAGTGAACCTGTGCTCTGGGTCGATGGATCATTTTTTGAAGGCGGATAACAGAGGGAATTGGAAATTTCTGGTTAATACTTTTGAAATAGCCACGTCCATTGCTTACCAGGGTCGCTTTTTCTGTCAGAATTAACCCAAATGCACGTCTCAAATCACAGATATTGATTGGCTCAAAATTTGCATTTAAAACAAGAACTTGATCAGACATATTATCCCTAAATTTAGATTATAGCACTACGTGTGTAAATGGTCATCGAAGCAGAAAACCATTTTTTCAAATAGATGTTGGCAGAAATTTACATTTCACATCCCGTGAGGGATGGGAGGTTGTATAATCAAGTTAGTAATTAATTCAGACTATAAAGGAAAGCAGATGAAGATTCTTATCGCGGGTGGTACCGGATTGATCGGTCAGGCACTATCAAAAAATTTGATTCAAGCAGGAAATCAGGTTGTCGTTCTAACTCGTCGTCAAAACAGGGCTGATACCGCTTCAATTAAATATGTCTACTGGGATGCCAGGACTGCGGAGCCACTCATTGCGCTGATGCAGGATATTGACGCCGTAATCAACCTGGCAGGAGACAATATCGGTGAAGGATATTGGACAAAAGCAAAAAAAGAGCGGATTGTAAATTCCAGAGTAATGGCTGGAAATGCTTTAGCCAGTGCAATCATCAATTCCGATCATAAACCAGAGGTGTTTATTCAGGCATCTGCGGTAGGGTATTACGGCAATAGTGAGGATCAGCAATTCGATGAATCCTCCCCCAATGGGTCAGGATTTCTGTCCGATGTTGCCAGGAAGTGGGAAGCGTCCTCGGAGGAATTAGATTCTTTAAAGATAAGAAGGGTGATTGTTCGAATAGGAGTAGTGCTTGACTCGCATTCTGGAGCATTACCTCTGATGGTTTTACCTTTCAAACTGTTTGTTGGGGGCCCGATTGGAAATGGGAGGCAATATCTGTCCTGGATCCATTTGCAGGATGTAGTTCGCGCGATTGAATTTGTTCTTCGGAGTAAAAGCATGAGCGGTCCTGTTAATCTCACAGCCCCATCTGCCTGTACCAACGCTGAATTTGGAAAAGTAATCAGTAGTGTGCTTCATAGACCTTATTGGTTTCCAACCCCAGGGTTTGCTTTGAAACTGGTATTGGGAGAAAAGAGTACGCTCGTCCTGGATGGACAAAAAGTAACCCCACAAAAATTAGTGGAACAGGGTTTTCAATTCAGCTATCCCGACCTGGAGAATGCTCTCCGGAATATCTATTCAAAATAAGTTCGACATTTTTATTGGTAAAGCTCTTTTGATTTAAGGGTGAAAAAATTTCACTTTAGATTCCTCTTTCCAGGTGCAATTCATGTTAGAATTGCGGATATTCACGCGAGAGGTGGTATCAATACATGACAATCATAAACAACGCTTTTGACGAACTTAAATGGCGGGGAATGATTTTTGATTACGTTGAAGGAATCGACAGCATTTTAGGGGAGAAAAAGGTAACTGTTTATAATGGTTTTGATGCCACAGCAGACAGCCTGCATGTGGGACACATGGTTCCTTTATTGGCGTTGGCGAGATTGCAACGTTTCGGTCATCATGCGATTGCCTTAGCCGGTGGTGGAACCAGTATGATTGGTGACCCGAGCGGTAAGGCGTCAGAAAGGCAGTTGCTAAGCCAGCAAATTATTGAAGAGAATGTGGAAGCAATAAAACAACAACTATCCCATTTTCTTGATTTTAAAGTTAAATCAAATCCTGCGCGCGTATTAAATAATGCCTCATGGTTGATGAAATTGGATTTGATTGAATTTCTGCGTGATATCGGCAAACATTTTACAATTAATTATATGCTGGCTAAAGACTCTGTCAGATCAAGAATCGACCGTGAAGAAGGGATTTCTTACACTGAATTCAGTTACATGCTGCTGCAATCTTACGATTTTCTTTATCTTCATCAGAATGAAAATTGCATATTGCAAACAGGTGGAAGCGATCAATGGGGAAATATCACCGCTGGGGGTGAGCTGGTGCGGCGGATTACCGGGCATTCAGTCTATGGAATGGTCTACCCACTGATTACAAAATCGGATGGCAGCAAATTCGGAAAAACTGAATCGGGATCAGTCTGGTTAAACCCTGAAAGGACATCTCCTTTTAAATTTTACCAATTCTGGCTGAACACAGATGATAAAGACGTGATCAATTACCTGAAATATTTTACATTTTTATCGAAAGATGTAATCGATGAATTAGCGCTTTCAGTTGCAGATAAGCCTGAAGCAAGAGAAGCCCAGAAAAAACTCGCGAAAGAAATTACTACCATTGTTCATGGAGAGACCGCTCTGAGCAGAGCTGAACAAGCCACACAGGTGCTATTCGGCGGTAGTTTGGAAGGATTAACCGGTTCCGATATTGAAGAAATATTTTCGGATGTTCAATCTACACAGCTATCCCGATCCGATTTTGAAGGTGAGGGTAAATCGATTATCGATTTATTGGTGGATTGTGGAATTGCTAAATCCAAAGGGGAGGCAAGAAGGTCAATTCAGGAGGGTGGCATTAACCTCAATAACAATCGTGTCAGCGAGGTTGATTATCTTACACGGTTGGATGCATTGATTGATAATCGATACATAATCCTTCGAAAAGGCCGAAAACATTATCACCTGGTAAAAGTACTCTAGTTTCTGAACAGTTATATTCAATCTGATTTAATTGGTTCCTGAGGTAAGGAACTGTTCCATTACCTGACGACCAAGATCTCTGGCTTCCTGGGCTGAGCCATTTTCAAGTGTCACTACAAAAACCAGAGGGGTAGCCTTCCAGTCGGGTAAAGTACCGGTTACGTACCAGTTCGTTGAGTTGGACTCGAAAGCATTTGAAGAGGTGATCTCCCAGGCTGGATATTCCATCCGACTGAAGAAATTGGCAGTTTGATTTGCAAAAAGCGGATCCATCGTACGCATGGACTCTCTTGATGCAAATATTATCCATCCTTGCCTGGGTGTATTGATTGCGACGGACAAATGTGGGTATGGCACGAGACCCCCGTTGGAAAATGCTGCAACGGAACGGGCTATTTGTAGGGGGGATATTAAAGTGGAGGAAAGCTTTGGTTGTGATTCGGAATCAAATAATGGTACAGGTTGAAAAGGGAGTTCAAATGAGTAATTTTCGTTCCACCCAAATTCCTGCATTATTTCATTCACCATCCCTGCATCGATAAATTCATTCAGGAACTGATTTGCATTTTCACATCCATTCACCAGTGCTATTCGCAGGTTGGTTTTTTCAGGATTACTTAAAGGCAGTGCACAATTTCCGGTTTCGGAGAACATTGCGCTATCGATTTCGATTGAATTTTCAATTAGATATGCGTAGGTGAATAACCCCGCCAGGTTTCCAATTTCATATTTCCCTTGAGAGACGCGATTAATGAGTGGTGCATTTTCGCTCGTGGATAGTTCATCCCAACTCTCATCCAGTTGAGAAAGCGTGAAACTGGGGGATGACCACAAACCAAGTATCTCGCCAGTTCTGGCGTTCATGATGACTGCTGCCCCCTGGTATTCCTCAAATGCCTGGACCAATTGTCTTTGTCTGCCTAGATCAATCGAAGTCCTGATATCGGGGCCATCTGGCGGTCGGGCATACAGTAATTCATTCCACCAAATATCTGAGGTTGGAATTCCAGCCATTCCACGCAAATAGGCATCCAGGCTCGCTTCCAATCCGCTTTGTCCTAAAAATGGATGGTTATATCCTGTCGTTGTTGATAAAGAAGGCTCGAGCAAAATTCGGTCAAATGATCCGCGCTCACCGGTTGTAATCAGTATTGGATTGTTTTGTCGATCCAGCAAATCACCTCGTGGAACAAAGCGGTCATTGATTACTTTACGGAAATTATCGGTTCTTGCAAGTAATTCCTCGGATTTGATCGTAGCCCAATAAGCTGTGATCAAAGCAATTAAAATAAAACAAATCAGCATGATTGAGTAGGTAAAGATGTAGGGTTTCGCTTCCTCCTGATCCACTGACCGGGATGTCTGTTTTTGACTGATTAAGATTAAGAATAGCACCGATAGAAACACCGTTAAGAGGGATGATCCACCATAGGACAAAAAGGGTAAAGTCACACCAGTGAGCGGTAAGAACCTGGTATTCCCGCCGATTATGAGAATAGATTGGATGGAAAGGAAGACGGTGATCCCGGAGGCTAACAATCTTTGATATTGATTTCTGCCCTTAATCGCAATGGAAAACCCTCTGAATGAAAGAAACGCAAACAAGCTAATGATAAACAAGCTGCCGAATAAACCTAGTTCTTCGCTGATGGCGGAAAAAATAAAATCCGATATTGCGACCGGTACAATCCCGGGACTCCCCAATCCTGGACCGGATCCAATAATATGTCCCGCAGCGAGTGCCTGAATTGATTGAATGATCTGGTATGAACCCCCTGATGGGTCAATCCAGGGGTTTACCCAGCCGTCAATGCGAATTTGGATGACACCGAACTTCTGATAACCAAAATATGCTGCGATTGCCAGAATAATGGCAGAAATAAACATCGATCTTTTTTTGCCGGAAACGATGAATATGAAAAAAATGTAAATGGTTAAGAAAATGGTCGCTGTTCCCAAATCCCGTTGTGCGAAAAGCACCAGGATCGCCGCTGCAACCATGACCAGAGATGGAGCCAATAGTACCGAAAAGTTTTTCCTCAAAACCCAGTTATCCGCAAAAAAAGCTGCCAGATAAACGATAAACAACAGCTTCAATGGTTCAGAAGGTTGGAAATAAATTCCACAAAAACCCAACCATAGCCGTGGTCCATCTCCACCCGGGTAAATGCCTAAAAAGAAGGTCAATCCGGTAACAAGCAGCCCGAGTGTCATCCAGATATATTTATACCGTCGTAACAGATTGATGAGCCCCGGAAATCTCATCCCTACAAATAACACAATCGAGCCTAAGCCAAACCAGATGGATTGCCGCCATCCAAAAGAAGGGGAAAGACGGAAAATGGTCAACAGACCAATCCCAGTTAATATGTACACTATCGGTAATATGTAAGGATCCCGGTTGGTTAAGTGTCGCGTACTGGCTTTGTGAATCAAAAAACTGGTTACCAGCCATATCAGAAAACCAATCCATTGTTCCCAAATAAGAGAAGTATTCCAGCTTAATGAGCGTATGACTGGCGCAAAGGTAAGCACTGCGCTATACAATAAGAGAATTAAACCACCCAAAAAGAAGAGGCTAAATTGTAGTCGATCTCTATCAGTGAAGAACAGATTCTTAATTTGATTCACTATAAATATTTGTTAATGAAGAGGCTGAGTTTTTCTTTTTCATTCGCATCCATATAATCTGGATGGGTTGTTAACGCACTGGCAAGTGCATGCTTGCATTCACAATCAAAAGGTTCATGTTTTTTGACTAGATTCAGGATTGAGTCATTTGCCACCTGACCATTTTTCTTGAGCACCTTTAAGATCATTTCAACGGTAACAGATTCTTCGTGGACATGCCAGACATCGTAATCGGTTACATGGGCGAAAGCGGCATAACACATTTCCGCTTCTCTGGCGAGAAATACCTCCGGTGAAGTAGTCATTCCAATGATTGACATTCCCCAGGAGCGGAATAAATTTGATTCTGCCTTGGTTGAAAACCGTGGGCCTTCGATGGTGACCAACGCTCCCACTTTGTGAACCTTAGTCCCCGTCTCGACAACAGATTCATACAATAACTGGGAGAGGTGTGGGCAGAAAGGATCAGCGGTACTCACATGGGCGACTAATCCTGTTTTGAAGAATGTCCTTTCCCTGTTCTTGGTGAAATCAACTATTTGATCTGGGATCACAATGTCGCCAGGGGCATAATCTTCTCTTAATGACCCACAAGCTGAAATTGCGATTACATTTTTGACTCCTACTTTTTTGAGTGCAAAAATATTTGCCCGATTATTGATTTCTGAAGGTGGAATTTGGTGCCCGATTCCATGTCGCGCCAAAAATGCAATCGTCTTTCCCGCCACCTCAGCAATGAAGATGGGTGAGCTCGGTTCTCCATATGGGGTTGTCACCTCCATTTTTTCCTGGATGGTAACACCTTCCATTTGATAAATACCTGTTCCTCCAATGACACCCAGATCAATTGTGTAAGACATTGGTACCTCCTTCAAAGAATTGTTTTTTAGGAATTAATTGTGTGAATAATTAATTTTACATTGCCAATCTGCAACATATCATTGTCGGCCAAAATACAGGGTTGATCAATGCGTTCATCATTCAAAAATGTGCCATTGGTCGAATTCAAATCCTGTACCCACCAATTTTGATCGACTAAATAAACTCTTGCATGTTGGGCTGAGATTGTTTCGTCTGGAATGTGAACTTTACAATTCGGATCGCGACCTACAAGCACATCCGTTTGTTTGATCACAAAGGCTTCCTGTTCGGGATTGTCTTTATAGGATATATGAATACTGGAGGATAAATCAGGGGAGAGGAGCTTTACCTGCGTTTGTAGTTGACGCCAGGTGGTAAAAAATAGCAGGCCAACAAATCCTAATAAAAGGATAGCCAGAATAATTCGCAGGATGAGGATAAAAATGGCTGTCATTTGGTATCTACAATTCTGGGAATTTCAGCAGTGGAACCATGGTCAAGGTCATTTGAGTCGCTTTCCTCACCATACACTAATGGATAATTCGCGATTGATATTACATCTCCAGTCCGAAGCATGGCTTGTTTAATTCTAACGCCATTTAAAAATGTACCAGATGTTGAATTCAAATCAAAAATCACAAAATTCCCATTGATATTGCGGATTTGTGCATGATTCCTGCTGATGGTGGGATCATCAATAATGAGATGATTATCATTCTTTCTGCCAATCTGGGTAAAAGCGACGATTAGTGGGAATATTTCCTTGTTTGGCAAAAGGAGGTAGGCATCTCTGCTGATCATTTGATTTTTTCGTTCAACCTGGTGGGTTTTCAATACAGCAGTTTTTTCAATTTGGTGTTTCACCGAATAGATATTAATCTCATATTCGTTTAAGTTTTGAATTTCAGGATTAGCAAAAAATTGGACAATTATTTCGCCAGTGAAACTCGAATCATACTCTTCAGCACTTTCGGTTAACGTTTTTTGGATTTCATCAATCCATAATGTATCCGTGCTGAGGTCTTTGTAGACATCTGGATGCACGGAAATTGAAAAAATATTGGGTAATGGTTCATTTTTATCGATGGCTTGAATAACAAGATCGCGCATTTCATGAATTATTGCAATCGCAACTGATTTCTGGTTTGTATTCCAGGGCAGAAGTTGAATACTACCCTCAATCAGACTCTGTAGTTGTTTTTCAATTTTTTCGAATAAAGCTCTCATAATCTATAATTATAAAGGGAAAGGGAAAACTGGCAATGACCTCAGATAATGCACAGGGCTTCGTAGAAATTGATCATACTGCAGATATTGCTTTGAGAGTTTGGGCTACCAGCTTAAATGACCTGTTCAAGTTGGCGGTTGATGGTATGAATAGCATTGTCGAATTTGTTGTTGATGAGAATGTTCCTGCTAAATATGTAGAATTCTGCTTCGAAGATATCGATTTGGAAAGCATGCTGGTTTCACTATTGAATGAATGTAATTACATGCTTCAACAGGAAAAGACTTGTTCTACAATCACCCAAATTAAGGTAGAAAATGAGGAGATTAGCGGAAAGTTTTTTCATCAGGGAATTAAATGCTTTCGCAAAGAAATTAAAGCTGTCACATACCATAATCTACGGATCGATCATACAAGTACAGGTTATTCCGTGGAGATCGTATTTGATGTATGATGGTGATGGAGTGATATGGTTGAATTAACTGATTTTATTAAGATTAGTGATTATGAATGGGAAATTCCCAAAAACTTCCGTTCTGACATGCGTGTACCTGTCAGATTTATTTCGACTCGAAAATTACTCGAGCAAGGACTATCTGATTTATCTGTGGAGCAGGCTATCAATGCTACTACACTTCCAGGTGTGGTAGGTGCGGTTGTCGTCATGCCAGATATGCATCAAGGCTACGGATTTCCAATCGGAGGGGTGGCAGCCACTGAATTCCCAAGCGGAGTTATCTCACCGGGTGGAATTGGTTATGATATCAATTGTGGTGTACGCTTGCTGGCATCTCAAATTTCCTATGAACAGGTTAAGGATCAGATTCAGTCTTTGGTTATCGCTTTAAACCAGCATTGTCCCAGTGGTGTAGGGTCAGGACGTGGCATCCAATTGACTCTGAAAGAATTAGCACAAGTATGTGAAAAGGGTTCTCAATGGGCACTGAAAAGGGGATTTGCCACACAACAGGATTTGCGCAGGACAGAGGAGAACGGCTGTATTCCCGGAGCAAATATTAACAAGTTAAGTGAAAGGGCCAAGAAAAGAGGATTGCCTCAATTAGGAACGCTGGGAAGCGGTAATCATTTTATAGAAATTGACCTGATTGAGCAGGTTTTTGATGAAGAAACCGCCAAAATCTTTGGTTTAGAACAGGGAAATCTGGCGGTAATGATCCATTGTGGGTCGCGCGGACTTGGGCACCAGGTTTGCAGCGATGCGGTGCAGGTTTTTCAAAAAACCATTCATCAATATGGCATCAAGATTCCTGATCGAGAACTGGTCTGTGCCCCCTTGAATTCACCAGAAGGTCAGGATTACCTGATGGCAATGCGGGCGGCGGCGAATTATGCATTTTGTAATCGTCAGGTGTTGGCGCATCTGGCCCGACGAGCGTTTGAACAGGTATTGGCCGGCAAATTGAAAAACTGGCAACTTCATCAGGTGTATGATCTTGCTCATAATATTGGCAAAATTGAAGATCATATGGTGGATGGTGTCTTGCGAAAAGTTTGTGTTCACCGTAAAGGCGCAACGCGAGCATTTGGACCTGGATCAATGGGTATTCCAGACGAATTTTCAAAAACAGGTCAACCGGTTTTGGTGCCAGGCAGTATGGGAACATCCTCATGGGTACTGGCTGGCACGCAAAGAAGTATGGAACGTTCGTTTGGTTCCAGTTGTCACGGAGCTGGGCGAGTCATGAGCCGGCAAAAAGCCAAAAAGTCTATTCGAGGGGATCAATTAATTGCCAGTCTTGAGAAGAAAGGCATTTTCATTCAGGCTGGTTCCATGTCGGGTTTGGCAGAAGAAGCTCCACAAGCGTACAAAGATGTGGATCAGGTGATTGAAGCTGTCAATGGAGCTGGTTTAACCCGCAAAATTGCCAGATTGATCCCTTTGGCGGTTGTGAAAGGGTAAATCAACCTTCATTCGTTGCAGAACTGCTAATGGATGCGATTCTGGCATTCGTAACTTTCACGAAATCGCTTACCCGGATTTTTATATTTAATCCTCGCTGGCCCCCGGACACATGCATCCAATCCAGAGCCTGTGCGCATTCATCCAATACAATACGAAAGCCTTTATTGATCAAAGCCAGAGCTGAGATGCCACCGGTTTGCAAACCCGTTATGCGCTCCGCTTCCTGAGGAGTAGGGAATTCCAGTTTCTTTTCGTTGAGAAATCTGGCGATCATTTTTAGGTCAGCAGTCCTATCAGCGGGAACAACTGCCAATATTGGTTTGCCTGGGTGAACAGGTTTCAGAACAATGGTCTTAAAGACGGCACCCATGGGAACATTTAATAGTTGAGCTGTCTCCTGGGCACCTCTTTTTCCGCCAGGAATTTCAAAAGTCTCAAATGGAATCTTTCTGGCTTGCAATAAACGGGTGACATTGTTGGTTGTCATGCCTATTTTCTTTTGTCCTGAACGTAAATTGGGTTACTGAAAATCCAACCTCTTTTCTTTCCCAGATATTGAATATAGCATTCAACACGATAAATACCAGGTAGTTTTGAGATGTAAGTACAAATTTCCTGGTCATTCCAAATTTTGATAATTTTGCCATTATGCAGTAAACGGCACTCGCAGACTTCTGGAAGTTTGATTTGAAATGTAAGGGAAGATTCCAGTTCAATTTCATCTCCCATACTCGCTGTGTCTTGCTTTCCCTGGGCATAGAACCGAAAACCTTTTGTTGGTGCAGGTAAATCATATCCGATAAATGAATTTCCTTGCTGAAATGCATTGATGACGATTTTCCGATCGCTGAGATAATCGCTGCTAAGCGAATTTGGTATGAGTAAATGGTTATTGACGCATTTGAAATGAAATTGATATGGAAAAATGTAACGTGTAATGCAAGCCTTTTTCATTTTCAGCCGGTGAGAATCTGAACCACCAACGGCGGTTAATTTTTTCCCGGTGTTTAACAGGTCATCCCACTTTTTTAAGGACAATGGATGAGGACCCCGCCCATATATATTCGGAAAAAATACATTCATCAAAAGTTGGATCCAATTTTTTGATTCGTTCTTTAATTCGCTGAGGTGGTTCCAAATTTCAATTCCTGTAAAGCCATCTACATCCCAATTTTTCCAGGTGATGTCTGTTTCATTCACCTGGGGCAGGGCGCTTTCGAAGGGATGGGCAAGAAATGATAACCCACCATTTTTCTGCACCTGGGTGATTAGCTGTTGAGGATTATGAGCATAATTACAAAGTTCTTTGGATTGTCCAAAGGTGAGGAGGTGATTTTTTTGGGGTTCCCTGGTTTTATCATGAATTTCTTCACCAATGATCACCAGGATCTGCTTACCTTTGTTCTCATAGTAACCACCTACATGCTGAACCAGGCAATTGTGGTCAGTGATAATCAAACCATCCAAACCAGCGTCCATCCCTGCCTCAGCGATTTGTTGATGAGTCCAACTTCCATCAGAATAAACACTATGAATATGAAGGTTAATGACGAATTCTTCCACAGGTTGACTATTTTCCCTTTTAAACGTTATAATTTGGTCTGTTATCTCTCAGGGTAACCTGAAATTCTGATTGGAGGATGAGCGTGGTTTTATACATAGATGTGGCTTTGATTATAACTTCAGTTGCACTGATTATCAGTGTGATTATGCAAAATAAAGGGGTTGGTTTAGGTGGATTAACCGGCGGTGATACAGGTGGGGTTTTTACTGCTCGACGTGGTATTGAAAAAACCCTTTTTTACATAACCATTGGATTAAGTGTTTTGTTTTTCATCTTAACCATTGCTGCAGTGATTATTCGAAATTAAGATTTACCGATTAAACAGATACCAAATTTATAGAACCATCCTGGGCGATTCAATACTGAAAAGATGGTCGCCCTATTTTCTTTAAAGATAAACCTTATGAAAAAATTACGTTGGCAATTACTCATTATTTTCCTGACCGGACTTGTTGTTGGAATACTTTTAATCAACGAGAAGCCAGATGCATCTTCTCCCGTGGTTGTTCCCGAACCACAGCAGGGAGGTGTGTATAGTGAAGCATTGGTTGGAAAATTCCAGAGACTGAACCCGATATTGGATTATTACAATCCTGCTGATCGGGAGTTAAATCGGTTGTTGTACAGCAGGATGATCACATTTGAGGAACGGGGAATCCCAAAGTTAGAGTTGGTGGAAACCTATGGCATTTCTCAGGATGGAACGATTTATAACATCACCCTACGACCGGATGTGAAATGGCATGATGGTAAACCTTTGACTACGGATGACATTTTATTCACCATCAATATGATCAGAGATGGTGATGGGGTAGTACCCGATGACATTCGTTCTTTTTGGACTGCAATAGACGTAAAAACATTAAGTGATACAACGATCCAATTTCGGTTGGAAGAACCTTTCGCACCTTTTTTGGATTATCTCTCCTTTGGTATCCTCCCTGAACATCTATTAGGAAATTTAAGTTTTGAGCAGATGATCGATTCAAGCTTTAATTTACAACCAGTAGGGAGCGGTCCATACAAATTTGAAGGATTGATTACCGAAAATAATCAAATTAAAGGTGTTGTACTGAAGGTGAACCAGGATTACTTTGAGAAACCACCCCTGATAGATCAAATGGTGTTTCGCTATTATGACACCTCATCCGATGCCTTAAAAGCTTTTCAGGACGGATTGGTACTGGGAATCAGCAAAGTTGATTCTTCCATTTTAGGTGATGTCCTGGTTAATCCTGATTTGTCTTTATATACAGCCAGAGAACCTCGCTTAACATTGATATTTCTCAATCATAAAAATCTGGAAGTACCATTTTTCCAGGATGTGAACGTTCGGAAAGCGTTATTGTCCGGACTAAATCGTCAAAAGATGATTGATAAAGTCTTTTTCAGCCAGGCAATTATTGCCGATGGTCCCATTTTACCCGGAACATGGGCATATTATGAGGGCATTCAACCAGTAGCATTTGATTCAAACCTGGCTACACAATTAATTAAAGACGCCGGCTATGTTTTGGGTGGGGAAAATTCGACCGTCCGGGTGAAGGATGGGGTAGAGTTTCGCTTTGAACTATTGTATCCGGATGATGATGTCCATCGTCAATTGGCGGAAATGATTCAACAAAACTGGGAGGCGTTAGGTATCTCAGTAAATATCCGGGGGGTTGCTTATTCGGAATTGATCAATTCATATCTCAATCCTCGCTCTTATCAGGCTGCATTAATCGATCTGGATTTATCCTTGACACCAGATCCGGACCCTTACCCATTTTGGGATCAAGTGCAAGCAACTGGTGGGCAGAACTATTCACAATGGGATAATTTTGTTGCCAGTGATTATCTGGAGCAGGCAAGAATTACAACCAATCTGATCGATAGATCACTGTTTTATCGGAACTTTCAGGTGGTTTTTGAAGAAGATCTTCCTGCGCTGCCACTTTTTTATCCAGTTTATAATTTTGCTCTATCATCCCAGATTCAGGGAGTTACCGTCGGCCCATTGTTTGATACCAGCGACCGGTTTTTGACTGTCAAAAATTGGTACATCCTGGGGCCAAAACCTGGAAACATAAGCACTCCATCACTTGAAAGTTCCAATGGTGATGAGTGATGTGGCGTTTAGAATTAGAAGAAGAAATATTAAAAGAAGCAATTCCTGATTGGGATTCTTTTCTCTTTTCGAATGAGATTTATTGGCAACTTAATTTGTCCAACAAAGAATTTTCATCTGCGGAAAGAAGAGTTCGAATCAGCGCAGGGCGTTTGTTGATTTCTTTTTACCTGCTCAATCATCTTGATCAAAGTGAGGGAAATTTAATTGCTGATCGTTTTCGTTTATTGAAAAACGAATGGTCTGCGAATTGGCAGAAGAAAGCAATCAATGAATTACCCGTCAGACTCCGTCAGTGGAATCAGTTCGTAGATGATCTGCGAGTTGATGCTGATTTTTCTCAGCCACAATTGCAAAACCAACTTCAAATTCGTTTGATGGTAGGTTTGCTAATGGATGATATTAATGCCGATGAGGGGGATAAATTCCTTTCGCTTTTGGAAAGTCTTGATCTCAGATATAAGCAACTGACCATAAAGAATGATTTTGTTTGGGAAGAGGAATTGGCTGAAATTTTTCCATATGAAAAATTTTGGTATTTATATCGGAAATTAAGACCAGCTGGAGGGAAGCAATGACTTTTTACACAAAAAAAGGCGATGATGGCACTACGGGTTTATTAGGCAACCAGCGCGTAAAAAAATATGATCTACGGATGGAAACATTAGGTTGTTTGGATGAATCGAGTGCAGCTTTGGGTCTTTGTCGGGCTTTTGTTTGTTCTGTTGAAATTCAGGAAATTATTCTAATAATTCAAAAACAACTTTATCAAGTAATGGGTGAAGTCGCCTCAGAAAAAGAGATCGCTGAGAAATTCAGGTCCATCAATCAGGAAAATGTTACCTGGATTGAACAAACGATAGAAAATATAAGTCAGAAAACCAGCATTCCTTCTGAATTTATTGTTCCTGGTGATACCAAGGGTGGGGCATTTCTGTCCTTATCAAGGACAATTGTGCGCCGTGCGGAACGAAGATTGGCTGAGATGTTCGATCATAACGTCATCGAAAATCAGGATTTATTAAAATTTCTCAATCGATTATCCTCATTGTTGTTTATTCTGGAATTATATGAGAACTTTATTGTTGGAAAAGGTGATCAAACTTTGGTGAAGTAATGCATCTAACCGGGACTATAATCAACGTTGCTACCATTCTGCTGGGGGGATTTTTAGGTTTACTGTTAGGAAATCGTCTGCCTGAAAAGGTCCGTTATACCGTCATGATGTCTTTAGGATTGTTTACGTTAGCCTATGGTATTCGCTTGTTTATGCAGACCGGGAATGCCCTGGTGGTTTTAATCAGCATGTTGTTAGGGGTTCTATTGGGAGAATGGTGGCGAATTGAGGAAGGCCTGGCTTTTATTGGTACATTTCTTGAAAGAAAATTTAATCGGAAAAAAGGTGTTGAAAGTGCCAAATTTATCCGTGGATTTCTGACCGCTTCGTTGCTGTTTTTAATTGGTCCGATGGCAAT
>JAVEYK010000025.1:0-39357 GCA_034003505.1 Anaerolineaceae bacterium | reverse complement strand
ACCCATCCGCTTTTCCTGCATCCTCTTTCCTTAACAACTTTCAAAATTATCTCCACTAAACAATAAATTAACTCTTGCTTAACTAAGTAGATATATGATATAAATTTAGTGTGAATATACATTTGTATTTCAATCTACACCACTTACCCATCGTTCGTTTCAACCTGATCTAAATTATTTAAGGAGAGAATTAGAATGAAGAAACATCTGTTTGTAATTTCTGCTTTGATCATCGTTCTGTCTTTGGTGACTGCCTGCGCTGCTCAACCAGCCCCAGAAACCGCAGAACCAAATGTGGAACAACCTGCTGCTGCTTTTAAAGCAGGCTTATTGGCTCCCGGACCGGTCAATGACGGTGGTTGGAACCAGACCGCTTATGAAGCCCTCAAGCAAATGGAAACTGACCTTGGGGCTGAAATTGGCTACGTGGAAGTCGAAATGTCCCCCGCCGCCTTTGAAAAAGCCTTCCGCGATTTTGCCGACCAGGGTTATCAATTTATCCTCGGTCATGGCAATGAATTTACGGATGCAGCCGTCGCTGTTGCCAAGGACTTTCCCAATACTTATTTCTTCCTGTCCAGCAGCCGCTTTAACGACCCCAGTTCACCAAACGTGATTGGTTTGAACTCTGATTCCAGCCAACCAACCTATATTTTCGGTTATATAGCCGCAAAAATGGGTACTGGTGCCGGTCTCATTGGTGGTATGGATATTCCGCCCATCTCCGAATCATTCACCGGCTTCATCAATGGAGCCAAATCTGTTGATCCTGATTTCCCGGTACAGGTCACCTATTTAGGTAACTGGACAGATACCGCTGCTGCCAAAGAAGCTTCTTTCAGCTATGTTGATGGGGGTGCCAACGTTTTGTTAGGGAATGCAGACTTTGCCGGTAATGGCGTCTATCAGGCTATGTTAGAAAAAGACGTTTATGGCTTTGGTATGTTTGGTGATAATACTGAGAAAGCGCCAACTCAAATCCTTGCTAATTACATCCTGAATTACGGCGCTGGTCTGGTGGGCCTGGCTGCTGAAGTAAAAGCCGGTACCTTCACACCCAGCGGCAATATCGAATTTGGTCTGGCTGATGAAGAAGTAATCTACATCGTCTACAATGAAAATGCCTCCACCCCGGTTCCACAAGAACTGCGCGATGAGGTAGCTGCACTTTATCCAAAAATTGCCTCAGGCGAAATCGACACCTTAGCTCCCGTTAAATGATGTCAAAGCCTGTACATCCGGCACTCACATGACCACAAGTGTTGTTGGCTTAACTGTCAACAACACTTCTTTTAAATTGCGAAATTCTTGCGAATCGATACAATATAAATAGCACATAGGATAAGGATCACCGCTGTCCGTTGATCAGTATCGTTCCTTAAGGTAGACAAGTATGGATTGGTTTTCCTTCAAGAAACAGTTAAAAAAATTCTCACGCAGTGCCTGGACTCCCTTTGCTGCCATCCCGATTGCATTAGGGATTGGAGCCATCATTTTGCTGGTTGCCGGGTACAATCCGGTCGAAGCGTATACTGCTATGTGGCAGGGAGCCTTTAAAGATCGGGCAGCCATCACCGAGGTACTCATCAAAGCCACCCCTCTGATCTTTATTGGTGCGGGATTGGCAGTGGCATTCCGCTGCAGCATCTGGAATATTGGTGCGGAAGGTCAATTTTATGCAGGTGCCGTCGCAGCTACAGCCACCGGCATTTACCTGGGAAGTCTGCCCAGTTTCATCCTGGTTCCCTTAGTTTTATTGGCTGGTGTTGCCAGTGGTGCTCTGTGGGGCATGCTGGCAGCCTATATGAAAAATAGATTTGGTGCCAATGAAGTTGTCACCACAATTATGTTGAATTATATTGCCATTTTCCTCACCGGTTGGTTGGTAACCGGCCCAATGATCGAGACCGAAGGGCTATTTGCGCAAACGGCAAAGATCAGCGAGAATGCCCGCTTATGGCGTTTTTTGCCTCCAACACGCTTACATTTAGGTTTTATCATTGCGCTGGTAGTGGCATTCGCTCTGTATATTTTAATTTTTAAGACCAGTCTCGGTTATACCATCCGGGCGGTTGGTATCAACCCGGATGCAGCCCGCTACGCCGGCATTAACGTCAAACGAAAAACATTACTGGCCATGGCGATCAGCGGTGGAGCTGCCGGGCTGGGCGGAGCGGTAGAGGTTGCAGCCATATCTTACCGTCTTTATCAACTGATTTCCCCCGGGTATGGCTTCGATGGCATTGCAGTATCCTTGCTGGTCAATAATAATCCACTCGGCGTGATCTTCTCCGGCATCCTTTTCGGTGCATTGCGCTCTGGTGCAGAAGTCATGCAGATGAACGCCAAAGTACCTTCGGTGTTGGTTTATTTAATCCAGGGTCTCGTTATTCTTTCGGTCGTTGCTTTCGGCGTTTATAGTTACGTTTCCAAAGAAAAAGAGGAGTGAGATCGATGGACCTCCTACCTTCCATGTTGTTTTTACAAAGTATTTTAGCTGCCACCTGGCGAATGGCGACTCCCATTCTTTATGCTGCGGTTGGCGAGGTGTTTTCAGAAAAAGCTGGCGTCATTAATATCGGGCTCGAAGGAGTCATGTTAATCGGGGCTTTCAGTGCCTATTCAGTCGCTTTTGAAAGTGGCAGCCTATGGTTAGGGTTGCTGGCAGCAATTTTGGCCGGTATTTTGAGTGGTTTGATTTTTGCCTTATTCACCATCACAATCAAAGCCAATCAAATTGTGGTTGGCGCAGCTTTTAATATGATTGGAATGGGAATTACCGGTTTTCTTTACCGAACCATGTATACAGAAAGTGCTGGCGCACTCAGTTTAAAGACATTTCCTACCATTGAAATCCCATTTCTTAGTTCCATCCCGTTTTTTGGAGAAGTCCTCTTCAAGCATAATATCATGGTGTATGCCACCCTGCTGGTTGTCCCTCTGGCAACGTTTGTGTTATACAAAACCGCTTTTGGTTTATCTATTCGTGCGGTCGGTGAACATCCTAAAGCCGCTGATACGGTGGGTGTGAATGTGTTCAGCATGCGCTATGTGAGCGTCATGATTGGGACAGCCCTGGCTGCTGTGGGTGGCGCCTTTCTGGTGCTGGCCTATGCTGACCAGTTTGTAGAAGGCATCGTTTCCGGCCGTGGTTTTATTGCCCTGGCAGTGGTTGTATTTGGCAGGTGGAAACCCTGGGGAGCTTTTTGGTCATCCTTATTGTTTGGGGTCTTCTATGCACTGCAATTGCGAATTCAGACGATGCCGAATGTAACAATCCCATACCAATTCTTACAAGCCTTGCCTTATCTGGCAACGTTAGTGGTGCTGATTGGTTTTAATAAACGTCGTGTGAAAACACCCAAGACACTTGGCGTACCTTATAAGTAGGAGATCAGATGGACGATTGTATGCCAATAAATAAAGATCCGAATACCATCATCCGTATGGAAGATATTTACATGAGTTTTCCAGGAGGTGTACAGGCCAACCGTGGCGTCAACCTGGAAGTCCGGCAGGGAGAAATCCATTGCCTGTTAGGCGAAAATGGTGCTGGAAAAACGGTGTTGATGAGTGTTCTGTATGGTCTTTATAAACCTGACTCGGGTTGTATCTTCTATAAAAATGAAAAATTAGATATTCATAGTCCAAAAGATGCCATCAGTCATCGCATCGGGATGGTTCATCAGCATTTTATGCTGGTGGAGACCTTAAGTGTGGCCGAAAACATCATCCTGGGTCAATATAAACCCTGGAAAATACTCAATAATCTCGATCCGGTCATCAAAAAAATCAATCAGATGAGCAAGGAATATGGCTTAAATGTCGATCCATTTTCTCTGGTGCAGGATTTATCGGTCGGTGAACAACAACGTGTTGAGATTCTCAAAGTTCTTTACCATGGTGCTGATCTATTGATTCTGGATGAGCCGACGGCGGTACTGACCCCGCAGGAATCCGAACACCTGTTAGATTTTTTGAGGGAATTAGCGAATGAGGGGCTTACCATCATATTCATAACCCACAAATTGGAAGAGGTCATGCAAATCAGTGATCGGGTAACCATCTTGCGGGATGGTAAAACGATCGCGACCGTCAATACAAAAGAAACCAATCCACGTGAGTTAGCAAAGATGATGGTTGGCCGTGATGTCTTGATGAACCTGGATAAAAAAGAAAAACAACCTGGAAATGTGATATTCTCTGTTAAGAATTTGAATGTCCAGGATGAACGTGGTTTACCTGCCGTGAGGAATGTTTCCTTTGAGGTTCATGAACGTGAAGTGGTTGGCATTGCCGGTGTTTCCGGGAATGGACAGAGTGAATTCGCTCTTGCTCTGGCAGGATTAATGGATAGTGAATTTGACGCCATGGTTCTGAATGACAAGCTGATCACCAAACGTGAACTCTCCCACCTGAATAAGTTGGGTATGGCGCATATTCCTGAAGATCGTCAAAAAATGGGATTGATCTTACCTTTCTCCGTCAGTGAGAATTTCATTGCTGAGACATTTAATAATCACCCGTTTTCCAGATTTGGTTTCCTTCAATTTAAAACAATAAAAACTTATTCGCAAACACTGGTGAAGAAATTCAGCATTCGTGTGGGTGATGTCGAGGAAGAGATTGCCCATCTTTCCGGTGGAAACCAACAAAAAGTGGTGGTTGCGCGTGAATTAGACCGGCGCCCCAAGTTTCTACTTGTTAATCAACCGACCCGCGGCATTGATATTGGTGCGACAGAATTCGTGCGTCAGCAGATCATCGCAGAACGTGATAACGGGGCAGGTATTTTGCTGATTTCAACGGATCTTGAAGAAATATTTGCCCTGAGCGACCGGATTCTGGTGATGTATGAAGGTCGGATCATGGGTGAAGTAGCCCCGGATGCGGATCAAATTGAACGGGTCGGTTTATTGATGGCTGGGAAAACAGAAGAAACTGCTCTCATTACAAATTAGGAGGACAATAAAATGAAGTATCAAGTATTATTCGTTACCCATCGCGGTGAACGCCATCAACAGTCGGCACTGGCTGGAGCACCAGATGGATTCGAGATCAGTATGCTGCGCGATCCAGGCCCGGCAGATATGATAAAGCATCTTCCGGGGAAACAATTCCTGATCACCGAACGCAGTGATAGCATTGATGCCGAAATTATCGCAGCCGGAAAAGATTTGAAATTAATCCAACGACTGGGTTCTCAAGTCTATGATATTGATCTGGAAGCGGCCCAACGAGCCGGCATCAACGTCTGTTATATGCCCATTGAAATGACCGTTATGGTGTCTGAGCATATGTTAACCCAAATGCTGGCATTGGCAAAACACTTGCGCGAAGCCATGCATGTGATCACATTGGATAAAGATTGGGGGATGGCTCCCAGAAAGAGTGATGAAGATACATTTGCAATTAATTTTACAGGCCGGCAATCCATCGGTACACTCTACCGGAAAACGGTGGGTATTATTGGTTTTGGGGAAATTGGCATCGAACTCGCACGCCGTTTGAAGGGTTTTGAGTGCAAGGTGCTGTATCACAAGCGCACGCGCTTATCTGAACATGCTGAGAAGGATCTCAACATCCAATATGCCAGTCAGGAGGATTTATTAGCCCAAAGTGATTTTGTTGGCATGTTATTGCCCTTCATGCCAGAAACTGCCGGCATGGTCAATTATGAATTTATCCACCAGATGAAACCCGGCGCTATTTTAGTGAGCTGTGGTGCCAGCGGCCTATATAATGAAAAAGATGTTGCTGCAGCCTTGCGTTCCGGGTATCTGGGTGGTGTGGCAACTGATACCTTCGATTGGGAACCTATTAACATGGACAGCCCCTTGCTGCCATTGGCACGAGACCCTGAAGCGAACATTGTCCTCACTCCCCACACAGCCTCGGGTAGCATTGACCCTAATGCTTTGCCAGATCGTAGAGGAGATTACGTAAATCTGGTATCCTATATACATCAACAACCGTTACTTTATCAGGTAGTCTGAAAGCTAATTTTTATAAAACAGAAAGGATCGCTTTAATAATGAAAGAATTCCATCGACCAGATAATTGGTCAAAAGCTCACCAGTTATTGAAACGCTCAGATCTGCATACGGTCCCCCTCAGTGTCAGTCCGCGGCCAACCGCGTTGAATGACCTGATTGCGGACGCATTTGTAGATCTGGAGAAACTGCACCTCAATTTTATCAAACCAGGGGATGACGGCAGCGTGCACATCGGCGCGTTGACAACTTTGCAGGATATCTATCTGTCGGAATTAATCAAGTCCCAGGCAGGTGGGGTGTTAAATGAAGCAGCCTATTTTTCGGCTACCTTAGGTTTACGTAATCTGGCTAACCTGGCTGGAGCCATCACCAACCCTGAAAACCCACCGGACATTCCACTGGTTTTAATGGCGTTCGATGCTGTCGTCACCATTCAAAAAGATGAAAGCCAAACGCGTCAGGTATCCTTACAGGAATGGATGAAGGATTGCACTAAAGTTCTCCTGCCTGGTGAAGCGATTCTGGAAGTCAGCTTCCCAGCGCAGACACAGGCAAGCGGCGCACTGGTACGCGTCAACCGCACCCCACGCGATAAAGCGATCGTTGCTGCGGCAGCAGTTTTACAGGTTGCCGATGGGGTCTGCGCGAAAGCAATGGTAACCCTGGCTGGCTGCAACCCCGCACCTGTGCGGTTACAGGCAGTTGAAGCGCTTCTAATTGGTCAGTCATTGACGACTGAGTTATTCAACCAGTCCGGATCTATCGCGGAGCAACAGGCACAACCGGTGGCTGATTACCGCGGAAGTGTAAGCTATCGCAAAGCTATGGCATCTGTTCTGACCAGACGCGCCATCCAACAAGCCCGACAGGCACTGAAATAGAGGAGGAATCAGATGAATATTCATTTAAAACTTAATGGCAAAGACACCGACCTGGTCGTGATCCAGGATGAGAGTTTGTTGACTGCCTTACGTAGAGCGGGCGTCTGGAGTGTAAAACACGGTTGTGAAACCGGTGAATGTGGAGCCTGTTCCGTTTTGATGGATGGCAAGCTCGTCCCAACCTGTGTCATGTTGGCACCACAAGCCGATGGGCACGAAATTGAAACGGTGGAAGGAATGAGTGAAATCAATACCATTCACCCCATCCAGAAAGCATTCACCGAGATGGGCGCTGTGCAGTGTGGTTTTTGTACCCCAGCGATGATTCTATCCACCAAAGCGTTGATCAATAAAGAGATGTACCCCACCCTGGCCGATGCACGCGATGCACTCAGCTCGACCATCTGCCGTTGCACCGGTTACATCAAACCTGTGGAAGCGATCATGCGGGCAGCAGCGATGTTGCGTGGCGAAGAGGTGCCCCCTATTGATGGCGGTGGGATCCCTATGGAGATTGCCTTTGGACTGGCTGGTGAATCCGATCTGGGACGTGACCTGCCTGATTTCATAAAAGGTGGTTCTGATTCAGAAGTCAAAACCAAAAAGGACGTTAAAATTGCTCCCTGGGTAACCCCTGAAGCTCAAACCGATGTAGTCGGGCACCCGGAAATTAAAGTGGATGCTGTCAAATTAGCCAAAGGCAAACCGGCGTTTACGGATGATATCAATCTGCCCGGTATGCTGTATGCAGAAATGCTCACCAGCCCACACGCACATGCCCGCATTCGGAATATCGATACTTCCGCAGCCAAAGCGCTGCAGGGTGTGCATGCGGTACTAACCTACAAAGATATTCCGCGTGTCATTTACGCCTCGGGTGGTCAATCCTGGCCTAATCCCAAACCCTGGGATCAGGTTTCCCTCGATAATAAGGTGCGTCATGTGGGTGACCGGGTAGCCGTCGTCGCCGCTGAGACACCAGAAATTGCCCGGCAAGCGATAAAATTGATCAACGTTGATTATGAAGTATTACCATTTGTCCTGGATCCGCGTGATGCTGGAAAACCAGGTGCACCAGTCATCCATGATGAAAAGGACGCGGTTGGCATTCCGGATGCGAGCCGTAATCTGGTCAATATCGTCGATGCTGCCTGGGGTGATGTGGATAAGGTATTCGCGGAATGCGACCGCATTTTCGAAAACACCTATTACACCCCCAAACAACAACAGGGACATATTGAACCACACATCACCATCACCTACTGGGACGAGGATGAACGGCTGGTTGTACGCACGTCTACGCAGGTTCCCTTCCATGCCAGACGTATGCTGGCGCCCTTGATCGGTTTACCAGTCAAGCGCATTCGGGTGATCAAACCGCGTATTGGTGGCGGCTTTGGTGGCAAACAGGAAATGTTGATCGAGGACCTGGCAGCTCACCTGACTCTGGCCACCAATCGACCTGTCAGGCTGGAATACACCCGTGAACAGGAATTCACCAGTTCGCGTTCACGCCACCCCATGTTTACTACCTTTAAAGTAGGGGTCATGAATGATGGTACCATTCGCGCCCTGGATATGAAAGTCATCTCGGATACAGGTGCCTATGGAACCCATTCACTGACCGTCGCCAGTGTCTCTGGTTTACGTGGCCTTTCCACTTACAAAGCGGATGCACTCCGCTTCCATGCTGACATTTTTTATACCAACAAAACCCCGGCAGGCGCTTTCCGTGGATATGGCGCACCGCAAGGTATGTTTGGACTGGAAGTGATCATCGATGAGATAGCCCACTCCCTCGGTTTTGACCCGGTAGAATTCCGCCGCAAAAATGCCGTCAAGGAAGGCGATCATATACCGATTTCGACCGCTCTGGGTGAAGGCGGCACCATCGAGCAATATGTGTTGAGTTGCGGTCTGCAGGAATGCTTTGATCAGGCTTCGAAATCCATCCAGTGGGAACGGCGTAATGATCCCAAATGGAGGGTTGACCCTGAACGCCCCCATATCCGGCGAGGTTTAGGTGTGGCAACCTGCATGCACGGCACAGCCATCCCCGGATTGGATATGGGTGGGGCTACCATCAAAATGAATGATGATGGCAGCTTTAATGTGCAGGTAGGTGCTACCGATCTTGGTACAGGGTCTGATACTGTCATCGCCCAGATCATCGCTGAAACGTTGGGCTGCCGCCTGGAAGACATCATCATTTACTCCTCCGACACCGACATGACGCCTTTCGATGTCGGTGCCTATGCTTCCAGCACCACCTTCATCTCGGGTGGTTCTGCCAAAAAAGCAGCCGAAATTGTACGCCGGCAGATTATTGACCGGGCAGCCATGATGCTGGAAACAACAACCGAGGGAATGTACCTGCGTCATCGCCAGGCATTCGCTGCAGATGGCAGATCGGTCTCATTAGAGGCAGTCGCTTTGAATAGCCTGCATACGGTGGACCAACACCAGATCATGGGCACTGCTTCGTTCATGTCCAACTACGCCCCACCGCCCTTTGGCGCTCAATTTGTGGAAGTCGAAGTGGACACCGAAACCGGCATGGTACGGGTACCACGCATGGTCATGGCTGTCGACTGTGGAACCTCCATCAATCCCGTGACCACCACCGGCCAAATCGAGGGCGGTCAACTCCAGGCATTGGGTATGGCTATTGCAGAAGCAATGGAGTACGACCACCAAGGCAATGTTCTGCAGAAGCGATTCGGGGATTATCGCATCTATGAAGCCGACGAAGCCCCGGAAATCACCGCCATTCTGGTGCCCACCTACGAACCCAGTGGTCCGTATGGCGCTAAAGCCGTGGCTGAAATTCCCATGGATGGGGTTGCCCCGGCGGTTTCCAATGCCATCTTTGATGCCATCGGCGTCCGTATTCGTGAAATGCCAGCCTTGCCAGAGAGAGTCTGGAAAGGTCTTCAGGAAAAATAATTGTGATCGGGGTGTCCAGCTGGACACCCCGGATTATTTTAATATTATTTCCCTACATGTTTTTGAACCTCAGCCATCTGGCTTAAATGCTCATCCCTGCTTGGAAAGTGGGATAACTGCTCGGATAAATCTGCCAACCATTTTTCCATTTCCTCCGATGAATTAGAAATAGGTATCTCATGAAGACTTCCCCATTGGAAGGTAAGTAATTTTTCAGCTTCCTTGGTTGAATAAGAGAACAACTCACATCAGGACAACCGGTTCATGCATTGCCCCCGTTGAAAGTAGTGTTGCGCGCCGTCTATAGGTGATCTGGTGAGGCTAATCTACACATTTGCATCACCATTGCAAGATGAATGAGACCTGTTTCTTATTATTCGGTTTGAGATTGATCATCGATAAATTGACTTCTATACTTGTCAATTTGCCAAGTATACTTGACTTTAATTTTATTTTATATATAATGAATTAGGAATCAACCATGGCAAAACAGCGACTCTCAAACCGTCTCCGTGTGGCTCGGGCGGAGAGAAATATCTCTCAGGAAGAGCTGGCGAACATGGCAGGTGTATCCCGCCAGACGATCAGTTCAATAGAGACCTGCCAGTATATCCCCTCTGCCCTACTGGCCTTTATCCTTGCGCAGAAACTGGGCAAGCCGGTGGAGGAACTTTTCCTTCTGGAAGGAGATGAAGAATGAAGCAAGAGCAAATAGTGCGCGACGAACGTTACTACGCAATTGAAAACGCCAGTTACCGCGTTGGATTTCTGATCATGATTTTCGGAACCATGATTTTGTGCACCGTTCGCGCGGCCCTTTTCCAACAAAGCAACTGGGATTTCTTCGGGCTGGTAATCATCTCCAGCCTGGCGGCGACCGTGTACCAGATCAGGAAGAAAGTTTTGCCTTATACCATTAAAACCTTGATCCTTATGATAGTGCTTGTCCTAATCACCTCAACCGTTGCTGGTCTGGTCGTCATTTTAATCAAAAATTGGCTGATCAATTAAATCAATTGCCACGGTTCACACCGTACAACAATTTCGGGGTGAGCCAAGTAAGCCACTACAACCCTGGCATTGTTAACGGGTCGGAATGGTGCATTGCACTTAATTAATTTATTGATGATGGTTTGTTTCCATTCCGGAATGGTGTTTACCACCAAGTGCAAAGCACCCTACCTCAAATCGGTGCGGGTTGGAATTTGTTTCAACTAAAATATCATCTCCATAGCCTTGCCCCGCTCGATGAGCGCATCCCGCTCAACCGCGGACAACGGTGTAAATTGCTCGCAAGCCTGCAATAGCATAGGCAGGACGGTAATATCACCGGCCATACACAGCCCAGTCACATCGTAAGACAGCACAAAATTGACCGCTTCCTGAATGGATGCCGGGGTATGGTAAGGCTCGTACCAGGTGGTATGGGTCTTCGGTCTTTCCTTCCAGGGTGCCTGGGCAATCGATTTGATGATCATACAACCAACCTTGCGTTCCCGGCAGGCTTCCAGCAACGCCTGTGCATCCTGACGATACCCCTCCTGCCCCATCAGTCCATAATTGAGCGGGAACATGACCGTATCGAAGTCAAAGCGCTCAATAGCCTGCAGGAATAATTGGGGAGATTGCATACCATGCCCGGTGATGCCCACAAAACGGATAATGCCTGCATCACGCGCTTTTAGCATGGTTTCAATCACGCCACCCTTTTGAAAGGCTTCATCCAGTTCTGCCTGGGTAGTAATAGCATGAATTTGATAGAGATCTAATTGCTGTACCTGTAAGCGCTTTAAAGACTTTTGTAATTCTGCCCAGGCTCCTTCTGATGTGCGTTGCATGGTTTTACAACCCAAAAAGAAGCGTCCCCGCTCTCGTTTCATCCACGGTCCAAGGCGTTCTTCTGCCACCCCATATTGCGGTGCGACATCAATATGATTGATGCCGGCAGCAATGACCTGCTCCATGACCGTATCAGCCACGGATTGGGTGATATCCCAGAAGGCAGCTCCTCCGAAAATTGCCAAAGTAGAAAAATGACCGGTTTTGCCTAATGCTCTTTTTTGCATGCCTCACCTCGCTTAAAACAATTAACTTCTGATTAATTCTAACAAATGTGCCAGATTTTCCACCACCAGGTCTGGTTGAAAAGGAGAATCCTTCACTTCCGCTGGTTGTGTCTCTCCGCTCAATACCAGAACGGTGCGCAATCCGGCTGCACCCAGCGCAATATCGGTGTACAAACGGTCACCTACCATGCAAATTTGAGTGGCAGGTAAGCTCAGACGTTTCATTAATGCTTTAACCACCGGCGGATTGGGTTTTCCGATGATCCAGTCAGGTTTGCGACCCGTGGATGCTTCCACAAACGCCATCATCGCGCCTATATCCGGCATGACCCCATTCTCCAGTGGGCAGTTGATATCCGGGTGGGTGGCAAAATAGGGAATTCCGGCACGCACGCCATCACACAAGCGCCTTAGTTTCTCATAGGTCAGGGTGGTGTCGAACCCCAAGACCAATGCCTGTGGTTTTTTGGTGGTGAGGAAAAATCCATGCCCCTCAAATTCCTCCTCCAGCGCCGCTGTACCGAATAGATCAATCTGTTGAATATGCGGGAATTGTTCCCGTAGGAAGTGGGCAGTGGCTTCCCCCGAAGTGAAAATCAAGTTTTCATCCACACCCAGTCCCAACCGGTTGAGTTTTTCAGCGTACAAACCGCGGTGTTTGGAGGAATTATTGGTCAAAAATAAAAAAGGAATTTGCTGTGCCTGTAAATAATCCACAAAATCCCGGGCACCCGGTAACAATTGCTCACTCAGGAAGACGGTGCCATCCATATCCAGCACAAAGGCTTTGACCCCTGACAATTTTTCATGCTGAAACTGCGTCATTCGTTCTCGCTTTTCAATCCATCCAGCGCAACATCTTAGAAAGCCAGTTGTTTTTATTCTCATCCTGATATGTGCTGAAGAGCTTGCCGTTCTGTCCATTGATCATAACCGGGAAACGTTCCGCATTGAAAACCAGCAATGCGCTCCATACCGGAATCAGCACCAGTTTGTATTGTTCGACGGTAATACGGCTGGTATTCAGCGCCAAATTCCGGATTTGTTGGATATTCACATCCTTTAGATATTGGCGTTCTGCTTCCATTGCCACCTTGCGGGCAGTCAGTGCTGCATCCCCGGCTGGCACTCCATAACTCTCCGCCATCCAATTGACCAGATACTGGAAATCAAAAGCCACCATGGCATTAAAGTCATAACTATTCATTAAATCGTTCATCAAGCGCGGGTGTTTACGCGTGGCAGGCACTCGAATGTCATCATAGAAGAGCGCTTTGGTACTGCTTTGCGGATACCATTGGCGGTTTTCCAACACTTCCAGTTGCCAATCGATAAATCCACCAATATCGAAGGTCCAAATCGGTAAATAAATGCCCTGCAAGGCTTCGAATTTTCCTTCACTCGCTTCCTGGTTGCTGCTCCACCACTTTAACAAGGTCTGATATGCCTGGCTTTCTGTTAAATGGAAAGGAATCACTGCGCCTGGTAAGAGGATTTCTCTTTCTTCTTTTTGCACCACAGCATAATTGGATTCACAAAATGGACATTGCCAGCTAAGTTGTTGCACAGGGATGATAAATTCAGCGCCACAACCCGCACACAACGATATCTGAGTGTTGACCGCAGTGGATTGGCCTTGCCCGGTTGCCAGGGAGATGAAAAAATTGGTTTCCTCAATCCTGCCACCTGATTTTTCCCGCATAGATGTGACCTCACAATTCTCACACACCAGCGATTGACCATCCGGGGCAAAAGTCATACGACCACCACATTGGGGGCAGACAAAGCGTTTCAGGTCATTGGTTGTCACCTGCTGAGGGATTTGCTCAGGCAGGCGATCAGGATCAATGATATTTTCAGATTGTATTTCTCCATTCAGAATTGCCATTTGACGGCGAGCCCGTCCTTCGGTTGGATCTATCGCCAGAATTTTTTCGATCCATTCGCGTTGTTCGTCTTCAGTGGGTGAAACCAGACTCAAATAATACATGGCATCAATTTGTTCTTTTTGCGGAGGATCTTGCGATAAATAGCGATCCAGATAATTATAGGCCTGTTGTTTTTCACCAACTTTGGCAGAAGCAATACCACGTACCAGTAAATCTCTTGGAATGGGGCTATGGCTAATCGGTTTTTTCACGTTTTCTCTCTTAAAATAAAATTTCATAGATCAATTGTATCAACTTTCGGAGAAAATTCATTAAAAAAAGCTGGTTTTTCAAGCAAGCTACCAACCCAATCCGAGCAACCCCCTTACCACAATTAAACACACCAACAATCTCGTTTTTTTGAGATGATACCATTTCTTTCCAAATTTAAACATATGCTATACTCAAATTAATATTCCAATTGTTCCAAAAACTCAGGTAACAAATCAATCATTATGAATAGCAATAATTATTGGGATATCTTTAGCCTGTCTGATTTTCGTAAGAATTTTAATAGAATCTGATTTTTTGCGGTTCCTCACCGATGAAGGAAGGGACACCTATCTCTCACAGGGAAAAATATATGTGTTAAGATGTCGGATAAAACAAAAGGAATTACAAAATGATTTGTGCAAATTGTGGTCATAAACTTCCTGAAGGCAGTCGCTTTTGTGAAAAATGCGGTACGCCGGTTGGCGTTATGGGTCCGAAAACAGAAGCAAAAAAACCTGGAAAATCATTGGTTTGGGTCATCATAGTTGTCCTGATCATTCTCGGCTGTTGTTGTGTTGCCGTGATTGGTGGTGGATTTTTTTATTTCCGAAATCAGGGTCAGTCCTGGCAGGATGTTTTTCCCGATGTTTTGGAAGAGCTTCCAGGCACCACAGAGGTATTACCAGAGCCAGAAATCGATTCTCCGATCCCGGAGGAAGCAACGCAACCCACTTCACCAGATGAGACAATACAAGAGCCAGGTTACCTTCCGGAAGACTACACACTTGCAGTAACTGGTTCAGGTATCTGGATGGTGAATGAGCAAACACAAAACGTTACACAAATCAGCCATGCTCAATTAGATGCTCCATGGGATCTAAAGGCTGGTATGTCTCCGGACAAGAAGTTTTTCGCGTTTATTACGGGGGTTGGTGGTGCATCTGTGAATCCAATGTTACTTGTGCTGGATATGGATAACCAGACATCCATTTTACAATTAGAGCTGACCGGTCCAATCATCCAACCCGGTATGGAGGGCACACATGGTGACCCGGCCTTTGAAGCGATTGGGGCGATACAATACGATAACAGCCTGGCCTGGTCTCCAGATGGTACACGGTTAGCGTTTATAGCTGCTCGTGATGGGGACAGCGCGGATGTCTATCTTTTTAATCGATCTGATCAATCAATTACCCGCCTGACGGACGAAGACGGTCATGCCGCAGATTTGCATTGGTCTCCAGATGGGCAACTTCTCCAATATGTGAGTGTAAATACATTTGGTACTGGTGCAGGATCTAATATGGAAAGTTTGTGGAGTTACGATTTTAAAAGTAATACACCTCTACTCCTGCAAGAACTGGAAAGTAGTGGAGAAAATTTCCTGACATGGACGGATAACAGCCATTTTCTAATCAGTAGCTGGAGTGGCTTATGTGAATCGTATCATCTGCGGCTCGTTAATGCAGACCGTTTACTAAATCAAACAATTGTTGAAGGTAGCTTCACTGGGTCTGCTTACGACCCCGAACAAAAAACTGGTTTTTTTTCAGTTACTGAATTTAATACTGAATTCAATTACGATAATTGCCCTTATGGTGATGAGCCGATGGATGCTGGCGTGTATATCTTTGGAGAAGGCATCGGTATTCCTATTGTTGGTGAAATTGGAATAAAGAAGTTTGAACAACTAAATGCATATGGTGTCGGTTTTATTCCACAGGGAAATCTTTTCACTGTTTATAGTGATGATGGCCTGCAATATATTTACCAAAAGAATAAGTATGGGTATAACAGTCTGGAGATTCTACCTGAAGTAAAGGGGTTTGTGCCATATCCATCACCAACCGGGGATTACTGGGCATGGGCTTCTCGCAACAAGACTGGCCTTTGGATAACAGAAGACAATAGCCATCCGGTTGAATTGTCAGCAAATTTTAGCGGCGTGCCGCTGTGGAACCAGGATGGAAAGCTCATCTATTTTTATGAAAATGATCAACTTTTCTCAGCAAGCGCTCCCAAATACAATGTCAACCTGATAGGAGAATTTCGAGGTGAGGAAATCCTGGGTGTGATCAAGTAATAGATTTGATCCATGCATGCGAACAATGCATAAAAAATATTATGGTTTTCCTTTAACATCTCCATGGAAAACAGAGGACTCAATTTATTGAAAGGATACGTTTTCCTTGACTAATAAGAGCGCTGGTACCAGGTTTGGTTTTCCATTACCCAGCCTTCTGCTTCGTCATCAAAGTTGCGAACTTTCCACCAGGTTTCTTTGCCCACCAACTCAGGGCCGGAGATGATCTCAAGGTAAGCATCTGCTGACAGCTTTTGAACAACATCCGCTGAGCGCGAGAGTTCAGCACGTAAATTCATCGGTGGATCTGCACCCTCTTCCGTCAGGACAAACACATCTCCAACCCGAAAAGCCAGAACCTCGGTCACCCGCCCACCGGGGACAATAAAATTGACCGTCCAGGCTGGGCGATTAGGGGGATCCTGTCGCAGTTGAGCTCGCCAGACTTCATCGGTAAGGCGCTCTTCGCGGGGTTGGATAATTTCGTAATAACTGAGCACTCCACCCTGGGCAACATAAGTTTCACCATTCACCGGGATTGCCACATACATTCGATTAATCAACCCAACGCCAACTTCCATGATCTGGTTTTCAAATCCGGAGACCGCTGCAATCACCGGTACCGGTTCGGGCTTCATCGCATCTCCCATAAATCCCATCGGGTCAACACATTCCTTATATTCCAGACAATCGCTGATGCGATAATAATCATCGGTTGATAATGATTCACCCTGCAATTCCCGCTCGGAAACTTCACCTAAATATTCCAGCCGATCACTGAGGAACATCAAATGATTCATATATTCCTGTAATCCAGGTACTCCCGTATATTCTGATTGTACCCAGCCCTTATTTTGCCAATCATAAAACAGGAAACTTAAGCCATCAACCATGCTGCGAGCTGCAAACGCCAGGCGATAATATAAATTCGGGTTTGGTTCCACATACGCCGGGGCTGGTGCAGAGGTGGGCGGACCGCCGCCCCCTAAACCTTCAGGCATTTTGACATATAGAATCGTATCGTGTTTCAACTCTGCCCAACTGGAGAGCATGCTGTTAATTTCCTTGTAACGCCAGGCCGGTGTCTGCATAAAAGCTGGAAACGCCGACCCTTTAGGTTCAATTTGTGCCTGAAACGAATATTGCCAGGCATTATAAAAGCGTTCTGTCCAGAATTCTTCCGGTAATTCTTTCACAAAATTCTGCATCAGATCCAACTGTTCGACATAATTTGGATACCTGGTTTCACCGGATAGTTCGAGGCTGTGTTGCGCCTCAGCAGAACCATACGCCGCCGCCAGATCCAGTCCTTTTGGAAAGGCACGCCGCTCGACTTTATCTGTGATCAGTTGCTGAAAGATGTAGGCATCCAGTGTGAAACGCTGACCCATGAAACGCCAATCACGTTCGTATTCCATCTCCACAGAGGTATCCTGAAAGGTAGAATTGATTTGTGGTGCAGGCAATTCTTCCACCCGGGATAGAAACTCCTGCCATTTGGCATCATCCTGGATTAATTCCAGGTATATATCAGAACCATACACCGCTTCCATCAAGGTGTTCAATTCCAGTGGGCCGGGGTCATCAGAAGGACCAATGATGTAATCCAGCGTTTCGTAGACGGACAACCAGACCTTATAGGCTGGTTCCGTTTCCAGTTTTGCTTCACGGATAGCCAGTGTAATGATTAATGGGGCTCTGCTGGGAGACGATTTGTTTTCCAAATTGCGCAGGTTAAATGCCACCCTGCCAAGCCAGGTCATCCCGCGAAAATAATTTTCCAACTCTTGATTGCCGGAATAATGACCCACCGGACGGTAGGCAGTGTAATCATCCGTAAAACCCGGAATGAATGCCGATTCTGCTTTGCCAGATTCGGCTTTAATCTGGTCCAGTTGTGCTGCAATCATAGCCTCCACTTCAGCAGGGATGGGATAATCCGGTGCAAATAGTTTGAGCGCAACAGCCAGATAATTCCTTGCCAGGAGCGTATCAGCTTCCAGATTATTTCCCCGACTGGACTGATAATATCCATCTACCTGCAGATAGACACTTTCCAGCAGTTGGATCATGACCGGACGCAGTGCTTCTTTCTCAAGCGCTTCCAGTAAATCATTAAAGGTGATATGGACAGCATGATAAACAGCATCGGTGGTTAAGAAGTAGGGTTGTCCTTGAACTTTTGCCACAGAAATGCGAATATCTTTAAATTGCTCCTCCTGGCTTTCGATCACAATAAAACCGTTTTGTGCCAAAAACACCTGCTGATCAACCGTCAGACCGCTGATCACATCGCGATTCTGGATGCTGCTTAACACCACAGGCAACTTGCTTTGCTGATCATTCGCATCACCAGGATCATAAACAGACAGCGGCCGCATGGCAAGCTTCTGCCAGGAAGTAACGCTGAAATCCACCGGCGCGGACACCGGCCTGGCAGTCACCAGTATGCCAGAAGTGGCAGTATTGGATGGCGAAGATGTACTTGCTTCAGGAGTACTGTCAGCTTTAGGGGCTGGCGAAGGGACGAACATCTGGCAGCCGCCAACCAAAAAGATCAAAAATAGCAATAACCACTTTTTCATTTGCTTGAGCCCTTCAGAAACACGAAATGATTAAAACATTATATCTAAATCTCATGCTGATACAATATCGTAATCACGGTTAGTCCGATTGAAACAATGTCATCGGGGATGGTATGATCGAATTTCAACCGGAAATTAATCTGTTGAACCCTGTCCTTTCTACGAAGAAATTACTACTTGCTTTTAATGGCTGTTATTTGTTACCATGAACCTGAAAGGTGAATTATCTGATGGCCTATATTTCACAATCCAATTCATGGGTGCTGATTATAATCATCCTCTTTTGCCTGGCCTTCATTGGTACCGGCCTGGGGATGTTAATAAAATTGCTAAAAAATTTTTCCAAAGTCAGTCATAGCAAAAATTGGCTTTCCACCTCAGGCAAAATCGTCTCTTCAGAACTGGATGCGCAAATCACAACAGATGAAGATGGCTACCAAACCACCACCTACTTTGCTAACGTTCTTTTTCAATATGAGGTCAGCGATGAGGTGTTTGATTGTGATTGCATCAACTTTGATTATGGGATGCGCACCAGCAATATGCGCGTACAACAATCCATAGTGGACCGTTATCCAGTTGGCAGACAGGTAACGGTATATTATGATCCCCATGATCCTGGGCAAGCTGTTCTGGAAAAGCGTGTGAACGGTTTATATACCACCATCATGGTATCCGCTGTATTTATACTGATTGGGGTGATTGTAGCGGTGATGTCCCTTGGTGTGAATCCACCATTTTTTCTGAAGAATCTTTTAGGAAACTAGCCCGCATTTGGCCACTCACCTGGTTCCATAAACCCGGCCGGGGGCGCCCCCAAGGCCTGGATCAGTCTCGCCCAGTAATTGACCTGGGCAGCCGTTGTCGCCAATATGACGATTTCTCTTTCAGTAAAAGTCTTCTGTATTGCTTGCATTAATTCTTCTGAAAAACTTAAGGGTGTGGCTGAGATCTGGCGGGTGTAACATAGCGCCAGGCGTTCACGATCACTGAAGGTAGCAACATCCTCTGCTGAAACCAAGCCTTGAATGGCCCCCAATTCCTGTGTGTTGATATGATATTCAGAGAAGCGCTGGCTATTCATATCGATACAAAATGGGCAGGCTGCACTGAACGAAGCCTGCATACGCACCAGTTTCAGCAAGCGTGCACTCAGATTTCCATCAGAATGCGCTACCAGGGCTTCCATGACCCCGGAGGAAAAGGCTGCTTTCGGGTACCAGGCTAAAAGTCGGGGAGGTAATAATTCTTTCCCGGTAACCCGTCGGGTAAACCACAACCCAATCCGTAACCAGAGGGGGATACGTTTTGGGGGAGCGATGAATGCAGGTTTATTTCGTTGCAAAGTCATTGGGAGTTCCTCGCTTTATCTATTCTTTTTTTACACCACTACAAAATAATTCTTCAGTAAGTGCATCGGTTTCGGGCAATAGTGTGTATAAATACGACATCTTTCGTAAAGTAAGGCAAGCGTTTTTTCGTAAAAATGGGTATTCATTGACCTTGGTGGAATAGTCTCTCATACTTTCATGATCACCAACAAATGTTGCTGCTTGCAGGAAAGGCATCCATTCCACGCGGTCTACTGGCTTTAGCCCCAACCCATCGGCTTTTCTTCCCAACCGTCTAATTTCCTCCCAATTACCTTTTTGTAGAGAAAGTTCTGCTTTTTGATAAAAATAGCACCATTGATGATCTGGTTCAATCCCAAATACATGCTGCATTGGTTGTGGCTTATCATCTTCAAGTAATAATGTATCTATGGATGAATACGAAGAAAGAAGTAGAGTTTGATCAATATCCCAAATAGAAAGGCGTGGCCAACGGTTATCCAGTATGTGTACACAGGAAGAAGTTGATGGTTGAGAGATGATTAACAATTTACGATAATCTGATTCGCTGGAATGGGTTCGATATTTCCAAACCTTATTTCTTCCCGAAATAATATCCTTGGTTGTTTCATTATTTTTCGGCACAGCGCTTATTGGATATGTAATGGGGATGGACAAATCAGTTTTCGGGGCAAAAAGAAGATTGGCTGGACCCCAAACCATGTCAACGTCTTCACCTGTAGAAATATCAGGAAAAACAGCTAGAATGGTTGTTCCATGTTCAATCCCATTTGTACGCCATGTTACTTGCCACCAAAATTCCTGAACAGCTTGTTCTTCCATCATCGCTCTGATCCCAATACTGTAATGAGTTAAAAAAGCAAAAAAAACCAATCCTAATAGCAAGCTTTTTTGAATAATAGACTTATTTACCATGTGGATTAGGCCAATTACCATCATTGAAGCAGCTAAGGATGCAGGCAACGTATAATGTGAAAAAGCATCAAAGACAATTGTTCGATTTGCGATGATTATGGGAAGAGAGCCGAAAATAGTACCAATAAAACCCAACCAAAAGGCTTCACCTTGCCAATAAGTATTCTTTATACGTTGATTTTCATTTTCAACTTGTAAGGTGGTTTTATTAGTTTTGGAAAAATAGTCAATAATCACCAAACTCATCAAGATCAAAACACTTATAGCCATTCCCACAAGCACATATTTCAAACGTAGTGTAAAAAAGTTTTGTGAAAATGGAACAAACCAAGCAAACAAAGCTAAATTGACAACACTCTGGAATAAGTTAACAAACCAGTTTCCCGATACGTATAAAGGCCTCGAAAAGAGGTGGGACAACTGAGTGATAATATCTGTGTCTGCACGTTGTCCACTAAAAATGAAAATATTCCATATTAAGTACACAATTGGGACAAGGAGATAATACCAAATAGTTTTGAAAACTTGTTGAATGCGTTTCCGAAAAGAGATCTCACCATACGTTTGAACTAGATAAATATATACACATAAATAACGCATAGCTTCCATACCAGCTGCATAATCTACAAAAAAGATATAGAGCCAGCCGGTGATAATTGCCATCAATGTAGCTATGATTTTTAAAATTATTGGGCGTTGTTGGATCGCAATAATTGTTAGAGCAATGGAGAATGTTTGTAAAAAAACACTCATTATCATTGGTTGATATTCTATTCCTGAAACCCACCACAAGTAACCAGGGTAAAGGGTAAATAATAATCCCATCCAAAAAGCAGCCTTTTTTTGTGAAGGCCAAAGTAAGCGAAATAGCCACATTGCAGAAAATCCGGATAATAATCTCCAAAAAAAGGAAGTAAGGTGATAGGGTAGTGGATTTAAACCAAAAAGCTGAAAAAGCCATTTGAAAAGAAAACCACGAGCCGGGCGATCTATTGCAAACATGGCGTGAAAAACATCAGCTCCTCCAGTAAAGCCATCAAGCATGTAATACCAATCATCCCTGTAGAAGCTAAATTTCATTACTTGAGGTAAATATGCACTAGCAGAAATTAATATAACTAACAGAATACCAGCCCATCCATCAATTTGAAAATTCGATAATTTCTTTAAGATTTTTTCCATATTTGAATTTCCTTATATGAGGGGATATTTTCATCAAAACAGGTTATAAAAATAATTGAGTTACGTTAACACTAACAATAACCTGAAATTGTTAAAGCGCTCAAAAGCATTTTATCACTGAAATAACCTCTTTCTTATGTCCTCTCCGTTAGCTAAATATGTCCCTGAGGTGCCTGTCATCCAGTTGGCTCAAGTTATTGAAATCACGTAAGGGGAATCCTGGATTCTAAAGTAAGATTGCCTCACATCAAGGGTTACTTTTGAGGCGCTGCGTAGCAGGAGAGTCTTCCCTCATTGTTTTAATTATTCTTCGAGCAAGTTGGTACAACGATAATTTTCGATCAGGCGAGATTGCACATCTGCTGGTATAGGTTGTTTGGCCCGCACAGTCTGCCAAGCCATACAGATTTGATCATTGCTGGTGGAGACAGAAGAAGCTTGTAAGGTCATCTCTTCCGCTAATTCCCAATTAGCGTGGACAAATGCTGCCTGAATGAAAGGCATAAGTTCTTGAGAAGCATAAGGCTCATGATCCTGTTGTTGGGCTAGATTGTATAAACTGAGTACTTCATCCCAATTTTCATTTTGGGCAGCCAGGGCTCCTTTTTGGTAAAAGTAACACCACCAATTGTGATCCAATTCATCATCTAGAAAGGCGGGTTTAGGCAATGATCGATCGCTAGATATACGGGAAAGGTCTGAAAGAATGAGAGCTTTCTTTACGAATGGATCGAGATCAGGATTGTTGGCATCCTGCTGATCCAAAACCCAAACACAAGGAGAAATGTCAGTTTCATATTGAAAAACAATACTCTGCGGTTTATGCCACTGAAAGGAGAGGTGCGCGCTGGAAAAATCAATGGGAGCAGCGCCATTATCATTTTCAGAGCGGTACAGATCAACATACCAATAGGGTACGTATTTGGGGTTATCATAATCCCCATACATCATGTTGAAAGCAGATGCAGTAGCCCAGTTGCCAAGACCGACCGCAAGCGCTCCATTTCCTAGAAAAGCGGTATCAGGTTCTACATGGGGAGCACGCCATAAAAGTTGCCAAAAAAGCCGTTCTTGTTTTTGCCAGGAGTGTCGGTAACTATTGGATAAACGAAATTGAAATCCCACAGATAATGCAATTAAAATCGTCATGGTCAGGATTTTTGCCGTTTGAGACCAGAGAAGATACCATATCAAAGATGTTAGCATTAAGGCTGCCCCGGGCATAGCTGCCATTGCGAATCGATCGGATGTACGGTCCAGAGGTGAAAGGTAGCGCCCGATGGATAACCCTGGCGCAATCCCTGCCAGGAAGAATAAAAGTCCAAATATGAACATGAAGTGAATAGAAATGTCTGAATTATTAGCAAAGGAGCTAGGAATTTTGTGCCTGAATCGCCATAGAAGGAATGCCATTGTAGTGATCAACGCAAATACAACAACCCAACTGAGAAATTCTGTATTTGCTGCAATCGTGAATGTGGTGGGATCTATGGTTTGATACCAGACGCCACCCAGGCCTTGCAGCAGGCTTTGAAAAGTCATACTTGCCAGTTTAAATAAGGAATCGAGTGGATTCGTGAAAAGATTGCGAAGGTAAATCGGCGCGTTACGATCTCCACTTATTGGAGTCAGCATCAATGTGAGCCTCCAAAACAAATATCCAACCAGGACAATAAGGTAGGGAATCGATTGCTTGATTGTTTTGAGAAGCCTTCCAGCCTCTCCCCGGAACAGCCAAAATAATGCAATTGGCCTCAGAATCTCCAGCCCAATGAAGAACTCGTTCGCAAATATTTGTGCTGTCATTGCAAATACGCTGCTCAAGGTCAGGATAGCCCAATATTTTTCACTTTTTGCTGCGTTTAGCATCAAATAAAAAGAAACTCCCCACAATGTGAATGCAATCCAATGAAAACTGAAGGTTAAAGCTGAGGCTTGTTGGTCAAAAATTGGATAAACGGTCAGTAACAGGGCGGCTGAGCCAACTATAAGATGTTTGTCGGGAAATAATTTTTTCCAGCCTAGCCAAATAAAAACTACTAATAATGCGCGCCAGAAAAGCGCCCATAATTGCCAGATAATTGGGTTAAACTTAGCAACCCAGAAGCCGGGCAACCAGAGGGGACTTCCCGTTGGGCGGGTGACCATAAATGAGTATGCATTCAAACGCTGCAAACCTCCCTGTACAAAGGCTTCAAGGATAATCCAATCATCCAGGTACCAGCCGAGCTTACCTGCTTGTACAGCATAGCTTATCCCCAAGAGGAGAAAAACCAGCGCAGGGAGGGGAAATTGCTTCCAATCAATTTTTTTCAGTTGCATGCTTAATTACCGTCCTGATAAAGAAATATTGTCGAATAAGCAGACCATTTTATTATGTTCTACTACTATATTGCTTAAGTCATCTTTTTTCCATGAAATATTGTTGCTGATTTATTTTAATACTTTTATACAAATTTAACCGGGTGTTCTCTCCGATCTTGTAAAGACATATGTTGCGCAGAGTCAAGATTAAGGTGAGCGTACTATAAAGCTGCCCAGACCTAAGAAATTATTTTAAACAATCCGCAATATCAATTTCTGCTAATCATTTTAGGAATACGAAGATTACTAAATTTTATTTTCAATGCATGTACCATCTCCGCTAACAAATAGGGCTAATATGGCATCTTTCATTTCGCAAGCTCGGATGGTTGAATTTCACCAATGTGGAGCCCTGGATTAAACAACTCTGGCTATAATTAATCTGTTCGTACTTTTGCCCAAAGGATATGTCATGAAAAAAACGTCTTCACCACACACGGCACTCCCAATTCGCACCTGGTTTGTCATCGCTTTGCTGTCTCTTTCCGGGCAGATCGCCTGGGGAGTGGAAAACGCCTGGTTCAATACCTTCGTTTTCGATACTTTGACACCCAACCCCAGACCGATCGCCTGGATGGTGGCGATCAGTGCCATAACTGCCACCGTCACGACTTTGCTGATCGGGACACTCTCCGATCGCACCTTTACCCGCATGGGGCGCCGTCGTCCTTATATTTTGTTTGGGTACATTCTGTGGGGGATTGTAACGGCCTTGTTTCCGATGGTCTCCTTACTGCGCCCGATCGGTTTGGCTGTATTCATGGTCATCACGGCAGATGCAATCATGACCTTTTTTGGATCCGCCGCTAATGATGCCAACTTCAGTGCCTGGACAACTGACATCACCGATAAAACCAACCGCGGTCGGGTGGAAGGTTTGATCCAGATGAGTATTTTTGTCTCTTTCATTATTACGACCGCATTGGCAGGTGTGGTGATTGAGAAGTATGGTTACTTTGTGTTTTTCTATGGGTTGGGAGGGCTGGTGGCATTAACCGGATTGATTGGTGGTTTGCTCCTGAAGGATGCACCGGTCAGTCATGATGAACAATTTCAACCACGCCTCCCTTATTGGCGCGAGGTATTAAATACATTTCGTTTTCGTATTGTGCGGGAGAATCGCGTCCTATTTCTATTATTTCTGGCCATCCTGGTGAATGGCATTGCCTGGCAGGTTACTTTTCCTTATCTGCTCATTTATATCGAGCATTATCTGGGGTACGATAAAGGCACGATGGGTCTTATCATGGGAGGCGTTTTGATCATCACAGCCTTGAGCACTATCCCACTAGGTATATTGGTTGATAAAATTCCACGCCGAACATTTATTCTTTGGATGGCTTTCCTTTCATCCGTGACGGCTTTGATATTCTCGTTTGCACGTGGGATTCCTTTCCTTGTCATTGCAGGTACCCTGCAAACAGTGACCATGGCTGCTTTTGGCATCGTGGCCGGTGCCTGGTTAATGGATCTGTACCCTGAGCAGCAACGTGGTCAATTCCAGGGTGTCCGCATGATCTTTATGGTATTGCTACCCATGGTCATCGGCCCTGCGATTGGTTCTTTCCTCATTCGCTCTTATGGGATACCGACTGTTTTAAACGGGGAAGCTGGCTTTATTCCGACCCCCGTCATTTATTATATGGCCGCAGCGATTAATCTGCTGGCAATCCTGCCTTTGGTTCGCATTCCCAGGCAACTACCTGCAGAGGAGGCTAAATGAGCCAATCAACCTGGACACCAGTCCCCGGCAGAATTCAAACCCGCTGGGCAAAGGATGTCAACCCGCGTAGCCCCTTGCCCGAATATCCACGACCTCAAATGTCACGCCAGGACTGGATGAACCTGAATGGGTTATGGGATTATGCGATCTTGCCGCTGGATGATGAGCCGGATCAATATCAGGGACAAATTCTGGTGCCTTTCGCAGTCGAATCATCCCTTTCCGGTGTGGGCAAGCCATTACAGCCCAACGAACACCTCTGGTATCACAAAACCTTTGAATTGCCCATTGAGTGGAAACCCCGGCGGGTTGTATTGCATTTTGGAGCTGTAGATTGGCAGACAGATGTGTGGTGTAATGGGCAGCATCTAGGCCAGCATCAGGGCGGTTATGATCCTTTCTCGTTTGAGATTACGAAATTCCTGCGTGATGGTGCTGAAAATGAGCTGGTGGTAAAAGTCTACGATCCCACCAGCGCAGGCCGTCAGGAACGCGGCAAACAGACTCTGACTCCCGGTTTTGTCTTTTATACCGCCGTTTCCGGAATCTGGCAGACAGTATGGCTGGAGCCATTACCCGAGGTTTTCATCCAGGAGATCCACATGACACCCTTCATTGAGCCAGCCCGGCTTGAGATTCAGGTTTCTCTCTCGGATCAACTTCCCGAGCATGAGCTCCAGGTTCAACTTAAGGAAGCGGACAAAGTGATTACCGAGGTCAGTGGCAGCTCAGGACAAAAACTCATCCTGGCGGTTCCTGATGCTCATTTGTGGTCGCCGGATGATCCATTTCTATACGATCTAAAAATAAACTTAAGTGTTAAGAACCAGTTGATCGATTCAGTGAAATCCTATTGTGGTTTACGTGAAATCAGTCTGGTGCAGGATGAAAATGGCATTCCGCGAATCCATTTAAACCACAAACCCATCTTCCAATACGGGCCCCTCGACCAGGGTTATTGGCCGGATGGACTTTACACTGCCCCCACCGATAAAGCGCTGCGTTACGACATCATATTCAGTAAATCGCTGGGCATGAATATGTTGCGCAAACACATCAAAGTTGAACCAGCCCGCTGGTATTATCATTGTGACCAACTTGGCATGCTGGTCTGGCAGGATATGCCCTGTGGCGGGAAAGTCCCGCACACCCTGATATTGGGGATGGGTTTTCTGCTCAATCTCAAAATTCGTGATGATCGTCGCTACCACTGGTTTGGGCGCGAAGATGCAGGCGTTCGGCAGCAATTCAGGCACGAATTACAGGCGATGATGAAAAATCTCCACAATTATCCGTCGCTTGTGGTGTGGGTGCCATTTAACGAATCCTGGGGGCAGTTCAATGCCCGTGAAATTGGTGATTGGGTCAAGCACAGCGATCCTTCACGCCTGGTGGATGTAGCTTCCGGCTGGTTCGATCAGGGCAATGGGGACATCTATTCCATTCACAAGTATGTCGGCCCTGGCATGCCTCCCATCGAAAAGGAACGCGCTGTTGCTCTCTCAGAATTTGGCGGTCTCGGTCTTAAGGTGGAGGGTCACTTGTGGCAGGAGGAGAAGCTATTCGCCTACCGCATGGTGAAATCCAGTGCGGAACTGACAAAAAGGTACCTTAAGCTGATGGAAAAATTGCTCACCCTTAAAGAAAAAGGACTGGTGGCAGCCATTTACACTGAACTCTGCGACGTCGAGTACGAGATCAACGGCTACCTGACCTACGACCGCGAAGTGGTGAAGGTGGATCGCGATCAGATTGAAGCCGCGCATAGCAGATTGATCAATGAATGAAATGGGTGGATGTTTTTATGAAAGCTCCTCCAAATAGCTACTGGGTAAATTTTCTGACTCGGAAAGTTTCCTGAGAACATTCCATTTGTCACATCAAATACTTGTCAAGACTTCTTCGTCTCATTCTTACTCATGCAAATGCCGGTGATGTAAATCCGGCCAATGTGGATGAGAATGTTTCAGGAAATCATGTTGATGCAGGTGTGAATGCCAACCATCCGGAGCATCATTTTCATGATGGTCATGATGGCCATCATCATGGCGGTGCGAATGCTCATGGGTTATGCTTTCATGGACATGTTTGTGCTGATGTTGTTCACGCATAAGCAAAGAAAGTGATACGATGAATAGTAAGATGGCAATTGCCAATTGCCAGGTAAATTTCTCCCCCAGAATCAATATTGATAACAAAATACCCCAAAAAGGCGCACTGGAAAAAATCAATTGGCTGCGGGTAGCACCTAGCTGTTGAGCAGCTGTAATGTACAACACAATACTGAAACCATAAGCAAAAACACCCAGGACCAAACCGCCTATCACAGAACCCACAGAGCCTGTTAAGGGTGCAATGCTGATCCCAATGATCAGGTTGGTCGTCCCGGCAACCAGGCCTTTCCATAAGGTCGATTGTGCCGGTGTGATGCCATCGATTAATGCAGTCAGGTGGTTATCAATTCCCCAACAGATACAGGCAAGTGAGACCAGAATCCCAGCCATAACACCTGCAGAACCTTCACCGGAAGTCAGAATGACAGCCGATAATAAAATGCCTCCCGCCGCGAACCAGCCAATTCGTGTTAAGTGATCTTTGAAAATGAAATGACCCAGAATGGCGGTAGCCACCATTTCCAGATTAAGCCACATCGAAACGGATGCAGCGTTCGCCAGGCGCAAACCGGCCAATTGCGCTACAGGCCCCAACATACCGCCAAATAAGACTGCCCCCAGCAAACGCAGTGAGTTTTTGTGATCCATTTTCCAGGGCCATAGAAATTTTCGTTCGCGGATGACCAGCAAAATTACACCCAATGCTGCACCAATATACAGTAACCCTGCTAATTGAAATGAAGATAAATGATCCAGTAAACTCTTGCTGAGGGGAGTTGCTGCCCCGAATAACAATGCTGATAATATAGCAATTAGAAAAACCGGAATTTGTAAATTATTTTTAGCTATTCGTTTCTTCCTCTGGCAGCACCTGAATGCAGCCCTCCGCAAACCCTACCGTAACCTGCTCACCATTCGGGAAAAGTTCCATTACATAAGGGTCTGATTCCACACAGGTCAGCATTTGCCCATTGACTTCCACATCGTATTCAATGACATCACCCAGATAGACACCGCGTCGGATAACACCCGGGAAGATTTCCCCGGTTTTATTGATGCGGAGCATTTCGGGACGAACAATCAGGCTAACTGCTTCCTGTTCGTGAAAATCACGCTGAATATTCGTTAATTCCAGAACTTCGCCAAATATTTTCACTATTAAGTTCGAACTAACCTGCTTCTGGACAATGGCAGATACAAAATTCGCCCGACCGATAAAATTAGCAACGAAGCGGCTGGAGGGGTAACGGTACATCTCAACCGGTGTACTGATCTGCTCAATGATGCCGTTGTTCATGACCACGATCCGGTCAGACAGGGTCATGGCTTCGATCTGGTCATGCGTCACATATACACTGGTAATGTTCATTTCTTTCTGAATGCGGCGAATCTCGAAACGCATTTCTTCACGAAGTTTAGCATCCAGGTTGGAAAGAGGTTCGTCCATTAGTAAAACTTTTGGTTCCATGATTAATGCCCTGGCAAGGGCAACACGTTGTTGTTGACCCCCTGAAAGTTGGGTCGGGGCACGGTCTCCATACCCCTGAAGTTGCACAAGATCCAGTACCTTATTGACTCGCTCCTGAATAACTGTTTTCGGCAAGCGTTGAACGTTCAATCCATAAGCAATATTCTCAAAAACATCCAGATGAGGGAAAATTGCATAACTCTGGAACACCATGGACATTTCCCGTCTGTGGGGAGGCAGCATGTTAATTTGATTTCCATCCAGCACGATCTGACCGGCAGTAGGAAATTCAAACCCGGCGATCATACGCAAGGTGGTCGTTTTTCCACAACCACTGGGTCCCAGTAATGTGATCAGTTCGCCTTTTTCAATGTCCAGGTTGACATTGTGAACGGCGGTCACTTCGCCAACCCCGCCGCGCGCCGGGAATATTTTTGTGATGTTTTCTAATGTTAAATACATAGGTTCCTCAATCCGAAAATTTAAAATCCCTGGCTCATGTCCACCGAGCCTCTACCTTTAAAGAGCTTGTTGACCAACAAATTTAGCACAAAAATGGCAATCAATACAAAAATAATGATTACCGTTGAATAAGCAGCGGCAATACTTACACCACCTTGCTCCCATTCACTTAAAATGGATGCTGTCACAATCCTCCATTTGGCAGATATCAGGAAGATGATCGCGGAGACGCTGGTCATGTGTCGGGTGAAGCTGAAGACCAGCCCGGCGAACAGAGCCGGTAAAATCAACGGTAAAGTCACCTTGCGAAATGTATATTGCGCATCCGCCCCTAAAATATTGGAAGCTTCTTCAATAGAAGGGTCAATCTGTTGCAGGGCAGCCACACCCGAACGCACCGAAGCCGGCACCGAACGAACAATGAAGGCACCCATAATTATATAAGCCCCACCCACCATGGCATAGGGCACTCCCACAAACGACAGAGCACAGGGAACCGCCAGCGTCAGAATCCCTATCCCAATGCGCGATGTTTTTCCATTTATATTTTGCAACAACAGTACCCCGGCGAACACCAATCCAATTGCCAGAAGTGCTGGTGTAGGTTGTACGAGTACTTTGATGTGGTCTGAAGCCTGAAAGATCGCATTACTCCAAAACCCTCGTTCCAAAGAGCGGCTGAAATTAGCAATTGGTTTCGAAATAAGTACAGCCCAATTGGTAGACATTACATAAATGCCCAATACTGCTAGAACCAGTGGTTTTCTGAATATCTTCTGAGTGACCATCATATAAATAGCTACAACAAGGTAGAATCCTCCCAGGATGTAATACATATAGGGCTCATAGACCTGATTGAGCACCACACCGACGGCAGTACCCACCCCCAGAATGATAATTCCCTCCCATCTGGTCTTACCGACCACCGAAGCAAAAAACAATGCCATCACCGCATATATTCCAATCGCTAATGCCAGTGGTGGTTTGTTGAACGCCATTACAAACCCTATACCCAGAATGGTGCCCGGCACTGCGCCACCCAGATTCGAGGTGAAATCCAGCACAGATTTGCCGGTAAAGTTCTTTCTCACCACCAACCAGGCAATGATCATGCCCAGTATGGCTGCGAAGGGAGTTGCCAGCGCGCTCAGGAAGGTTGTATCCAGGATGGCTTCGATTCCGCGCGTGACCGTCATCTCCCAATGGCGCAGGGTAGGCGTAAAGTCAACTCCCCAGGCGGTACTGAAGGAACCATACACAATGGTTGCATACAAAAGCAGAATAAAGGCAATAATAGCATAGGTCAGGAAGTTGAAGATCAAACGGATAATCGGATCTTTTTCAAGGATGACTGATCCAGCGGGTTTCCCCGTCACAGAGATATATGTACGGCGATTGACGTAATAGCGCTGAATGAGAAAAATCACCAGGGTTGGAATCATCAGCACAAAAGAAAGAGCGGATGCTTTCTGATAGTTATATTCACCAATGACCGCCAGGAAAATTTGTGCCGAGAGCACCGTGCGGCCGCCGGAAAGAAATAATGGGTTGCCCAGGTCTGCCAGAGATTCGACAAACAGCAGCAGAAAGGAGGCTGCAATACCAGGAATCAGGAGCGGGAGTGTAATGGTGCGAAATAAATGAAATCGCCCCGCCCCCAGGCTGGAAGCTGCTTCCTCCATCGCCGGGTTGAGCCGCTCTAACATGGCACGCAGGATCAGGTAAGAAACTGAAAAGAAGGTGATCGACTGGACAATGACCAATCCATCCAGACCATACACATCGTTCATACCCTGCACAAAGGTGATTCCAAAAACCTTATTCGTAATCAAACCATTCCGGCCAAACAACAAAATCATACTGAGGGCTAATGCAAAGGGCGGGGACACTGTAGGTACCAATGCCAACCAATGAACAACTCGCTTACCGGGAATATTACAGCGCACAACCGCATATGCGAAAACGAAACCTAACAGGGTGCCGAGGGCTGCTGTTAAGACGCCCATTAACATCGTGTCAAAGAAGGCTTTCCGCAGATTGGGACCGTAATAATTATCAAAATAGCGGGCAAAATAGGTGACATCGAATGCACCTTCTTTTGAAATGAAACCACCAGACACAGAGCGGTAGAGAGGAAATACAATAAAAACAAAAATAAAAATACCAGCTAATAACAAACTCATAAAGAGAACCGGGTCTCTGCGGATGAGGGCAAATTCTCGGATCCGACGTACGATTGAGGATGTGTTTGGGGTGGAATGAATGGTGCCGTTTTGGGTGTTTTGCATGGTTCTTCCAATTTAACATACGGGGCGGTTGGCACCGCCCCGTAATTCGGTCGATATTTTATTGTTTCAGGTTTTCAGCATTCTGGATTTCATTGGTGAATTTGTCTACAAATTCGGTTTTGTGAGTGCCTGCCCAAATGAAGTCATAATCGATGAGATTGACTTCCAATAATTCTGGGTGAGAGAGTTCTACACCGGAGACAGTAGGCGCTTGATAGGCTGCATACTTCGGACCTAAAGCCTGTGCTTCGGGCGTAATTGCCCAGTCATACCATAATTTGGCTGCCTGCATGTGCTTGGCATTCTTGATAATGCCTTCCCCACCGATTTCATAGCCGGTACCTTCTTCTGGGAAGGTTAATACCAGAGGCATCTTATTGTTCTCAATTTCATTGACAGTATCATGTGAGAACACAATGGCTACAGCACCTTCACCCTGACCAACGAACTTGGCGGGTGCAGCACCACTCTTGGTGAATTGGGCTACTTGCCCGGCATATTGTTTGATGTATTCCCAACCAGCTTCTTCACCACGCATCTGAAGAACGGTGGCGATGGCAGTGTAGGATGTGCCCGAGGTGGATGGATGAGCAACCAAAATTTGGCCTTTGAATTCAGGTTTCAAGAGATCATCCCAGGATTTTGGTGCTTCCACCCCAGGATTCGCTTCTAACCAATTAGTGTTGGTGGCGAAACCGAGACTGCCAACATACACCCCCACCCAATAATTATCAGCATCCTTCATCAACTTTGGATCACGAATATTGCCATAATTGGGTGAATCATATTGCTCCAGCAAGCCTTTTTCTTTGGCGGCAACAAAACTATCGATCGGGCCACCCCACCAGATATCAAATGTGGGGTTGTCTTTCTCAGCTTCCACACGGGCTAATGCTTCACCGGACGACATACGTACATAGTTGACGGTGATTCCGTATTTGGCTTCGAACTCCTGCTTCATACCCTGACACCATTGTTCCTGTGGTGTACAGAGCACATTCAGCTCAGTGTCAGTGATGACATCTTCAGCTGGTGCGACTTCTGCTGGTTGACAGGCAGTTAATACTGTTGCAATCAACAGAGTCAGAAATAGAATAAAACTTACCTTTTTCATTTTTCTCCTCCAAAATATGGTTTTGGCACGAACGTGCCCATAAAATCTTCATGGTTTTAAGAAGATTAACGACAATACTATTATATAGATTTATTGATAAAAGTACATAATTTAAACTAGTAATAATAACCTGATTTTGTCATCATTATTCAGAATCCCAGCACGCCGATCAGACTGTTTGCTCAACGATGAAATGATGGTTCTCACGAAAAACAGTGTACAATACAACTTAAAGTTATCTCTTTTGTTGCGTGTCACTTAACACCTCTGTAAGAATCGATATAAAATGTCAAAATCCAGATTGCTCAAACCAACCATTCTGTCTCTATCCTTCCTTTCGATTCTATCCGGAGCTGCGGTTTCTCCTGCTTTAGGCCGTATTCAGCAAGCTTTTCCGGAAGCCAGCGAATTAACCGTTCAAATGATTCTGACTCTGACGCCTTTATTTATCATTCCATTCAGTTTGCTCACTGGTAGACTTTCTTTAAAAATCAATAAACGGCACATATTATTTGCAGGGCTCACCATCTACCTTCTGGCAGGCGTGGGCGGCGGCTTGATGAACAGCATGCCAATGATCCTGGTCATGCGTGCGCTGTTGGGCATCGGAACCGGCCTGATTTCTGCCCTTTCCTTGTCGCTGATTGCTGATTTTTACCATGGGAATGAACGGTCCACCACCATGGGTCAATCATCGGCGATTGCTACCCTGGGTGGTATTGTGCTGACTTTGTTATCCGGTTGGCTGGCTTTATTAAGCTGGCGTTTTGCCTTTGGAGCTTACCTGGTTAGTTTGATTGTGCTGATCATGGTGTATTTCTACTTACCAGAACCCCCAACATCCAATCAGCAGAAATCCTCCCAGCCCGCCAAACTACCGGTGGGTGTGTATGGAATGGGTTTTTTGACGATTTTGTTAATGATCGTCTTTTACCTGATTCCGACCCAGATTGCGCTCTTCCTGCAGGAAACAAACATTGGCGATGCCGGACAAAGCGGCATCAGTATTGCCACCATGAATCTGGCAGCCTTTATCGTCGGGCTTGCTTTTGGAAGTATTCGTAAACATTTGAAGTCTTTGACAACCATCCTATCTTTACTCTCTTTGGGGGGCGGTCTGATAGCGCTCAATTTTGTGCAGACTTTTCCAGCCGTTTTGGTTTCACTATTCATTGCCGGCTTGGGGATTGGTACCATCATGCCGACCATATTCCTGACCACCGCCAATCTGGTGCCTGATGAGTTGAACGGGCCAGCCCTTTCCATCACCAACAGCAGCCTGTATCTGGGTCAATTTCTTTCGCCCTTGTTTTTCTCGCTCATCGGGACCCTGTTCAATATGCACACCATCCGCTTGAATTTCTTTTCAGGCGGACTCTTAACTTTATTGGCTGCACTGTTATTCATTGTGTGGCTACTGACACAGAAAAATTTAAAAGCTGCCTAAGGATCTGTTCTTCTTACCATGACAAATCCACCCACTCCAATCACCCAAAAGTCATCACTATCGCTTACGATTGCTGTCCTGTCCTTATCGATGTTCGCAGTCATGTCTTTCTCGTCCGTTGCTCCCGCATTAGGCCGCATCCAGCTTTCTTTTCCAGAGGTAACCAAGTTACAGTTACAAATGTTCCTGAATTTACCCTCGCTTTTTATCATCCCTTTCAGTTTGCTTTCAGGGCAACTGACATTGCGCTACAAGAAGCGACACATCCTGTTAACCGGGTTGGTAATTTATGGTATTTCCGGTGTTGGTGCAGCTTTTGCTCCTACATTTGTGGTTTTGTTAATTCTGAGAGCTTTTTTAGGCATCAGTCTGGGTCTAATTACGCCGCTTTCATTTTCACTTATTGCTGACCTATTCACAGGTGAAAAGCGCGCTCGTTTGATGGGGCTCTCCTCTGCGGTAGCCACTTCAAGTGCAATTTTAATGTCCTTGTTGTCCGGTTGGTTGGCACTCTATAACTGGCGCTACGCGATGGGAGCCTATGGCATTAGCGTGGTGGTCTTGCTGATGGTTTATTTTTATCTACCCGAACCTTCTTCCCAATCGAAATCTATAATCAAAGACCGAAAATTGCCATTTCTGGTGTACGCTGCGGCGTTATTTACCTTGTTCTCGATCGTTATCTTTAATTTAATCACCAACAACATGGCTTTTTATTTAAAAGACACTGGCCTGGGAGATTCTGCTGAAAGCGGTGTTGCAATTGCTTTTTATCAGGGTGCACAATTCCTGGTAGCGCTGCTTTTTGATAAAATCTACCGGCGTTTTAAGAATAATACAGCCATATTCAGCATGGGGGTCTCAGTCATTGGCTTTGGTATTCTTTTTGTTGCCAATAGTTTATGGATGATTATTCTGGCCGTTTTTATCATCGGGCTGGGTATTGGCTCACTAATACCATTTAACGCACTCACCATTTCAAATCAGGTATCTTCCGATATGAGTGGCTGGGCTTTGTCGTTGAATACCAGTGGTCTCTTTGCAGGTCAATTTATTTCGCCATTTGTCTTTTCATTCATCAGCAGTATTTTTGGATTTACGTCCATTCGTTTCCATTTTCTGTCCGCGGCGGTGATGTGTGCTATCGTAGCAGTAATCATAATTATTGCCCGGAAAGCCCGCCAGCGCGGTACCAAAAATTTCGCTAGAATCGAATGATGCGTTTAAGTAATCGGGATTATCAATTGATTATTTTTCATTAAAATGCAATAATTTATGAGTATCTACAGGTTATTTATTAAATCTCACATAAAAAATACAGAATAATGAACGAGGAAAACGGCATATGAAAGTAGCTATCATCATCAGTATTGCGGCTTTATTGATTGTGGCAGGCGCTTTAATGGTGGCAACTGATTTCACCGCCTATCTGGGAAGTAACCCGGTCACATGCAATAATTGTCACCTGATGGATGCAGCCTATGAAGGCTGGTATCACGCAGCGCACGCCTCCTGGGCAAATTGTGTCGATTGCCATGCCCCACACTCTTTTGTCCCCAAGTATCTTTTTAAAGCATATTCCGGTTACCGGCATGTGACCGGTTTTTTATTCAAGGAACACCCCACCATTTTAAGGGCTATCCCACTTTCTAAAGATATTATTCAGGAGAATTGTATTGGGTGCCACGAAACGGCAGTTGAAGACATTGCTTTCAACGCAATGGATGAACAGCGTTATTGCGTCGAGTGTCATCGTTCCGTAGCCCACGGTGAACGAGGAATTTCCATCTTACCATTTCGAGACCAGGAGACAGATAAATGAAAAAGATTTCACCTATTACCATTTTGAGTGTTACGATTGCGATTCTGGTGATTGCGGTTGTGGGGTTGTTATGGTTTATCCAATCACAACCGGATCCCATACGGGGAATTCCACCACTGACAGAAGTCTCACCAATGGAACCGGATTCTTCGGTTTGGGGTGTAAACTTTCCAAACCAGTATTCCACCTTTCTATTGACAGCAGAGAATAACACCCGCACCGCCTTTGCTGGATCACTGCCTTTCCAGAAACTGGAGTGGGATCCACGCCTGGTTACACTGTGGGTCAATTACGGATTCAGTAAAGATTATAAAGAAGATCGTGGTCATATGCATTCCATTACAGATGTTGAGGAAACATTGCGCACAACAGACACCTCTGCCGGCACGTGTTATTCCTGTAAAAGCGCAAATAATATTGAACTGTGGGATGAGATGGGCGCAGCCAAATACGCCAGCACACCATTCGGTGTTCTTGGAAAACAAATCACGGAACCCATCGGTTGTGTAAACTGCCATGATTCTTCCAGTATGCGATTGGTCGTCACCAACCCGGCTTTAGAGAATGCTTTGGAGGAGCAAGGAAAGGATTGGCGCACTTTTTCAAGGCAGGAGATGCGCTCGTTGGTTTGTGCCAATTGCCATGTTGAATATTATTTTGCCGGGGAAGGTAATCTATTGACGTTCCCATGGGATAATGGCACCAAAATAGAGGAGATTGCTGCCTACTACCAGGAGATAGCATTTACTGATTGGGTGCATGCCGAATCCGGGGCAAGTATGATCAAGATGCAACACCCAGATTACGAACTCTTCACAGCGGACAGCACCCACTACAAAGCTGGCGTCGCCTGTGCCGATTGCCATATGCCTTACACCAAAGATGGAGCAGCCAAATTCTCCAATCACAACATGCGCAGCCCATTGTTGGATCCTGAAGCCACTTGTGGAACCTGTCACACCAGTGTCGAATATGTAACCGACCGTGTTGCGATCATTCAACAGCAAGTATGGGACACAATGGAGGCAACGGAAGATGCACTCGTAGACGCAATCAAAACAATAGCAACTGCAGCCGAGGTTGCGGGGGTGAATCCGGAATTATTAGCCGAAGCACGTAATTTGCACCGGGAATCACAATTGCGTTGGGATTTCATTTCCGCCGAAAGCAGCATGGGGTTCCATAACCCTTCTGAGGCTTTGCGCATTCTGGCGGCTGCCACTGATATGGCCCGCCAAGCCCAACTCAAAGCCATTGAAGCCACCGGGCAGGGGTTGAATATCCAGGTGAATACCCCTTAATATTTGTTGGAGAATATATGCAGCGCCTATCCCAATATTTTTATCGAAAAACATCCTTCTGGGTGGTTCTCATCACGCTGGCTCTTTTTGTCATTTACCTGGTATTGGTTCTGCCCGCCGAAGCGGCCCGGTCTGATCAGGTGATCGGGTCTGCTCCATCCCCGGACACCTCACTTTATTACTCAAAGGCTGAACTTTATCAGATAGCGGAAACCTATGGGCAGGAAGGCAGGTTATATTATGTGGATTCGCGCATCACTTTCGATATCCTCTGGCCGCTGGTGTACACTTTCTTTCTGATCAATGCGATCAGTTGGATTTTAAATCAAACCATCCTGGAAGACTCAAAACTGCGTCTGTTGAATTTGGTGCCTCTGGCAGGTATTCTGTTTGACTATTTAGAGAATATCGCCAGCATGGTGGTGATGTTCCGCTACCCGACCCCAACAGATATTCTGGCCAGCCTGGCAGGGGTCTTTACTTCCTTAAAATGGGTCTTCCTGGGGGGCAGCTTTCTTATTCTGGTGTTTGCTGTAGTGCTTTGGGTAGGAGTGCGAACGAGTATCATTAAGACCGGATAACCCAAAACCATGATAGGGGTTGAAAAAACCTACCTGATCCGCTTCAATGAATCCCTGCCCTTTGGCTGATGAGCCGTACGGGCGGGTTCGGAACCCGTCCGTACGTGTGCTAACTATCACCATATTCATCTGAATTTCTCACTTTTCTAAACAAGGGGATTTTTCAAGCTCAACCCACCTGAATTCTGGTCACTAATTTGAGAAACCCAGGAGACCTATCGCTCGAGAAAACCCGAGCTATTGTTTTTAAAAAACACATTAGAATTTTTTAAGAAGCTTGATAATCAGATTGAATTTGTCGTAAATTACGATATACTTTCATCCAATCAATACCTCATCCTTCCTTTTAGAAAGGATGTCAAGGAGCAAACATTGGCAAAGTTGAAGAAAAGCAAGCAAAAAATTGATCCCTCCATCTGGGTAGTCCTGGTGGGTGGTTTAATGCTGATAGTAGCTGTGGTGGTTCTGGTTGTTCAGGCACAGCAACCGGAACAATCATCTGCGGCTAACCAAAATCCGAATATTC